>NZ_MJLZ01000015.1 GCF_003666245.1 Brenneria alni
CCCCGGCTGGCGGCCTTCCACCAGTGGCTGGTGTTGCAACAGCCGCAGGCCGCGCCCAACTCCGCACTGCGTAAAGCGCTGGACTACACGCTGAAACGCTGGCCGGCCTTACTGCGTTATCTGAATGACGGGCGGGTCCCCATAGATAATAACCGCACGGAAAACTGCATCCGTCCGGTAGCCGTGGGCCGCAAGAACTGGCTTTTTGCCGGATCGTTGCGCGCCGGGCAACGAATGGCGTCTATCCTGAGTCTGCTGGAAACCGCGAAACTCAACGGCCACGACCCGTATATCTGGCTGCGTGACGTATTAACGCGCTTGCCTATCTGGCCCAACAACCGGATCAGCGAGCTGTTGCCTTACGCCGAAAATAGCTTTAGCTGATACCGACCAGTCTATAATGTTACTTCAGTCGCGCAATGTGAGTTCGCCGGACGCTTACAGACCAACGGCATCTGCGAGCGGTTCCATAAAACGATACTGAACGAGTTTTATCAGGTGACGTTCCGCAAAAAGTTATATGGTGATCTTGATACATTACAATCGGATCTTGATGAATGGCTGGCTCACTATAATAATGAGCGAACTCATCAGGGGAAAATGTGCTGTGGCCGGACGCCAATGGAAACATTACTTGATGGAAAGTGCATCTGGGCCGAGAAAAATTTAAGCCAGATGTAACCTGACAGATACCTGTATAAATAACCGGTAACTGTCAGATCAGGTCTGAGCTAATACACATAAAAGCTGCGTTATATGACCATTCACTTTATCTCCTTTCTGTATCTTTTTAAATTCTGTAGTTATTGCACTTTTCGAAATAAAAGAACAACTCAAAATGCATTTCCTGTGTAGCTTATAGTCTTTAAGCATTTCCGTCATATATGCATCAAAGACAACAATATTTCCTTTCCGGGCTCTTTTTATCTGCGTAGGACCCTTGCTAGAGTTGTAATTTAACGATAGCTTGTCATGTATCTTTTTAGTCAAATCCGCTTGGCTAAAGTTAAGATAACCTAAGTTTTTAACCGCCTGACCTATAACATCATGAAGATTGCTCGCTGATGTGCTCTTCGGACCATGTTTAGAATGAATGAAATTAATACAAGAATCTTTTTTATTAAAGGTTATATGATCTGCCCACTCAGTGCCCAAATCATCACAGAAAACATAATCATCATGTTTATGTTTATTTTCAACTAAATAAAACATTGAATCTCTGGAAAAATTAGCACTATTTCTTCTGAAACTACCTTTTTCGGTCTTCACTAGGCTCATGTTTTTCACTGGGGTTAACATATCAAGTATGCTATTTATCTCAGAAATTCCTGAATCATCTTGAAAACAGTTACCTATGAAATACATGTATCGAGGATCATTAAAAGTAATGCTGTAAAAACCATTCTTTATTATATAGCTTTGTAATGTTACGTCACTGCCTGAGATATTGACTTTGAGTGATCTCAAAAAGGATGAGTCAAACGTCAATGTTTTATTATTAACTCTGATGAATGCTTTCCCTAAAACTTTCGAGATTCTTTTGTCTGAATTTATAGTGTAAACTCGCTCAAGATGCTTAAATAACATATTCATCTGGCTAGCATTAAGAACTGTATCTTTCCCTTTCTTATTAACATATTTAATTTGAATGCTATCTTCGATAAGCTGATCATATAAGGATGCGCTCTCGATTAAAATTGCATTGGGTGATGTGACCTCCAAAACATCCTGAAGATTCTTTTGTTTTGCAAAAGCATCAAGAAAATCTTTTTCACCGCTGCCATCTTTTATTAGCAATAGTTGATTGTAAGCCCACAAAGCTAAATCATCAAAATTCACTCTATGAGAAGATTCAACTAGCCTTCCTGTTCCAGATATAGTCCTTACAATAGAACCTTGACGATACTTTAAAAATAAGGGTATAGATCTACCAGCAGCATGAGTTGAAAAAGTGCCCTTAAGATCTGCTGCTTCGTAAGAACGGTTTCTAATAGCTTTTTCTGATACAGTCATGTTTCTCATAGATATTCTTTGGAAAGATACATCAGAGTCGTTGAAAGTATCAGCGATCATTGCACTCGTAATTAGATCAAAGTTCATTTCAATTTTATCAGTGATATTTGCACAGCTTTTTTTAATTATGCAAATGTGGTCATCAAACTCGAAAATAATTATGAAAGCATAGATCCGATCATATAACCCTTCTTCTTCTATCTCTTTTCTTATGAAGTAAACTGGTCTTATAGTAGGGAATATCTTAATGGAATATCGATACTGAATATCGTTGTCAATAAATGTACGAATATCTCTAAATTTATTTAAAATGTAGTCGTGTTCTGGCTCTATATTATCGTCAGCTACGTTGAAAATATTTAAAATAACATTTTCATTCGCGGATCGTAGAGGATCATCATTCTTAATTTTATAAAATTGAACATTTTTGGTTAATTCTAATTTTTCAAGCATTGCTGCACCTTTACGAACAAATATCGCTAAGTTAAGTCTAATTATGTGCTTGGTTCATTATTTAATCTAACTCATTAGCATCGCTTTATCAATTGTCAACCATTACTAATGATGGTACTGCCATGTCAGATGGACTTACGATAGATTTTCAAAGTCTTGTTTCTTCATTGCACTGCTTCGTGCTACACACAGCCTTGGTGTATGTATCTCGGTAAACCAGCCCATTAATTTTTAGAAATTTTTTGGCATGCTAATGTTCCCTAGTCGGGGGCGAGCAGCGCTATGTTTAGGGTTCTATACGAATACACTTGATGCCTTTCAAATCCCCCAAAACATAAGATTAATAGCATCCTTAATCTCATCGGCATACTCGCCAAGATCCGCGATAGTTTCACCCATAACTTCAACGGAAACGCTTGATAGTTCAGTGGTCATCAGCCGATAATTTTCGCCGTTGATGCGGAGTCGAGGGAACAGTGTCTTATTCACTTTCTCAGACATGTGATGCGATTCGATAAGCGGAATGACCATGCGCCGTTTTGGTGTATCGACAATATCACTTTGCACATCAACAAACATTTTGTAATGACTGACGCGTTTGTATTGGTAAACAATGAATTGCATGATCACCAGTTCCTGTTTTCATCCGAAAAGGAACCATTCTGTGCGATAAATCTGGCGACTTCTTCCATCCCTTCGCGGTTTTCCTTCTTCCATTCCTCAGCCTTTATACGGCGGGCTTCCTTGCCAATGACGTCATTTACCAGACCAGAAATGTTGACTCCGGCAGCACTCAGAACCTGATAATTGTCTTTGTCCACGGTAACGCTAACGCGGTGTTTCATGATAGAGATCCTCTTTTGTGTATACTTTGAGTATATACTCCAGGTGAGTATTCAGCAATTAACCAAGAGGTAGCGTTGTATTCCGGGGTACGTGATTAGTCAGTAGTCTGGCAGGTTTGATATCTGTTGGCTCGTTAGAAATATCGAGCCAACGATAGCAATACTAACTGGATGGCTGAATCGATCAGAAATCGAAACTGGTTTTTCCCTGTTGTTGGCACTTGAACTCAGTAGTAATTGTTAGTTATCTAATTGTTTTTTCGTCCTAATTTCTCGAGGAATTAACCGTCCTTGCGTATCGAAATAACGATTAGGCCAGATTTCACTGGCTGGGATCCCCAGCGCTTCTGCGATGAGCAGTTCACCTTTCGGCCATGGTCGGGTAAGCGCATTTGCCAGTGTTGATGAGCTAAGCCCAGCTGCGCGTGATACGGCTGCCAGCGTAGTATTACGTTTGCGAAGAGCTGCAATGATGTCGGCAGGATGCCAGTCCATTCGCTGATCTTGTTGTGCAATGTTCATACTTCCTCCCCTCTTAGATTTAAACTTTACTTCCTCTAGTAAATGATAACTTTATTTTAGATGAAAAAACAACCAAAAATAAATTTAAAATTTACTAGGGAAAGGAATCATTCAAGAGAGACTTATCAAGAGCGGCGATAATCGTTCTATGTCGATCAGTAATGTGGATAACGCTGTGATTGGTAAGCGATTAAGATTGGCCCGAGTGGACAAGGGACTGAAACAGGCGGAGCTCGGTTGCCTCGCTGGTCTGGATGAAGAAACAGCGAGTTCTCGTGTGAGTCAATACGAGAGAGAAGTCAGCTCACCGGATTTTGGTTTGGTTTGCCGGTTCGCTGTGGTGCTGGACGTGCCGGAAGCTTATTTCTATACCGTCGATGACGATCTTGCCACATTGATTTTGCAGTATCACCGTTTCAGAAAAGCCAACCCTACCTCCACTCTGCTAATCACACCTCTGTGAGGTTGATATCCCAGCTGGTTCTCGGCGTTCAATCTTTATGCGTTTTCTCTCTTTATTTAATTATTACTTTTCCTAATAAATTATTTCTCCATTTTGGTGTAAAAAATAACCCCAATTAAATTTAAAGTTTATTCAGAAAAGAAATGCTTCAGGAAGCAAGTGTAGGGAACGACGATAATCGGCTTATGTTAGTCAGCGAAGCAGGTAACATCGTGATTGGTAAGCGATTAAGGTTGGCCCGAGTGAACATGGGATTAAAACAGGCGGAGCTCGGTTGCCTCGCTGGACTGGATGAGGAAACGGCAAGTTCTCGCGTGAGTCAATACGAGAGAGAAGTCAGTTCGCCGGATTTTGGTCTGGTCTGCCGGTTCGCAGCGGTGCTGGACGTACCGGAAGCCTATTTCTATGCTGTGGACGATGATCTGGCGACGTTAATTTTGCAGTACCATCGTTATAAGAAAGCCAATCCTAATTCAACCCTTTTGATTACTCCGCAATAGTTGATTTATAAGATATTGGTATGGATAGATGTTTTATTCTTTTGCATAAATATCAACAAGATACTTTTTGATGTAAATCACTACATACAGCGTTGCGTTTTTCAAAAAGCTGGGCTTTTTCCTGCGGCAATGTGGCTTTTTCGTTGCGATTCTCCTGATAATCTATACAACATCTTGTTTTTGCTGCGTGGTTTCTCACTCACAGGAAGAAGATTAGTCAACAAACATTCTCCCCGCCTCATTTTTAGTTTTTTGTTTCTGTGCCCGAGCTGTTGGCGTAATGTCCCTCCCGCAACACACTGTCTGTGGACAGCCCGCGCTTCATGACCTGCAAGAAGCGCCTGATATATCAGGATGGTCGCCTTTACCGGCAATGCCGCCTTTGAAAACTGCCGGGTCTGTCGCGGGATGGATTAAGGCTTCCTCATACTTCATTACTTTGTAATCAACCCCGCATTCAAACCCACTCTTCAACCAACAGGTGCATTCCGCTGATGCTTCGTTATTCGTGACGTTAAGGAGATTATGATGAATCTGATTGATAATTGTACATTCCCGTCCAGTGATGTTATATTAAAATATAATATTAGGAGGTGCGCTATGTATACCACTCGTCTGAAAAAAGTCGGAGGATCTGTCATGCTGGCAGTGCCTCCCGCTGTGCTGAAAACGCTGGATTTGTCGCCGGATAGTGAGGTCGGCGTGACCGTTGATAATGGCTGCCTCATCATTGAACCTCAAAAACGGCCTCACTATTCGCTTGCCGAACTATTGGCGCAGTGCGATCCACAAGCCGAAATAAGTGATGAAGAGCGGGAATGGATTGACGCGCCTGCCACAGGGAAGGAGATCCTGTAAATGGACAGAGGGGAAATCTGGCTCGTGTCACTTGATCCCACTGCCGGGCATGAGCAAAGCGGAAAACGCCCGGTGCTTATCGTTTCACCTGCGCCGTTTAACAAAATCACCCGGTTGCCGGTGGTTGTTCCTGTCACCAGCGGTGGAAACTTTGCCCGAACGGCTGGTTTTGCCGTTTCACTGGATGGCGCGGGAACGAAAACGACAGGTGTTGTTCGCTGCGACCAGCCCAGGACCATTGATATGGGGGCCAGAAACGGCATAAGGCTGGAGCGGATCCCGGACAGTATCGTAAGCGAGGTACTGGCCCGACTGGGGACTATCCTTAGCTGATGGCGTTTCATGTTAACTGTACGGGGCGCTACAATAGCGCCCTTGCTTATTTGGGCGAAATGATGTCCCGGCAGCGAATAACCTTTTCTTCCTCAAGATAGTTTTTACTTTCAGCAATCGTGGCGACGATATAGGCTCTGCCATGCAACAGGTTGTCTGCGGACAACACCTACGCTTCATGACCTGCAAGAAGCGGCCTGACATGCAGGCTGGTCGCCGGATACGGCAATGCCCCTGAAAACTGCCGAACCGTACCGCGGTCGGGGCCATTCGTTACACACGACAATTTATTGCCACTGCTTAACGCTGCCGGACATTTCCGGGCCTGCTGATTATCAGCGCCTCTAACCTTTATGAACTCGGCCTGCCAAGACAGCGGCTTTGCTGTCGCGTGGCCGCAATCCTGCACCAGAATTTCAATTTTTAATCACTGCGCCAGTCCAGTGCGTCACTTTAACCGTGCCGAGCGGGAAAGTGACGCACGCAGCCTTTTCGATCTGCACCAGAGAAATCAACTGCACCAGCCAATAGCAGGATTCTGACACCTTAACTCAACCCACCTCCACTCACAGGAGAACTTGAACCGATACCGGAGGGGGATCAGGACGATCCGGGGGATAACCAGCTAACGCTGGCGGCTGCTCAGAGAGCACAACCGAAGCCCCACAACACCTCAACGGCTGCCGCCCCGGCGCTCAGGTATCGTTCGCAGCCCCGACAAAAATCAGGGGCTATCAGCCTATGCGCCGGGGAAGGTTGTATCTGTTTTGGATTTTGCGGTAATCATGAAAAGGGGACATGTAAAAATGAGTCTTCTGGAGCAGGAAATGAAAACGCTGGCGCGACAGGCGGGCGGTAGCCATAAAACCGTCCACGACCGTATTAGGCTGGCTCAGCGATTTTGTGAGCGCTTACTGGGGCAGAATGTACAGATCCGCCGGGTGGAGCAACTGAAAGCCCGACATATTGAGAATTACATTCGTGGGCGGCAGGAACAGGGCATAACGAAACGTAGCCTGCAAAACGAGATGGCGGCGATCCGCTGTCTGTTGAAGCAGGCCGGGCGTGATCGGTTAGCAGCCAGTGAACGGCTGTCCAATAAATCGCTCGGCTTGTCCGGCGCATCCCGCAACGGCACCCGGCGGGCGATTACGGCGGAGTATTATCGGCAGGTGCTTGAAATCGCTCGCGCAAAAGACGCCGGGATGGCGGCGGCGCTGGAACTTTCAAAGTTGATAGGCCTGCGTTCACAGGAAGCGGTGCAGTGTGCGCAATCGCTTAGGACGTGGAAACAGGCGCTGGAGCGTGATGAAACCCGGCTGACCATCGTTTTCGGCACCAAAGGCGGACGGTCCCGCGAGACAATAATTCTGGACGCTGGCGCAGTCAGAAAAGCGCTGGAAAATGCGCTGGCTGTGGCAGAACAGCGCAATGGCAGGCTGATTGACAGGCCCGACCTGAAAAGCTCGATGAAATATTGGCACGGTCAGGCTTCGCGTATCGGCTTGACTGGCGCATATTCCCCGCATTCATTGCGCTACGCCTGGGCGCAGGATGCCATTCGTCATTATCTGGCGCACGGATTCAGCGAAAAAGAAGCGCTGGCGCTGACGGCGATGGATTTAGGTCACGGCGACGGGCGCGGGCGTTATGTGGCGCAGGTTTACGGACGGCGGGGAGAGGAGTGAGTTTCCGTGCTGGTGCAGCGAAAGGGAAAAGGCCTAAAGGGTAAAGGAAGGCTAAGGGTAACAGCGCCAAACCGGAAAGGGCCAAAGGGCTAAAAAGCCGTGATTGGCGCAGTTCGATGTTCGTTCGACGGGGAATCTGGTGCAGTCCTGCGATTTTCCGGCGTCAGTGAACTGGTGCAAATAAAAAAGCAGATCCGCTGGCGCAAAGATCTACTTTCCGGCGTCAATCAGTCGCGGGTTCAGGCAACCTGAATATGCCTCTCAAAACGGTAAGCCGGGATGAATTTCTGCCGGCAGGCGTCGAGATAGTCCGACCACCATTGCATCATCTGCGTGCGTTCGTCGAGGTGCTCCGCCTTGTGGATATAGGCGGCGCGAACGTGGTTACGCTCTTGATGGCTCATCTGCCGCTCCACGGCATCTTTTGACCAGCGGCCTGATTCAATCAACGCGCTACAGGCCATCGTGCGGAAACCATGACCGCAAACGTTCACCTGCGTGTCATAGCCCATCGTGCGCAGCGCCTTGTTGATGGTGTTTTCGCTCATCGGTTTGCGCGGGTCGTGGTCGCCGGGAAACAGCAACTCACTGCTACCGGACAGCAGTTTTAGCTGCTTCAGTACAGTTACCGTCTGTGTTGACAGCGGCACCAGATGCGGTGTTTTCATCTTCGCACCGCGCTCTGAATAACGCACGCCCGGAATGGGTTCACGTTGCGCGGGGATAGTCCACATTGCGCCATCCAGATCGATCTCCGTCCAGCGGGCAAAGCGTAGCTCGCTGGAGCGAATAAAGATCAGCAGGTTAAGCTGCACCGCCAGCCGGGTTAGGATCCTGCCGGAATAGCCTTCTATCCGTTCCAGCATCTCCGGCAGTTTTTCCAGCGGCAGGGCAGGGTAATGGTTTTTTGGCGGCGGGGTGATAGCGCCGCAGAGGTCATTGGCCGGATTACTGGCAATCAGCCCCTCCTGTACCGCATAGCGCATGATCGCCGTGGTGCGCTGCTGTATCCGCGCGGCGGTTTCCAGATTGCCTTTTCTCTCTGCCACCCGCAGCGGGATTAGCAGATCGGCCGTTTTCAGGTCGGTAACGGGGAATTTACCGATCAGCGGAAAGACGTGCAGTTCCAGCGAGCGCAGGGCTTTGGCGGCATGGGCTTCAGTCCAACGGATATTACCCGCCACCCACTTGCGGGCGATCTCTTCAAAGGTATTGCCGCTTTTGCGCGAATGTTTCTCCTGCTGCTTTTTTACGCCGGGATCGTCGCCCGCGCTGAGTACCAAGCGGGCTTCCTCGCGTAGCTTGCGGGCATTTGCCAGCGTGACGGTGGGGTAAGCGCCAAACGCCAGCTTCTTCTCCTTGCCGCCGAAGCGGTACTTAAGATGCCAGAGCTTGGAACCGTTGGGTTTAATCAGCAGGTATAAGCCCTGCGCGTCGCTGAGTTTGTAAGGTTTATCGAGCGGCTTGACGCTTCGGATGGCGGTATCTGTCAGAGGCATGGTGGGGGCTCCATAGTTTATCGAACCGGCAGGCCCCCAATTAAGCCCCCAAAAACTACGGATGTCAAAAAATCTGGTAGTACCTGTTGGTACTCCAGATTCTTATCAACTTACTGATTTTTCAACGTTCCCGGACGCATAAGGACATCCTGAAACTAAATTATGGTGCCCGGACTCGGAATCGAACCAAGGACACGAGGATTTTCAATCCCCGTGCTGAGATAGCCGGAAACAAGCTGCACATTCAATCGAGTGTGCAAAATGAATATTTTACCCGTAATTTCGACAAAGGGCGGCGAAGGAAAATCTACTCAAGCTGCTAACTTGGCAGGTTTTTTTGCCGATGCAGGTTTAAAAACCCTATTGATTGATGGCGATTATTCTCAGCCAACTGCCAGTAGTATTTATGCACTAGAGCATGAGGCTCCATTTGGATTGTTCGAGCTGCTAATGCAGACAGCCGATCTAAACCAGCCGGATAGTATAATTTCTCGCACCGCCATACCCAATCTCGATCTCATTATCTCCAACGATCCTGATGATTGCCTTTCTAATGCCATGCTGCATGCTCCTGATGGACGTATGCGTCTCAAGAACATCCTTCAGCATCAAAGTTTTCAGGATTACGACGTCATCATGATCGACTCGAAAGGCGCTGCTGGCGTGATGGTTGAGCTCGTTGTTCTGGCTGCCACAGAGAATGTCGTTGGGGTGATTAAACCGATACTTCCAGATGTTCGGGAGTTCATGCGTGGAACGGTGCGTTTAATGTCCCGCTTACTAGCGTTGCAGGCTTACGGGATACAGATACCTGATATCAAAATTCTGGCCAATTGCGTTGAGAACACATCATTGGATCGTAAGACTCTGGAAGAATTGGGTAATATCGTTTCCGAGAGAAAATACCTCCAATCCGAAAGCATAAACATTTCCATACTTGAAACAAAAATAGACCAGCTTGAAGTCTATAAACGCGGCCACGCCTTTGGGCAGCCCGTCCATCGCCTTGAATATGTGACCGACCGCAAAAGCCCGGCCGCGGCAGTGACCATGCATAGCCTCGCCTGCGAGCTCTTTCCACATTGGAAAGCACAGTTCGATTCCGTGTTACGGAATCAAACTGGTGCCGGGGAGGTGGGAAATGTTTAACGTTCAGCCACGTTTATGCCGGAATGACATCAGTCAGCGTGCTTTTCGACCAAATATCCGTTCCAATGAACGGATCATCCAATCGGTCGAGTTGCCTCTCAATGTCCCATTGTTTGGGACCCCATTCAGGATCGGCTGCAAAGGCGGTCCAGTAGTCAGTCAGAGCCAAAGAAATGTCTTTATCGGCCATATTCTTAATGGACTCTGGCGTCCACTGATGCTGCTTAATCAGCGCATACTCCAATGCTTCTCGCGGGGAACTGGGTCTGAATTGCTGATGCCAGTTATGCGTCACACGAAGCCATTCTCCCAGCCACAGCAATCGGTAGGACATCTGGATCAGTTCTGCACCGGGATACTCCGAATACTTTTCTGCTGCCTGCCGGTAAAAAAATTTACAGCGTTTTTCAAAAGAATCCATGTCGGATCTCCGTTGTTAGGTTCTCTGTTGTTGGGTTTACTGCCAGTTCCTTCTGACCGAAGTCGCCAAACTAAGCGGTCAGAAAATGATCTGTCAGTAGATGGGAGTGTATCCCCCGCAACGGTAGATTCGACGCCCTTTTCAGAAATTTACAGGACCTTACTCAATACGCTGTTTTTACATGACTTTAATGTAGTTTCAGTAAGTGATCACGCATGGGAGGGGAAACAATGAAGACTCTCCATCGTGCGTTCTGTTCCTGTAACCATTGGCGCTATCAAGACATTGATGAAAAGACCGTTTTTTTTGAAACATTCCACCAAGAGCATGCTGGTGATCGCTTGCAGTCGCTTATTGCGAATATATGGGGTGTCCCTGAATCTTCAGTCATTATTTATAACGTCTTTTCTGAGCAAGAATTGCGTTTGCTTTCAATAGATGACTCGTCTGCCAGTGGTGATGAAAGACTGTTTGAAATCGGGTGGAGTGGCGAGAAACAACAACCTATTTATGTAAATCAGGAGGACTGGCCGCTCATGTTAGTTTCTCCTCGTACTCACGAACGCCTGGTGAAGGCATTCATGAGTCTTAGCCAGATTGGTTGTGGCGAAATGAAGGAGGCTGCCCATGGCTAATTCTCCGTCTACGGTCGTGTCGTCTCTGCCTTTGTCTTTGGAAGCTGAGCAGTCAGTTCTCGGCTCATTGATGCTGGAAAATAACCGCTGGGATGATGTGGTTGAGCGGATCGCTGCCAGCGATTTTTATAACCGGGCACATCAACGGATATTTCATGCCATGCAACGACTGGTCGACAGCGGTCAGCCGATCGACCTGATAACCCTTTCTGAATCGATGGAGAAAGACCCTAATAGTCCATTAGAATCAATAGGGGGATTTGCCTACCTAGCAGAACTGGCGAAGAACACTCCGAGTGCGGCAAATACGAATGCCTATGCTGAGATTGTCAGAGACAGGAGCCAGGCTCGTAAGTTGATCATGCTTGGTAAGAAGATCAGTGCCGATGCTATGTCCACGGCGCATGGGCGAATAAAGGTTTCTGATATTGCCGAACAGGCTGAACAGGCGCTTTTTGACATATCGGAACAGAGAGAAGCGCAGCGTGAAGTTACAGCACAAGAGGCACTGATTCAGGTTGTTGACCGACTGGAGCTCAATAACAAGACCCCGGATGGGATAACGGGAACACCAACAGGGTTTATCGAACTCGATAAAGAGACTTGTGGCCTTCAGGAAGCGGATCTGATCATCCTGGCTGCAAGGCCTTCAATGGGAAAAACCGCATTGGGGGTCAATATAGCGGAAAACGCATTGGGGCGGGTACCTGATAAACCTGTTTTCATCTTCAGCCTGGAAATGCCGGCAGAACAACTAATGATGCGTATAGCGGCATCTATTGGCCGCGTCAGCATACAGGCCATGCGTAGCGGGCAAATGAATGATGAGGACTGGGGACGCTTCTCTGATGCGATGAAGCTCATCCAATCATGGGGTGATCGCCTGGTCATTGACGACAGCAGTTTTCTCACTCCATCACTAGTGCGTTCCCGCCTACGTCGCTTGATCCGCAAATACGGTAAGCCAAGCCTGGCCATGATTGATTACTTGCAAATGATGAGTAGTCCAGGTGCCGAGAACCGTACTCAGGAAATCGCGGCGATTTCTCTTGGCCTCAAAGGTTGTGCAAAAACGTTCAAAATCCCCATGCTGGTTTTATCCCAGTTGAACCGTTCCCCTCAGGCGCGGGCAGATAAGCGCCCAACGCTTTCTGATCTGAGAGACGGTGGTTCACTGGAGCAAGACGGTGATTTGATCATGTTTATTCATCGTGAAGAGGCTTACGACCCGAACACTCCAGACAAAGGATTGGCCGAAATAATTATTGGTAAACAACGACAAGGCCCGTTGGGAACGGTGAAATTGAAGTTTGATGCGCAGTTTACCCATTTTGGTGAATGGAATCTTGGCTATGGGGAGAAATACTAATGAGCAAAAAAATAGCCTCGTTGCAACTCGGTAGTGCGATGCTGCAAGGAAGTCGTCAGCCAGCAACGGCACAGGTTTCCGCATTGCCGGTCAATGAAATGCCGATGGTGCTGACGTTGGATCAGATGGGGCCTCATCCGGATAACCCTCGAACCAAACGTAACTCTAAATATGACGAGATCAAAGAGTCTATCCGTCACCGCGGTCTGGATACGGTACTTAAGGTAACTCGTGATCCAAACTTACCTGATATTTATGTATTCAGTGATGGTGGTAATACACGTTATGAAATTCTAAGCGAATTGTGGCAAGAGACAGGTGAAGAAAGTTTCTTTCGCCATACGGTTATTTTCAAACCGTGGCCCGGCCGGCTTCAGTGCGTCATTGGCCATCTGGCTGAGAACGAAGTCCGTGGTGAGTTGACGTTTATCGAAAAAGCCTTTGGTATCCAGAAAGCCCGTGGCATTTACGAAGATCAACTGGGTAAATCCGTATCATTGCGTGAGTTGGCCACGTTGCTGACAGAGGCTGGTTTACCGATCGATCATTCCAGTATTAGCCGGATGGAGAGTACGATAGTCTTCCTGTACCCCTATATGCCAAATTTGTTGGAGTCAGGGTTAGGGCGTCCTCAAATACAAAGTCTTCTGTCCCTAAGACATGATGCCGAAAAAATTTGGTCTGAATATTCCCTGACCGCTTCCTCTTCAATACTGTTTGGGGATGTTTTTGGTAACTGCTGCCAAAAATTCGACTCGCCGGATGACTGGTCACTGGAGATGTTTCGAGATGAGTTTATTGGCGACCTGGTCAGTGCCCTACCGCACCCTTCGCTGAACTACGATCGCTGGGTGATGGAGCTAGATCCGAAAGTGCGTAATCAACGTAAGCTTTTTGGTGAAACCGGACCATTACCCGCGTTCGTCCATGAGTCTCCGCCTGAAGACACAAATAAGGACAAAAGGGATGATGATGTTGGTTCAAAATCTACGCTTCCATCTTCCTCACAAGTTGGAAAGGATGACGATAGGCAGCAATTTTCTGCACCGGCTTCAACATCTGTGCCGCCTTCGTTAAACAGTACGCTTGATGAACATCATCAGCATCCCGATGAAGACGACGAACATTATGATGATGAGAATATAATAGAGGACGGTGGATGCCAGGGAAATAACAAAGCCTTTTCTCATGACGACAACCAGAGCGAGTTCTCTGATCGGGCGAACTCGAGTGAAGGCTCGAATAATCAGACGACATATTCTTTACCTTCAGGCGATCATTCGACGCAGCAACTGGCATCTTCTGCTCCTGCACATTCTTTTGCTAATGGGGGCCTGGAGCCAGTCTCTGATATCTGGCAGATCTCTGCATTCCAGGATGATATTGAGCATTTACAGGATAGCGCTTACAGACTGGCATTTGAGTTGGCTGAAGCCATGGGGTATCCCGATGAAATTCAGGAAGCAAAGGGGCCTCTCGATGCCGGCTATATCGCATCAACATCCAAAGTGCCATTCATTCTCTTTCTCAATGGGCTGACTGGCGAACAAAGCGGTGAACCATTTAACATGTTCAGCTTCTGTCTGAATGTTATCGGCTCTGCAAGCAAAGGGGATTCTCCCGTTCTTGATGATATGTACACCGTAAAAACATTTCGCCTTATTCGAGTATTGCGTCGTTTACGTGAACATCAGCGGCAGATCGCAACGGAACAAACAGAGTAGTAAAGGATGGGAAAATTACGCTTACAAAGTGGCACCTATCATGAGGTGCTGCTAAATGCATTATCCAGTGCCATAAAAGCAAAAGAACGCTTGATACAAGATGCGTATACGGATGAGGTGCGGGAGCTGGATAGGAGTGGAGAAATACTCAGTCAGAATGATGAGTGTGAACGCTTCTTAAAAACTGCGAATGAATGTACGCCGTTACTTTCTGATTTTCGGTATATTCATGCGTATTTATCCGATAAGTATTTAGGCTGTTCAAAAAGAAATAAATAACACATTAAGCATGGAGTAAAAACAATGAGTGAAAATTCACTACAAATAGCAAACGCATCCCAGTCAGCGAATAATTTGCTGACTCAATTAGTGATGGACTTGAAGAGTGGTTACATACGCCGCTGTGAGTCTCTCGGACTAAAACAAGAGGAAATGCAATTACTGCAAAGTCTGACGATCGAAGATCTTCATTATATTGCCAATAGTTCTGTTTCCGTATTGCAGTTCAGCCTTCATCACGAAAATTTTTACCGCCTGGTTCAACATGCCCGTCGCGAACAGATGCGCATACAGCGCATCGATCGTGCGTTGTCGCTGGGGGGATCGATTGAACTCATGCAACACATGTTTGGGTTATCCAGCCTGGAAGTCGCCAGTCGTCGTCGTATTGCAGGCATCGATGTACGCCCGGGGCGTGGTGTCGTCCTGAATGAAGATGAGAGCGCAGCATTATGGCAACGTTGGCAACTTGCTGCTGTAGAGGATGCCGACAGCGGTGAAGGGTTGGATGTCATGATGTTGGCTTCAGAGCAGATGGATGTATCGCTAACTGCCGTCTGGCACGCAGTCAGATCATGGAGTAAAGCGCATAGCGTGAATGTCCCCCATGCTGAATCAGCAAGAAAATCGGTATGACGGAGGTTAAGGATGAGTACCCGTTTATGCGAAATCATGCCAGGGTTATACGCCCCGGCAACGGTTCCAAAGGCACATTATCACAAAGCTAAAAGTCAAATCCGGCGCTTTCGAGAAGGAGAACGAAATTATACACGACTTACAGAGAGAGGTTCGAAGTATTTAAAAATAGATATAGGTCCATTCTGGCGGTTATTGAGTCGGAATCATGGGGATTCGTGGGAATTAATGAATCACGAACGTTATAACAAAGAAATACGTAAATAATATGAGGTAGTGAATGGATATTGAAATTACAGGATCGCTATTGATTGAGGCGATTGATGCCGCATTGGAAAAAAAGAAAGGCGTGGTTATTGATAGTTTTGATAAACAGTCACTGTATACCGCCAAACGGGAGATTGATGACGCGATTATTCTGAGTGATCTCAGAGGGGAAATTGTGTCGAATTATGATTATCTTATTGACATGGAGACATTGGAATATTCAAAGAAGAGCCAATCAGAATATGACTAATCAGTGTATTTATGCTGCATCTGCTTATTCGGATGCAGAAACAAGTGCATTGATGCTTTTTATCGCGAGCCAACAACCAGATGAAAAGCAGTCAGCGATAAGGATAACGATATGAATCTGCCGGCAGACAGCCTGATAGCCTACACCGTTGAGAAGATGAACCTCCGGTTGGCTGAGCGAATACCCGGCGATGACGCGGGACAACTGCGTAGCGGGCTACTTTACATGGGGAACGTACATGATGCGTATCCCCGGCGTTTGCTATTAGATACACGGCTATCTCCTCTGGATAAGATGGCCTGGATGATGATCCGTCTGTATGCCCAGCAAAATGAAGGGGCGATTTTTCCCACCTATGATGAGTTACAGCTTCAGTTAGCTTCCCCACACAAAGGTAAGGCGTCCCGGGAGACAGTCAGTCGTGTTCTGTTGATGCTGAGGATCACCGGTTGGCTGAGTTTGTGTAAACGCGTTCGTGACGAAAAAGGACGAGTACGCGGGAACATCTATGCGCAGCATGATGAACCACTCTCATTTCGTGATGCTGAGATTTTCGACCCCGGTTGGTTGGATACTGTTGCTGAAGCATGTCAGAACAAGAACAAAACTATCAGTCAGACAGCATACGATGTTCTGAACGAAATCAAGAATGATACAACGATGCGTCATCGCCATAGCCGTATTGCACTTATCGAAAATCGCTTAGATGCGGTTCAAACGCCGCAGCAAATGGCAGCCAGACAGCGTACTCGTTACCCCAGTTCGGAATCCGAACTAAGGAAAAAATTACTGAGTTCGGATGCAAAATCACTGAGTTCGGGATCCGAACTCAGTCATTCAGAAGGGGATAAATCACCCAGTTCGGAATCCGAACTCAGTGGAATTTCAAAGGGTTGTCACTCAGTTCGGAAATCGAACCGTTACGTACGTAGTAATACACACAGTGTAAAAAGAAATACGTACGTACTGCCGGACGCTTTCGTGCGGTTGTTGCCAGTGGAAGACCGTGGCATGGTGACAGACCAACTTCAGGCGCTGGCTATTGAACAAGCTGAACTGGTGCTACAAGCGCTGGACAGAGCGCTATCGGAAGGACGTCTCAGCAACCCAATAGGCTGGCTGCTGGCTGTGTTGAAGCGGGCCCGTGATGGGAAGCTATTTGTCCAGAAAACACCTTCTGCGCAGCCGGCATCATCCCAAATGGAACCCCCTTCTCCCACAACTGGCGGTGCCATGCCTAAACCAACCACAACCGTTCAGGTATCGGATAGGGTACATGTTCAGAATATAATTGCCGAGATCCGCCGTAAGTGTACAGATAGGTGAATGCTATATTGGTTAAAAAGCAATCGCTGTTGACAGTGTCAACAGCGATTAAAAAATAACCACATTGTGGATTCAGGAAGAATAACGGGCTGTTTTTTGGTGGTGAGTGTTGAAGTGGTTAAAAAGCAGGCGCTGTTGCCACTGGCAACAGAGATTAAAAAATAACCACATGTTAAATTCAGGTGCTGGAGCAGGGTGATTTTGGGCGATAAGGGTTGAAGTAGTTAAAAAGTAGGCGCTATTGCGCCGCGCAACACCGATTAAAAAATTGTCATTTTGTGATGTACAGTGCTGAACGAGTGGGGTCTTGATGGTTCGTGTATTCATCTTCTTATTCCAGCGATTTATATTTCCGCATTCTCAAAACTGGTTTTGAATTGAGCTGGCAACTCCTTTGCCCTGAATATTTCTACTCCAAATCAGAAATATTTCAGGTCAGCACGAGGAGCCAGCGATGCCAGATACAGATAAAAATGAAGCCGTCCATCAGGGACCAACTTCACAGGAGCCGACAATTTCACCTCCTGCCAGTCAGCCTACCCGTGAACGAGAATCCCGTGCCGGCGCATTGAAATCGTCTTTAACTCTCGATCTCCACACGCATTATGCTATCAGGTTATGGGACGGGCGTCGTAAAGAACAAACCGCAACAGCCGATATGAATTCACAAAGACCCCCGCGCCATATCTTTAGCATGCCGCAAGTGATATGGCGGGCTGGCAAGGCATATCAGGCATCAGTAGCTGATAACCCTTATGCAGATGCGCTGCTGGTTAAGCTAGAAGATGCTATTGAGGCATCGACAAATAAGGTACAACAAGCGGTTAAAGAGATATCGGAGACCCTGAAGTCGATTCCGGTGTCTATCACGCTAACTGATGTCGTTTCTGTTTCTCCATTAAATATCGGTGTTTATAGTAGTTCTCCACTTGGATATCGTTGTGTTTGGTTATTGGTTGGCTATGACCAATTGGCGATGAAGGTGTTCCAAGCCTTCCACTATGGTCTTATTTCCCGGGCAACTCGCGATCAATATTTGGATAAGGGAGGATACGCGATCAGACAGATATACAGTATCGTGCAGAATTACCGCGCTGTTACTGTTACCCGCAATGATATTCTTGCCAGAACGCCAGCAGGCCTTAAAGCTATTGAGCTTTATGGGGAGCCCGACGCAGACATTATGTCTGGGAAACTACGATCTTCTTTTTCTGCGCGGCTTTCTTCTACTGGGAGGGAGTGATGCGCTTATTTTTATGCGAGAAACCTTCCCAGGCCAAAGATATAGCTAAGGTGATGGGGGTAACCCAACGTGGTAAGGGATTTCTTTTTGGAAAAGACATCACAATTACCTGGGCTATTGGTCATCTTCTAGAGTTAGCTAATCCCGAATCATATGGTGATGAGTTTGCTCAATGGAACCTTGATTCTCTGCCAATGTTGCCATCTCAGTGGAAACTTCTTGTAAAGAAAGATACGTCGGATCAGTTTTCTGTCGTTAGTCGTTTGTTGAAGCAGGCAGACGACGTTGTTATTGCGTCAGATGCAGATAGAGAAGGGGAGGTACTGGCCAGGGAATTACTGGATTATTGCCATTTTACCGGAAATGTTAAACGTTTATGGCTGAGTGCGCTTGACGACGCCAGCATCCGAAAAGGATTAGATAATCTTCTCCCAGGCGAGAAAACGGTTCGTCTTTATTATGCTGGGATGGGGCGCAGTAAAGCGGATTGGCTCATTGGTATGAATTTGACCCGCCTCTATACCTTAAAGGCTCGTGATAAAGGTTTTGGGCGGCGTGATGTGTTGTCTATCGGACGAGTGCAAACGCCAACGATGGCGCTCGTGGTTCGTCGTGATCTTGAAATCGATAGTTTTGTGCCCAAGCCCTATTGGCGAGTTTTGGCTGAGTTAGAAAAAGACGGTCTTCAGTTTAGCGCTACCTGGATTCCGGCCTCCGGTTATTGTGATAGCGAACATCGATGCATACAGCAAAATGCAGCATTGGCTGTAGAGCAACTGTGCCGAAATACGGCAACAGCGGTGGTGCTCGATGTCATAATGAAACGCGATAAGATTCCAGCACCCTTATGTTTTAGTTTAAGCACCCTCCAGCAAGTTTGTTCCCGTAAATGGGGGATGGGGGCAAATCAGGTACTTGGTATTGCACAAGCACTGTATGAAACACATAAAGCAACTACGTACCCTAGAACGGATTGTGGGTATTTACCTGGATCAATGAAAACAGAGATTGACGAAGTACTTTCTGCGCTTGTGCAATCCGATCCTATGGTAGGCCCAGTTGTGCAAAGAGCCGATCGCTCCTTTGTTTCCCGTGTCTGGAATGATAAAAAAATCACGGCGCACCATGCTATTATTCCTACCAGGCAATCCTTTGATATCGCGAAATTATCACAGGATGAATTGAAGGTTTATTCCCTCATTCGGCAAAATTATTTGGCTCAATTTTTTCCGCTTCAGGAAGCTGATGTAACTGAAGCCACGTTTAATATCGGTGGGCAACTATTTCGGACCCGAGGACGTATTAGTGTTGTGCTTGGCTGGAAGGCTCTTTTTGTCGACGAGAAAGAAGATAATGTAGCCACTAAGGAGCAGGATGATAACGGCGGTGGTGAGTTACCCAAATTAAGTCAAAACGATTTATGTCAGTTAAAAGGAGGTGAGGTTAAGTCTCTGCAAACTAAACCGCCTTCTCATTTCACTGATGGAACGCTCATTGCTGCTATGGAAAATGCGGCAAGTTTTGTTACTGATCCTGAGTTGAAGAAAGTACTTCGTGATAATGCGGGCTTGGGAACAGAGGCAACGCGCGGTGGAATTATTGAAACATTGTTTAAACGGAATTATCTGGAGAAAAAAGGTGCCCATATTCACGCGACCCTAATCGCCAGAGAACTGGTAGCGGCTTTACCAGATACGTTAACCAGCCCTGGCATGACGGCGTTGTGGGAGCAGTCTTTGGAAGATATATATCAGGGAAAACTCTCTCTTGAAGTCTTTATGCAGCGCCAGACAGAATGGACACGCATCTTGGTTGAAAAGGGTAAACAGCAGACAATTTCATTAACACCTCCCATTACCCCGCCCTGCCCAACATGTGGTGGTATAACTCAAAGAATAAAAGGCAGTAATGGATTGTTCTGGGGATGTATAAAGTACCCCCTTTGTAAAGGCGTTGTAAGCGAAGGAACAAAGACGAAAGGCAAATCGGGTAAAAGGACAGTAAAAAACTAAGAATAAACTGGTTACCTGACAAGCGGTGTTTTTGATATGGTAATCCCGCTTTGATGCAATTTGTACCTCGCAGGCTACGAGGTAGTGCGACGTTCTTACGGGGAACGGAGCGCTATCAGCCCAGCAGATGGCTACCGCACACTCAGTCGATCTGTAAGACGCATTCCCTCCGTGAAAAGCGCGTCAGGAAACTCCCCGGAGCTACGTTGAAAACCTCAGGGACATGGTACATCCCGTTAGACGGTGCCGGATAAAACCGGCACCGTTTTAATTTTTGCAGATGTCACCTAATTCACTCCATTGGTCAGCTGTTCTTACAAACTGTAGTAATGTCCTTTAATGGCACCAATCTTTGGTGCCGTTTTTATTATTACTGTGGTTAAAACAATTTAGGTTTGACGATATTGCACTGTGATTTAAAAATGAACGTGCTTAATCGTCATCTCTGATGACCACCAATGATCCAGTGGCTTGTGAGGATCGCCTTCGGGTAGTCACAAAAGAACACTTCTGTAGCCTGCAAGGAAGAACACGTTCAGTTACGTGTGGTAAATCTGCCAGCCTTTGGAAGCAGATATCACCAGGTAGTTTAAACGCCGTTGCGAGCGTGGTGATGAAGGTCCGTTTAACTAACCAGACAAGTCAGGATAACAGCTGATCCTGACCCTTGACGGGAAAGACAATTCCCTCAAGGGGAATGTTTTCTCCGTTGCACCTTATTTAACACTCCATGGAGAAATACATTATGTCTGCAAATAACAACGCTCAAACTCAAAATAATTCTCAAACCGGCAAATCAGAATATTTTAATCTTCTTATTAATGGTCTGGGATATATCAGTAATATCCGTCAGGTTAATGGACAGTCTGGAACATTCACAAGCTGTGTCATTAATGCCTTAAGCGGCCCGGCAGATAAAGCGAACTACGTTCGTTTTGATGTCACTGTGGCAGGTAAGGAGGCGACTAGTCTTATTAATCGCTGCCAAAAAGCGGTTGATGAAGACAATAAGGTTCTTATCGGATTCACTTTGAGTAATCTCTCTGCTGAGATTTTCACTTTGAAGTCCGGGGAACATACCGGCGAACAGCGTATTAGCCAGAAAGCCCGCTTGATCAAGGTAGAGTGGATTAAGATAGGCCAGAAAATGGTCCATAAAGCTGAAAAATCTGACTCCGTACCCCCTCAGAACGGAGCTGCTGCTCCTAAAGAGTATGCGGAAAATTCGTTCTGATTAACAGGTACTCATTTTAAACACCTCGCTTGCGGGGTGTTTTTCAATGCAAAAGGAGAAAAGATATGGCTTCACGCGGTGTTAACAAAGTTATCCTAGTTGGCCATCTTGGTCAAGATCCCGAAATTCGCTATATGCCGAATGGTGGTGCAGTTGCCAACATGACATTAGCGACCTCTGAGACCTGGCGTGATAAGCAAAGCGGTGAACAGAAAGAGAAGACCGAATGGCACCGTGTTGTGCTCTTTGGAAAACTCGCTGAAGTTGCTGGCGAATATCTTCGCAAAGGCTCTCAGGTTTACATTGAAGGTTCATTACAAACTCGTAAATGGACCGATCAGGCTGGCGTCGAACGCTATACGACTGAAGTTGTCGTTAACGTTGGCGGCACGATGCAGATGCTAGGTTCTCGCCCTAATGCTGGAAGTAATAATCAAAGTGCAGCCAGCACTTCATGGGGAAAACCTCAACAGCCAGCTGCGCCGGCGCATAGTGGTACACCTCAGGCTCAACGTTCTGCGGGCAATGAACCGCCGATGGATTTTGACGACGATATCCCGTTTCTCGGGTTTGGTTATGGCGTATGTCGCAAGGCAATTTATGCCATATCGTAAACACTGGCACCAGTCTTTGACTGGTGCTTTTTTCTCTGACAAACTCAGGCTATCTATCTAGATGGTAACCTGAGGTTCAGGGGAGGAAATATGATGACCCGTTATGACAGTGATTTTTACGGCTGGACTCAGGAGCAGGCAAATCTGCTGCGTGCTGGACGTATCACGGAGCTGGATACGCAAAACCTTCTGGAGGAGATTGAGGCTATGGGGCGTAGTGAACGCCGGGAACTGGAATCGCGGCTGGAGAAACTGTTCATGCACTTGCTCAAATGGCAATATCAGTCGGAACGACAGAGTCGGAGTTGGCGTCTGACTATTGAAGAGCAACGTCGAAAAGCAGTCCGTGTTATTGCCGACAATCCCAGTTTGAAAAATAAGCTTACTGAAATTGTTGAAGATGCATACGGGGATGCAGTTATTGCCGCTGAGCGTGAAACCAACATCCGTCGCACCGTTTTTCCGGCTGAATGCCCGTGGACGTTTGAGCAGGCAATAAACCCTGATTTCTACCCAGAATGACTCGTAATGTCGATATGAAGCAGAAGCAGATGTTGTCATCTGTTTTTGACTAATTAACCTTTCTCATGTAGCTATGGGATACTGACGCTGGCTTCGGCCAGCGTTTTTCTTTTCTGTCTACGTTTCTAGTTTAGCGTTGCCCGGTCTGGGCTTGTCGGCAGAATAACCACCTGATTGAGATTACTCTTAAACGGTGGAGACTGATGGCAAGACCAACCCGGCAACCTGAATATAAGCTGGCATGTCTGACAGTGGCATTACTGGCTGCGGGCTGCGCTCAACAAAATACCTCGTCTTCTGATGCAATTACCCGAGCTAATGTTTCACCCAGGGTTAATGACATTTATCAAAGTCGCTCACCCGAGGTGGTACGTTACGATCGCTATACCCTAGTCAGTACCCGTCCGGCAGATTCCCAACGCGATCCACTGAATCAAATAATCGACATCACGATGCCGCCACAACTGGTGCGTAGTGTTGGTGATGGATTTCGTTATTTGCTGCTGGAGTCGGGGTATTCGCTATGCCCCAGCACTTCACCCATGTTTACTGAACTGTTAAGCCGCTCATTACCTGGTGTTCAACGTTCTATTGGCCCGGTCCGTCTTAGTGATGCATTGCAAATCGTAGCGGGACCCGCCTGGCGACTGCGCGTAGACGATGTTAATCGCGAGGTGTGTTTTAGCCTGCGCGACGAATATCGCTTTTTCGCGTCCGCGCCAGTCATAGCATCGACATCTCCGACGTCACCTAAACCGGAGAAGACAAAGGATACTACGAAGCGTCAGCCAGGAAATCCTTTTACCGGCGGTTCGTCTTCAACTGCATCAGGCGTGCTAAAACCGGACAGCCAGCCATTGCCGAGCCCGGCATTAACGACGCTTTCACCATCGAAAAATATCGGGAAAGTGAATGCACCAACCTCTCCAGCAACTGCTTCAGGCATTAGCGTTCCTGTAAATAATCCTGTATCGGCGAAGATACAGCCCGCAAAGGTAAAACAACGCACTTCAGCTCCGGCTGGAACCGTTACGACACCGACTGCGCCGGCCGCACAAACGGTGGTGACACAAAAGGTCTCAACATCCTTGTCTTCATCATCTATACCGGTCAGCGGGAAATCACCATTTGTTCCTGGAAGACCGGTTAGTGTCCAGCCACTGGGAACAACATGGCGCGCGGAAGTCGGAACTACGTTGCGTGAGTCATTGAATAAGTGGGCCAGCGATGCGCAATGCGTGAATGGTGGAAACTGGGTTGTGGTGTGGCCGGTCAGTCTGGATTACCGCATTGATGCGCCTCTTTCATTTCACGGCAACTTTGAATCCGCCGTTACTCAGGTATTCGATCTGTACCGTAATGCGGAGAAGCCTTTGTTTTCAGAAGCCAACCGGATTCAGTGTTTGATTTTTGTTAGCGACCGTCCGGGAGAACGTCGTTAATGGGATACGCGGCCATAGCTTTCGCGTTGGTGTTCTTCCTGATCGTCGGCAGCGTTGATCTGCGCCGTTCCGAAACACAGTCGGAAAGCATCACCACCAATTCGGCGTCATCAGTGGCCAATGACATGTTGCGCATCGCCTCTGCGATCAATGATTTTCGTTATGACCATGTAGTGAATGATGGTGCGGTTGAGTTAACACAGCTGGCTCTGATACCGCTTCCTGATAGCCGGGTCAGTCATGTGGTTTCAGGAGGGCGGTTGTGGGTCTGGACGGCGGATTTCCCTGGTCTGGTCGCGGCGTTAACCCGTAGCTCTGTTGCCTCTGCTTTGATCTGCGTGGTCAGTCAAGGTCGCCTGAAGATGCTGGATGGTACTGACATGAATTTAATGCTCCCTGCAGGCGTGGCGGACGGGGATATTGTTTATCTTAACTGACAGGAGCGCAGATGCGGTATCCCGTTTATTTTGGCCTACGCCGGTTCTCGTTAGGCGCGATTGCGTTAGCGGTGATGCTATCGGGTTGCGCCCTGAATGAAATCGAGAAAATGGAAGACGAGGCCGGCGCGACAGGCCAGCAGGCTCGCCGTATCACAGAGTCGCAAACGTCCTGGACACAATCTTCCGTTACCTGGGTGGATAAGCCCTGGGTGAATTTGAGCCCGATTGCCGTGCCGCAGTCATCTATGGGAGATAGTAAAAAACTGGTTTATTGCCCGTTTCAGGTTAACCGTCCAGACGGGTTGTCCTTACTCGAACTGGGGCAACGTCTTACCCGAGTGTGTGGTATTCGGGTTGTTATTACCCCTGATGCGGCGCATGTACAATCCGTTGCATTAACCAGCTCTGTGACGCAACAAATGACCGGGGCGCTGCCGGCACCTGATGACAATGGGCGTGTGTCTTTATCGCGGATCCCTGGCGGCACCTCTGCATCTAATTCAGCATCAGTGCAACCGGCTGTCAGCACGTCAGGCTTACGGCTGGGCTCTCTTAAGTGGGATGGTAACGGCGTTGGTGTCGCAGGCCTGTTGGATAATGTTGCGAGTCAGTTGGGATTATCCTGGCGAGCGGATAATGCCAACCAGGTCGTATTTTACTATACCGAAACCCAAACCTATCAACTGTCCATCCTGAATACTAAAACTGAGAGCACGGCCAGTGTTATTTCGGGTTCTTCAACCAGTATGGGCGCATCCGGAGGAAGTTCGGCAGCTAGTGCGGCATCCGGAGATGCTAGTTCGTCACAAAAAACGACAACGGATCTGAGCAGCGACCTGTACGAAGATATTCGGAAAACGGTGGAAACGATGTTAACGCCCCAGCATGGTCGTTTCTGGCTGTCTGCCGCCAGTGGTTCGTTGACCGTAACGGATACGCCGGAAGTTCAGGCTCGCGTTGCCCGCTATGTCGATCATCAAAATGAGGTGTTAAACAGGCAAGTTCAGCTAAACGTTCAACTTATCAGTGTGATCCAGACTAAAACAGATCAACTGGGGCTGGATTGGTCGCTCGTTTATAAGTCGCTGAATAACGTTGGCGCCACAATGACGGGGAGCTTCAGTGGCGTTGCGGATAACGCCATGAGCGGTGGCGTATCTATTTTGGAAAGTGCAACGGGAAATGCTGCGAAGTTTGCCGGATCCAGCGCACTGATTAAGGCGTTGAGCGAGCAAGGTAACGTCAAAGTCGATATGAGTCAGGCGGTGCCCACAACGAATCTGTCGCCGGCGCCGTTTCAGTTATCGGATCAGACTGTCTATATCGCCCGCAGCAGCACGACATCCACGACAAATGCCGGGTCTACCAGTTCTCTCGAACCGGGCATGATCACGACCGGTTTAAACATCACCATGTTGCCGTTCATCAGGGAAAGCGGTGATGTGCAGTTGCAGTTTTCCTTCAACCTGTCCGATCCGCCGACCATTCGATCGTTTGTAACAGCAGACGGCAACTCACGGATGGACATGCCTTACACCAAAGTACGGTCGCTGACCCGCAAGGTAAACCTGAGAGCGGGGCAATCACTGGTGTTGACAGGGTTTGAACAGGTTAATACCACAACCAGTAAATCCGGGACATTCACACCTGACAACTTTGTATTTGGCGGAGGGCGCAGCGGGGATAACACCCGAACATCTTTAGTCATCGTCATTACCCCGGTTGTGTTGAGGTAAGCCATGAAACCGTTAAAACGCAATACGAAAAATATAGAGCCAGCATCACTGGTATTGCCGGTTGGCCGAAATGGATGGGTTGCCGGATTGAAATGGGTCCCGGAAACGGATGCCGGTACCAAATCCCGGTTTCGGTTCATCAAGACTTATCCAGGCACGCATCGTGTCACGTTAGGTAAAAAGGGAAAACGCAATATCGGTTATGGGCGCCCGGGTCGTTTGCATCAGCGCCGGGCACTCTATTCTCTGGCGGCTGCATTCCTTCAGCGAGAAGGTGATAACAGTTATGGCGTTTATCAGATTGATGATGCACGTTGGTTATTCCTGGCCACATTGAATGGTCAGCCGTCAGTGATGGGGGATGTAGTAGGTACTCTGAATGATGTTCAGTCCGCGCTTACACGTTTTCTATCTTTTAACGATGCGCCAACTGAGGGCTGGAAAGTAGCAGTATTGCCTGAGTCAGCGACGAGCTGGCAAGTATTGACTCAGCACTTGAGCCGTCAACAACTCAGACAGACGCAACTGATACGGTTGACATCGCCATATAAAAGGGTGGTTGCCGCGTTGCTGCTGGCTGCCGCAGGAGTTGGGGGCTGGTACTGGCAACAGGAAACCGAACAGGCCGCGCAGCAAGCGGCAGCGCTGGCTGCATTAAAAGCGGAGCAGGCGAAAGCGCGGCAAAAAGATCAGGGACAGACGCTACCTCATCCCTGGGCGAAGGCCTGGCCAACATCGTATTTTCTCAGCAAATGTTATTTTACTCGTCAGCCGCTACCGGTCTCAATTACAGGTTGGATCCTGAATGCGGGTGAGTGCGTCAGTGATGGTATGCGGTTACGTTATGACGCTCGCCCAGGTAGCACTGCTGCTGATTTTGATCGGCGGGCAAACGAGATCTTTGGCCAGACCGCCTCGTTTAAATTATTGGAAGGCGCTAAATCAGGGGATGTGTTTATCCCGTTCATTATTGATAGTGATCCGATCCCATGGCGCGATGAGCCTGTCCCGATGGCCAGGATTCAACTGATGCGCTTCGTCTCTCATTTCCAGCGCAGAAATATCGATGTCCCCCTCAGTGAAGTTGTTCCACCTGCCCGTGCGCCGGGGGATTCTTCAGACGAGCCGGTACAGGATTGGCACGAATACTCCTTTACGATTAATTCTCGCCTGGCGCCGGAATGGCTATTAACCGATTTCGATGAAACTGGCGTTCGTCTTCATAGCATTGCTTTCACGTTGAGTGCCGAAGGGCAGTTTGATTACAAAATTCAAGGGCATCTCTATGCGCAAAAATAATCTCTGGGGCTTGCTAAACCTGCTGTTCATCTTCTCTGTCCAGGCTGAGGATATTGACTCTAAAGCTCAGGGGACACTGCCTGATACACCGGTTACGGTTGGGCAGCTCGAGGCGGTGCAAGCGCACAACATGCTATTAGCTGCTCAGGTTGAAAGCGCAAAGCTGCAACGTATGTTGAAAGAGAGCCAGTTATTGCCCATTCAGCAACCTTCTGTTGCGTCATCAGCATCAATGCCAATTTCGCTACCAGCGGCCACGGTTTCGCCACAGCCGGGAGTTGTCGCGGCAACACAATCGTTATCTGGATCCGGAAAAGTGGGCAGACCCACGCTATTGGAAACGTATGGCAATGGTAAGGCGATGTTCGCCCGGCTCCGCCTAGGTAATGGCGGCACGATTGAAATCGCAAAGGGTGATCGCCTTCCAGGTACAGAAGTGACAGTCAGTGCCATTTCGGATTCCGTCGTCAAGTTGAGCGATGGCTCATCGCTTTCGTTCTAAGGAGAGTTCATGTTTCCGATTGATGAAAGTATTGCTGACTTTGTATTGCTCGAAGACACCGCTGGCGGCGCGGTAAATGTCGTTATCGATACCAACCGGCGTGCTGATCAGCGCGTCCAGTCCTGGATAACGCAATTTATTCAGAAAAATCCGCGGGCACAAACAGAGTTTGTTGCTTTGAGTGATTTGCGTGAGCGCCGTAAGAGAAATGTAGATGAAGGTAAAAGCATCTCCCTTGCCGATCTGGGCGATGTGAGCCCCCGACAAAAAGAAGTCTTACGGTATTTCGAACAAAGTAAGGAATTTCATGCATCTGATATTCATATGATTATCGATGCTGAGTTGTGCCGCATCCAGTTCCGTATTCATGGTGAACTGGAGACTGTTGACGAAGTTACCGGCAGCGAGGGGATAGCTCAGGCATCTACCATCATTCTGTCAATGTGTGATGTTACAGAAACGCAGTTCTACCCCAATCGCAAACAAGATGGCCGGGTCAAGGCCGAGTTCCTGAGAAGAGTTGGTCTGTTCGGCGCTCGCTACAGTCATACGCCAACCGCATCGGGGCTCTATGTTGTCATGCGCATTATCCCCGATGACGGCGACAACGTGCCGTCGCTGGAGCAACTGGGACTACTGCCCCAGCAGCAGCAACTTTCACAGCAAATGTTACGGACCCCGGAAGGGATCGTTCTGTTAACAGGCCCTACGGGGTCGGGGAAAAGTACGACGCTACGCTCGTTTAGTGCGATGTATCTCGAACGGACGCGGGGAAGAAAACGGCTGTTAACCATTGAAGACCCGCCAGAGGGAAGTATCGCCGGTGCGATTCAGACGCCGATTATTGCAGATAAAAGCAATGCGGAGGCAGTGCAGCAAGCCTGGGACAAAGCGAGTTCATCAGCGTTGCGACTGGATCCAGATGCGATTTTGATGGGGGAAATCCGCGATGATGTTTCGTTGAAGGCTGCCCTATATGCCTCAGAAACCGGACATCTGGTACTAAGTACGTTGCATGCAAATAGCGCGGTAGGCTCTCTACGCCGCATGGGATTGATGGGGATATCAGAGGAACTGATTGCTGATCCTCAATTGCTCATCGGTTTGATCAGTCAGCGTTTGGTGCAGGTCTTATGCCCGCATTGCCGGGTCTCCTGGGGAGAGAAAACACATCTGTTAACTCGTGAACAACGAGAGCGTCTTGAACGTTATTGCAACGTTGAGAACGTTTGTCAGGTTGAAAATCTCTATTTTCGTCATGAAGAAGGGTGTTCGCACTGCCAGAAAAAGCTGAACGACCGCATTGTCAGTTGTGGGGTCGTCGGCCGTAGCGTGGTTGCAGAAGTAATACGCCCGGATGCTCAGTTTATGTCGTTGTACCTGAGCAAAGGACAATTGGCCGCTCGTCAATACTGGATCGATAGCCTGGGAGGGATCACACGCCGCACTCATCTCTTACACAAACTCAACACAGGCCAGGTCGATGCATTAGATGCCGATCTTGTGTGCCCGCTTGATGAAGACCAGATGTTGCGGCTGGACAGGGAGTCTATTCATGCGTGAGATGTCCGCCTTTGAGCGTATTCGCTATGAGATCACTCGTCACACGTTTAGCGGCGCCTATCGCGCCAGGTTCTATTCTGTTTTGCGCTTCTTACTGGAGAACAATAGCCCTCTGCTGGCAGCCATGCAGGAAATTGAGGATGTGCATACCAATTTTGGCGAACACTGGCATCCCTATGCTGAATTGACGGCCGATTGTATCCACGCGCTGAGCGATAACAGTGAGGGACATTCGCTGGAAGATGTGCTGGCCAAGTGGGGGCCGGCCGAAGAGGCCGCACTGGTGAGTGCGGGCATGGCCAGCGGTTCGATACCCGATGTATTGGGGCAGGTTGGAGTGTTGATTGAGGCCCGCCGCGCCATCTTTTCTATGGTGTTACAGATGCTGATCTATCCCCTGTTACTGGTTCTGATGGTCGGGGGCATGTTCGGCGTCGTGACGTACGGGCTCAAGCCAGCACTTGAGCAGATGTCTGATCCTGCTACCTGGTATGGCGCACTCGGTTTGTTGGCGATCATGTCTGATGTCATTGAAAACGCGGGTATTGCCATAGCCGTTGTATGTGGCGGATTGGCCTGTCTGGTTTTATGGTCACAGCCTCGCTGGACGGGGCGGTTACGTCTCTGGGCCGATCACCTGATGCCCTGGTCCATTTACAAAGAACTGCAAGGCGCTGTGTTTCTGATGAATATCGCCTCATTACTAGAGGCCAACGTAAAAACGCTGGATGCACTGAATCAGTTAAGGCGCTTCGCAGCGCCCTGGTTATGTGAACGGCTTGATGCCGCGATAGACAACCTGGAGGGGGGGGAACAGCTGGGAAAGGCATTGCGTAACAGCGGCTATCAGTTTCCCAGTAAGGAAGGCGTCAATTATCTCTACCTACTTACCAGCCGTGACGGCTCAGCCGAGATGATTCGCCGTTACAGCGAAGAGTTTCTGAAAACCAGTCTGATGCGTATCCGTTTTCGTATCGTTCGCATGCGCCTCTATTCGTTTCTACTGATTATCGGTTTTTTCATTCTTGTTCTGATGACGATTTTCCAGGTCCAGGACATGAGCAATTTCATTGGGCAATAAGAGTATTTATTAAGGAAGGAAAGAGATTATGTCTGATATTACTTATGAACGCGCTTCTAAGCGAGTAAGGCCGCATCGTGGTTGGGCCATTATGGAGAATGCCGCGGTAGCTTTAGCCGTTATTGGCGTCATCGTGGTCATTCTGGGTAGCATCTATATGCTTTGGGGGCGTAAGAATGTAGCTTCTGAAGTGACTAGCTATCAGAATTTGATCACCAGTGCGCAAGGTTTGCTGAAAGGTTCCGGAGGGTACAACTTCAGTAGCGGAACAAAGATGACAGGCTCTCTGATTCAGGTCGGTGGAGCAAAAGGCGTAACAATACAAGGCACTGCTAGTTCGGGAACCGCAACACTCTGGAATACCTGGGGAGGGCAGATCATCCTCACACCTGTTGCGGCCAATGGGTTTAACAATGGATTCACGCTTACGTCAGAGAAAATTCCTCAGGACGCCTGTATTACGATTGCGACGCGCATGAGTGCTGGCGGGGTGGTATCTGGCATCACTATCAACAGCAGTTCCCATGCTGACGGTCAGGTCTCACTCGAAACAGCAGGTACGGAGTGTCTGGCCGACAGTGGTCGAACCGGGCAAAACAAGCTGACTTTTACTGTTAATGGTTAAGCATTGTGAACAGCGGTGTCTTGCTCATTATTCCGATGCTGCTGTTGCTTCCCGGGGCGGCATCAGCTTTTTGCTTTGATGCAGCTGGCGCCAAATATCGTATCGATTCGTTGCTGGTAAAAGCAATTGCGACCGGAGAAAGCGCTTTGAACCCTGATGCTGTGAATATCAATCGTGATAAAAAAACAAGGCGTGAAGTGAGCCGGGATTATGGTTTGATGCAAGTGAATTCAACCCATATTCCGAAGCTGGTTGCGACTTCCGTTATCCGCGACAAACGTGAGTTGCTGACTAAACCATGCCTTAACGTGCAGATCGGCACTTGGATCCTCGCTAAACATTTTCAGGTATGTGGTATCAGTTGGAACTGCCTGGGGTCGTATAACGCAGGTTTCCGGAAGGATAGGCATGAGACGCGTGAGTCGTATGCGAACCGCATTTATGCAATTTACAAGCGGTTGTTAAAGGAAGAGCGCGGGATTGTGCTGCCATGATATTCCAGTTTAATGCACTCGCGCCCTGGTCACTGGTCATTCTTCTTGGGTTAATGGTTGTTTTCAGCCAGCTCGCACGTCAGCCACACCAGTTTCTGATTGAATATGGTGTCTCTTATTTATGGGATGAACGCTCAGCTCGTCTGTTTGTGTGGTTCTATGCGCTGGCCGGCACGCTCATTGTTATTGCGCCGGCACCGCTTTTTGAGCGAATAAGCATACTTCTTTTTCTGGGCTTTATGTTGCAACTGAGCATCATTGATGCAATCGCAGGTTGGTTGCCCATTGAGTACACCGGCTCTGGGACGGCGGCGGGCCTGTTGGCCATGTTGGGGCATGGTGACCTACTAAGAATTTTTGGGGCGATGGCAGGGATTGGTTTTTTTTTCGCTGTCGCCCGGTTTTATTTCAATGCAAGGGCAGAACGTGAGGTGCTCGGACTTGGTGATGTCTGGCTGTCGGTTGCCATTACAGCGTGGTGTGGATGGTCCGGTACTTTGCAGGCGCTAGTTCTCGGTGTGGCGGGGTTTGTAGTTTGGCATGCCAGCTCTCGATGCCAACGAAAAGAAGGGCCATTAGGACCCTGGTTGTGTACCGGCGCCATGCTGGCATCAATTAACCGTGTATTCAATCCTGTCGTAGTGTGGTGAAAGATGAAAATAATGTCGATTTTAAATACACGACCGCACCGGCACCGCGGCTGGGCGCTGATGGAAATGGGCGTTGCGTTGCTGATTTTGCTGAGTGCGGCGATATGGGGAACCTCGCTTTATCAGAATTATACTCAGGAATTGCAGTATCAGGTCATGGCACAGCAAGGAACACGCTTCAAGTCTGCATTGAAAGGGTATGTTGGGCGTTACTACGAAACGTTACTTGGGCAGGCGGGGACGAATACGCCAGTTATTGTTACCGCGACGATGCTGAAGAACACGGGATTCCTGCCGTCAGGGTTCAGTGATATGAATTCAGCAGGTCAGCGCTGGCAAGGCGCTGTTGTCAAAAACGCACAGAATACTTCTCAACTTCAAGCATTGACCTATACCCAATCAGGTACTTCATTGCCTTTCAAGGCACTTCGTTTCATCTCAATGAATATGAATGGTGGCGGTTATGTTTGGGAGACTGGCAAAGTCACCGGCGCGATGGGGGCATGGACTGAACCGTTAACGACATTTGGTGTGACAACGACACAGGGGCAAATTGCGGCCGTACTGACAACGGATGAATTGAATGATGCTAAAGAAGAGAGTGACCGTCTTTATCGTTTTGCGGTTACAGGAAAGCCTGATTTAAACCGTATGCATACTGCCATCGATATGGGCGGGAATAACGTTGATAACGCCGACCAGATTAATGCTGAAAATGATATTACGACGAATAATGGCTGGTTGGTCACCAAAAATAATAAAGGTTGGATAAATGAAACCCACGGCGGTGGGTTTTATATGGATGACAGTGATTGGGTCAAAGCGATAAACGATAAGGGTGTTCAAGCTGGGAAGGTTTCAGCGACCGGGCGAATCTCTACAGGAGAATATTTAGAGCTACAAAAAGTCGAAATTGCCGGCACGACTTGTCTGACAGATGGGACCGTAAGCCGTGATGCTTCTGGCTCGATACTTTCCTGTCAATCCGGTGTGTGGGAAAATGCATTCGAAAGAGATAAAGATTATTTCACTGTCACTGGAAGTGGGGGACAAATCGCCTCGTTTGAAGATTATTTTTGCACCATAAATGGCTGGAACAAATGGGGGAACACTCGAACAGGAAGCTTCAATTTATATGTTGAAGACGGATATTGGAAATACTGGAATAACGGTAACTGGCTGAAAATAGACTGCTTCAAGTGGTAACAGAATACCGGCGACAGCAGTTACTGATGCACATGATCAAGATCTGCCAATCGCCTGAGAAGTGGCCGACTCTGTAGGCCACTTCTGAAAGACTTCATTTGTTAGCGCATAGTGCAATAGCCTTAAAACAGACTCGACGCTCACTACCTGTACCATTAACTTTCCAACGATTATTAGCAGGATCCGGATACGATGCATCAGGTGAGTTATATGAGTTTGCTGCGACAGCATCGTATGGCCAACTTGATAAGGTATACCCACCGCTGACCAGGAATGTGTTGCTGGGACACGTTGCAAACGATGACTCATGCCCACATGCCTCATTACCGATGATTGTAGATGTCTCAAAATTTTGTCCACTGACCCACACGCCGTATTGACAGTTTAGTCAGTATTTACGCCATATGATATTGTTCTTCGCTTTAGTTAGGGATAATTCATATGGTTGTAAAAAAACGTATAAAGAAGATGGTGTTATCTAAGGCGTTGGATAAATATTATTCAACGGTTTCTATCCATAAGCGCGGCCAACTACAGGAATTTTATCGAATAAATGTTATTCGGCGGTCTGAACTGGCGAAAAAAATGATGGATGAGATTTCATCAGTTGATATTGCTGAGTACAGGGATTTGAGACTCACTTCTGTTAATCCAATTACTGGAAAGACGATAAGTGCTAATACTGTTCGACTTGAGATGGCCTTATTGTCCGCGATGTACAATTTAGCGCGTATTGAATGGGGAACCTGCACTTCTAATCCTGTTGAGTATGTCCGCAAACCGCCTGTATCGGCAGGGAGAACCCGGAGGTTAACGTCAGCGGAGGAACGCCGATTAGCCCGCTATTTCAGAGGGAAAAATCCTGAGTTGCTCACCATTTTTTTGTTGGCTATCGAGACAGCCATGCGTCAGGGAGAAATCCTTTCACTTAGATGGGAGAACGTCGATTTACATTTAGGCGTGGCTCATCTACCGCTAACAAAGAATGGATCGGCCCGCGATGTCCCACTTTCATCAAAAGCCCGTAAATCTCTACGTGAATTTGTGGGGACGATTCCGGCGAATGGTGCTGTCTTCAGCTATACATCAAATGGGTTTAAAAGCGCCTGGCGAGTAGCTTTACAGGAATTGGATATAAGTGACCTTCATTTCCATGATCTGAGGCACGAAGCGATAAGCCGTCTGTTTGAGTTGGGAACGCTTAACGTCATAGAGGTTGCTGCTATCTCAGGCCACAAATCAATGAATATGCTTAAACGCTATACTCACCTTCGCGCGACTCAATTAGTCAGTAAGCTGGATGTCAGGAAAAAACAAGCCCAGAAGTTTGCTGCGCTTTTTGTTCCGTATCCGGCAGATATTTTGGAGGAGCAAGGGAGGGTGACGCTGTGTTTCGGTGATTTCGATGATCTCAGTGTCACAGCTGAGTCACACGATGATGCAATGAAAGCAGCATCAGTAGCACTGTTGCGAGTGCAAGCTATTGCAGCGAGAAATGGAGAGCGTTTACCGCCTCCAGGTCATGTGGTTGTCAATGCTGTGGATCGGGTACTTATTAACCCGCTGTGATATTTTTTTTATTTTTTGAATGGCGATATTGGGTTAAGTATCGCCATATCGATACTGCTTTTGCACGATATTGCTTTATAGTCATTATCATGTGTTATCCAATATGATCTTTTCCCTTTTTTTGTGTCTGCTCGGGTTGCTGTATTGCCCGTTTTATTACGCAATTTGTCAGTTGATACCATTTCGAGGTTTCACTGTGTTTGGTATGCAACATAAGAGAAAGCTATATTGGACTATTCATCTTGCTCCGTTTTCTCGGGTAGGGAGCTTTAACAGAGCGCGCCTTCATCGTTTTAATACCGCATTTGTTTCGTCACTGGAGGATGCGTTATGCCGTGGCGAGCGTAGTATTGTTATTCGTTCTCATTTGATGAGGACGGCTGAAATTAAGCTGGCTCTCACTGTATTAGCCAACTATCCCTGTCATTATCATGTTGTACCTGTTGTGTTTTCTCGTTTTGAGCAGGTAGGAATCACGTTTCAAATGCTGTTGCAAGAATGGAGGCTGGTTGCAGTTCCTAGCTCAGGATTTATGATTGTCATTGCATGTCGTTAAATTTTCACCAATGGGTAAACAATTTATAGTCGTTTCTAGCATTACATGGTTTTAATCTTATCGATACATTAGATCGAACCGATCGATTTATTTTGTTGTACACGATTAGTTATGTTGATTAACCTCGTTTATACATTGAAGCGAATTACTCAATTACATTGAAATGATTTTTTATGTGGAGTCGTAGTGAATGAATCCTACATATACTGCGTTAATTGCACTTTTGCGTTCAGGGGAAATGGTATTTCCTGAAGGCGATGGAAAATATGATGGTAGTAATAGCCAGTTTTCGGTAAGAATCAAGCCTGAAAGCAGGGCTTTTCTTGATATGCATGCTGAACGTATCGGGGTTTCTAAGTCTACGCTCTACGGTATTATTCTGGAAGGGGTCCTTTCCGAAGCTAGAGCGTCAACAGCTGACAAGATGATGGGAGTGTATGAGCGTTTTTGTTTGCTAATGGATGCGTATGGGGTGAACGTGCTGCAACAAGCACAGTTATTAGCTCCATTTGGTATTAGTCAGGGGGCGTTATCCAGCGCAGAGCGAACACTTGATTTGTTGAATGCTCAGGTGCTGCATCAATTGGCTTCATGGTTTGAAATTGATGTGAAATGGTTGTTTTGTGAAAAAATGAATCCAATGGAAAATAACCATTTTTTTGACCAGGATTCTCTGGATTATGATGTTATTAATGATGGCATAGAACTGGTTTATTTTCGTGCGGTCGGTGATCGTAACATGACCCTGGCTTTCACAAGGGGATGGAAAGATATTCAGGGAGTAATCAGCATCCCAATTATTAAAATTTATCGTGTGTTGAAGGAATGGGAAATCGATTATCAACATCAACACTTACCAAAACCGAAGAGCACCAGGTATCTAACTTATTCACAGAAGCAAATTTCATCTTTAATCGATGGTTCTGTGTTCCCTATTATGATTGTTGATAAATATCAATATGAATATGAAAGCTATCGAGATTTGTTGATAGGTTAATTTATAAGTAATTTTTTATTAATGATGTGCCAGCATCAGGGGATGTTTTTGTAAAAAATAGTAGTGAACATTGTGCCAGTACCAGAGAAAATCAAGAAAAAATAAATAAAATTTACATCCATATAGAATAGGAAATAAATAATGAAACATTCATTAATCACACGCAGTTTTATTATTGCAGGTATCAACGTCGTTGCCGCTTCCGCTAATGCGGCTGGCACATGGACGGAAGCCCGTAATGATGCGATGGGAGGAACAGGTGTCGCTTCATCACACTACAGCGCAGCTGCGCTGGTTAACCCTGCGTTGCTGACAAAATTCGATAAGTCGGATGATTTTAGCCTGATCTTGCCAGCGGTTGGCGCCCAGGTTTCGGATCCGGATAACCTGGAAGATGGTGTCGATCAAATTGATAGCGATTGGATGTCGTTTGAAAACGTCGTCAATGCCGGAGGAGATGCCAGTTCCGCGGCGGCAAACTTACGCTCATCTTTACTGGACCTCTCTGGCAGTCATGCTCGTGCCTGGGCTGGGGCGACCACCGTCGCCACCGTACCCAACAGCGTTCTGCCGTTTGCCGTCGTGGCAAAAGGCTGGGGAACGGCGACAGTAAAAACCAACGTGACTGACAGTGACCTTCAGTGGCTGGATGCGGTATCGAACGGCACGGCTGACGGATCTGACCTGAGCTCGTTAACCTCGTCTGCTAACGGTCGTGCAGCCGTCGTCGCAGATGTTGGTGTAGCGATGGCACGTGAATTCAACGTCGGTGGGTTCGAGTTCTCCGCAGGTATTACACCGAAAGTGCAGCGTGTTTACACCTTCAATTATAACGTCGCAATCAATAACTACGACAGCTCTGATTTCCGCAGCAGTGATTATCGTAACGATAAAACGGGCGCCAACGTAGATGTCGGTTTCTCAACCAACCTTAACGATAACTGGATTGTGGGCCTTGTCGGCCAGAACCTGGTTGCACGCAGTATCGATACGAAAGAAGTCAACGGCGTCAAAGACACGTTTAAAATTAAGCCTCAGGCGACACTGGGAACCGCATACAGCAACAGTTTCTTTACCACCGCTCTTGATGTCGATCTGACTCCTGCAAGCCGTTTTAACTCCGATAAAGATAGCCAGTTCGTCAGCGTAGGTGGCGAACTGAATGCATGGAAATGGGCGCAACTGCGTGCAGGGTATCGAGCCGATATTCATGACAGTGATAACTCCTATTTTACGGCAGGGATTGGATTGTCTCCTTTCGATGTGGTGCATCTGGATATCACTGGGATGGCAGGAGCGGACAGAACGTATGGTGCAGTCGCGCAACTGACGTTCACATTTTGATTGATAACGGGGCTATTCATTAATAGCCCTGACTGAGGAACAAGTAGCGTGGACACAGAATATCAACAAACCGATTCAATTATATCAATGCGGTAGAAGAAGGGGGCACTTGACTGTATTGATGAACACAACTTCTGCCTGACCGACAAAGAAGAGAGCCAATGATGAGTTGATCGCATATCGGCTAGAGTTAGCAAATTAAAAAATTCATCCCTATTTATTCAAGGCTAAATAAGATGGAAAAGCTAAAACCAATGTTCCCAGCTCGGGATGAAAACGGATGGTGGACTCATCCTTATTTTTCTGAAACCTATTCCTATGGATGGGCTGAGGATAATAATTTCGATATAGAATTCATATTCCTTGAAAATGAAGTCGGTTTTGAAAAAGCAAAAGAGCGTTATTGGGGAGTGGGAGCGAGCGATTGTGAAGGATGGGAGCCTATTTCCCCTGATGGCGATGGTTGGTTTATTGCATCAATACACGATACCGAAGATGGGCCCGTGTGCATTTGGCTGCGAAACAAAACCAAAAATGAAGAAGAAAATTCATTAATTAATGCCATCGGAAAAATAACCACTATCACAACCTGTGTGGTATGTGGTTGTGATGATAATCATGCGTGTGTGAATGAATTTCATGAGGTCTGTTATTGGCTGCGGGTAAACAGAAATACAGGTTTAGGTGTTTGCTCTCAATGTGCTGTGTTTATTGGCGCTGATATAGACTCAGTAAGGAAATAAATAAGATGAATATGAATGACCGGAAAGTAAATTTTACTCATGATGGCCAGGTAGTGATTGTCGGTATTCATAGTAAAATAAAAAGCAAAATAAAAGACAGTGGAGAAATTGTTTGGATTATAAACCACAGCATCACAATAGATGATATTAAATATCGTCAGAGTGATTATGGACGAGAGTGGGAACGAATGATTGAGCCCAAAGACACGCGACAATATCGGCGTTGGGAACACAGTGGCACCCCATATTACTATTTCAGGAAGGTGACATCTATTCGAATTATTTCATTATTAAATTCCATTTTACTGCGGGATGAAGTTAATAAATTTGATTGGGGGAAGAGTTGATGACAGATTTAACGGATAACACATCAAATGAACGACTGGAAAAAATTGCATCATGGTGCAACACGTATGGTGATGATGCAAACGTGATACTACCCGCGGCAGAAGCAAAAATAATTGTCAGCGAGTTGCTATCACTCCGTGCTCTTCTTGATGGAGATAGCTTCCGGATTCGAGTGTATGAGTTGCTGGGTATGGGGGCCATGTTCCCCAACCTAAGCGCATTTACTTGCATTGAAAATGTCTGCCGCCGTTCCGCCTGTCTGGAAAAAATAGAGCGCTATATGTCTGTCTATGCGGGTATTGACGAGCACGACGACACAGTGATGTATCGCGAATTTCTAAATTGGGGTGAGGAACCTGCTAAGTATATCGAGACATTCAAGGCTGCATTACCGAAATTCATCGCCGCCAACGCCCCAGATTGGACTGCTGACATTGCGGCCGCTCTGAAAGGGGAAGGCCGATGAGCGCATTTGATTACATCAACCAGTACTACGGCGTGAGTGCCTGCATTGGACGTCGAGTGATTGCATATGGCCAGCCTGGAACTATTGTGCGTGATTTTGGTAACTATATTGGCATTGTTTTGGACTCCGTTCCGCATGCTGACCCTGAGCGCTATCACCCGACGGATGGCATCGAGTATGGCGACGTTATTGATTACACTCCGCCGAAAATTAACGCCAGGCAAGCCAAGGCCAAATGTAATTATCAGGAATATCAAGACGCTGATTACGGGCATGATTTTGCTGAGTGGTTAGGCATCAACGCTCCGTGCGTTGAATACAACGGTCACGGAGAATGCCGTATGTATCGGTACGGGAATTATCGGGATTCGAGCGTTTATGGCGAGTGGTGTAAAACAAAAAAAGATGCAAAGGCCAGTTATAAAGAGGCACTGAAAAAATACAGGGCTGCATAAAAAATAGTAATTCATCCATCTTTTCACTCATTTTATAACGAGTAACAAAATGAACAAAGAAGAAAAAGAAAAATATATGGAGAAAATCCAAAAACTACTCCATTTAGCAAAACGCAGTAGCAGCACTAAAACCAATCGCGCAGATCAATTTTGTGCAGGTTGGGTGAGCGGTGCCTGGAATGCCATCAGCCGGTTTGCTGTTGAACCAGAAGAGCAACAGCTAATGTTGCTGTATTACAAACAGATATCCGAGGAATTTAGCAAACTGGAAAGCCGGGAAGCGAAAAGTTGTCGCGGGGATGATGACGCATATCATGCCGGCTATCACTCGGGTAAAGATGCTCGGCTGCACCAGGCTGTTAACGGAACCTCAATGGGGAGAATTGGAAGGTAACCAATCGGTCAGGATGAAGTTGGTGCTAAAAAGCATCTGCTCCATGCGTTATAATTATCGATGTTTTCAATCTGGATAAGGATAACTCTGATGTTAAACCCCCGTCTTATAATCGGCGCGATTTTACTGGCTTGCCAATTTCCGGCTAAAGCATCAGCAAACTGGCAAGTCGGTGATTTTATTCGCCAGATCCAACGTTGGGATGAGAGCTCAAATCAATTTTTGCCCGGGGCTGAGGAAGGTGAAGGAGATGGGTGTTGGCAAATTACCGCTATAACACCAGAACGCATCACCACGAGGCTGATAAGCGGAAATTTTAAGCCTTGGTGGGCAGAAAAACCAATCGCAATCGGTACGTCAGATGAATGGTCCGATAGTGGGGTATATAAAGAAGCGAACCCTAGTATGCCCCCATTGTCTGAGATAAAAGCCACATTCTCAATAGTCGCGTCCTGCAAGTCCTAGTTTAAATTTCCCAATCTCAATATTCAGTTGTTCGTCGTCTCTGGTTCTCGGTTTTTGCAAAGTAGTGGTGAAAACCGTTAACCAAAGGCAAGGATTTGAGGCATGACAACTGAGTCCTCCGTTACAGACACCGTAATTCCACCTTTCACTGAAGCCACTGACGCTCAGGAAGATGACCCAATTGCTGAAGAGGTCACTGCACATTACGACAAGACTTCATCAGCAGATGTTGCTGCGCGACGTATGGGGATCTTCAGTAGGGGGGCATCGACGGATAAAGACAATCAACCTTCACGGCTCACTTGGCTCTTTAAAAGCCTGCTTGTCGTTTTGTTTTTCGTTTCGTTAGCCGTATCCGTCGTGCTTATCCTGATCGTTCAACAGCAGAGTATCCAGTTAGAGTCTCTGGATGCCGCATTTCGGAATGGCCAGCTTCAGAAACTGCCGGCAGAAATGCTGGAGCTGCAAAATAAGGTTGATTTACTTCGAAATGAATTTGTTTCTACACAGGAGTACGACACATTCCGCCAGTCTCAGCAGAACCTGGCTCGCACTCTGGATAAAAAACTGAATCAGTACATTAAAAGTGTGGAAGCGGAGCCAGCACTTACTGAACGTATAACGCTTCTTGAGCAGCGCATTGATGGTCTTCAGGTAATAGCAGATACGCATGATAAACGCCTTCTAACTTTGGCCTCAGACTGGCAAGGCAAATGGGAAAAGTTAACGCCGCAGAAGACCAGTGCATCCGCACCGGGAAACCGCTCCGCAAAAAAGCCTCAACGGGTGATTAAGCCCGTTCCTGCGCCTTTTTCATTAACCAGCATTGAGCATCGGGGAGGACAGCAATACGCCGTCATTATTCCCAATTCAATTGAAGGCAATCGCTGGTCACAAATACGAATGTTGACGCCGGGCGAATCAGTTGATGGCTGGACGTTAGCCAGCATTGATGGAAATCAGGCTCGTTTTCTGATTAACGGCAAATCCCAAACTCTCACCTTACGGTAAGGAATAGCGATGCGCTTGAAAATAGTGGCGGTGATGTTAGTTCTGTCAGGAACTGCGTTTGCATCAGTGAATACCAGCATTCAGGTGGCAACCCCTGAAGCGAATTCTCAAATTCGAACTGTTGATCAAGGGGTGTCCCGCCTTCAGTCAAAGCAGTGGGAGCTGACTGATGAAGAGTGGGCTCGATATCAGGACATGATGCGGGGGAAAATGGGGATCAAGTCCCCGGGGCTGGATCCGTTAACTGCACTGGGTATTGAGGCTCGCAGCGACGCTGAACGGCGACAGTTGGCAGAAAAATGGGTTCGGCAAGAATATCAGCATACAGAGAAAATCCTGAAGTTTCAGCGTGAGGTTGATGCGGCATGGGGGCGCATTTATCCGAATGCGTTACCCGTCAATATGGGGAATGCCGGCGGCGTCGCGCACGATAATGGGGGGAGATTGGCGCTGTTTGTGAGGTCAAAAGACTGCGGCAACTGCAATTCACGTCTTGCTGCTGTACTGGCTGACAACCGTCCAGTCGACATCTACCTGGTTGATAGCGAGGGAGATGACAACAAACTGCGCCAGTGGGCCAGAGAACGCAGTATCCCCGTCGAACGCGTACGTAACCGTCAAATTACATTGAACCATGATGGTGGTCGCTGGATTCGATTCGGAAATGGGCTGATGCCTGTGTTGTTGCAACAGGGAGAGGATGGATGGCGCGTTGCGGCTTTCTGATGCTGATTATATTCAGCATTTTCCCTGTCAGTGTTAGCGCATTGCGACAGCCGGTGCCCGCAGGGTATCAACGTGTTGCATATTCGCACAGGGTTCCACCTGAATCACTCTATGCGCTGGCGTTACAGGAGTCCAGTCGCAAGCTGCCTCATGGTATCCAACCATGGCCATGGAGCCTGAATGTCCAGGGGCGAACCTACCAATATGACAGCCGGCTGGAAGCGTGGCAGGCGCTACAGCGTTTTTTGAAGAAGGCTCCACATAAAAACATTGATGTTGGATTAGGGCAGGTCAACTGGGGCTGGAATGGTCGGCGATTTTCAAACTCTTGGGATGCTTTTGAACCCTATACCAATCTGAATGTTGCGGCACAGATTCTGCGTGAATGCTACGAGAGAAAGCCTGGAAGTTGGCTACGTGCTGCCGGGTGCTACCATCATCCTGCCGGTGGAGCAGCTGCCGCTCGGTATATTTCAGGCATTAAACGCAAGCTGGCCATGATTGAACCCTCGAAAAATATTTCCCCTTCTAACGTACCTGTTTCTCCTGCAACTCAATTAGTTTGGATCGAACCCCGGAGTACCAAATGAAGATGATTTTTATGTTTTTCATGCTGCTAGTGAGTCCGATAACTGTTCATGCGGAACTGAATGTTATTGCTGATCTTGGGGGGAAAGATACTGCGGGTTTCTTCGACGGGATCAATCGGCAGGAGGACCCCGGTACCAACAATACTGGAAATGACGTCTGGCAAGGTCAGCCAGGAGAGCGAGCTATGCTGCCGGTTGTAACGCCAGAACTGACAGTTGGTATTGAATCCCACAGACCACTGAATCTTCCCGGTATTGGCGCATTATTTCTGGTCGGAGACGATCTGGCTTCACGTTCCTGGTTACAACTGAACGCGGGAAAACTGAGCCAAATGCGGGCGGTAGGGTTGATTGTCAATGTGACGGATGTTGCTGCTCTCCAGTTGCTGCGCTCGTTGGTTCCTGGCGTGCAGATGGCACCGGCATCGGGCAGTGAATTAGCGCGGCGGTTACAGCTTCGGCATTATCCCGTTTTAATCACAGAGACCGCCGTGTCTTCAGAGGTATGGCCATGATCCCGCAGCTTCCGCTTCTGACGACACTCAATCCTATTCTGATAATAGGGTTTATTCTACTGTTTATCGGAGCCATGGTCGCTCCGGCATATTGCTGGCGTGAAAAGGCCAGCGTACGGCGCCATCGCCGCTACCACAATAGAGCAGAACGTCTGTTAAAAAAACTACCTACCCTGGCAGGCGACGCCCAGCGACTGTCTTATCTCCGGCGTGTCAATCCGTATGTGTTTGAAGAGCTGCTTTTGCTGGCAATGGAGCGACAGGGGCTGAAAATTATCCGTAATGCATCATATAGCGGCGACGGTGGGATAGATGGGCAGGTTTTTATTGAGGGCCAACGTTGGTTAATCCAGGCAAAGCGTTATAGCAGAGCGATTGACCCCGCGCACGTCGAGGCTTTTTCTGCGCTGTTGGTTCAACATCGATGTGGTGGTTTATTTATTCATACCGGGCGGACTGGCGATAAAAGCAGGCAGCACGCGAGTTCAAATAACAACATTCCTCTTTATATCATCAGCGGCCAAAGACTGCTGGCGTTGGTGGCTGGTAAACCCGGCTGGATAAATCTAAAAGGAAAAAAAGATGAAAATTTCCATTAATTACTGGTATGTATGGTTATTGACAAAAGAATTTGGCGCCATGTTTTATCGAATCCTCATCGTGTGGCCAAGTCTTATTATTGGCTCATTATTATTTTTATTCTTTGTTATAGGCTCATTGACAGGAGGTCTCGAACGTTTTTATTCGGATGTTTTGTCATCTGAGGCGGAAGCCTATCAAACGGCTCCTCCGGGATATATGAGTAAACAGCACTGTATGGAATTGACTGCTGAAATGACAGTCAGCAATTGCGTGAATAAACCGATTCCATTATCGGAAGTCGTTCATCAAGACCTTAAGGATGTTAATAGCTTTTATTATTTTTTCGTTCTTATCGCAACCTGCATTGAGGGTGTTTATCGTTTATGGCTAAACCATAAGATGCGCAAGGGCGTATATGGATATGGCCATAGTGGAGCAATTTCAGCAAAGCAGCGCTTGGATAAGTAATATGAACGATAACCATAAAGCATCTACTTCTTTACGCCCTTTGTGGCATGGATTTACAGGGAGTGGGCGTCGATGAGCGATCGTTATGTGATAGAGGCGTTGCTGCGACCTGCTGTTGAGTTGAACACGGCAGTAGTGTCTGCCACGGCGGCGTTCATTTGTGTTCAGGCTCCCTGGGCGATTGCGTTATCCCCCTCCGTCAGTTATGTGACGGCCGGAGGGTTTGCCGTGCTGACCATGGTGCGTACTCGTCAGGGAATGAAAGTGTTGCGTTACCGCCGCAATTTACGACGGCTTCCACGCTACGTGATGAGCAGTAAGCAGATCCCGGTCAGTAAACGGCGTCTGTTTATTGGCAAGGGATTTATGTGGACACAGAAGCACACCCAACGACTGCGTGACACGCTGCGACCTGAGGTTGAGCGTTACATTCAGCCGTCTAAACTGTATCAGATCGCCCGGAAACTGGAGAATGCGTCAGAACATGGATTACCCTGGCTCACCAAACTGCTGAGTGTTGATTCTCCACTGAATCCGGTACGGCCGTTACCGCCCGTCGGTGGCAAGCCGGTATTGCATGGGATTGAGCCGGATGAGGTTGATGTCACTATGCCGCTAGCCGATCGTCCCGGGCATACCATTGTACTGGGTACGACTCGTGTCGGAAAAACACGGTTGGCCGAACTGTTTATTACCCAGGATATTCGCCGCGGTGATGTGACGATCGTTTTTGATCCAAAGGGCGACCCGGACTTATTACGCCGAGTGTGGGCTGAAGCGCATCGAACAGGGCGGGGGGATTCGCTCTATATTTTCCATCTGGGTTGGCCCGAAATATCCGCGCGCTATAACGCCGTCGGGCGATTTGGCCGGGTGTCAGAAGTGGCGTCGCGTATCTCAGGGCAACTAGCGGGGGAAGGGAACAGTGCCGCGTTTAAAGAGTTTGCGTGGCGTTTCGTAAATATTGTGGCCAGGGCGTTGGTTGCATTGGGTGAGCGGCCTGATTACACGCTGATTATGCGCTATGTCAACAATATTGCGGATCTGTATCAGCGCTATGCGGAGAAGGTAATCGAGGAGGAGTTGCCCGAGTTGCAGCAGCAGATTCGTAATAATCTGGGAGTGCTCAAAGACGATGATGTTCCACGAAACATGCAGGGACAACCCAATAGCGTTAGTATCTGGGCAATAGAGGTTGCATTAAGTTCCGAAGCAGGAAAGAAACTCTATGATCCGATTTTCGATGGTCTGCGTTCCGCTGTCCGTTATGATAGAACCTATTTCGATAAAATTGTCGCATCGCTGTTGCCGTTGCTTGAGAAATTGACAACCGGCAAAACCGCCTCTCTCTTGTCGCCGGATTATCTGGATATGGACGATCCCCGGCCGATTTTTGACTGGGAACAAATTGTTCGCAAACGAGGCGTTGTTTATATCGGTCTTGATGCGCTCACTGACAGTGAGGTTGCCACGGCAGTAGGGAACAGTATGTTCGCTGATCTGGTTAGTGTTGCTGGCCATATTTATAAACATGGGATTAACTCAGGGCTACCGCATCAAAAAGAAGAAAAAGTCGTTATCAATCTGCACTGTGATGAGTTCAACGAATTAATGGGGGATGAGTTCATTCCGCTTATCAACAAAGGCGGCGGTGCCGGCGTTCAGGTGACGGCCTATACACAAACGTCGTCGGATATCGAGGCGCGTATCGGAAATGCAGCTAAAACTGCGCAGGTCATTGGGAATTTCAATACGTTGATTATGCTACGTGTCCGGGACAACAAAACCGCAGAACTACTCACGACACAGCTACCTCAGGTTGAGATCTATAGCAAAACATTGGTTTCTGGCCATTCCGATACTGCCAATGTTGAAACGGGACAGGATTTTACCTCAAGTACACAGGACCGTGTCGGCACGATAAAAACTCCACTGATTGAACCGTCTGATGTTGTGAGTTTACCTAAAGGCCAGGCGTTCGCCCTGCTTGAAGGTGGTCAGTTGTGGAAAATCAGGATGCCACTGCCATCGAATGATTTGAATGATTTGAATGATGCAATGATGCCAGCCAATTTGCAGGCCGTAGCGGCAGAGATGCGCCGTAACTACCGTTCCAGTGAGGGATGGTGGAACGGGCGTTCATTTGCTGCTGGAGGTGAGTAGTATGGCTGAACCTGCACGTAATTCACCTCTACAGAAACCAGAGCGCCAACATGGATTGTTTTATAACGTGTTGTGGGGCTGGCCATGGAAGTTGATTGGAATTGTTCTCGGGTCATTATTCTTGAGCTTGCTGATTGAGTATGTGGGGATTGCATTTTTCTGGTCAACGGAAGGTGCCGCGCGCAGCCAGCAAGTGATGAATACGGAACTGGGCTATTTGTCGTCAGAATTCAAGCGGAGCCTTCTACTGTCCGAGCCTTCTGTGACAGTCATCCGTTGGATCAATACGGCGTACCATTGGGCGTTCATCAACAGTGGTTTTCTGGATTGGGTCAGTAACCAGTATCAGATGCAGGCAAACAGCCACAGTGAATTGGCTCGTAGTTTAAATGCCTGGAGCAGCTGGCTGGCTCAATCCCTGCGGGAATATTTGCTGGCAACCATCTATGTCACAGTTGTTACTCTGGTGAGGGTAACTATCCTGATGCTCTCTGTTCCCCTTTTCGCCATGGTAGTGATTGTTGCAATCGTTGAAGGGTTGGGCCGACGTGACCTGCGACGTTTTGGTGCGGGTTATGAATCCAGCTTTCTTTATCATCATGCCAAACGACTGGTCAAACCGGCATTTTATGTGCCAGCCATGCTGTATTTGTCCTGGCCGATGGCGGTCTACCCTAACTTGCTGTTGTTGCCGGCAGCGCTGCTATTTGGCACAGCCATTACGGTGACGATGGCTACGTTTAAAAAATACCTTTGATTTGAAGGGGATACTGTGGCAGTGAATGATGAGTCTTGTGAAGCGGCTGTTGCTGCTATTTAGTGTGTTGACCTTCCACTATTCTAATTTATCGATGTGCAAACGGATGAACTAGCGGCGCATGATATTCTGGTAATGCCTGTAATAGTCATTTTTTATGCAACATTAGTATGGCTGTCAGTTGCTGGGAATAGTATTTATCACGGGTTTGCTGGGCTTCTTTCCTCATCAGCCATCGTTCTTCATCGGGGATAAATGCTATAATTGATATTGTTAATTAAATTTAATGAGTTATCCTGACTTGGCGATTGATCATATTGTACAATTCGGACTGAGTTCTCTTTAAGTGTTCTACTCTTGGTGAAACTCTTTGGGCAATGTCCTGCAATGATTTTGGTGGGATAATAATCTTAATTTTCATATTAATGCGGCTATATCTCGTTATGAGTCGCTTAACGTAATATAGGAAATTATTTCACCGTTGCTTCACCTTGGACGCTTAATAATTATCTAAATAAGAGATGTTGACATTCACCCTACCTTGTCCTAATTTTTAATTATCCCTAGTTTTGATGCTGAAATCATTAAATTGATTAACCATTTCCTTAGTCAACTATTGGAGTAGATCATGAGTTTTTCAGATGGAGAAGTGATTGCATTAACTGCCCACAATGGGCTTTACTGGAGCCGCGTCAATAGAGGAGGAAACAGAACCAACACTATCGAGGCATCGAAAAATAGTCTTGATCGAGACAGCGAGTTTACAGTAGTAAATCTCAAGAATGGCAAGATTGCGTTGAAAGCTCGAAGCAATGGACTTTATCTTAGTCGCATCAATCGCGGTAGCATCAATTCAATTGAGGCTGCTAAGGAAGTGATTGATTTATCCTCTGAGTTTAAGGTTATAGATCGTCCGTTAAATAAAATTGCATTGCTAGCGGACAATGATCTCTACATCAGCGTGATTGACAGGGGGGGGATCCCGTTCATTGAAGCCGAAAAAAATCAGATCGATATCTGGAGCGAATTTACTGTTACTGTTGTGAGGAAAAAGTAAATCAGAAAATCATTGTGAAGATGATTCAATGTGTCTTAAATCAGACATGATCTGACGGTCACCAGTTATATATACCGGTGTCTGTCAGATTACAGCTAGTTTAAATGATTTTCGGCCCAAATGTGTTTTCCATCAAGTGATGCTACCATAGGTGTGCGCCCACAGTACATCCTCCCTTGATAGGGCGCACATTATTGTAACAATGCACCATTCATCAAGATCTGGTTGTAATGTTTAAAATTCACCATAAAGTTTCTTACGGAGTGGTACCAGATGAAACTCCTAAAATATTTGTTTGGCCTTTTACTGTATTGATATTTTCTCCTTCATCAGAATTTTTTGTTTATCCTGTCTTATATTAATTCTTATCATTTAATAAAGAGTTTATCGCTGACCTAATCTCCCATATTCCTCATCCTATGCACACCGTCAACTTACTGTGAGGTGTACATGTTTTCTCCCTCAGTCCGGCTTGCTTGTCTGCTCGGTGCTTCACTGCTGTTTACCCATGCAGCAAATGCATCAGAGAAAGACGAGCTGGCCAGCACGCTGCGGCTGCTTGATCAGGTTCAGGCCTCGCTGGAGCGGGCACGTGTTGCCGCTGCGCAATCGGATTCTGCCGACCGATCCCGGTATCACTTCGACTATCAACGCATTACTGCTGATTTGAACGCGATTAAATCGGGTATTGATATTTATCTGTCGCCATCCCGGGCGCAACCGCGGGAAGCCAGTGCTATTGCCGGCAATTACCGAAGGGAGCGTCCCTGATATGTCTATGTCCGCCGCGCAATCTTCCGCATTTAAAGCTGCATCCGGTCTTGATCCCCAATTACTCAGTTTTGTCTGTATCGGCTTTCTGCTGGCCGCACTCTTCCTGTGGGCGGCCTGGGCATTAGGTGATGTCTGGATTGGGTGGGCCAACGAGAGAGTTAGAGATGCGGCGTTGGGCAGATTTGCATTAAGAACCGCGCTCTTGCTGGTCATTAGCATTTGGATGTTTGCCAGTTAATTCTTTCTACACAAAGAGGTTTCTCCATGTCTATGTTTCGTCGCTTTATCTCATTCCTGTTTTACGTTGGATTGCTATGCCAGTCCGCTTTTGCTGCATTGCCTAGTGTTGAAGCTCCCCAATCCAGTGGTGGCTCCGGAATTATGGGGCAAGCAAAGGGCCATTTACAGGATGGTATTGTTCTGGGGGGATTATTGCTTGCTGCCGTTATGTTCCTGAGTGTTGGGGTTGCAGTAGGTAAAACTTTCTCTGAAGTCCGTGAGGGACGAGCAGGCTGGGAAAAATTCGTTGCTATCGTAGTTGTGGGAGTGGTTTTGCTAGTCGTTATCATCTGGCTTGCAGGTAAATCTGCCAATATCCTTTTGTAAGGTGGCAGTATGCGAACTATCCCTTTTTTGCCTGATCGTTTGAATACTGAGGCCGTTGTGTTCCGTGGGTTTACCTCGCCAGAGCTGGGGCTAACGGCTTTGCTTGGCGCTTTTGCTGGCCTCTTGTGGTCTATCATCCTAGTTCCACTGGTGGGGTGGGTCATCATCCCAACGGGAATTTTATTGACGCCCTTATTAGTCATTGGCCTTGGTGGCAACTGGGTTTCACGTATTAAACGCGGTAAGCCCGAGAACTACATCTGGCAGAAGTTGGAGGAAAAGAAACGGCGTATTGGAGTTGGTGATAATTTATTGATTATTCACTCTCAGAGCTGGTCATTACGCCGTAGCCAATCTAAGGGAAGAATATGAGCATTTATCGCAACGCGGTGAGAAATCGCGATCAACATATTCTGACATTACGCATTGCCTGTGGTGTTCTGGTCGCTCTGCTACTTGTAGCGATACTTGGCTGGATGCGAGCCCCCAGTAATTTGACGATCCACAATCCTCCCGATCTCCGTGCGGGCAGCACAAAACCCTGGTGGGAAGTGCCTGCGCCGACGGTCTACAGTTTCGCGTTTTATATTTTCCAGCAACTGAATGCCTGGCCCAAAAATGGCGAACAGGACTATCCAGGTAAGATATTCAGCCTGTCGCCTTATCTGACGCCAGCTTGTCTGGATTTTTTGAATGCGGATGCAAAAAAACGGTCGCTTGGTAATGAACTGCTCGATCGGGTTCGTGTGGTTTACGAGATCCCAGGTCGAGGATATAGCGCGGAAAGTGTGGATGTTATCAGCCAGGATAACTGGATTGTCCGTCTGGATCTTGTGACCGATGAGTATTACCACACAGAGCCTGTTAAGCGTGTGTTGGTGCGCTATCCACTAAAAGTTGTCCGTTGGGAAGGGGATGCTGAACGTAATCCCTTTGGTCTTGCGCTGGATTGCTATGACGGAATGCCACAGCGGCTTGAAATTTTGCATCAGCCTCAGCCTGAGAAAAAGGGGATAATTCAGTGAAAGTGAAGTATTCCTCAGTACGACTGCTTTTCCAGACCGGATTCCTTGCTCTTCTTATGACGGGGTCATTGCACGTTGCTGCTGATGAGCTGATTAAATGGGAGCGGATACCACTGCAAATTCCGCTGAAAGTGGGGCAAGAACGCGTTGTTTTCGCGGATAAAAATGTTCGCGTCGGATTCCCTCCAGCCCTGAATGGCAAGTTGCGTGTGCAATCGTCCGGTGGAGCGGTTTATCTCAAGGCTGACAGCGAATTTCCTCAGACACGGGTGCAATTACAGGATCTGGAAAGCGGCGAAATTATCCTGCTCGATGTGACTGCGTCACCGAATGGTCCGACAGAGCCTGTTCGGCTGGTGTATAGCGGTGAGGTGACGTCTGTTGATAATAGCGAAGGTCCAGCCAAATCGTCTGAACGCAGTAGTTCAAGTTCATCATCCTCCTCTTCTGAGGCGAAAAACGATTCAGAAAAACCTAAAACGGCACGCTATAACGCGCCGCTGCCGGTTGTCCTGACGCGATATGCCGCGCAAACACTCTATGGGCCCCTGCGTGCAGTAGAGCCGGTTGGCGGTATCCATCCTGTTAATCCCCGATTACCCGGTAGGATAACGACGTTATATCCCTCTGAACCGCTGGATGTGACCACATTATCTGCCTGGGGCGTTGGGTCTCGTTCTGTCGTAGCCTTGCGGGTTCGTAATACGTCAAGCCGGAAAATTGTTCTCGATCCTAGAATTCTCCAGGGACAGTTTGTGGCCGCAACTTTCCAGCATCGCTGGGTGGGACCGGTTGGGACACCAGAAGACACGACAACGTTGTATCTGGTGACGGATGGCAGACCGGAACTGGCGTTTGTCGCTGAGCCCATGGTCTCTGTGGGGACTAAATCAGGTAAAGTCACCCCAAAAGGGGCGCGCCATGAAAATTAAGTCCAATACGCTGGTAAAAATCATTGTTCCATCGGTATTGGTTGCCGGCGCGCTTATTGGCGTAAAGAGCTGCCAGCCTACTTCTACCCAAACGCAAAGTTCAGATGCGGCAGTAACGACACTGGGAATGTCTCCGGACGAGCTCAAGGCCTTAGGCATAGCCGGTGATACACCTGAAGATACCTTGCGTACGGTGGTCGGTGCGTTAAATCAGGTACGCAGTGATTTGAGCAAACTCAGTCAGCAAAATGAGGAGTTGAAAAAGCAGAATGACGCTCTGACCCGACGCAGTACCGATGTTTCCGGGCAGGTGAATGACGCGGTTTCGGGCGTTCAGCAGTCTTATGATACGCAGCAAAAGCGTTTACAGGATGAGCAGTTACGGTTACAGCATAAAATCCAGGAGTTAACGGATAAGCTTGGCAGTACGATAAGCAACCCTGGTGGCCATATTGGCGGCGGTGGTGGCTACCAGGGGGCCGCCGGACAGGGAGATATCCCGCTTGGCTTAGGGCTGGATGGTATGGGACGTGATGTCGGTGGAGTGACATCACAGGGTGAGGATGGCCTGATTTGGGTATCACCGAAAGATCAGAAATCAGCAGACCCCAATAAAACTTCAAGTTCAGGTATGCCTTCGCTCCCTCAGTTTCCAACTTCTTTCCTGAGCGATAACGAGCTAACTCGCCAGAAAGCAGCTTATGAACAGCAGGTTAAGGGATACTCAAACGAAAAAAATGAGCCGACAGCCGAGCCCGTCTACACCTTACCCGAGAATTCCACCCTGATCGGGAGCCGGGCAATGACGGCGCTACTGGGCCGTGTCCCGATTAATGGAACCGTGACCGATCCGTACCCGTTCAAAATATTAATTGGCAAGGACAACCTGACGGCAAATGGTATCGATTTGCCGGATGTTGAAGGCGCGATTGTGTCAGGTACTGCTAGTGGTGACTGGACGTTGTCTTGTGTTCGCGGCCAGGTCAACAGTATTACGTTTGTGTTTGCCGACGGCACGGTGCGCACGTTACCACGCGCGGATGCCAATGGTAGCAGTAATGGAAATAGCAATGGCAGCGGTCAAGGAACGAGCGGTACTAGTGGCGGTATTGGCTGGATATCTGACGAAGCAGGGATCCCATGTATTGGAGGTGAACGCAAATCCAACGCATCAACATATCTTCCTACGATTGCACTCCTTGGTGTAGGTACCTCAGCGGGGGAAGTCTTTTCTGCATCTCAGTATACGAGCCAATCAGATGACGGAGATATAACCGCTGCGCTAACAGGAGATGCTGGGAAATCCGTGGTTGGTAAAGCCATTGGAGGTGGGTTCAGCGAGGTCACTGAATGGGTGAAACAGCGTTATGGTCAGACGTTTGATGCGATTTACGTTCCGCCAGGTATGCGATTAGCCGTGCATATTACCAAACAATTAGCAATTGATTATGAAGAGAAAGGCCGCAAGGTTCGGTACGACTTCACGCTGCCGGCAGACGGTATAAATCAGCGCGGTCTGGATTAACGGGGGACACATGGGAGCAACTGCCGCCTGTTGGGAAAATATCTGGACCTTTGGTACCGAACCCGCCGCTGAGCGGTTTCGTGTTGATGTCCACTACCGTCAGTCTGATTCTGAACTGCTGGCGAAAAGCCTTGCTGAATCCGCCGAAGCGTCTCTCTACTGGGTAAAAAATGGCTTATATCTTGATGTCGGTAGCTATTGCATCCCGGTACAGGAGTGCTGCTTTGCCGTCAGGCAATTGCTGCCGGCGTCACATAACCGTTTTGAACTAGCCTGTTTTCTGGAAAAACAGGCTAATCCTTATTTAATGGCCATTGAACAGGGTAGGTCCAATGACTGGCATACCCTTTGCCTCTCATTGGGTGAATTGCGTCACCATCCCCAGTTTCAGTCGTTTTCATTGATTGCCGGCCATTTTCATTTATTCCGACGTTCTGGAGAAAAACATGCCTAAATGCCAAATTATGGCCACGCTGCTCGTGATTGCGTTGTTGAGCGGATGCTCGACCTCAAAAGAAGAAATGTTACCAGCAGGGGAGCACTCCATGCTTGAACTGTGGAACGGCGCAGACGGAGAGGGGACGACGCGGCGTTCTGCTCAGGCAAGGGATTCATTACGCCGTCCGTTGAATGCGGAAGAACGTCAGAACTCCTTACACAACGATCGCAGCTATAGCCGTACCCAGGAAAGTGAAATCAGCCAACAGTTTCCTCGTCTGCCAAACCCGGATATGGTGATGTACATTTTCCCGCATCTGGCGGATGGCAATGCGCCCGTTCCCGGTTACAGCACGGTATTTCCTTTCTATAGCCAGACCCAGTACGCGATGCCGGGCGAACGTGTGGAGGCGCTGTAATGTTCTCGTTATTTGATAAAAAGCGGCTATCACGCACCGCAAAACCATATACCTCTGATGAGATTAACGGAATTCCTGTTAGTGAAGATATCCCGCTTCATATTGCCGGACGAGAAGCGCTGCGACGCCCTGGGAAGATGACGGTTCAGGATGAGGTTAAGCTGAATCATGCCAATCCTTCAATCATCGATTACCTGCCGTGGGCTGAATTCTTAGATAACGATAAATGCTTGCTGCTGGATGACGGCGTATCTGTTGGTGCCGTATTTGAAGTCGCTCCTGTTGCGACAGAGGGACGAACGGAGGAGAGGCTTGAGCAAATTCGCGATACGGTTGAGGATGCCTTACAGGATAGTTTTGATGAAAATGATGAGAATCCGTGGGTCGTGCAGTGCTTTTGCCAAGATGAAAATAATGTTGATACACATATCGACTGCCTGCGGAACTATGTCAAACCGCATGCGCAAGGCTCGCAGTTTACTGAAGCCTGGCTGAAGGAAACGGAACGCCACTTACGGAGTATTGCTCGCTCGGAAGGTTTGTTTACCGATACAAAGATTACGGGCCAGCTCTGGCGTGGGCAACAGCGGCGTACGCGAATGGTGGTATACCGTTGGATTGGTAAAAACAATCGAGACCCGATGGCGCCGATCGCAATGCTAAATCAGGTCTGTGAACGGGTGACAAGCGCTTTAACTGGCGCCGGCATAATCTGTGCCCGACAGAATGGCCATCAGGTTCATGACTGGTTGCTTCGTCATTTTAACCCCTCGCCGGAGTGGGTAGATAAAAACACTCTATATCGTAAGGCAGGCTATTTTGATCGACGGGATACGCCCGATGGGGTGATGCCGGTTTTGAACGATTTCACGGAGACTCTGTGGTTCAACCCACCGAGATCGGATGTGGAGAACGGCGTATGGTGGTTCGACAATCAGGCTCACTGTGCATTACCGGTTGAAAAATTGCGGCGACCACCGGAGCCGGGGACGATTACCGGTGAGAAAAACAGGGGTGAGAAGATCAATGCATTAATGGATCTCTTTCCTGAAGGTACTACGGTTTGTATGACGATAGTGGCTCAACCTCAGGATAAGTTAGAGGCTGATTTTACCCGGCTCGCCAAGAACGCTGTCGGCGAAAATACCGAGTCTGGGCGTGTTCGTCAGGATGTCAAAACCGTCAAAGAATACTTGGGGAGGCGGCATAAGCTGTACCGCGCCGGGCTGACGTTTTTGTTACGGGCCGATGATGTGGAAACGCTCAACCACAAGCGCGTTGAGCTGACTACGGTGCTGTTAGGCGCGGGGTTGCAGCCGATACGACCGGAGTATGACGTTGCGCCACTGAACACCTATTTGCGCGCACTTCCCATGTGTTTTAACCCGGAGACAGATAAGAAACACTGGTATACCCGTCTCACGTGGGTACAGCATCTGGCTGGTTTATTGCCTGTGACGGGCCGAGAAACCGGTACAGGTAATCCAGGGATCAGCTTTTTCAACCGCGGTGGTGACGTATTGTCATTCGACCCGCTGAATAAGGTCGATCGTAGCCAAAACGCGCACAAACTGATATTCGGCCCGACCGGAGCCGGGAAGTCGGCAACGCTTTGCGCGATGTTGTCGCAGGTTATGGCTATTCACCGCCCAAGATTGTTCATTGCTGAAGCCGGCAATTCATTTGGGCTGTTGGCCGATTACTTTGAAAGCCTGGGTCTTACGGTGAATAAAGTCAGTATTAAACCGGGTAATGGATTAAGTCTGCCGTTGTTTGGTGACGCCTACCAGTTGTTGAGTGGTGATGTTCCTCTGGCCATTGACGCTGATGCACTGCCTGAGATTGATGCAGATAGTGAAGAACAAGATGATAATCAGCAAGATAAGAAGGAAAAGAAAGAAAAACGAGACATTTTGGGGGAGATGGAGATTTCAGCCCGCATGATGATTACCGGCGGGGATGCGAAAGAAGAAGCAGATCTGAAACGTGCTGACCGGGCGATGATCCGTGAGGCCTTAATTATGGCCGCTAAAACAGCTTATGCGGCTTCCGAACAAATGCTGCCTTCTCATTTGCAACGCGCATTACTCAATATTTCCATGGATGCCGAACGCAATGAGCAGCGACGGATGAAAGCCGCAGAGATGGCCGAATCGTTAAGCATGTTCACACAGGAAGGGAGTTTTGAAGCGGAGCTGTTTAACCGTAAAGGACAGCTCTGGCCAGAAGCCGACGTCACGTTGATTGACCTGGGCTATTTCGCACGTGAGGGCTATGAGGCGCAAATGGCGCTAACCATGGTATCGCTGACGAACACCATCAACAATATTGCTGAACGAGATCAATATAAGAAGCGGGATATTGTCTTTGCTGTTGATGAAGCACACATTGCGACGGTGAATCCGTTGCTGGCGCCATATATGACCAAAATCGTCAAAATGTGGCGAAAACTGGGCGCCTGGCTCTGGCTGGCGACGCAGAACCTGGAAGACTTTCCTGATGCGGCTGGCAAAATGCTCAATATGGCTGAATGGTGGCTATGCCTGGTGATGCCGAAAAAAGAAGTTGATGATATCAGCCGCTTTAAATCTCTGACGGACGAGCAGAAATCTGTGCTGATGTCGGCCAGTAAACTGGATAAATGCTACACCGAGGGAGTCGTGTTGTCGAAGAACGTCCAGGCGTTATTCCGTGCCGTTCCCCCCAGTTTGTATCTGGCGCTCGGGATGACGGAAAAAGAAGAAAAGGTGGAGCGACGTCGTTTGATTAAAGAACATCATTGTTCAGAGCTGGAAGCGGCAATGCGGGTCGCCAAAGCATTGGATAAAGCCCGTGGTTTGGCTGAGGAGAAATAATCAGCATGATGACATTGAAATACCCTACGCCGATCGTCCAGACGGAGAGCGGCCATTTTCCGATGCTTTTTAGTTTGTACCCGCAAGGTGAGGCTGGGATTTCGCTTCAAAACGACAACGCATTGCAGCAGTTACGTGATGCCATTCGTCAACGCTTACCTTGGCAGTGTAATGTAACCTGTCATCCTCATCGCATTGGCAATCGCGGTGCCGTCGCGCTGCATTTTGAAGAGGAGCAAGGTGTTGGTCCCTGTGTCGATATCCTGATCTCAGTTGCCGGCACAACGAGCTGGCCAGGGCCGACAGATTACGATCATCCCCGTTGGTATATTTCTGTTCCGGATGCCGTGGATGTTGTGTATCTGGTGTTGTATCTGAAAGAGATGACGGCCGGTGGCATTGATAGCATCAGTGCTGACGCCTTACGCTTGCAGGATGAGTCAAATCAACACCAGCGAGATTCTTTTGCCACGGCAGAAAGGCTACGCTATAAACTGATCACACTCAAAGAAGCCTCCTCAGTGACAGGCAAGACTGAATCATAAATATGACTGAATGGAACCCCAGACTATGGACTGATTTGGGGTTTTAATTATAAATTTTTCAAACAGAGTTGTTTCTTCTCTCCTGTCACGGGGTATCGAGAATAATTGTTCACCTTAAAGGAGAACAAACGCATGCGATATCCTTTCGAACTCGATCCCCAGATTATTCACCACATCATATACAGTCAGGCTGGCTCTATCGGGAAGGCGCTCATTGAATTGTTAATGAACAGTGTGGATGCTCAAGCTGCCTCAATAGCGTTAATCGTGTCCCAGGCCGGTTTTTCATGTACTGATGATGGACATGGATTTGCCTCCCGGGACGATGTGGTTAACTATTTCGGTCGTTTAGGTACGCCGCATATGGAAGGTGATGCAACCTATGGCCGTTTCCGTTTAGGGCGAGGGCAGATTATGGCCCACGCCAAAACACAGTGGCGTTCGCAGGCCTGGCAAATGCGAGTTGATACGCGGGTAATGGGGTATCACTATGATCTTGATAATCTGGATGAGGTTCTGCCTGGCTGTCAGATCACCGGCGAGTGGTATGAACCATTAAGTGAGGCCGAGTTGATGTCTGCCGTTCAGGAGATCCGCGACCTGGTACGATATACACCCGTAAGGGTTGAACTCAATGGGCGATTGATCACTCGAAATCCGGCAGTAGAGAAATGGGATGCTGAAGATGATTTCGCCTGGTATCGCGTACGTGAAGACGGGGCCGTATCTATTTATAACCAAGGTGTACTGGTTCGCCACGATCCTGGGCATATGTGGGGCGTTGGCGGTCTTATCGTCAGTAAGCGAGCTATCGGGCTGAATGTTTCCCGCACTGAAATCCTCCGCAAAACCTGTCCGGTATGGCAAAGCATCGCTAAACGCTTTGGTGAGTTGGCCACCGCGCTGGCGAATCAGCTTGGTCACTACCGTAAGACGGAGTCCCGTAGAGAGAACGCGGCGCGTTCACTGATGGCAGGAGATAGCTCGTTGGTCACATTGTATCGGAATGAAGAGGTCATTACGTTATTGCCAGGGAAAAAGCATGTCACACTGGTCGATTTTCTGAACAAATGCCGGCGGCAGCGACCTGGAGGATATGAAGGGTGTTTCACCATCGCCCGTAGCGCTAATGTTCCTCGCGGGGAGTTGCTGGCCGGCGCCGATATTGTGGTTGTGGTGCATCCTGTGACACTGACTCGCTTCGGTTGTTACAGTAACGATGAATTTATTGAGTGCTTGGCTCAGATTCATAATAACTTACGCCAGCACGATCAGAGCGAACGGGGTATTTGGTATGCGACTCGATCGTTTGAACCTGCAATCATCGATTTCAAAACATTGAGCGATGCTTTTGTCGAACGTACTCAATTGGTCAGAGAAAAGGATTCGCTTGATGCGGAAACCCTACGTGCCTGGTGCGCGTTACGTTGGTGTCTCTGTCAGTATGCCCGCCGTTGCACCGGCGGCAGAAGCGGCAGGGCTAATTACACTCGGGGAGGAAAAATATTTCACATTCTGTTAGGGGAGTCGACGTCAGCTGATGCCTGGACGGATGGTAAAAGCTATATCGCCTATAACATTGACATTATTCGGCGCCTGAGGACCGATCCATTACGCAGCGCAAGCTACCTCTTCACATTAACTGAACATGAGATTGCTCATGAAGGTGACAGTTTGGACTGCGGCCATGATGAAGCGTTCTATCAACGTTTCCACGATATCAGTATCCGTATGGCGGAAGAGCGTCAGCGGTATATGCATGTCTTTCTGATGAAATACACCACCAGTATGGAAAGTGCAGGCAAAAAAGCTGCGGGTAAAGCTTGGCAAGAGCGCTTTATTGTTGATCGTGTTGGCAGCGGCCGTGAGAAAAGGGGGTTACCCCGGCTCATTGATGAAACCCAAATAAGTAAGGATATCAATGCAGCTATCCCGGCTGAGCCATCATCATTTATACGGTTGGTTAATCTTCAACTGAGGCAACATGGTGACTTCAAGCCTGAACCTGACTGGAATGAGGTTATGCTTGAGGGAATTGTTTCTGAAGTTAGTCAATCCCAGCAAAAATTTGAAGATGGATGCGAGTGGCTTGATTGGGCGCTAGGGACTTCAGAGGAAAAGGGCAGTATTGATGATCGTGAATACCAAGAATTTTTGGATCAGGTCAATCATGATGCTCATATGCAGGAACAGATAGAAAGAGAGAGAATGTTGTCCATCTTGGGTATTGGCTCCGAAGCTCTGACAGAGCATATTTTTTACTTTTTGTATTATGAAACATCGGATGATGATGATTTGCGGGCAGCATGGCAAGAAAAGCGTTGGGAGCGTGTTGATGATGAACCGACGTTACCTGTACCTGAGCATTGGAAACCTTATATGAATCCCGGAGAAACACGCTGGATGATCGAAAGAAACGCGGCTGCGGCAGGGTTCTCTGGATGGGAGGGCGAACTTGGTTACTTGCGTTGGCGTACTGAGCAAGAGCAAAGGCCGCTGACGACATAAAATTTTCACTGTTCTAGGTCGCGTAAATCCAGACAGGAGATAGGGAGGTTTCTTTTTTTGTAATTTATTATTGTAATTACGCTCAAATGAGCGTAATATCTTATTATCGAAACGTGACTGAGGAATTGGAAATGGCCATCATAACTATTGAGCATAAAGGTAACGTTCTTGAACTCGTTGATGATATCAATGAATACGGAGTTGCTTACTATGTAAAATTAGAAAAATCCGTTGTTGCAGCAAATGGAAAGACGGTCTCTTCCGTTGGTTATAACGGCGATGTTATGGCTGTTTTTAATAGAACGGATTCAGAAGATGTTATCAAAAAGAACATGCTTTCTTCCTATGAAAATTTGTTTATTTCTACCCTCTGGGTTGAGCCTGAATTTAATGACGACGACGAATGATAGAGACCCATAAGAAGGGATGACTATGGCGACCAACAGAAACTGGCAGTTCTGGCATGACGAAATCGCGGATATGCCAACGTTTGACGATGCGGGCCGTTACTGGTACGACGCAGAGACAGGTTTACGCTATGACTCAAAGACGTACTATCTGCCGACGCCTGCAAAACGCCCCCCAAAAAAACACTCCCAGAAAACGCTGGATGCCCGCAACGTGGCAAAGTTTTTCGGTGGCCGAGCGCTGAGCGGCACCGCAAAACAGGTCAAATGGGCTGAGGTAATCCGTGCAGAAAAAATCCAGCAATTGACCGAGTCGCAAGCACTCATCTGCTGTGACCCGAACGGACTGATGAAAAATGCCGGGTTCTGGATCGATAACCGTGAACGCTCAGCAAAGGACATCGGAGAATTCGCCGAGCGATACAAGCAACTGATAGCTGACTATCAAACTGCAAAGGCAGCGGTTAATGCTGACCATGTTGCTGCGATTGCAGCGGAATACAACGCCCTGACGGCTCTATGGGGTTTTAAATGATTCTGCGCGACTACCAGCAAGAAATTTTTGATGATGCCTGGTCGCAATCATCGAATGATCTCGTCCAGCTTGACACTGGTGCGGGCAAAACGCCGATCGAGGCGGCATTATTTGCGAAGGCAGAGTGCGCGCTGTTGATAGCGCATCGTAATGTCCTGATGGTTCAGTGTAGTACGATGGTCGCTCGGTTTGGCGTATCGCACGACACAATCAGCAGCGAATTCACCCGTCGCCGCTGTATGGCCGCGCACCGCCCGACAGGTCGGAATCACATTCAGCGCGGTCATCCGGATAAATTAGTCGCCAGCATCGATAGTCTGGTATCACATCATCGGCGTAGCCGGCTCACTCTCGACCGTTTTCGACCCTGGCTCATTCTCATCGACGAGGCTCACCACGTCGTTCATGACAACAAGTGGGGACAACTGTGCGAAATATTTCCCAATGCCAGATTTGTCGGTTTTACCGCCACGCCTGGGCGGATGGATGGCGCTAGTCTATCGGTTCGCAATGGAGGCTTGTTCGACAGACTCGTCCAGTGTGCCTGGCTGCGCGACAACAGCATCAAAAAATTGATTGCCGCCGGCAGGCTATGTGGCTATTCGCTTTATACACCCCCCAGCGGTTTAAACCGCATTATAAGCCGCTCAGAGGTCGAGATAGCAGACTCCCCGGTCAATGCATATCAGTGCTACATGTCAGGCCAGCAGGCGATTGTGATGTGTCCAGCGATAAAAAACGCACGGGAGATAGCAGGACAATTCCGTGACGCCGGAATCAGTGCGGCCAGCATCAGTTCGGACATGGCAGCGACCGACGTTTGGCGTGCCATTGACGAGTTCTCTAGTGGTCGGATTAACGTGCTGTGTAACGTCGATATGGTTGGCGAGGGATTCGATGTGCCTGGAGTGGTCGGGCTGATCATCGCCCGCGTCACACAGTCTTTCATCATGTACCGCCAGTGGATAGGCCGCATTTTGCGACCAGCACCGGGGAAAATACAGGCGATTATTGTTGATCTTGTTGGAGCCATATCGCTGCATGGCGAGCCTGACGAAAATGTTGTGTGGGACATTGACGAACCGCCAAAAACACCGAAAACACTACGGCAGGCTCCGTGCCTGGCGTGCGGCCGTTGGTATCCGATCCGTCACAGCATATGCCCGGACTGCGGTGCAGAAAACGCCCTTCATAGCGTTGAAGTGGTAGGCAGCCATTACGTCAACATGCTACGGCTGGATACTGGGCTGATAGAACAGGTCCGGAGAGACGTACGTAAGGCTGAGCGTGATGCGCACCTGCGCCGCGAACTGGATTTGCCAACCGGTACTGTGCCAGGGACCGGTTTGATCAGGCAGATGGTCACTCGTGTGCGGTTATCGTTCGCTAATGCGCTGATTGATGGTGGTGTCCCAATTTATGACATCAACATTTTTTTCAGGGACAGCGAAACCCTCCGCAACCTCAACTTTTGGACAAAAAATTTCAGCCAGGTTCACGCGAACAAGATGCCGACAGCACTGGCTATGAGGGTCTACAAACAATGCCAAAAATGATTCTGGTGCATGGTGATGCCGCAATCTATTCAACTGCGGCTGATATTATTGTGACCGACCCGCCATTTGATATGCCCGCGGCAACGCTGTGCCGAATTATCCGGCATCAGCACTCCCGTCATCTGGTGTTGCTCACTACGATGCGTCAACTGTTGGATCTGTATCCGCTGCTGGGCTGGAACTTCGCATTTGATTTCGTCCTCGATGCCGTCGCGCCGAAAAAATCGCGCAGCGACCAGCGGCCGCACTATACACACCACACCGGCGTCTACCTGCACGCACCTGGGGAAGTGTCTTTGTTTAGTCGCAGTCGCCGTCAGCGCTCTGATGTTTTCGAGGGTAACGGCTATTGGCCCTCGATTTTCCATGCGCCTCGCGAGCGGGCGTTGGAACATGGCATGGCGAAAAATGCGGACGCTATCACCGACCTGCTGGGCTCATTCAGCGTTAACAGCGTAGCCGATCTGTTTGCCGGCAGTGGTACAACCGGCCTGGCGGCGTTTGAATTGGGATTGGACTGCACGCTGGTTGAACGGGATCAGAGATTATGCGAGAACATCGCTGGCCAATTCAGGTTTTTGGGCGCTAATTTCGATTATCAGGATTTGAGTAATGACAACAATGAAGAAACCATCAGCATCAGAGGTTAAACATGCTAGAGAAGCAGCAGGCCTTACTCAAAGTGCAGCAGCCAAGCGGTTTGGCTACGCGCTACGGAGCTGGCAGGGTAAAGAGGATGATGGCCCAGGAGGGCGATCTTTATCCTTCGGCGAATACGAACTGCTGTTATTACTGGCTGGCCAGCATCCTGACTACGAATTAACACGGCGGAGGAACGGTTAATGTATGACGCTATCATGATCAAATTTGGGAAATACCGGTTTTTACTGCCAGAGCGTGGGTTCTCGTTTTTCCCGGCGGTTTTCGAAGAACATCGCCCAGAAATCGAACGTATGGCCTCGGCATATGAGCGGTTGATTGTGTCGTTGGACAATCCGTTTTCGGCCGAAGCTGAAGCTGCATTAGCCGCCGCGAAAATTGTTAAAGTTGAATTGGCTGGGTTTATCGCACAGACAGGCGTAATCGGTGAGCCATTCGATTCAAAAGACGCTGAGTTGTACGCCGCTGCTAACGGCATCAGAATTCAAATGGAAGTGACGATGTAATCCCATACTACATACTAATAGTGCCAATTTCAGCCCAATTTAGCAGGTATTATCATTCAGCTCCTTCTACCCCGTTCTGCCGATGGTCGCTTGTGACCTAAATTTTCACTTTACCAAAAAGAGTTTACCGCTGTTTATCTTCCTGGCCTGCTGCAACCTGAAGGGTATTTATTACCCTAAAGGAGCGTGGTGATGAACAGCAAAATTAATGCTTTTCTTCTCCTGTTTTTTCCCGTGCCACTATTGGCCAATCCCGTTGTTTATACCGACCAGCAACATCCTCCCACCAATTTAACCCCTGAGACACAGATAGTCTGGCTGGATGCACCGGAACGTCTGCAACTATCTCTGTTTGGCGAACTCCCGGCATCATTGGGTCAGGCAACTGCTCTGGCTCAGGTTGTCATGCGGTCTCCACAATGGCAACAGCATGAGAGAGACCTGCAAATCGCATACCGGGACGTCGTTCATGCCTGGGAAATTGGCGTAAGAAAATATCCCGCTGTCGTTTTTGACGATCGTGATGTGGTTTACGGCACTTCCGATGTCGCCAAAGCAATTGCATATAAAATGCAAGAAGGGGGCGGCAATGAGTAGATGGCGAACCCGACTTCGTCCGCTTGCGGTTGTTATTATGCTTACGACGGCATGTGAACCCGCAGCTATTGCCACTGTTAATACGGCACAACTCGTTGCCAGTGCTATTTCGCCATCATGTATCAGCTGGCGTGTTAGCGGTATTTGTTACTGGTTGTTCTGCACCCCCTGGGGGTGCAAGGTCAGAACATCGGTAAAAGTGACCCATTTTACGCCTGATGCAGTTGTTTCCACCTATATGTCTCCGGGCGGCAATCCCTGGAGTGAGATGTCACTGGTCAGTCAGAGTGCCGGCGGGCTAGAGAATACAGTCACAGGCGCTTTGGCCAGCTTATCCGCAGGCGGGGGTAATGCAGCTGACATTAAGGAGCCTGGACGTCGACAAACCAATATCAAATTTAAGTATGCGGATGCGTTCGGACATCCCTCTTCAGCATTAATCGGTGGTCAGATCCCGGGCTACTCCTGCAACAGTGCTGCAACCCCCTTGATGCCGTATTTTCTGAGTACGCTGGACTCAATAGCCTGGCGCACCGGTGTTCCGGAATCACTTTATCCTGAAGCTCTGGTTCCAGGGCAGCGGGAACTAGGCAGCACGGTGGGCGGGAACATGTGGGGCAACATTTACCCTCGCGATGGCTTTGTTCTACAGACGGATGACGATAAAGCGTCTGGCGTTGTGGCTCAACGCGTCGCGGACATTATTACCCGAACGGGGCAACCTCACGTCTATCAGCCTCTGACAGGTAACCGATCTCCAGGTTATTGGCCACCGGATCCCGTTACGGAAAATACGGGGACGAAAAATCATAAATGGCAGCGCCTTTCCCCGAAATTAAATACATCCTGCGCCGTTTTTCCTGATGGCGATTATACCGTCGCTGAAGATGGCAATGAAGCCTATGCGCTTTGGCGCCCTTATAGCTGCTGCCAGCGTCGAGGTCAGACATTCCTTTACAGCACGAATTTTTAATGAGGTATGACATGAAGGTAAAAATGAAATTTATTGTGCTGGCAGTAAGTGTGGCGACCAGCACGTTTACTTACGCAGATTTGTTCAACGTCAATTTACCTCAGGCGAACAGCAACGTATTGGGCTATGGCGCAGATGTCAGCGGCGGGGTATCGGACAAGCTATTTTATACGCTGGGCGGCGGCTCTGTGATTTCGCAGCCGGCGACGCGTAGCAGTATGCAAAAGTTGGGAGTAGATCTCGGATGGAGCTCTGACTTGCAGTGCGGCAACTTTGACCTGAAAACAACGGTCGGCAATCAATTAAATGGTGTGACATCTGGGTTTAAGGACCTGATGGGAACGGTTATCCAAGGCGCGACGGGGGCAGTGGCAAGTTTGCCTGGCGCAATTATCCAGCGAGCCAGTCCTGGATTGTATGACATGCTAACCAATGGGGTTTTGCAGGCTAACGTCGCGTTTGATAAAGCGATGTTTAATTGTCAGAACATGACGAAACGACTCATGGATTTCAGTGATTCCAGTAAATGGACGCAATCAGCATTAGCCGATGAATATAAGCAAATGGTGAATAGTGGAAAAGCTGATGCCATTCAGACGGATAACGATTCCCAAAAGTTGACTGGTAACAATGGCCAGAACTGGATTGGTGGCCAGAGACGTGGTGGTAAAGGGCAACCTGCTATTCGTCCAACGTATGATTTGGCCGCCGCAGGTTACAACATGATGAATAGTCAGCCTGTGTTGAGTACGTCTTCTGTCAGTACAAGTAATTGCACGGGATCTGTTTGTCAGAAATTCAGTAACTCTGAGGAAGCGGCCAAAGCTGTCGTCCAGGTACTCGGCGATCGTTCAATGAGGACATGTAAAGTTGCCTCAGAGTGCACCAGTGGCGATGACGGCCAGCAGCCTGGAACAACACAGGCTGGGACGGGATTTGCGCCGATGCTGGAAGAGGCGACAAAAACCAATCTGGAACAGTTGGTGAAATTGGTAAATGGTTCGGAAAAACCGACGGCGACTAATCTGGCCAAGTTGAAGGGGGGGAGCATGACCATCACCAGTGGTGTGATCCGTGCACTACAACGTGATCAGGATAATGCCGCGTTAGCTGGCCGTCTGGCCAGCGAACTGGCGATGGCGGATACAGTTGAAACGGCATTATTGATGCGCCGTATGCTGATGACCGGTATGTCAGAGCCGAATGCCGCGGCACAGGAGGCCGCGGTTGATGAAGGTGCTCGGCGTATTGAATCGCTCGATCGGGAAATTAATGCACTGAAGAATGAGATGGAACTTAAGCGCGAACTGGCGCGTAACTCGGTGCTCACCATCATTGAGCGGGAAAACAGTCGTGTAGAAACCAATCCGCAGAAACAGATCCAGGACAATACGGATGCGCGTTTCAATCAGATGGGCGTTCCTGAAACGCAAAGCAACTAAAGGAATGCTCATGACTGAATCTAAAAAGATACAATCCCCTCTATTTCTTAAACGGCTGCGACATGGGGCTAGATTGTCGGTGTTTGCGTTGGCGATCGGTATGGGTGCCATGCTCATTATGTTTCTGATAGCGAGTATTGGGCTGTCATATCCGAATGAGTTTTTGGCGCTGCGTCACTGGATGCAACAAACTAGCGCTGGCTGGTTGGCTTGGCGGTTGATGTTGTATATCGCGCTGGGATGGGGGGGCTGGAAAATCTGGCATGCTCCAGGATGTAAGCCTGAGTATAAAGCGTCGTTGAAGCGGATGGCCATCGTGAGCGTGATGTTTTTGCTGGCATGTGAATATACCGTTTATATCGATATAGGGATGGCGCCATGACGACGAACAGCTATCTTGAGTATTTTCTGACGTTGTTGGGATGGGTCATTAACAACGGACTGTGGAACATCCTTATTGGTACCGGGCTGTTTGCTGCGCCATTGGCTTTCAAAATAGTTGGTATCTGGATGAAGGTCCGGGAAGAAGGGGAGGATGAAGGCAACAAAGGGATGTTATCTCTGCCCCGTATCGAGAATGCGCTGTATGGCGCGTTTTTTGTGATGCTGGCCTGTTGTGTGCCGCTGATTAACGTGAGTTTAAGCACGATGGAGTACGATACAACCAGGGCAAAAACCTGCGGTACATGGACACCTCGGGCACCGGATGATAGCGGTTATTCAAGTGTTGTCACCAGTTTGAATGATCAGGCTGCGGCCATTCCGTTTTGGTGGGCCGTGGTTCATCGTCTTTCAAAAGGGCTGATGCAGGCGGCTGTGGCCACTATTCCCTGTCGCCCAGACCTACGCCAGGTACGTTTTGAAGTGCAGCATACCAATATCAATAATCCCGCGTTGGCTGAAGAACTTCAGGATTTTACCAACGACTGTTATGCGTTGGCGTTATATATGTGGAAACAACAAGATCAGGGCGCCACTACGGATAAAGATGTGCTGAAGGATATCGAATGGCTGGGGAGCTCAACGTTTCGTTCTCTCTATTACGGTGAGTTGAACTCAAAAATGCCGCGGGCAAATTTTCCCTGGAACGAATCAAGAGACAGTGGACGGCCGAATACGGGTAGGGGCGGTTACCCCACTTGTAATGAATGGTGGTCAACGGCGGATACTGGTTTGCAGGACAGAGTTGTTAATCAAGCCGACCCAGGCATGTGGCTACGTCTTTCCGCAGCACTGAAGATGATGGGAAAGAGTACGGCTGACTATAAAGAAGCGGTGATTAGACGACTGGTGAGCCCTCAGAGCCTGAATATCTCCCAGGGTGGGCAGGTTTACGCCGGCTACGGCGGTAATGCAGATTTTACCACGATGAATACCATCACTCGCTTTGGCGCTATCGCCGGCGGCGCGCTGGGGAGCTTGGGGGCGTTTCCGGCATTTGATGCCATGCGCCAGGCATTGCCGATGGTTCAGGCTATTTTGCTGATGGCCATATACGTCATGCTGCCGTTGATCCTGGCGTTTGGCGTCTACGATTTCAAGGTCGCTATTACCCTGACATTCGTGATATTCGCGCTCAACTTCCTGACGTTCTGGTGGGAACTAGCGCGCTGGCTCGATAGCTGGCTACTAGAAGCGCTGTACAGCTCTGACACCCACAGCCGGTTCAATCTGGCAGGTTTTCAGAACACCTCTGACGATATGGTCATGAACTTTGTGACGGGAACGATGTTCATCGTTTTGCCGACAGTATGGGTTGGCGCGCTATCTTGGGCTGGGATCCGTATAGGGGAGCTGGCTAGTGCAATGAAAAGTGGCGTTCAGGAAGCACAAAAAACAGGAGGCGGTGCAGGTGAAGTTGCTAGCAATGCAGTGTCACAAAAGGCTGCAAAAAGGATGATGAATTAGTCATTAATTAAATAGCCGAGGGGATATGTCTCGGCTATTTCTTTCTCCACCACCACCAATAATCATCAAAATGTTCATCGCGTGAGGCGTATGCGTCATCACTGTGAGACTGCTTACTTGGATTGGTGACATAAACAGGTATACCGTCTGCCAGTCCTTTTTTGGGGCTTACTAAGAAAATAGCCCAAAGAAAAAGAAATATGGCACTAATGACAAATCCACCAAATAGGATTGCGGCAACTGATAGTCCACAAAATGCAGCAACAGGAATATGGCCTGCCCACTTCGGCAGATGGCGGCGAGCAGCCGCGGCCACACACACCGCATCCCATTGCTTCAGGCGGTTTTTGGTGCCTTTCCAGATCCCTGCGGCTTTCAGGCCACGCTGGTATGCTCGATTCTGCGCTGTGCTTTGCATCCGAATATCCTTCTCGATGAGAATTTCTATGGCTATATTTTAATCTAAAAAAGACTGTGAATCTATCAAATTCAAAGGGTTTGTAAGTGGTTTTGACCACATTTTAATCGCTATAAATCCGCCTATCAAATAGACTGAGGATGATTGAAGTATTCCCTGGTGTTACGACATTGTTATAATGCCAGCGTTTATGATGACAGCAAAGCTGTTCGTTTTGTAAACGTTTATACAGATCGATAACGGCGTATTGATCGGTTTTAGCGATCAATACGCCGCCCTATGAAGTAGGGTAGCTCGATTGATAAAATAAATTTCCTGTCTCATCAACGTGCTGTAAAAAAGTTCGTCTGCATGTATTGATCGAATGTACCAATTAATAATACTGTTGTTATATACAGTATCTATTAATGAAGTGTTCAATATGCGTTTTCTTCAGCTTTCTGATAATTGTTCAATGCTTCCTTTACCTCTTTTCATGGAATATGTGCCATGCGGATTTCCTTCGCCTGCGCAGGATTACGTTGAGCATAGTGGGGTCCGCTTGGAAAACGGAAAATATCCTACGTTAAGGCCGTTTCTTAAGCAGACATGACAGGCAGCTCTGAGCGAATAGCGGAAGCCTGCATTTGACCCATTAATCATCAAGGCATCGTCAGGACTGTATCGAAAACACACACCCTGCCTGGCAGGGCGACGTTAAGCCGCCGCGACAGGGACATTTATAGATTTTGCACTCTGAGAAAATCGATTAATTTGGCCATGCACGGGCTCAGTGAATCCGGCGTTTTATAGCAAATACAAACTCGTCGCCGTGCCCACTGGTCGGTTAGCGGCAATATATGATAATGAAATTTTTTACTGAAGCGTTCAGCGACTGACAGAGGAAGAACGCCTACGCCAATACCGCTACTGACCATCTCGCAAATCCCTTCAAAACTGCTCATTCTGATGCGATAAGTCAGCGAGTGGCCAATCTCCCTGGCATGTCCACTGATGTGATCCTGTAGCGCATTACCGGGGTAAAGACCAATAAAAGGTTCGCCTGTCGCGTCTGAGAGAGAAACCTTGTCTCTGCAACCCAGCGGGTGAGTGGCGGGGACGATAAGCGCAAGCCTGTCGTCTGCTATGGGTTCGAGCGTGAGTCCGCGGGGGTCAACGGCGTCTGAGACGAGGCCTGCTTCAGCGATGCCATTAGTTATATTGTTAATGATATCTGCGCTGGTTCTCTCCTCCAGCTCAATGGTCACATTCGGGTTTTCTGATAGCCACTTTGCAAGCCTGCAGGGCAGAAACTCGGCCATGGCTGAAGTATTGGCATATAACAGGATCTTTCCCCTCATGCCTTTAACGTAAGCGTCAAGTTCAGCTTTAAGTCGCTTCTGGCGGGACAGTAATTCACGGGCATGACCGACAAGTATCTCACCCGCTTCTGTAAGGCTGACGCCCCTGGGATGGCGAAAAAACAGCTTTACTCCGATATCTTCTTCCATGTTTTTCAGCCTCTCACTGGCCGAACCAACGGCCAGGCTGGCACATCGGGCACCCTGGGTAATGCTGCCCGCATCAGCGATGCAGACGACAAGTTTCAAATCAGCAAAATCCAGCCTCATAAATAAATTTACCTAAGCCTTCGGACTATCCGAAGCATGGTGCACTTAAACCAGATTGTCCACTAACGGCTGAGATGCTTGAATCACTTAAAATCCTTCATCAGAGCCGATGCCGTGAGCCAACAAATGTATGTCTCTCTTTTACTGATATTCATCCTCGCCGGTTTCGTAAAAGGCGTGACCGGGATGGGGTTACCAACGGTGGCTATGGGATTACTGGGCATGTTTATGCCTCTTCCTGTCGCGGCGGCACTGCTGGTTATTCCTTCTTTCGTGACCAATGTGCTGCAGCTTGTTTCCGGCCCCTCTGTCATGATGATTATCCGCCGTCTGTGGCTGATGATGCTGCTTATTCTGGCAGGCACGTTGGCAGCTTCTTCGCTGCTAATCAGCATAAATCCTCGCTGGTCAGCATTTGGTCTGGGTACAGCGTTAATGATTTACGCTGTTTTTGCGCTGGTCTCGCCTTCCCTTAGCGTCTCTCAGGCCAGTGAGAAATGGCTGTCACCCGTTATTGGCGGCATTACAGGTTTAATCACCGGTGCAACCGGTGTGTTCGTTATGCCGGCCGTTCCCTATCTTCAGTCGCTTTGCTTCACTAAAGATGAACTCGTCCAGGCTCTGGGGCTGTCATTTACCGTTTCGACCGTGGCGCTGGCCGCAGGGCTTTATCTTAATGATGCTTTCAGGATAGAGCAGTTTTCAGGGTCTTTTTTATCCATATTCCCAGCTCTGGCTGGAATGTGGCTTGGACAGAAGGTGCGGGCACGCATCAGTGCCAGGCGTTTCAGGCAGTGTTTTCTTCTGTTCCTGATTGTGCTGGGAATAGAGCTGATTTCACGTCCCTTTATTTGATTTATCAGATACGGAGTGCCGGAAGCAACAGGCTGGGCGCCTGCGCTTCAGGGGCAAAAACCGGCAGGTCGCAGATTGCGGATTTTCATCTGATGGATAATGAGGGAACGGCAGCACTTCATTAGGTGTCTGCTTGTGGCACAAAGCGGACATACGCAGAAAAGCAACTCATGAACGAGCATCAGCGTCTTCCATTATCGCTTTCACTCTTAGAATGGTCTGCCGTGTGGTGTCAAATTCGCGGGCGATCGCGCTGATACTCTTCCCTTCACTAATACGCAAGAACACCGCTTTCTTTTGTTCGTCATCCAGAGCCGGCGGGCGGCCGAAACGCTTTCCGGATGCCTTAGCCCGCGCAATACCAGCATGTGTACGTTCAAGTAGCAGATCCCGCTCAAATTCAGCAACCGCCGAGATTACCTGCATTGTCATCTTTCCGGCCGGACTGGTGAGGTCTACCCCTCCCAGCGCCAGGCAGTGTACCCGTATTTCTGACGCAGAAAGTAGCTCAACGGTTTTTCTGATATCCATGGCGTTTCGCCCGAGGCGATCCAGCTTCGTTACGATTAAAACGTCCCCGTTTTCCATTCGATCAAGGAGACGCATAAATCCAGGGCGTTCAGCAGCCGCGACTGAACCACTTATGCACTCTTCAATCAGTCGCTGGGGTCTGATGGCAAAGCCGGCCGCTTCGATCTCACGACGCTGGTTTTCAGTGTTCTGTTCGAGGGTCGATACCCTGCAGTAGGCAAAAACTCGTGACATGTAGTTATTTTATGTACGAAATAGGTGTACTTATTATAACGCATGTCCGAAATTAAAAACACTAACTTTCGGACAGTCCCTATATTACATGTCCGAAACCGGTCGGTTTCGGTCAGTGTAAAGCGATAACTCAAATAAACTATATGCATAGGAAGCATTTATGCCACGGAGACAAATACTCAGCAGTGAAGAGAAAGAACGCTTGCTGGTTGTACCGGATGATGACGTTCTTCTGACGCGCATGTGTTTTTTGGGTGAACATGACCTCGCTCTGATTAATAAACACCGCAGACCCGCAAACCGCCTGGGTTTTGCTGTTTTACTCTGCTATTTGCGAGGGCCGGGGTTTCCTCCCGACAAAAGTATGTCCCCTAACGACGGGGTTGTTTCCCGGCTTGCGGCTCATTTGAAACTTAATCCTGATTTGTGGGCCGAGTATGCATCAAGAGAGGTCACCCGCTGGGAACATCTGGCTGAACTCTACCGCTACCTGGAATTATCCCCCTTCAATCGGGCGCTACAAAAAACCTGCATTCGCCACCTTTATCCCCATGCCATGCGGACAGACAGAGGCTTTTTACTTGCGGAAGAAATGCTCTCCTGGCTCCACACTAATAATGTTATTTTCCCTTCTATAGATGTCATCGAGCGAACCCTTGCTGAAGCAACAACGCTTGCCGACAGGGCGGTTTTTTCTGCGCTTACCTCGCCGCTTGAACCGCAGCAAAAAGTGGCACTGGACCGTCTGCTGGTCTCTGAGGGCGAACAACCTTCACGGCTGGCCTGGCTACTCCAGCCTCCGGGGAAAATTAATGGTAAAAATGTCCTGCAACATATCGATCGGTTAAATGCGATTGAGTCCCTGGCACTTCCTGACAGCATTGCGCTTTCCGTTCACCAGAACCGGCTACTGAAACTGGCACGCGAAGGCAGGAAAATGAGTAGCCGGGACCTGGCTAAATTCACGGATGTTCGCCGTTATGCTTCGCTGGTTTGTATCATATCGGAAGCCCGAGCCACCCTGACTGACGAAGTTATTGATCTGCACGAGCGCATTCTTGGCAGTTTGTTCAGCAGGGCAAAACGCACGCAGGCCGAACGGCTTCAGCAAACGGGAAAGCTTATTCAGAGCAAGCTGAAGCAGTACGTTACCGTCGGGCAGGCATTACTTAACGCCAGAGAATCCGGTGAAGATCCCTGGGCCGCAATAGAAGATGTCCTTCCCTGGCAGGAATTCATCAACAGCGTGGAGGAAACGCGGTTCCTGTCACGTAAGGACAACTTCGACCCGCTTCATCTAATCACAGAAAAATACAGTATTCTGCGTAAATACGCCCCCCGGATGCTCTCAGCGTTGCAGTTCAGGGCTGCGCCTGCCGCAATACAACTCAGTGACGCGCTGGATACCGTCAGTGAGATGTATCGGAAACAACTCCGAAAAGTTCCGCCATCCGCGCCAACCGGGTTTATTCCTGAGAGCTGGAGAAAGGTCGTGATCACTCCCACCGGCATTGACCGCAAATATTACGAATTTTGCGTACTGAACGAGCTTAAGGGAGCATTACGTTCTGGCGATATCTGGGTAAAGGGGTCGCGCCGCTACAGGAATTTCGATGATTATCTGATCCCGTCAGGCGATTTTGAAAAATCACTCCTGGATAATCAGTTACCCCTTGCCATTCCGACCGATTGCCATAAATACATCAAGAGTCGTATGACGCTTCTGGCATCGCGCTTGGAGGAAGTGAATGCGATGGCGCTGGCCGGTGATTTGCCTGATGTTGATATATCGGATAAAGGTGTGAAAATTACCCCGCTGGATAACAGTGTCCCTTCAGCAGCATCCCCTTTTGCCGATCTGGTTTACGGTATGTTGCCTCACCCTAAAATTACGGAAATGCTGGATGAAGTGGACGGCTGGACCGGTTTTACCCAACATTTCACGCATCTCAAAAATAATAACGTCAGGCCGAAAGACAGAAAATTGTTACTGACCACCATCCTGGCCGATGGGATCAACCTGGGACTGACAAAAATGGCCGAATCCTGTCCGGGAACAACAAAGTCGTCACTCGAGGGCATTCAGGCCTGGTACATCAGGGATGAAACATATTCAGCCGCGCTGGCTGAGCTGGTTAATGCACAAAAAAAACGGCCTCTGGCGGCATTCTGGGGCGATGGCACAACGTCTTCATCCGACGGGCAGAATTTTCGGGTAGGTAGCCACGGGCGTTATGCCGGCCAGGTCAATCTGAAATACGGTCAGGAGCCAGGCGTGCAGATTTACACGCATATTTCGGACCAGTACAGCCCTTTTTATACCAAAGTGATCAGCCGCGTGCGGGACTCCACCCACGTACTTGATGGTCTGCTGTATCACGAAAGTGATCTGGAAATTACAGAACATTACACCGACACCGCAGGTTTCACTGAGCATGTTTTCGCGCTGATGCATCTGCTCGGATTCGCTTTTGCGCCAAGGATCCGGGATCTTCACGACAAGCGGATTTTTATTCATGGAAAGGCTGAGTGGTATCCTGGACTTCAGTCTGTGATATCCACAACCCCTTTGAATCTTAAAGACATTGAGACACACTGGAATGAAGTACTTCGCCTCGCAAGCTCGATAAAACAGGGGACAGTTACCGCATCGCTGATGATGAAAAAGCTGGCCAGTTACCCTAAACAAAATGGCCTTGCAAAGGCATTGAGGGAAATTGGGCGTATCGAACGTGCACTGTTTATGCTGGACTGGTTTCGCGATCCATCACTGCGCCGACGCGTACAGGCGGGGCTGAATAAAGGTGAGGCCCGCAATGCCCTTGCGCGAGCGCTCTTTATGCACCGGCTGGGTGAAATCAGAGATCGGGGACTGGAGAATCAGAGCTATCGTGCCAGTGGTCTGACATTACTGACTGCGGCGATCTCACTGTGGAATACGGTATATATAGAAAGAGCCATAGATTCCCTGAGACGAAAAGGGATCCCGATTAATGAGCAACTGATTTCTCATCTGTCCCCGCTGGGGTGGGAACATATCAATCTGAGCGGGGATTACGTCTGGCGAACAAACCTCAAGCTGGGACAGGGTAAATACCGCTCGTTACGCTCAGTAGATAGTGGTCTGTACAAAAAACAGTGTTAGCGTAGGATATTTTCCGTTTTCCAAGCGGACCCC
>NZ_MJLZ01000016.1 GCF_003666245.1 Brenneria alni
ATAATTTCTATTATTGATTATTGCTTGGGAGCCAGCAAATGTGCAATTCCCGTTGGACTCATCCGTGAATCGGTGATGTGGTTTGGGCTAAAAATAAATATTCTTGGACAAGAGTTTATTCTTGCACGTAAGACCCCAGGAGATAAGTCAGTAAGTACAGAATACCACTTTTCTCATTTTTTTGAAGATATCCCATTAACTATAACAACAACTCATTCAGATGCTTTATTCAAAAATGAATTTAATCAACTAGTTAACTTAAGTGATCTATTACTTACTGAAGAAAAAAATAAAGTTGGGTTTGATGGAAGAGCATCTTATCGTGATATGGCTGCTTTTAATTTCTTACCACAACACATTGTTGCTAATCCATATACTTTATTTTTTAAAGCAGACTCTTATCAGAATAGAGAAAGGTTAAAGAGAGTCATGCCTTTTTCTTTAGGAATTATTAATCGAGAATATATGATTAATGAGAAAGAGCGCATAGACATCCAGAAACGACTTGATTCATTAATTAAAGAGCAAGATGTTAATAAAAAGGCACTAGCCAGTTGGGACATCGATGTTGATCATTTATAGAAATCATGCGTAGAACTAGGATTATTAAATTCATCAGAAATTCCGTCCTCTGATAAGAAAATAGAGTCATTAAATTATATCAATAAAGTTTATCTTGAAGGGAATATAGAAAAATTACTAGGAAAGCCAAACTATGAGTATACAAATGAACGGATAAAAACATTAACTATACAGGGAGAGAGTATTCAGCAGGAAATTGATACATTAAGAGTGAAAATTAGAAACCTTGAACAACTTTATTTTAGGGGAAAGAATTTTACTCAAGCAATAAAGAAAGAAAAAGAACATGTTGTTGGATTCACTTGGTTAAAAGAAAACTTATATCCTGAAGGTGAATGCATAGCTTGCGGTTCAAAAACCAACGCATTATCTAGTGTCGTGGATAATCTTGAACATAAGATATCAAAATTAAACTCAATTTCAGATATACTTTCCGACAATCCTATCGCAGATAAAGAAATTCATAAATTAAAAAAAGAATTACGAGATCTACAAGATAAACTATATAAAGTAAGAAAAGAAAAATTTCACTTTGAAAAAATAGATAGGTCTACTAATGATTCATTAAATAAGGTTTACGTCCTTATTGGTCGTATTCAGGAAACGCTATCATCCTTAAGAAAAGTAAAAAATACTGACGATACAAGTGAAAAGATAAAAATATTAGAGCATCAATTAAATGAATTAAATAAATATTTTAGAATATCTAATAAAGAACAAAAGGAATATGTTGTTTATAATAGAATAAACTCTCTTATTGAGAAATATGCTAATAAATTTGGATTAGAACGCCGTGGGAGAATTAATCTTGATAAAAAGGAACTAACTTTAAGTTTTAAACGATCAGAATATGGTAAAAATGAATTTTTATGGGAAGTGGGTAGTGGTGCCAACTGGATGGGATACCATATTTCTACATTTCTAGCCTTACACGAGTATTTATCAGGTAAGGACCAAAGCCATCTACCTCCCTTCAGTTTCTTAGTTATCGATCAGCCCAGCCAGGTCTATTTTCCTAGTGCTGAATCTGGCGATAACATACTAGGCTGTGTCCCTTAATTGCATAACTTCTTGTAAAAGAGTCGGATACAGCCCAGTTTCACCATCGACAGATAATTTCTCGCCGTTTTGTCGTAGCGTGTGGCAATACGCCGGTACTCTTTTAACCGGCCAAAACATCTCTCCACTACGTTGCGGCGACGGTAAACGTCACTGGCGAACCGTGAGCGTCCGTCAGAAGCCATTTTTTCATTAGATTTTCGAGGGATAACTGCTTTTATCCCTTTTCGTTTCAGTTCGTTACGAAGCGCATGTCCTGAGTAAGCTTTGTCAGCCAAAACCGCATAACCACGGCGCTTCATACTGCCGTTCTGACGCTGAACACCAATACCATCCAGCAGGCGTAATGCGAACTGGCTTTCGTGAGCCTGTCCGGGACTCAGTACAATGTTTAGCGGGAGACCGCCTGCATCTGTCGCCAGATGGATTTTGGTGCCAAAACCACCGCGAGAGCGACCCAGCCCATTATCTCCGGTGATATCGGGATGTTTTTTTGAGCACCGGCAGCGCATTTCAGCGCACGGATATTACTGCCATCCAGCGCAGTAGCAGACCAGTCAACAAGGCCATGTGCATCAAGTAATGAAAGTAACTTGTTGAAAATAATGTTAATGACACCAGATTTAGACCACCGATTAAAGCGATTATAAACCGTTTTCCAGGAGCCATATCGCTCAGGTAAATCGCGCCATGGCGCACCAGAACACAACACCCAGAACATACCGTTGATGACTTTACGATGCTCAGCCCATGGGCGTCCGGCTCGTGGGGATGTAGGTTCAGCAGGCAGTAAGGGCTGGATGATGCTCCATGCTTCATCGGGAATATCGTATCGGGCCATATCTCAAAGTGTTGTGGAAATAAGTAGTTACTATAGCTCAGATGATTAAGGGACACAGCCTAGATAAGATGGGTGCAGAGCAGGATCTAAAAATAACAAGACAAAATGATATTATTTCGACCAGAAGGATTTTTGAAATGCTATCTAATGCTATTGAGGAAAATAGTTATAATTTTCAAGTTATTGTATTGGAACATGCCGGTGAGTCAATATGGGGACAAGTCAAAAATACCTATGAAGTGGCAAACTGGAAAGATGAAGGTGATGGACTTATTCCTAAAGAGTGGCTTCAATAAATAATAATGATATTTTATTAAAAAAATCATCAGCAGAGGGATTTTCCCTCTGCATTATATAATTAAGCAAAGTATACATCACAAATCAGGAATAAACCCTTCTTCACTCAGAGCCTTAATCACCCCACGAATCAGATACGAGTTAGAGAACTTCGCTGTATAGGTACGAGCCCCTTCTTCTACCGGCTGGAGCAATCCCCGCTCAATCAACTTACCAAGCTGATAAGTCACCTGCGTCGGTTTTAGATCAGGTAAAACGGCGCGTAGATCGCCCGCTTTTATCGTCCCCAGCTCAACAGCGCGTTTTAGCACCTTCGACTCCAGCGGGTTGATCAGCCCTCTCTCCGACGAATAATCGATGGCCGGATACAGGATCTTTTCGCTCAGGAAAGCGTGGTTTGTCAGTTGATCGACTTTCTTCAGCTCAGATGAGATCCCCGAAAGCACATATAAGCACCATTCTTCCAGCCCCTGCACTGTTCCCTTATCGGCTAACGAAAGCATGGCGTAATAGCGTTCACGATCATTACAGAATACCGCTGTCGGATTGAGTACCCGCCCACCAGCCTGAACATTAAAACCATACTTGATAAGCAACGCATAGGTCAGCAGTCTGACCGTTCTGCCATTACCGTTGCCAAAGGGATGTATCCAGCCAAAGCGATGATGTACCAGTGCAATCTTCATCAGATCGTACTTTGGCTTATCGGTATGGTTAATGAAGGCGGTCAGTTCCGCCATATAATCAGCAACGCGAATGTGGTCCGGCGGTAAATGGTCAGACTGAGCGATGCTGACATTATGTTGTCGATATGCGCCGGGCGTTCTGTCGCCCTCCTGTTGCAGCCCGGCAACCGCCAGACTATGCAGCTCGCGGATAAAATATTCCGTTATCTCATCGCCGTCGCTCAGGAATTCGTCGATGTACTCCATCGCGGCTTCAATATTATTGATTTCTTTGAGCTGATCCGTCGAACTTTGAGTTCCCTCAACCTTGCTTTCAACATAGTCGGCAAGTGTGGTGTGGTTTCCCTCAATCCTTGCAGAACCAAGACTCTCCAGCATGTGGAAAACGGCCTTCAACTGCGCAAACAGGATTGGATGCACATCGGTTTCCAGCCGTAGGTGCCGAAGTAACTCTAGCTCCGTCAGTCCATCGACCAAAGGGGAGTCAAAGCTGGGATTCAGAAGCGAAAGTTTAAAGTGATTAAATTGGGCCATGATGTTTAGTTATCTCAACTGGTGCATGACGGCATCTCAAAAGTATAGCAAAAATACTAATAGAATCTATAAATTAGAAAGAACATCGTTTTTTATTATCTCAAAAATATTTGTTCCAACATATCAAATGTAAGTTTGAACGATGTTCAATGCGAAGGGGGATGGAGCTTTGCCTGCGTAATGCAGCATGGATTTTTTAGCGCCGCTATGTGTGGACCCCGAACCGTTATGTGTGGAGTTCCCCTCACTATATGTGAACCTCAGACCGTTATGTGTGGACCTGACTCCACACATAACGCAGCTTCTACCCTTAAACACCGATTCCTCGTGACAACCATCACAAAAAAAAGCAATTTTTTATGGGGGCTTTAGTGGGTACGCTGTTTCAACAATTTCGCAATAAAACCAATAACAAACAGCATGTTAATCGTCGATATGATCCCAAGTCCGACCATCTTTCCTTTTTTATGCCTCCTTATAAACACCTATGTGTATGCGATATAATCAGTTATTCAGGCAGAGCAAACAGCAAAGTATCAAGGTTCACCATTATCGTTAGTTTTGTACCACGGAGGACGACGAGCTGTATGCTGCTCATAGTCGTTTTTCTCAATCAGATAATACGCCTGGTTTTTTGCAGAAAGTTTGTAAACGTTCATGGTGAGGAAATACCAATAAGACAGACTAATCATTTGGTTATAGCATGTACTGCCATCATAAAAAATAGATTGATATCATGCCTTATCCTACTAACGCGCCTGCGGCTTGTTCAACTGGCCATAGGGTATTACCGTCAGGAGATACAGTGTCTTTCCTGTCAGAAAAGAAAAAACGCGGGCCGAGGCCAGCGTCATTATTTCTTTGCTACATAAGAACATGTTTAATTTGGCCAAAACTCGGAATACAACACCTCGTCCACTGTCCAGATTTGCTCATCAGGCAGGTTTTCAAGCTGTGTTTCATTCGCAGCAATGGCCACTGCTTTAGACCAGATAACATCATACCAATCGGGATCGTTAAGCTTAGTTTTCAGGCTGGGAGACTCTTTCAGCGCATATGCGGCATCTTTGCGTTGCGCTTTGATCGTCTTTTCCCAACTCGAACCACGACGTTCCGGTTGATATTTCCATTTCAGCAGGTGAGCAATCAGTACAGCCATGCGGCTTGCCAGCTCCCTTTGTTCGCTCTTACCCACGTCTGCAATCTCCTCCGCGATATTCTCGCAGTCGATCTCTGAAAATTTACCGGAGCGTAAAAGTGCTGCCTGCTCATTGGCCCAGGCCACAACATCAGTCTCGTAACGAGTATGAGTGGTCATTTTTACCCCCGCAGGATCACAGAAAAAGTAAGCGTTTCACTAAGTCTGTCACGTAAAAAAGCGTCCGTCAAAGCCTGGCGCGGGTGTTTACGAAATAGCATAAAGCGCATGGTTGGGAATACTCAAACTGCACTCTGGTTGTTACTTCCGCCGTGTCCAACCCGACCTTTTAAAGAAGTGCTTTTTTAACTCAGGCTCTGTCACAAGACACGCCGCGTTTTCCATCGCAGCAATAATCGTTCCATCAGTGAAACGAGACGGCGGCTCACCGGTATCAAGCCTGCCTCTTGGTTAATTACTGAACAGACCATTGAAGTTGTTCGCCTTAGCGCGTGAAGCGGATAATAAACCGGGAGCCGACCTCACCCTCTTCAACGGCAATGGTCCAGTTGTGTGCTTTGATGATTTCCTCACAGATGGCCAACCCAAGCCCCGCGCCCTCGCTGGCCCTATCCGCAGGCCGCCAAAATCGTTCAAACAAAAACGGGCGATACTCAGGTTTTATTCCCGGCCCGCCATCGGCAATCTGTATAAAATCGTGCTGCACCAGAATCATCACTGTCCGATGGACGGGAGTGACATTAATGGCATTTTCCAGGAGATTTTTTATCAGAATAAATAACGCGCTTTTATCCGCTTTAATCCACGCAAGCGCTTTAGACACCTCCAGGTTAACCTTCACCTTTTTGCTCTTTGCTTTACGGCTAAGGTAGGTAATAACGTCCAGCGTTACAGCAACCCGATCCACATCCTCAAATTTATAGTTATGCAGTTCACTAACCTCGGAAAGATGCAAAAGCTGCCTAACCTGTCGCGCCATAAAATCGATATCCTGGAATAGCACCGCTTTATTTTCTATTTCATCCTGAAGTTCAATTTGTCCGCGCAGGAGCGTTAGCGGCGTTTGCAGCTCATGCGCCGCCGCGGCGAGAAAATGTTGTTGTACATAGAAACCTTGCTCTAAACGTTCCAACACACCATTAAATGCCACGATGAGCGGCTTAATTTCCAGGGGAACATTTTGCCCGGCAAGGCGCAGACTTAAATTACCCGGCATGATGGCAGCGGAGATGTCGGATGCCTGTTTCAGCGGGCGAAGAATATGCCGAATGGTCAAGGGAAAGATCAGGGCGAAAATGCAGGTGACGATAAAAATACTCCAGCCAACCACTTCCAGCACAGGATCGAGCTTAATGTCCAGCATCGCACGGCCAAAGTCGATGCTTCCAGCGCTTTGTACCGTAAATAGTCGCCCCTGATGATGAAAATTGAGTGTCGCCAAAACATAACGTTTATCATTGATGCTAATTTCACGCAGGCTTTCTGATTCCGCAATCTTCTCAGCCAGTCCCCATCGGGTCAGAGGGCTATCTTGTTTTTCCCCGGTTGAAGAGAGAATAAGGTTGCCGTTACTGTCATAAATGCGATACATCAGCGCGGTGGATGCCTCTTTATACAGCGTCGCCCGTGGCTCATCTAACGTCACCGAAACAGGTTGGCCCTGCGCGTCGTAATGGATTCCGGCTATTACCCGCCGCGCCGTTTCCAGATTTTCATCCTGTATCCACATCTGGCGGGGCGAATAGTTGAAAATGCCCAGCACTATCGTTGCAATCAGCGCCAGACTTGCCGCCAGCGACACGATGCTTACCAACCATAATCTTACCGTCAGGCTGTTCATCCAGTTTTTCATCATGTGCTGCGCCCTCTTTCTTCACCCTGATGCAGAAAGACTTATTGCTTGCTTTGCAGGGCGAAACCGATACCGCGAATATTGACGATATGCGTCTGGTCATTCAATGATTTCATTTTCTTTCGCAGCCGGTGCACCGTGACCTCAAGCGCATTGGGGGTCACTGGTTCACTTAATCCCCACGCCGCATGTTCCAACGCGGTATGCGCAACCACCTTTCCTCTGGCCTTGACCAACGCCAACATAATTTGCAATTCCGCTGGCGCCAGCACCACAGAACGATCGCCGGATTGCAATCGGTGTTCACGAGGATCGACACTCACCCCGGCAAAGTTTGGCGTTAGCGGGATCAGGTCAGTCGGGCGTCGTAGTTGGGTTCTGACTCGGGCAACCAGTTCCGCCATAGCGAAGGGTTTTGTCACGTAATCATCGGCCCCGTTTTCCAGGCCAGCAATGCGATCGTGTAAGGCATCCCTCGCGGTCAAAATCAGGCAGGGCGTTTTTACTCCCGAGGTGCGCAGCTTATTGAGGAAAATCAGCCCGTCGCCATCGGGTAGCCCACGGTCAATAATGATCACGGCATAGTCAGCCATCTTCAGGCCACTGGCCGCTTCAGAGATAGTGGAAAATATATCTGTCTCAATGCCGACTTGTGCAAGAGCCTGCCGGATCATGCTGGCCAAACGCTGATGGTCTTCAAGCAGGGCGATACGTGACATAAACGACCCGTCAATTAAAATTGATATAAGTAGTAAAGGGTTGCGGCAGGAATTACCGAATGATCCACTAACGGACTGTCGGTAATGCCACTACCCAGTCGCGTAAGGCTAATATCAACTCCGAGTTTTTGGTGCTCGGTCAGGCGATAGTCAAATCGACTGCCCAGCGAAAATTTATAGGTTGATTCGCCATCATAGGCCGTGCGCCCCGCTCTGGTTTCTGACTCCCGGACGCCGTAATAGTAATCCACATTTTTATGACTACGCCATTGTGCACTGACATAGGGCGTGACCGACCAACGGCTATAGTTAATATCTTTACCAAAATGAATTTTTGCCTTTTGCCCTTTGCTCCCAGCGGTCAGAAACTCACCGGTGAGCGTGCCGAAACCGGTATTCCAGGCGACGGACGGGCCATACCAAAAAGCCCTCTTACGTTTTTCCATCCCTCTGAGGGCGGAGGAATCCGAACCTTTATAGCCCTCTCCCAACGCGTACTCGCCGCGTAAGGTGACGCTGACATCGCTCCAGCGGCCAACCTTCAGGTCAAGTTTGTTACCAACAAAATGCGCCCATTTATTATCAAAGTACAGCAGAGGCAACGGTGAAAATGACGAGCCGACGCCCTCATAAGGCGATTCTTTATACCCGACACCGACACCCAAACCCCAACGTGTGACGTTGGGTTGATCGCTTAACAGGGTAAAACCGGAAGAGGTGTTCTCAACCGCACGATTTTCTTCACCGGCGGCCCATGAACTTGCTGAGGGTAAAAAGAGTACCGCCGTAAATAACGGTAATGACCAGGTACAGGATGGCGTTTTGCTCACAATTGTTCCCCAATGGAAGCAGCAGGTAGGGGAATCGTAGAGCCGTCAGACTTACAGTTTACTTACGCAACGCTTGCCAGCAAAAGGAGAACGCGGAGAGAGTAGTGCATCGTGCGAACGATCAGCCGTTCATCCCCCCGCAGCCGCAAGCCGTTCGATCGGTAATGTGTGCGCACAATGGGTTATGACGCGAAAACAAAATCCTACAATCTTGACTTTCGCTCTATGGCTTGTAGCGCACTGATTGAGTCTGGTTTATGGTCAAAGGTATGCCGTTGAACGTTAAATAAGCCAATTAACAGGAATAAGTTGAAATGTCCCGTGCACAGCGTTTACTTGATTTACTGCAAATCCTGCGAGGTCACCGGTTCCCTGTTACCGGCTCGTCTCTGGCGTCGGAACTGAATATCAGCCTTCGCACGCTGTATCGTGACATCCGAACGTTGCAGGAACAAGGTGCGGTTATTGACGGTGAACCGGGGCTGGGTTATGTCTTGCGGCCTGGTTATGTCATTCCCCCTCTGATGTTTTCCAGGGAGGAAATTGAAGCACTCGTTTTAGGAATGAGATGGGTTGCTGATCGGGGAGATGTTTCTCTTCAGGCGGCGGCTAAAAGTGCACTGACCAAAATATCAGCGGTCATTCCCGATGAATTACACAGAACGCTCGATACCACTACGTTATTGGTTGGTCCGGGGGCATGCACACAACACAAAGGGGAAGCGCTTCCCCAGATTCGTCAGGCTATTCGCACTGAGCATAAGCTTACTATCAACTATTGCAATCTTGGAGGTGCGGTTTCAATCCGCACAATCTGGCCTTTTGCGCTTGGCTATTTCGATCACACCCGCATCCTTGTCGCGTGGTGTGAACTTCGACAGGGGTTCCGTCATTTTCGTACAGATCGCATTTCATCATTACAAATTCTGGAACAATGCTACCCTCGTCGTCGACAAATGCTTTTAAAGGAATGGCAGGAAATTGAAAAAATTCCTTCGCAGTAAAAACTACTGCTGACAGAAACTGACAGTAGTCGGTTTTATTCTGTCACTCACCTTAACTGGCTGTGATACCAAACTCAGCCAATATCAAACAGTGAGTGAGATTGATTATGACAGATCCAAATTATGTCCTTTTATACGTAGACAATCCGGTTAACAGCGCCAACTTTTATGCTCGTTTGTTAAATAAACAACCCGTTGAAACGTCCTCAACATTTGCCCTATTCGCACTTGATTCAGGGATTATGTTAGGCCTGTGGTCAAAACATACCGTAGAGCCTGCGGCTATAGCCAGCGGTGGAGCCAGTGAACTGGCGATCTCCGTCGCCAGCAATGAAGAAGTTGACGTACTTTATATGGATTGGTGTCAGCGGAAACTGAATATTATACAGACGCCTGTCGATCTGGATTTTGGTTACACTTTCGTTGCGGCAGATCCTGATGGACACCGCCTTCGTATCTTTGCATTGTCAGAATAATGAACAGTAACTGGATTGCTCTTACATCGGCAGAACACGTACAAATTGGTCATAGCGAAGGTTTTATTTTCGCTTTGGCCTCTTTCAGAGAGGCGATCACGATATAAAAACCATTGCTAACAGAATGGACGTTAATTTGTAACCTGATGAATGAAAAAAGGGGAACCACCGCAGTGGTTCCCCGAAAGCGGTTATTTCACCTCAACGTCAATCATTGGGGGAATATAACCATAGTCATACTCTTCAAGTACAAAAGTCTGCTCACCATTGAGTTTAATCTGTACCGTGGGTGCTTCGGTTCCCCCGATGCGATAGGTATCTTCACTCGTTGGTATGGAATCAATAAAGGATGTCACCAGCCCGTTAGGCATAACATAGTGCGAGTAGGTCTGGTAAGGCTGTGAGGGCGGATTACCCAGAACCAGACCAGAACCGTTCAACGGTACGTAAGGCCCAAACAAATCCTTGCTGACAAAACCGTACACACCATCAGGCCCGGTAAGACCATCACCATAGGTATATTTATGGCTAATGGTGAACAGATAATATTTTCCATCCTGGAAAACAAAGTGCGGACGTTCGGTCTGATCGTTGACGCCAACGGCGGTAATCAGCGGCGGCAGCAGTTCCCAATCATCCCCATCCTCATCGCGGCACACCGCAATACCGACACAGCCGGTCTGGTAGCGGGAATTGCCGACATCTTCATAGCCCGGCGGCACATCCCCCAATTCGTCAGGCCCGACCACATGCGATCCGCGCTCTCCGGCAACATTACCTTCAAATAGCATATACAGCTTGCGGCTTTTCGGATCGCGGAACGGACTAGGATCGCGGAAGGCCCAGTAAGGGTTTTGGCTTTCGGTCTGATACATTTTTCCATCTGCATCAAACAGCCTTTTTACCTTTTTGAAGCCTACCATTTCTACACCATTTTCTGTGGTTACCACACGTCCTCGCACTTTTACAATAGTAGAACCCGGTGAAACGGCGGTGTAGTAAAGATCCACTTCGCCGCAATCGTTTAGCAGAATCGGCGTACCAGCCCATTCGCGTGATGTCGGCGAATCATCCTCGTCCATCACGCGGCCACCCATGATCCAGTCTTTACCGGTGCGTGAGTACCAGAAGTATATTTTTGCCCGGCCATGACGATTGTTCCAGTCGAGGGCGATATCGTAATCACCCTGCTCACCCTGATAATCCGGATCGGTTGGGTTGCGGGAAGCGGTCAATGTGAAGATAACAGACCAGCCGTTAACCGATGCGATATTGCCATCAATATCGCGCAGCGGCATGGTATCCCAAACGAAGACGTCATCGCTCATGACCGGGAAATCCCCACGGACTAATGGTTGGGTGGTGGTCGGATCGTTTTCATTTACTTTCAGTGCATCGGCCCGCGACCAAATGGTTGGCTTGTGCGGTTGAATACGTTTAAGGGTATTCGTTTTACAATGATTGAGTTTATTCATAATGTTTCTCTCTTTATAAAAAAATAAAAGCAGGCCAGATAAATAGTTTTAATTATCTGGCTACTGCTTTCTTTCGATTGGATAGCTTTCACATGATGACAGGCACAGAAAGCCCCTTCCATTGATATAACGGAATATATTCATCAGGTGGACTTAACAACACATAAAACCACTTTAGATAATGTTTATCAGGTAACTTATCCTTTGCACCTCCTTTATAAAAATTTAAAAAACAGCGTCATAAAGAAATAACTCACGACGTCACATAAATTACATGATGAGTTTATTTCTTGGTTTTCTTATCATTTTCAACTTGATCATTAAAAAGCCGCAATATACCGTGACGAAGATGTTCGACACCGATAAATCCAATCATACCGCCCAGTGCTGGCGTCAGCGTTTTAGGTAGCGAATAATACTCCAGCGACGCAACAGCCGTTAGCGTCAATGCTCCGCACAGCGCGCCTTCCAAGAACATACGCTGCCAACCACCACCGGTGTATGCGACACGTAATATCGCTATAAAAATCGATAGTAACACGCCACCAGTGGGAACATCTCCGCGCCACCAGGCGTGCATTACGTCATAAATCCCTGTCCAGTTGAAGATATTATTTTGCATACTTACCCTTTCAAAATAATGGATTAAACCGATAGGAAATGTCTCACAGGAGCCATCACAGATAAAAAAAATACATAAAAAAAGCCTCGATCTTATCCGAGGCTTAAATAAAAAAAGCCTGCTGACAGCAGGCTTTGCAGTATATTTATTTTTCGATGCATGAATCAATACATCTCCATCATGGGAATAAATCTAACCAGTTTTGGACAAGAGTGCAAGCCTTAATTAAAAAAAGTGAATTTTATTTTTTGCTTTATTGTTGCGGTGATGTCAATTGAGAAAACAGTTTTTCTGCTGCCGTAGATTCCTGATAACACTGGGTAATAAGAGAGTCATAGAAAACTTTCCAATTCCGCGTCCATGTACGCTGAGTTAAATCAGGCACCAGGGCTTTAATAACTTTATATACTGCTGCCGATGTTGCCGGCTTTAAACCGGTGCCGTCGCAGCGGGGACAGATTTTCTCTATTGTCGTACCCGCCGCACGCGAAGCAGCCAAATCTGCTACTTTGCCCCGGCCTCGGCAACGGCAGCGGGACTTCGGATCGTCCGCTGTCCTGCTGTATTCCTCTACCGCCATTTTTGCCAGCAACACTATGCAGTTAGCCATTTGGCGGCCTGCGGCCTTCCCCACCAGCTTTGGCGCCTGTTTCATGCCGATACCGGCAATCCCCTCTATCGCCTTGTTCTTTTCTTTGGGATCTTTGTTGTACTTGGCAAGGATAAGGCTAAGTCCTAATGCCTCACGCGACTGAACGACCCCCAGGGCCAGCAGGATATCGCTATAACGCTCCCGCGTACCGGTGCTTCCCTTTCTGGTTTGAATAACGGGCCTGCTGCCCTGTGGCCGGTAGGCAAATGAAGGCGCGGCTTCCCTGCATGTAAACATTGACGAGGCTGATTTTGCGCTGTACAGGCTAAGTGCATATTCAATCTTCATAGCCTAATCCCCCTATAACAAGCCGGGACACCACCGCTTAAGGAGCCATACGCTGAGGTGCGATACCCGCATATAAGGATGATTCCCGCCCGCCGCCTCTCCCATAATCGCCAGAGCGCGAACCATCCCGTTCTTGCCCGGCGCAGACAGCCGGGCCATGTTCGCAACGGACGTATTGTCAATTTACGTTCCATAGAGTCTTTCCTTAGGATCTTACCGCCAAACTATGTTAACCGCCGCATTACGCGGCCATCCCTGCCTATGTGCCGGTACTGTACGCATAGTCAAAATTCAGTCATTTTTTTGTTGATTATATCTGCCATAAAGCAGACTATAGTCAACACAAATCAACAATACAATGAATAAATCCACAACATGTTTATTTTTAAAGTTGGTAAAAATGACAGAGCTAATCGCACGCCTGCGCTACCTGATGCGCGAAGAGGGAATGAAGCAAAAGGATTTGGCGGAAATTGTGGGTACGTCACCTCAGACCGTGAATAACTGGTTAAAACGCGGCACGTTAAGCCGTGAATCAGCTCAGGCCATCAATGAAAAAACCGGCTACTCGTTAGACTGGCTGCTCAATGGCATTGGCCAGCCGAAACCAGAAAGCAGTAATTTCAAGGCATCCCGCCTGCATGTCACTGAGTGGGAAAACATCGATAACAACGATGATGAATTTGTGGAAGTTCCATTGTTAGGTGTCAGGCTGTCAGCCGGGGGGGGAGCGTATGATATTGATGAGGAAGAAGTTTATGCCCTTCCCTTTCGCTCCCATACCTTAAGGCGGTTGGGTATCCGGGTAGAAGATACCCGCGTGGTTACCGTAATGGGTGACAGTATGGAACCCAAGCTGTCGGACGGTGACAAAGTGGCCGTCAACCTGTCAGACAGGCAAATCCGGGATGGCAAAATGTACGCCATTCGCATGGGTGAGCTGCAACGCGTCAAGGCGCTTATCAAACGCCCGGATGGAAGCATCATCGTGCGTTCTTACAATTCTCTTTATGAAGACGAGGTTGTTACCAAAGAACAAATCATCAACGGTGAACTGGCCGTCATTGGGCGCGTATGGTGGGTGTCCGCACTGGTGTGAATAACCAGCGCATCCGGGGTAACGGCGGTGCCGGAACCGAGCCTTTGAAGTTAAAATGCAGCAAAGTTTGAAAACAGAATAAAAGGCCGTCAGCCTTTTCAGGTTACATCATCGCCGGTATCGTTCTCATGTGTTTGCTGTTTTACCGCTTCACATACTGGCGGTTTTTTCCGCCCTGCCCGCATAAGCTGAAAAATCCTCTCCTTTAGGCCCCGTGGCGGATAAAACCCACCGCCGGGCGCCACATTGCGGGCATACGGTGGGCGAGGCAGGGATTGAAAGTTCCTGGAAATGTGTATAACTACAGTGGCCACAGGAATAATACCCTTCCTTGCCGATTTCATCTGTAACACGCAGCATGTACAAAGGCAGCGTCGGTAGGCCAGGTTTCACATCCTCATTATTTTCATACAAAAATACACTGATGTTTCCGTCCATCTCCAAAAAGGCGAACTGAACCTGCCCCAGATGCCCAACACTATTTTGTCGCAGCTCCATCATCAGTTCATCCGTGGAGAAGCTCTGCTTCTGGATGAGTTGCCATTTCAAGGCGCCTTCGTCAATCACCAAAAGAGGTTTCCCGTCAAATTTCTCCTGAAAGTAATCACTCTTTTTCAGCAAGTAAGTAAACACTTTATACAAAAAGATAACGACGACAAACACCACCAGTGCAGAAAGGAATGGCGTATCCTCATATAAGGCAACATCGCCGGCAGCAGACCCCAACGATAAAAAAATCACCAGCTCCAGCGGCGTCATTTGTTTAATACCGCGTCGGCCAATGAATTTAATAAAAATCAGTACAAACAAGAATGAGATGACCGATCTGACGGCCACCTCGCCTAAAAAACCGATAGGGTAATCATTAATAACCATGCGGCTGACATCAAAGGCAACCATCTATTACCTTCCTGTATTCCTGACTGACCGACCATCTATTGAGGGGTAGACCTAATCTGGTGTTTAACAACAGAGAAAAGTCGTAACGTCATTCGGCCTTTTCAGATAAGCCCCACTGAAACGTCGCCCCGCATAAAACCGGGGCGTTAAATCAGTCAATAGCTCCAGCTCAAAGGTCTGTCTGACACAATCCAACGCGACCATTCTGACATCAAGAAAATCGAAATAGTGTTTAACCTGTGGATACAACGCCTTAAACAAACTCTCTTTGGCAGAAAAGTTTAGCGTTAATAAACGACGAAACTCATCATCCTGAGCGTTCAGCCAGTGGAACTCCTCGTCGTCCACAATGCCAGGCCATAGCGCCTGAGCGCGTTCCGCGGACATAAAAGCTTCGATATCCACCCCGATGCAACAAAGCCCGGTATTGCGAATATGCGCTGCACACAATACGCTATCCACATTATGGCTTAAGGAACCGACAATATTTTCCGGCCATTGCGGGGATCGATCCGCGCCACTGTTCAAGACAAAATCAGCACACCCCAGCTTATTCAGTACCTGTTTAGCCAAATAGCGACCGGCCAGAAACTCGGCACGCCGCTTCGGCACAGAGCGCTCAAGCGCATCGGAAAAGGGAATCTTAGCTTCGGTAAACAACTCATCGGCATAAGCAGGCAAACGGAAATAGCAACGAGCAACAAAACCAGAATAAACGGCGCCATCCTTTGCCAGCGGGAACGTTATCCATTCAACATCATCGATAAAAGCAGAAAGCATGTTACGTTACTCTTGAAGGAGAAATTACTCTCAGGGCGATCCAGCACCTCAACCTTCAATGAATAATGGGCCACTCCCCGCCCATTATCACTCACCCCAGAACCATCACAGCGCTAAAAAGAACCCAGCGATGCAGGCACTCATCAGGTTGGAAAGCGTACCCGCCGTCACTGCTTTCAAACCAAATCGGGCAATATCCTGACGCCGATTCGGCGCCATACTGCCCAGTCCTCCAATAAGGATAGCTATCGATGACAGGTTAGCAAACCCACAAAGTGCGAATGAAATAATCGCTTTACTCTGATCAGACAACACCTGTAAGCCAGCCGCGGCAACAACGTCATCAGCTTTCAAATACTCGCTGAAATTCATGTAAGCCACAAATTCATTGACGATCAACTTCTGGCCGATAAATGAGCCAGCCACCATAGCTTCATTCCAGGGTACGCCGATCAGGAACGCCACCGGTGAGAAAACCCAGCCTAAAATCAGCTCCAGCGACAATTGCGGGTAGTTAAACCATCCGCCCACGCCACCGAGAATACCGTTAAGCAGGGCAATCAACGCAATAAATGCCAGCAGCATGGCCCCGACATTCAGCGCCAGTTGCATACCGGAAGCCGCACCGCTCGCCGCCGCATCAATGACGTTAGCCGGACTGTCTTCTTCGTCAACAAATCCGCTGATTTCATCACGGTCATGTGTGCGTTCAGTTTCCGGCACCATCAACTTGGCAAACAGCAATCCTCCGGGGGCGGCCATAAAAGATGCCGCAATCAGGTACTCCAGCGGTACTCCCATCTGCGCATAGCCTGCCATAACAGAACCTGCGATAGAGGCCAGTCCTCCGCACATCACGGCAAATAATTCTGACTGCGTCATATTGGCGATATACGGACGAACCACTAAAGGCGCTTCGGTCTGACCAACGAAAATATTCGCTGTGGCGGAAAGTGATTCCGTGCGTGATGTGCCCAGCAGTTTCTGAAGCCCGCCGCCAAGCAACCGGATCACCCATTGCATAATCCCCATGTAATAGAGCACGGCAATAAGTGATGAGAAGAAAACAATGATAGGCAGCACGCGAAATGCAAAAACAAACCCACCGCCGCCGAATACTTCAAACATTTTGTCGGAAACCAGGCCGCCGAAGATAAAAGAGACACCCTGGTTGCCATAGGAAATGAGGTTGGCCACCCCTTCCGTCATACCACCCAACACTCTGCGCCCTAATGGGACATATAACACCAGTGCGCCGATGCCAATCTGGAGCAGGAAAGCCCCCAGTACCGTACGCAGCCTGATGGCTTTACGGTTACTGGAAAACAGGACGGCAAAAAATACCAGTGCGGCCATGCCGATGAGACTCATGATGAGCTGCATGTGAAGTTCCCTCTAGCGAGTGATAACAATAATTTTTGGTAAAAATAGTTTTTGGTCACAATAAGTCGTGATAGCAATCAGTCGTTATAAAAATCGCCCGACAAAGCAGGAAACAGATGACCTGTCAGCCGACCCGATTGTAAAAACAGGCTTTAGACAGTAGCCAACTTATGTCACAAATACATACGACATCGAATAACCAAAAACACATAATAGTGATCCTGATCACACTTCCATTGCCATTATATGAAAAAACGATGGTCATTTCGGATTCACACTCGCAAAAAGGCTGTTGAAATCAAACATACGTTCTACTTGTGCGACAGGGATATCTCACTTTGCCGCGATAATCCGAACAGCCTGAGGGTGTTGTCATATATTGCAGTAGCAATATCAATGGCGGGTTCTGACCGTAACTGGCAGAGTGATTGAAAAACCGACTCTACCCGCTCCGGACGATTTGGCTCCCCCTGATAACCACAAACAGGCATGTCCGGTGCATCCGTTTCCAGCAATAAGCAACTGAGCGGTAAACGGGCGATTGCCCGGCGCGTCTTGTTCGCCCGAGGATAAGTAATCGTTCCGCCAACCCCAATGTAATAGCCTAACTGGATAAAAGCCTGTGCCTGTTCCAGGCTGCCGGCAAACCCGTGGATCACTCCGGTGCGCGGCAACGCAATACGGCGCAATAATTGAGCGAGTCGATCATGACTGCGTCTCGAGTGCAGAATGACCGGGAACTCGTACTGTTTCGCCAGCTCAAGTTGAGCGCCTAGCAACCAACATTGCCGCTCAAACTGCGGCTTCTGCATATAGAGATCCAGCCCGATTTCGCCCACTGCCACCAGCTTTGCCGGATGTTGCCGCAGGCGTGCCGCCAATAGATCAAGATCAGAATCATGATGATGGGAAATATACAGGGGGTGCAATCCCAGAGCGGCATAAAGGGGGGAGTGGTCGCAAGCCAACCTGAGCACACGTTCAAAATGGCGGGATTCAACAGCCGGAATAATAATACGTTCGACGCCAGCCTCAGACGCCAGACGCAGGCTTGCCCGTTCATTCTCGCTGAACAGCGGGAAATCGAAATGGCAGTGAGTATCGATAAATTTATGTCGGGTAGCGGTATTTCCGGTAAGCCTGGGGTCAGTCGTCATAGGCTTGACCGGTATAATAAATTTGCTGAATTAATCCATCTGCTGATATCAGAGAACAGACAACAGAAATGCACATTGCCAATCTGGTTAGCCTCAGTGTAGAACAGTCTTCTCCGAGGATACCTCTTCATGCTCTTTTCCGTAACCTTCTTGCAGTACGCCGGATAAATAACCGTTGTTCCCTTCCAGCCAGGCACAGTCACTGTCAAACCATTCGGCCCACATCGACCAGAAATTCCCTTTCCACTGTTTCCATTTGCCAACCACTATATCGCTATTCATCATCTACCTCCTGATAAAATGCCGACGTTCAGCAAATACCCGAACAGTGTGCCGATTTAATATGACAGCCATATGGCATGGCTGCCCTGTTTTTGAAACCTCGTCTATCGATTTATTCGCTTATCTAAGGTCGTTTGCGACCGAGAAACAAACTCACCAGGAACAGAATAATACCAACAACGAAGACGATTTTAGCCGCACCTGCCGCTGTTCCTGCCAGACCGCCGAAGCCCAGCGCTGCGGCAATCAAAGCGATAACTAAGAATATAATACCCCAACGAAACATACGCTCTCCTTACCCGAAAATTAAAAATCGTGGTGGTGCGGTGTTTTGCACGTCATAGCGGGTTGTCCACCGGAGTGAACAACCCTGCTTCTTGCTCAGTGTTATGACTTGATGGTTAAGTCGTTTTTAACGCTTTTAACACCGTCAACCGCTTTGGAGATACTTTCAGCGCGTGCAGATTGCGCCTGATTGTCAACGTCGCCGCTCAGTTGTACGACGCCTTCATGTGTTTCAACTTTAACTTTACGTGAAGGGACGATGTCATCCGCCAACAGTTTGGCCTTAATCGAACTGGTGATCAGTGCGTCATCGGCATAAGCCCCCACGGACTGGGACGCATTGTCTTTAACCTGTAGCTTGTCGCTGACAGACTTTACGCCCTCGGTGTTGGTCGCAATCTGCACTGCGCGGGCCGACAGTTCCTGACTGCTGACGAATCCGCTCAGGGTGACCACCCCATTGGTGGTTTCGACAGAGATGTCGCCGCTGGTAATGGATTTATCTTCTAATAACGCACTTTTTACCTTTGCTGTGGTGGCGCTATCACTCATGTAGCCTGACGCTTTATCAGCGGTGTTATCGACTTTTTCGCCCGTGGTATCGGCGATACGTTGTATTTTTTGTCCTACCGTCTCTTCAGCCAGCGCATTACCACCAGCCAGAATAGCGCCTAAGGCGACGACGAGCACAGATTGTGTAAGTTTGGTCATTTTCATCGATTTCTTCCCTTTATACTTTTATGTATGTGCCCGGCGAATGGCGACACGGGCAACATTGACGCATAGTGATTAATCAAAGCCATTCAAAACATTGCTGTTAACTTTATTTTGCCAATCAAGTCAGAACTTCATTTAAACGACAAAAAAACAGAGTCGTATTTACATAATCAGCAAAATATCAATACAATTAGCTACCTACAACCTTATTAGCAGTCAAAAAAACTAAAGCGTTTAACACACTGTTAACTATAGACCATCGCGTGGGAAATCACAGGAAGATAGAGAGAAAAGAAGCAAAATCGGGAGGAATTCAGATTTGTCTGTGGTAGGGCTTTCGGGAATAGAACGCTTTTGCAACAAATTTATTCAATTGATAAATAAATAGATTCCGGCCAATCATGATTAATCCACGACTGGCCAGAATGCCAAACAACACGATGACTATTTACACCCACGCCGATTAATGCTCGCGTGTTTTATGGAACTCAACTTCAGGGTAACGTTCCCGCGTCAGATTCAGGTTGACTATTGTCGGGGCGACATAAGCCAGATTGTCGCCGCCATCTAACGCCAGATGCTGTTCGTTCTTGCGTTTGAACTCCTCAAACTTCTTCACGTCACTGCATTCAACCCAGCGAGCGGTCGAAACATTTACGGATTCATAGACCGCTTCTACGTTGTATTCGGTCTTCAGCCGGGCAACCACCACATCAAACTGCAACACCCCCACGGCGCCCACGATAAGATCGTTATTGGTCAGCGGGCGGAACACCTGTACCGCCCCTTCTTCCGACAACTGCACCAGCCCTTTCAGCAATTGCTTTTGCTTCAACGGATCGCGCAGGCGGATGCGGCGGAACAGTTCTGGCGCAAAGTTGGGAATACCGGTGAACTTCATCTCTTCACCCTGAGTAAACGTATCCCCAATCTGAATAGTGCCGTGGTTATGCAACCCGATGATATCGCCGGGATAAGCCTCTTCGACGTGGGAACGATCGCCCGCCATGAACGTCAGCGCATCAGAAATCACCACGTCTTTGCCGGTACGCACCTGACGTAGCTTCATCCCTTTCTCATATTTACCGGACACCACACGCATAAACGCCACCCGGTCGCGGTGTTTCGGGTCCATATTGGCCTGAATTTTAAACACAAAACCGGTGAACTTTGCCTCATCCGCCACGACAAGGCGCGTATCGGTTTTACGCGGCATCGGCGGCGGTGCCCAGGCGACCAGACCATCCAGCATGTGGTCGACGCCAAAGTTACCCAGCGCCGTACCAAAAAAGACCGGCGTCAGATCGCCAGACAGGAACGCATCCAGCTCAAACTCATGCGACGCCCCTTTTACCAGCTCAAGTTCTTCACGCAATTGCATCGCCAGATCGCTGCCAACCGCCTCCTCCAGATCCGGGTTATCCAACCCTTTGACGATGCGCACTTCCTGAATCGTATGACCTTTACCCGTCTGATAAAGATAGGTTTCGTCTTTATAAAGGTGGTAAACGCCTTTGAACAACTTACCGCAGCCAATTGGCCAGGTGATGGGCGCACAGGCGATTTTCAGCTCATTTTCCACTTCATCCAGCACTTCCATCGGATCGCGGATGTCACGGTCAAGTTTGTTCATAAACGTCAGGATCGGCGTATCACGCAGACGCGTCACTTCCATCAGCTTACGGGTGCGATCTTCGACCCCTTTCGCCGCATCAATCACCATCAGGCAGCAGTCCACGGCGGTCAATGTGCGATAGGTATCTTCCGAGAAATCTTCATGCCCTGGGGTATCAAGCAGATTTACCAGACACTCATGGTAGGGGAACTGCATCACTGACGTGGTAATGGAGATACCACGCTGTTTTTCCATCTCCATCCAGTCTGATTTTGCATGTTGATTCGAACCACGCCCTTTTACCGTACCAGCCGTCTGGATTGCCTGTCCGAACAGTAAAACTTTTTCAGTAATGGTGGTTTTACCGGCATCGGGGTGGGAAATGATGGCGAAAGTTCTTCTTTTCGAGACTTCGCGGGCGTATTCACTTGGAGACATGATTTTCAGGTTTCTTCTGTTAGCCACCCGGCGTCAACATCAAATCACACCGATGGCGGCGTCAGGCAAAGCGGGAATAAATCGTAAGCCGGGTATTTTCCCTGATTTAACGGTTATACACAATCAGTGACTGAACGGGATGGAAACACAGGCCGCTGAGGATTGGCCGCGGCCACGCTTCACAGCGCTGAATAACAGCAGAGACTGCCGGAATTTTACCGGCTTATCTGTCAGCGCCAATCATACTCAGGCGCCCAGCGTAGCGCCGCCATCAATAACGATATCCTGTAGCGTAATGTGGCCAGCGAGATCGGAGGCCATAAACAAAATGGCATCGGCGATATCCTGCGGCTGCGCAATTTTCCCCAACGGAATGCCCAACTTAAATTGTTCGGGAAAACCCACAATAGTTTGCTGTTGCGCGTGTGCGGATTGCCACAGGCTACGTTGCATTGGCGTGTCTGTTGAACCCGGAGAGATCAGATTACAACGCACACCATACGGCGCCAGCTCAAGCCCCACCGTCAGACACAGGCTGCGCAACGCCGCTTTGGATGCGCAGTAGGCGGCCATGCCCACGCGGGGAACATGAGCGGCATTGGAAGCCACCGTGACAATGGCCCCGTGGCGCTGACGCTGGAACTGGGGGATCACTGCCTGAAACAGATTGAATGCACCGCCCGCATTGACCGCCAGACAATCCTGCCAGTCCTGCTGACTGAGCATTTCCGTCGCCCCCATGCGCAGAATACCGGCCCCGTTGACCAGTACATCCAACCGTGGCGTTTGCGACAGCCGTTCACCGCAACATTCTGCAACGGCTGTTGCATCGCTGATATCCAGCAAACAGGGCGTAAAAGGCAGCGCCGTATCGGGAAACGCCAGATCAAAACCCACCACATCGGCCCCCGCCTGTACAAAACGGCAAGCCGTTGCGTAACCGATACCGCGACCGGCGCCGGTCACCCATACCTGTTTTCCGCTGAAATCAAGCCGGGCACTCATGCTTCCTCCCGCTGTGGCTGCGTCAGCAGTGTTAACCAGTGGTTGATGGTCGGGGCTTTTACCAACGTAACGAAATCCACCTCGTGCCCCTGCTGACGCCAGCGGCTCACCAGAGACATGATGCGCACGGAATCCAGCCCGTAATCCAGCAGGTTTTCGTCAGCGCCCACCTCGCCGCAGTCGTCATCCAGAAACGGTAACAGCTCCGCCTGCAGGCGGGATTTACTGTACCCCTCAGCCAGAGCCTCAGAGGCTATCAGTTGGTCGGTAGTGACCACCCGTGCGCAGCGACCCGCGCTATAGCGCAAGGCCATCATGTGCTCTTCCAGTGAAAAATCAGCCAGCGCATCCGCCGCCATAAAGGGCTTGATATCACGCATAAAGGCATCGTTTGCCGTGGTAAGGCAGCCGATATGGGCATAAACGCCGCATATAATCAGCTGATCGCGACCGGCGTCGCGCAACCGTTGTTCCAGGTCGGTGCGCACAAAGGCGCTATAGCGCCATTTCACCAGCACGGTATCGTCAATCTCCGGCGTCAGGGCGTCGGTGATTTTCTGTTGTTCAGGGTAGTTATTCAGTCCCGGCCCCCACATATCATTCAGCAACGCCCTATCGGCGGCGCTCTGATTTTCCGGCTGGGCAGTGTAGAACACCGGGATAGCGTGCTGGCGGCAGAACGCCTTCAATCGCACAATATTCTCGATAAGCCGGGCCGTCAGCGGGCTGTTCTCCCCCCAAAAATGAAGAAAATAGTGCTGCATATCATGAATCAACAACGCCGCACGGGATGTTTCCAACGGCCAGCTCACTTTGTTATCAGGCAGTGATGCCGCAGACGGCAGAGGATAGCTATTCAGTTTGGGAATACTCATGGGTTACTCTCCTGCAACGGATGGTTGGATAAGTTGCAGCGCCATCTCGCGCAACCGTTGTTTATCGACTTTACCGACCGGCGTTTCAGGTAACGCAGGCAGACTTTCAAAACGATCCGGCAATTTGTAATCGGCAATGCCCTGTTCACGCAGATGACGACGCAGCACCACGGATTTGATCACTTGTCGGCAAACGACAAAAGCGCAGCTTTTTTCCCCCATCAGTGGATCGGGGATCGCCACCAGCGCGGCGTTGAGCACCAGCGGGTGACGCAAGAGCAGATTTTCAATCTCTTCGGCGGCAATCTTTTCGCCTCCCCGATTGATCTGGTCTTTTTCCCGGCCAACCACCTGTAGGTAGCCGTTCTGGTGCTGGATCACGATATCGCCGGAGCAGTAGAAACCCTGTTCATCAAACACCTGCTGGTTATGATCCGGACTGTGATAATAACCACGAAAGGTATAGGGGCCGCGTGTCATCAGGCGTCCGGCCTGTCCGTAAGGCTGAGAGTTACCGTCGGCATCGGCCACCCAAACTTCGTCGTCCGGGCTGATAGGGCACCCCTGGGTGGTGAAAATAGAGGTATCATCGTCATCAAGGCGGGTATAGTTCACCAGCCCTTCCGCCATGCCGAACACCTGCTGTAGCTGGCATCCCAGTTCGGCAGGAATACGACGGGCCAGCGATTCGCTCAACCGGGCGCCGCCGACCTGCAATAATTTCAGACTTTGCAGCGCCTTACGCTGCCCGGCCAAAGCAACGGCTTCCAGCCACAGCGTTACCGCAGGCGGCACCAGCGCCGTCACGTTAATCTGGTGCTGTTCAATCAGCGGAAAACAGTGGCTGGCGCTGGGATCGTTCGCCATCACCACCGTTCCCCCCGCATAAAACACCCCCAGCGCGCCCGGTGAGCTTAACGGATAGTTATGGGCGGCCGGCAAGGCGCACAAATAGCGGGTATGTTCGTCAAAACGGCAAATTTCCACGCTGGCGCGGATACTGTAGTAGTAATCGTTGTGGGTTCGCGGAATCAGTTTCGGCGTACCGGTACTGCCCCCGGATAGCTGGAAAAACGCCACCTCATCCGGCGGCGTGGGCGAGGAAACGGCATCATCCTCTATTTCCTGTAGCAGATGGTTCAAATCACGTTCGGGATCGTCATCACCACGCAGTATCACCTGCCGTAAAGTAGGATGATTCTGCTGCAACGCCGCAATAAACGTATCGTCGTGAAACAGATCATGATGTCGATCGGCAATCAGCAGCGCAGGAGCTATCTGTTGCGCATAGGCGCTCAATTCACTGCGCTGATGATTGAACAACGCATTCACCGGCACCACGCCAACACGCAGCAGCGCGAAATAGGTCAGGTAAAATTCGGCGATATTTCCCAGCTGCACCAGCGCCGTTTGTCCGCGCCGTACGCCACGCCGCCTGAGGGCATCCGCCAGCCGGTCCGCCCCCTGGTTTAGCTGGCGATAGCTGAAGTGACGAGCACCGTCGATCAGCGCCAGCGCATCATTGTCTTGGTGACGGCAGAGGATATCGTTCAAAGGTTTGTCAATCCAATAGCCGCGTTCACGATAGCGCTGTGCCAGCGCAGCAGGCCAGCGGTTGAATTCAATCATCATGCGACACGCTCCCGATCATCGGTTATGCCGAAGGCGTGTAGCATGGTAGTCAGCTTCACACCGGTTTCGTTCCATTCGGAAACCGGTTGAGAATCCGGCACGATGCCAGCACCGGCAAACAGCGTCACCTGGTTTTTTCGCACTTCACCGCAGCGGATGGTGACCACCCATTCGCCGTTACCCAGCGCATCGCACCAGCCGACAATGCCGCCGAAGTATTGACGGTCAAAGGGTTCAAGTTCGGCAATCAGGGAGCGGGCTGCCTGGAACGGCGCGCCGCACAGCGCCGGGGTGGGATGCAGCAAACAGGCAATGGATAACGCATTTTCCCGCGGATCGCTGACCTCGGCGGTAATTTTGGTCGCCAGATGCCAGAGCACAGGCGTTGCAAGCAGTGACGGGGTTGCCGGTATCTTTAAGGTATGGCAGCGGGGAGCCAACATCTGCCGCATCGTGTCGATGACCAGCCGATGCTCATGGCGATCCTTGTCTGAATACATCAGCGACTGCTGCAACCGGCGGTTTTCCACCGAATCGTCACTACGGCGGGCCGAACCGGCAAGCGGTTGTGATGTAACCACATTCCCTTGTTTGTGCAACAGCAGTTCCGGGCTTGCCCCCAACAACACACTTTGCGCCAGCGGCACATGGAAATTATAACTGTCAGGGTTTTGCCGATTAAGCAGCAGCAGCAGATGCATGGAGTTTAGCGAGCGATCGGTTTCAATGTTCAGCAGACGTGAAAGCACTACCTTATCCAGTGCACCGCTGCGAGTGGCATTGACGCCAGCAGACACCATCTGACAGAAGGTATCATGAGCGGGGATCTGATGCTGTTGCCGGATCCGCAGCGGCGTTTCGTTCAGCACGGTATCCGCCAGAAGGCTACGCGCAAACCAGCGGCTGTGTTGGGGAATAAACAGGCAGGCTGGCTCCCTTTTATCAAACGGGATAGCACCGACGATCAGCGGGTTGGCTATCCCATCGTGCTGCGCTCGGGCGAAAAGCTGGCGCAGTTGCTGCTGAAAGTGGCCGTCAAGCGCCGCACCACTCTCCACCGGACAGTTCAGCGCCGCGTAACACCCGCGTGTATGCAGGCTTTTGTCCGGCGACAGAAAAAGAAAATCGTCTTTCAGCAGATCGCTGGCGCTCAGTTCGGGACGTGTGGCAGATAGCATAGACAAGATGTATTCCTTATGTTCTTTGAATAATAACCTGATGATTGGATTATTATTTTTGTTAATAAGGGTACTGCTGCTAACGAAATAGGTTGTTTGATCGTGGCGACGGGATACCGGGCGGCGGCACGCCAGCGCCCGGTATATTTGCCAGTTATTACCAGCTATAGCTGACGTTGGCGATAATGCTGCGACCTACGCCATAGAAGCAGGCGGTGGAGCCGCTACACGACGCCACATAGTGCTTGTCGCTCAGGTTATTGACGTTGAGCTGCACCTTGGCCCCTTTCAGCCGTGACGAGGCTTCACCCAGATCGTAACTCGCCATCGCGTCATACAGGGTATAAGCGGGAACCTTAAAACTTTCCGCATTATCACCATAGCTGGTGCCGATATAGCGCACACCGGCCCCCACGGTGAATCCTTTAAGCGCGCCATTCAGGAAGCTGTAACTGCCCCAGGCGGAGGCGATATGTTTCGGAATGGACGCTGGTGTCTTGCCCTCAGGATTGTTGTTGTTGACACTCTCTTTCGTTTCAGCATTGGTATAGCTATAGGCCGCCATCAGGCTGATTTCCGGCGTCAGTTGAGTACGTAACTCGGTTTCCAAACCTTTGGATTGCACTTTACCTATCTGTTCGTTGTACTGAGTCACACTGTTATAAGAAGTAATATTCTTCTGGGTAATATCAAACAGCGACAGCGTTAGGATTGTGTTGCTGCCTTTAGGCTGGAATTTCACCCCGATTTCCTTTTGTTCACCGGTCGTCGGCTTAAAGGGATCGGAATCTGGTGCGCCAGATTCCAGGTTCGGTTCAAACGAGGTGCTATAGCTGATATACGGCGAAATACCGTTGTCGAAAGCATACAGCAGGCCGGCACGACCGGTGAATTTGCTGTCATTCTGCTGGACGCTGGTGTTGTCGGTACGGTCTTGCGTGCGCACTTCGCTCCAGTCCTGACGGCCAGACAGCAACAGGTTCCAGTTATTCCACTCCAGTTGATCCTGCAAGTAGATGCCTACCTGATCGAGCTTTTTCCTGGTACTGGTGGTTAATCGCAGATCGCTATCCCCAACAAGAATGGAACTGCCGTAGATAGGATTAGCCCAGTCAAAATTGTATTGATCACCGCTGTTTCGCCAAAAGTTATAGTCACGATCCTGCCACTTATAGTCCAGGCCACCAATGACCGTATGTTTAACCGTCCCGGTGTCGAACTGTGCTTTCACTTGATTATCAATCCCCAGCTCATCGACCTTTGTTTCTTCGCGCTGCTGGCGTCGTGATAGCGACGTATCAGAGATTTCAGGATTACTCCAGCTGTAAACCAGATATTTATACTTTTCATCCAACTGTGAATAACGCACGTTCTGCTGGAATGAAAATACATCGTTAATAGTGTGATCGAAAATATAACCAATCGATGCCTGCTCACGTTTTGACTGATTCCAGTTCGGGTCGCTTACGTTCAGATCGTAGGGGATATAACCCGCGCTGGTAGATTCAACAGTGCCGATTTTGGGCAGGAAGTTACGTTGTCCGGCTTTCGGATCGTTCTGGTAGCTGGTCAGCAGGGTAAAGCTGGTATCAGGATTCGGCAACCAGGTCAGCGCCGGAGCAATGGCCACCCGTTGATTTTTATAATCCTTGACGAATTCATGTTTGGTGCCAGCTATGCCGTTCAAACGGTAGAGCAGGGACTGGTCGTCATTCAGCGCGCCGCCGAAATCAAACGCCGCCTCCGCCAAATGTTTATTGCCGCCGCTGAACTGCACTTTGCGGATATCCTGCGCCGTCGGGCGCTTGCTGGTCATGCTGATAAGCCCGCCGGGGCTGACCTGCCCGTACAGCACCGACGCCGGGCCACGCACCAGTTCCACCCGCTCCAACAGCCAGGGGTCTATTTTTCCTGACGTCGCCCCTTGACCATTCAAACCGTAGCTTAAACCATCCAGAAATTTCGGCGCATAACGAAAACCACGGGTCATCACTTCGTCATTACGGTTGGAAGAACCACGATAATTGGGTACTACCCCGGCAGAGTAGTTCAGCGCATCCGCCACCGACGACACCGCCTGGGCATCCATTTGATCACGAGTTACCACACTGATCGACTGCGGTGTTTTTACCAGCGGCGTGCTGGTTTTGGTACCGGCGGCACTGGCTTTGGCGACGATACCTTTCAGCGGTGCGGTGACGCTTTCCCCATTGCCTCCCGCCGTCACGACGATGGTATCGTCGCTGCTGGCTGCGGCATAGGCCAGGCCAGGCCAGGCCAGCGGAGACATCAGCAAAGTGGAGGTAATAGCCAGCGGTATACGGCGATGGTAAACACCGAAATTAATGAGACATGCTAACGGTTTTTTTGTCTTTTTAAACATACATTTATCCCTTCAGAAAACAGCCTTGTCATAGTTCACTCAAGATATTTTGAGCTTTTTAAACCATCGCAAGGGCCGGAGCACACCTCATCACCCCAGAGTAACAACCGGTTTTCGCGTGGCATATTGTCATAAAAAACAATCAGATACTTAATAACCAATGTTCTCTCAATTGGCAGAGAGATCGACATGTTATTGCAAATGTAAATGTATCTCAATATTATTCGCATTAACGTCAATGATTGTAAAGCAATCGGTTTACGCCATCGCTTATGTCATGAAAGGTAAGGAACGCAAACGTAATGGGAACGCCATGAGAGGTTTTAATGCTGAAAAAACAACCATCTGACACGGCTGTCGCGCTTCTGTCATCATCGTCGGCGGGGGATGATCGCTGGTGGCAACAGATAGCCGGAATTGGCACACCGTTAGTGGAAAGCCTGAGTGAAAAACAGGTTTACATCACTTTTTTCTGGCGCGATCCGGACGGGGATGAGCACCACTCCGCCGTTCAGCAAGTCTATATCGATATCAATGGCATCACCGACCATCACAGCGTTATGCCGCAAAGCCTGCAACGTCTGCCCGGAACCGATGTCTGGTTCTGGTCGCTGACGATTGAAGCGCAATGGCGCGGCAGCTACTGCCTGATCCCCATTACCCGCGAACAGTTACCGCCCGAATTTCATGGCGATGAAACACAGCGCGACCAGCAGCAGCGAGAGTGGTGGTGCTCGCTGTTTTCTTATGCCATTGCCGATCCCCTGAATCCGTTGAAACCTTATAACACCCATTGGGACTACCCCCTTTCCGCCGCTCACATGCCTGCCGCGCCGGCGCAACAGGCATGGCGGCAATGGGATAGCGGTACAGCCCCTGCGCCGGATCCCCGGCGATTAGCGTTTTTTCAGTGGCAAAGCGAGCAGTTGGGGAACCGCCGCCGTATCTGGTTGTATACCACCGGCGTAAACGAGGCAGAGGCAGCGCGGCCATTGGTGATTGTGCTGGATGGTCAGAAATGGGCGGAAGAACTCCCGCTGTTTTCCGCGCTGGATGCGGAAACCGCCAATGGCAGCTTGCCACCGGCAGTGTGGTTGTTCATTGACGTAATTGATATGGAGTGTCGTGAGCAGGAACTGACCTGCAATGCGGATTTCTGGCTGGCGGTACAGGCGGAACTGCTGCCGCTGGCGGCAGGCTATGCCGCTTTTAGCGACGATCCCGATCTCACGGTGGTATCGGGGCAGAGCTACGGCGGGCTATCGGCGCTTTATGCCGGTCTGTTCTGGCCCCAGCGCTTTGGCCGGGTACTCACGCAGTCAGGCTCTTTCTGGTGGCCGCACTTCACCACCCGACCGGGACGTGAAAGCGGCTGGCTGACGGAGCAGGTTCAGCAGGGGGCGGGCGGCCAAACGCCGCTGACCATCTTTCAGGAGGCGGGGAACCGTGAAGAGGGTATCAACGTTGTGAACCAACAAATGTATCAGGCGCTGATTGCCGCTGGCCACCGGGTGAACTACCGGGTGTATGAAGGTGGGCACGACTCGCTGTGCTGGCGCGGCGGATTAATTGACGGTTGCCGCTGGCTATTGTCCGGCAGGCATAACACCAATCGACCATGAAATTGAAATTGACAGGTGATCCCGATGAGTCAGGAACAGTTGAACCCTTTTGACGATGACAGCCTTACGTTTTTTGTACTGATGAACCAGCAGCAGCAATACAGTTTGTGGCCTGCATTTGCCGCGCAACCCGCGGGCTGGGAAAGCGTATATGGGCCGCAGTCCCGCGCAGCGTGCATTGAGTACACCGAAAAGCACTGGCTCGATATGCGTCCTGCCAGTCTGCGCACCGCGTCTTCAGCGCAATCGTCTTAAACACCATCGTCTTCAACACAATGCTAAGTGCAGAAACCCGTCTGGTTCTGTCTTTCCCGTTTACGAAGTAAGGAAAACACTGTGTCAGAAACACTCATAGCATCTGAGGTACAGGCTGGCTTTCAGGAACTACCGCTGGCAGCGGCCCAGCCCGGTATCTGGTTTGCGGATCAGATTGCCAGCCGGCGGAATGCGTTTACCGTCGCTCACGTCATTGAACTGTGCGGCCCGGTGGATCGTGATTGTCTGGACGCGGCGATACGTCAGGGACTGTCTGAAGCCGATACCATCCATGCCCGCTTTTATCTGAATGAAGCAGGCGTACCGGTTCAGCGGTTCCCCTGTCATTGCCAACCGCAACAGGTCAACGCGCCGGAATGGCTTGATGTCGGTCAGGAAGGCGAAGACGCCGCCCGTGCATTGATGCGAGACGATCTGGCAAGCGAGTTACCCGCCGATGGCCCACATCCGCTTTATCGTCAGGTGGTGATGCGGGTATCCGCCCAGCCGGAGCGTTGGTTCTGGTATCAGCGTTTCCACCATCTGATGCTGGACGGTTTCAGTTTTGATGCGCTGACCCGGCGGATCGTGGACATTTATAACGCCCTGCGTAATGGGCAATCCCCCGGCGATACCCCTTTTGTCTCTTTCAGCCGGGTGGTGGACGAATATCAGACATGGCAGACTTCTCCCGCCTACCAGCGGGCGGCGGCATTCTGGCAGGCGCACGCCGACGATTTACCCGCGCCGGTTTCACTGGCAAGCGACGTCTGTACGCCTGCGCCGCAGGGAACGCGAACGCTGCACCAGCAGGTGGACATGGCCGCGTCGCTGTTCAGCGCGCTCAAAACGGACGGGGGTTTCGTGCAGGCCGAACCGGCGGAAATCGTGATGGCAGCGCTGTATATCTATCTGTATCGCATGAGCGGCGCGTCACGCCTGTCCGTCGGTTTTCCCTTTATGCGCCGCATGGGTTCAGAAGCGCTGTGCGCCATCGGCCCGGTGGTTAACGTGTTGCCGCTCCAGTTAACACTGCACCCGGAAATGACGCTGGCCGACGTGACACAGGCGCTGCTTAACGAAATCAAGACGGTACGCCGCCATCAGCGTTATGAAGCAGAGCAGTTACGCCGGGATCTCGGTCGGGTCGGCAGCAGTGAGGGGCTGTACGGGCCGGTCATCAACTTTAAAGTGTATAACGCGGCGCTGAAGCTGGACGGCACGCCGGCGATTACCCATGTGTTGGCAATGGGGCCAGTGGACGATCTGGAGTTTGAGCTAGGTATGGATGACGGCACGCTGCACCTGACGCTGGTGGCAAACCCCGACCGTTATGATACGCAAACCTTGCAGTGGCATACGGAACGTATTGGTTATCTGCTTAACCAACTTGTGCGGCAACCCCGGCAGGCGATCAACCTGTTTCCCCTGATCAGTGAAAATGAGCAGCGGCGCATGGCGGGCTGGGCCTACGGGCCGCGTCTGACGATGCCGTCTGGCGCGGTATCCGTGCTGGATAAGCTGTTGCAACAGGTGGAAAAACAGCCGGACGCCGTAGCGGTTCGTTGTGGCGAGAGTAGTCTGAGCTACCGGGAACTCGCCGGGCGCGTCATGCAACTGGCGCGGGTGCTGATAGCGCGTGGGCTGGGGGCGGAAGATGTGATTGCCGTCGGTATTCCCCGTTCGACGGATTCACTGGTGGCAATATTCGGCGTACTGGCCAGCGGCGCAGCCTATATGCCGCTGGATCTGGATTACCCACGTGAACGCCTAACGCTGATGTGTGAGGACGCCCAACCGGTCTTACTGCTGACTCACCGGACCGTTGCCGAACAGATGCCGGATTTGCCGCAGACACTCTGTCTGGATGACGCAGACGTTAAGGCCGCATGCGGCGTTATGTCGCCACAGCCGGTATGTGACGCCGAACGCCGGGAAGCGCTACGCGGCGAACATCTGGCCTACATGATTTATACCTCCGGCTCTACCGGGCGACCCAAAGGCGTAATGAGCACTCACGCCGGGTTGCTGAATCTGCTGGTTTCGCACACCACTTTCCTGTTCGGCCCGGCGATAGAAACATTGTCCCGCCGCTATGACCGTCGCCTGCGCGCTGGTCATACCGCCTCTTTCTCTTTTGACTCATCCTGGGAGCCGCTGTTCTGCCTGATCCTGGGCTGCGAACTGTACATTTTCAATGAAGAGCTGCGGCGGGATGCCTGGTCGCTGGTACAGCATCTGCACCAGACGCCGGTTGATCTGATGGATGTAACGCCCTCTTTCTTTTCTCAAATGATCGACAGCGGACTGCTGGAGCCGGGCAATCCCAAACCAGGCTTTATCATGATTGGCGGTGAAGCCGCCACACCGCGGCTGTGGCAGTTAATGCGGCAACAGTCAGACATGGCGATCCACAACTATTACGGGCCGTCGGAATACACTATTGATACGTTGGGCGCTGATATCCGCATAGCCGCACAGCCGGTTATCGGCAGACCGGTAGCCAATACCGATGTCTGGTTGCTGGATCATCGTTTGCAGCCAGTGCCGCCCGGCGTAGCGGGAGAACTGTATATTTCCGGGCCGGGTATCGCACGCGGGTATCTCCGCCGCCCGGATCTGAGCGCCACCCGCTTTGTCGCCAATCCGTTCCGCCCCGGCGAAGTAATGTATCGCACCGGGGATTTGATGCGCTGGCGCAGCGACGGACAGTTGGCTTTTATCGGTCGGGTCGATCATCAGATCAAAATCCGCGGTTTTCGGGTCGAACTGGGCGAGGTGGAAAATGCGCTGGTCGCTCTGCCGGAAATCAGCACCGCCGTAGTGATCGCCGAATCAACGGGCGTCACCCACCGCTTAATCGGTTATTGCTCCGTGCCCGATGCCGCGCTGCGCAAGCAACCGGATCTCCCGGCCTCTTTGCTGTCGCAGCTCTCCGCGCAACTGCCGGATTATATGGTGCCGTCGGTGCTGGTAGTGATGGACGAATTGCCTTTGACCGTCAACGGCAAAATTGATCGTCAGGCATTGCCTGCCCCTCAACCGGTGAAGCAGAGCCAGAGCCGGGAAGCGCAAGGCGAACAGGAAGCATTGATCTGTCAGTCGATTGCCACGCTGCTGGGGCTGGAACGTATGGGGGCCGACGACGACTTCTTCGCCTCTGGCGGCGACAGCATTTCCGCTATGGGACTGGGTACACTGCTGCGGCGGGCAGGCTGGCAATTGTTTGCACGGGATATCTTCGCCCAACGCACACCGGCCCGTATGGCATTGGTGATGGAACGGCTGTCAGCACGGCACAGTACGCCACGTTCCCGACAACACGGGCCGATTGACGGTTTACCCATACTGCGCTGGTTCGCCCGGCAAGGGATCAACCGGCGCTTTGCCCACGGGGTATTTCTCAACGTTCCGGCGGCCTTGCAGCAAACCCATGTGGAACAGGCCCTGTCGGCGCTGCGCGATACACATCCCGCGCTGGCGGCTTTTACGCGGGACGATCGACTGATTGTCGGCGAACAGCCGCCGCTTGCCGTATCGTCATATTGCGATCTGTGGCAGATCACCGGCGATTTGGCCGTCAGCGCCGAACAGGCGTTTGATGCCGCGCTGGAGAAACTGCAACCGGCGGCAGGTTTGATGATGCAGGCCGTACTCTTACAGCAGGAAAATCAATCATGTGGTCTGGTTATCGTCATTCATCATCTGGTGGTCGATGGTGTGTCATGGCGTGAGCTGTTACCTGAATTACAGCAGACGGCAGAGGCTGTCATGAACGGGCAGACTCCCCTGTTGACGCCGGAAGCAACGTCGCTGCATGACTGGTCAGCCTGGCTGCTGGCGGATCTTCCCCGACGCCGGGCTGAATTGCCGTTCTGGCAGTCCATGTTACGGGAACCGCTGCCTTTGCTGGGGCAGCGACCGCTGGAACCGGCGCAGGATCGTCAGCACACGCAACGTGAAAAACGGCTGTTGCTCGACGCAACGCGCACTGTCGCCCTGCTGACCTCACTGCCACACCATTATCGCGCAGGGGTGGAAGAAATGCTGCTCAGTGCGTTGGGACTTGCCTGCCACCGCCATTACGGCATATCGCAACTGCGCGTAATGCTTGAATCTCATGGCCGGGCGGAAGTGGAAAACGGGATGGATGTCTCCCATACCGTTGGCTGGCTGACGGCGGAATACCCGGTACATATGGTCTGGCCGACAGCGCAGGCAGACACGCCCCGGCAAGCGGTTCGGGCGGTCAAACGCGTGTTGCGGGCGATACCGGATCGCGGCATTGGCTACGGCATGTTGCGTTATCTGGATGAAGCCAACGCCGACACGCTATCGGCGCTGGCACAGCAACATGCGCCTGAAATTCTGTTTAACTATCTGGGACGGTTCAGCAACGGCAACAGTCTGTGGACGCCGCAACGCACCACCCACCGTTTTCGTGACGCTTTCGCCGTCGCGCAGGAAAGCCAAACACCACTCAGTTACCCATTGGAAATCAATATCTTTGTCGACGAACAGTCGCCAGAGCCGCGTCTGGCCATTCATTGGGAATGGGCCGAAGGCATCTTCACTGAACAGGATATTGACGCGCTTCATCAGCATCTGGCGCAGGCCGTTGATACCCTGACGGACTTTGCTCATCGCCATCCGGCGCAGGCGGCGGATACGCTGGTCGCGTCGGAAGTGATGCTCGATGGGGTAACAGACGACAGCCTGCTACGGCTAAGACAGGTACACGGCCCGCTGGCCACGATATTGCCGGTGTTGCCGCTACAGCAGGGATTGTTGTTCCATGCCCAACTGGCGGATAGCGCTGGCAGCTATAATTCCATGACGCGTTTGTCACTGGACGGGCCGCTGGACAGCGCGCACCTACAGCAAGCGCTGGAAACCGTCGTCCGTCACCATCCACAACTGACGGCGCGTTTCGATACCGAGCAGACTCAGACGCCGCTGCAACTGTTGCCGGTTCTGCATGATAATGAAACCTACTGGCCGTTGGATGTGCAGACACTGCCCGCGCTGTCGCCACAGGACGAAGCCGATGCGCTGTCGGCGCTGGAAAAAACCGAACTGGAACGCGATCTGTTCCGCCAGCCACAAGCCATGCTACATGCGTTGCTGGTACAGCATAGCGAATCGTCCCGCCATACGCTGTTTCTCAATGCCCACCATCTGGTGGTGGACGGCTGGTCGACGCCGATACTTCTGCGCGATCTGTTCACGGTACTTCATCACGGTGAAGCCGCGCTGGCCGCGCACCGGGTCAGTTACCCGCAGATTGTCCGCCAATTGGCGGCGCGGGATGCCGCCATCTCCCGCCAATGCTGGCGGGAGGCACTGCAAGGAAGCAGGCCGACGTTGCTGTTTGGCGAACAGCCGCACACCAGCGAAGTACGTGAGCTGGAACTGCTGCCGGAACCCCGGCTGGAACAGGCGATGACGCAACTCTGCCGACGGCATGGACTGACGCTCAACACCTTGATGCAGGGGATTTGGGGCCTGCTGTTAAGTAGCTATAGCGGCGCTAACGAGGTGATCTTCGGCTCACCGGTATCAGGCCGTTTTGGTCAGACAGACGGGCTGGACGCGCATATCGGGTTGTTCAGCAACACGCTGCCGGTGCGCATCACCTTTGCCGCCGATCAGCCATTGCCGGATCAGCTTGTCGCGCTTCAGTCCCGGCAAATTCAACTGATTGAACATGACTGTCTGGGGCTGGGGGAAATTCAGCAGTTGGCTGGCACCGGAACGCTGTTTGATACGTTGCTGGTAGTGGAAAATTACCCTGATCAAAACGGCCCTGATCGCGGCATCACTGGCAATGGCGCACAGGGGCTGCGCTGTAGCGGCATCAATAACCGGGGCTATACCCACTATCCGCTGACGCTGCTGGTATTACCGGGTAAGCGTCTCCGCCTGCTGATGGAATACCGCGACAGCGTGCCGCATCCGCAACGCCTGGCGCAACGGCTGATGATGTTGCTGGAACAACTGATCCAACAGCCGGATTTACCACTCAGCGCCTGGCAACTACAGATACCGGAGGAACAAGCGCTGCTGGCCTCGATAAATCAGACCGCGCATCACGTCCCGCCGGGTACGCTACATCAGGCGGTGGCTGAACAGGCTCGCCGTACCCCTGATCGCATAGCGCTGGTGGACAGCGATCACCAGTTGACCTACTGCCGGATGCGGACACAGACACAACTGTTGGCAGGCCGTCTGGTCGCCGCCGGCGTACAACCGGGAGATATTGTGGCGGTTGCCCTGCCGCGTTCGGTGCGGCTCAGTCTGTCGCTGATGGCCATCCTGGAGGCCGGGGCCGCCTGGCTGCCGTTGGATACCGGCTATCCTGATGAACGGCTGGCGCTGATGGTGGACGATGCTCAACCACGTCTGATTATCACGCAAAGTGACCTGCAATCACGGTTTGCGCCGCTGGCCTCCCTGTTGCTACTGGATAAACTGGCGGATGAACGACAATTGCCGACCATGCCGCAGATAACGGTCGCGCCCCGGCAGGCCGCCTATGTGATTTACACCTCAGGCTCCACCGGGCGGCCAAAAGGGGTGGTGGTCAGTCATGAAGCCATTATTAACCGCCTTTGGTGGATGCAGGACTGCTACCAACTTAGCGCCGACGATGTGGTGTTACAGAAAACGCCCTGTAGCTTTGATGTATCGGTATGGGAGTTTTTCTGGCCGTTGATAACCGGCGCCCGTCTGGTGATGGCGCCGCCGGAGGCGCATCGCGATCCCGATGCGCTGTTACAGCTAATAGATGATTATGCGGTAACCACGCTGCATTTCGTGCCTTCCATGCTGGCGGCCTGGGTGAACGCCGGGGCAAAACGTCAACAGGTCGGCTGTACCAGCCTGCGACGGGTATTCTGTAGCGGCGAGGCGCTGTCACGTGAACTGGCGCTCAACTATCAGACCTTGATCGCCGCACCGCTGCATAATTTGTATGGTCCAACGGAAGCGGCGGTTGATGTCACCTATCAGCCCGCCTCCGGCGAGGCGCTGGCCGCTATTCACGCCCCCGGTATTCCGATTGGTTTACCGGTATGGAATACCCAACTGCGTATTCTGGACGGCTATCTGCGTCCGGTGCCGGTAGGTGTGGCCGGTGATTTATACCTCTGCGGCATTCAGTTGGCGGAAGGCTATCTGCGTCGTCCTGATCTGACAGCCAGCCGTTTTGTTGCCGATCCGTTTGCTCAGGGGGAACGGATGTATCGTACCGGGGATATCGCACGCTGGCTCGACGATGGCGCAGTAGAATACTTAGGGCGCAGCGACGACCAACTGAAAATCCGCGGCCAACGCATCGAGCTGGGGGAGATTGAACAGGCGCTGCTGGCGCAACCGGGCGTTATACAGGCGGTGGTCTGCGCCCGTGAGGGGGTGAATGCCGCCTTAACCGGCGCCGATGCGCGTCAACTGGTGGCCTGGCTCATCCCGGAAACCGACGTCACGCTGGATATCGACAGGCTGCATCAGGCAATGGCGCAACAGTTGCCAGCGCATATGCTGCCGGTCAGCTATGTGCTGATGACCGCCTTTCCACTCAGCGCCAACGGTAAGCTGGATCGTAAAGCGTTACCGGCGCCGGAAACGCATCGGGAAAGTGGCCGCAAGCCAGCCCCCGGCACGGAGTGCCTGCTGGCGGCGCTGTTTGCCGACATTCTGGCGCGGGAAACGGTGTTTGCAGATGAGGATTTCTTTGCGCTGGGGGGGCACTCGCTGCTGGCAATGCAACTGGCGGCGGAAATCCGTCGCCGTCTGCATCAGCCGCTAACCGTCGGCCAAATTATGGTGGCTCGCAGCGTTGAAAAAATCGCGGCGCTGCTCGACGGCAAACAGGCTACCGACTCGGCGGAAAGCCGGGGAGTTGGCGAAACCTTGCCGTTACGCGCAGGCCGTGGCCCGGTTCTGTTTTGTCTGCATCCGGCCTCCGGTTTTGCCTGGCAATACGCGGGATTGCTAGGCTACCTCGGCGGCGAGTACCCGATAGTCGGCCTGCAATCGCCACGGCCACAAGGGGTGATTGCCCGCTGTGAGGATGTGGCGGCAATGTGTGAGCATCATCTGGCCGCGATACGCCGCATTCAGCCTGAAGGCCCGTACTGCCTGCTGGGCTATTCGCTGGGCGGCACGCTGGCGCAGGGGATCGCCGCACGGCTGCAACAGGCGGGGCAACCGGTGGCGTTCCTGGGTCTGCTGGATACCTACCCGCCGGAAGGACAGGACTGGACCTGCCCCAGCGAAGAGGAGGCCCGTCAGGACGTCGCCCATGAACAGGCCGCCTTTATGGCTGCAACGGAAGAAGAGTCGGATCCCCAGTTACGGGCTGAAAAAGCGGCGATGTTCAACAGTATCGTCGCCAACTATAAAGATGCGGTGCGTTTATTGTCGGGCGCCACGACGCCTCATTATGCGGGCGAAGCAACGCTGTTCGTCGCCACACATAAGCTACCGGCAGGTATGGATGTACAAGCCACCTGGGCGCCCTACGTCAACACGCTGGTGACGTATCCTCACGCCTGCGAACATGCCGATATTCTTTCACCGGCATCATTGACGCATCTGGGACCGCAGTTGGATCGGCTGTTGTCCGGTTTACCGCAACTGGCATAACGCACCGGTGATGGAAAGAAAATTGTCCGGCCCTACGGGGCCGGATGATAGCGTCCGCAGGGCACAATCAGCGGCGTATGGGAAACCGGGTCGTCAATAATTACGCATGACATACCGAATACCTGCTTCACCAGGTCGGTACTAATGATCTCAGCCGGTTTACCCTGAGTGACAACCTGCCCGGCGCTCATCACAATCAGATGGTCGGCATAGCGGCACGCCTGATTGAGATCGTGCAGTACGGCGATCAACGTGCGCCCGTGTTGCTGGTTCAACAAACGAAAAAGATCGAGCAGTTCAATCTGGTGGGCGATATCCAGCCAGGTTGTCGGCTCATCCAGCAGCAACAGCGGAGTTTGCTGGGCCAGTACCATGGCGATCCAGACGCGCTGACGCTGACCGCCAGAAAGTTCATCCACGCTGCGTTCAGCCAGCTCGCTGACATTGGTGGCGATCATCGCCTGCTCCACTGCGTTCCGATCCGCCTGACTCCATTGACGAAGTAATGTCTGATGAGGATAACGACCGCGGGCAACCAGATCGGCCACCGTGATGTTATCCGGCACAATCGCCTGCTGCGGCAACAGGCCGATCTGACGGGCCAGCGCCTTAGTGGGGATGTGCTGGATGTTTTTACCCTCCAGCAACACCTCCCCCGCCAACGGTTTAAGCAGCCGACACAACGCCCTTAACAGTGTGGATTTACCACAGGCATTGGGGCCGATAATCACGCTGAATTGGTTGTCGGGGATCGTGACGCTCAACCCCTCGGCAATGATTTTTTTGTCATAAGCCAATGTCAGATTCGATGCGTGCAAGAGGTGCGTCATGGCTATTGTACTCTTTTGACGGTTAACGGCGTGATTCACGAATAAGCAGCCAGATCAGGTAAATGCCCCCGATGCTGACGGTAACCGCGCCCACCGGGAGTTGTACCCCGGCAAAGGTGTGTTGAGCGGTGATATCAGCCGACAGCAGCAAAATAGCCCCGATCATGGCTGACGAAAATAACGGCACTGAGCTGGCCTGGGTTAAACGACGGGCAATTTGCGGCGCAGCCAGCGCAATAAAGGAGATCGGGCCAGCCGTCGCCGTCACCACCGCGATCAAAATGACGCCGAGCAGCATTAGCCACAGTCGGCTGGCTTCCGCGTTAACCCCCAGCGCCCGTGCGCTGTCATCTCCCATTTCCAACAGTTGCAGACGTTTTCCCATCAGCAGCGCCGCCATGATGACGACAGGAACAATCGCCACGGCGGGCTGTCCTTTTGCCCAGGTAACGCCGTTTAACGATCCCGTTCCCCACAACCTGGCAGTCATGGCGCTCTCCAGCGATCCGGTAATGATCAGCCAGGTATTAAACGCAGCCAGTATTGCGCTTACCGCAATACCGACAATGATCAGGCGAAACCCCACAATACCTTCACGCCATGCCAGCAGATAGACCACCACCGCAGTAATGATGCCGCCGGTTACCGCACCGCTGGCAATTTGATAGTAACCGCCGTTGAGCAAAATAATGGTGACTAACGCGCCGGTATAAGCCCCGCTGCTAAAGCCGATGATGTCAGGGCTGCCCAGCGGGTTACGGATAATGGACTGAAAAATCGCCCCGCTGACCCCCAAACCCGCTCCCAGCAGCAAAGCCATCACCGCCCGCGGGGCTCGCCACTGGGTAATCACGGTGACGATTCCCGGCTCTCCCTTACCGATTAACGCCTGCCAGACATCAAATGGCGATAATTGCAGCGTACCGAGACTGACGGCCAGGATAACCAGCAGCGCACAGGCGATAATCAGCAGGCTGTTAATCCACACCACGCGGCATGACAGCCGACCGCTTATCAACCCGAAAGGCGCATTAAGACTGAGCGTTTTGGTCATGCTATTTTCCTCAGGCTTTACGCTGGCGCACCAGCCAAATCAGTACCGGCGCGCCAATAAAGGCGGTGACAATGGAAACCCGCAGTTCGCCCGGCACCAACAGACGACCGGTAATATCCGCGCAAAGCAGCAGAATGGGCGCGAGCAGCAGAGAGTAAAGCAGGATCCAACGCTGATCCGGCCCCGCCCACCAGCGCGCAATATGCGGGATCATCAGGCCGACAAAAGCAATGGGGCCGACCAGCGCGGTGGCGGAACCGCACATTAGCATAATGGCAAGCATCGCCAGACAGCGAACCAGAATGACATTGGTTCCCAGCGCGGTTGCAATGTCTTCACCCATGTTGAGCGTATTCAGCGAACGGGCGGCCATCAGGGCCAGTACGCAGCCCAGGATAATCGTCGGCGTCACCAGCACGATATTGTGCATGGAACGGATATCCAGCGTACCAGCTTCCCAGATACGCAGTTGATCGAACGCTTCTGGATTAAGCAATGAGATCGAAGAGGTGATGCCGGTCAAGACAGCGCTTAAGGCCACGCCAGCAAGCGTCAGCCGGACTGGATTAATCCGTCCGCCGCTCATCGTGCCGATGATCCAGACCACAACACTGGTAATCAGTACGCCAGCCCAGGCAAAACCGAGCCAGGATGCCATGCCGGTAATACCAAACAGGGTGATGCCAAGTACAATGGCGAAGCTGGCTCCGGCGTTGACGCCCAGAATTCCGGGGTCGGCCAGCGGGTTGCGAGTCAACGCTTGTATTACCGCACCGGCGCCCCCCAGCGCCATGCCGGCAATAATGCCTGCCAACGTGCGGGGAAGCCGGGAGTTCAGAATGATGGTGCTGTCGGCATTGATAACTTGCCCCGTCAGGCTTAACCAAACGGTTTGCGCAGAAATTGACTTGGCGCCCAACATCAGGCTGGCGGCAGCCACTACCGCAATAATGCATAAACTGATCGCCACTCCAGACAGACGGCGTAAACGGTTACGACTGGCAAAAAAGGGAGCCAGACGTGCGGCATCATGGTGAGTCGGATGATGTGACATCCCCGATAGACATCCTCTGCAATAATTAAATGTATATGATTATTATTATCATTAACGTCAAGACCCAGCTATGGTAGCATGACTTTTTCATCAAATACATTGACATATACTGCGTGTTTGCTGGATTAACGTCTGGCTCATGCATCCGGCCAATTATTAATCTTTGTTTGGATAATCATGGCTAAATCATCCATCCTGCTTGATTTCAGCTTGCTGAAAAACAATGCGCATTTCCGTGCGATCTTCGTCGCCCGTATGTTGTCAGTCTTTGCGCTGGGTATGCTGGCTGTTGGGGTTCCGGTGCAGATCCAAACCATGACAGGCTCTACGCTTCAGGTGGGGATTGCCGTCGCCCTTGATGGCATCGGCATGTTCGTGGGGTTGATACTGGGAGGCGTGCTGGCGGATCGGTTCGATCGCCGCAAGCTGATCCTGTTTGCCCGTGGAACGTGCGGGTTGGGTTTTGTCGCACTGAGTATCAATGCCTTTGCCGACACGCCGTCACTGATTGCATTGTATGCGCTGGCCGCCTGGGACGGTTTTTTTGGCGCTCTGGGCATGACGGCGCTGATGGCGGCGATCCCGCTGCTGGTGGGACGAAAGAATCTTCCCGCCGCCGGAGCGTTGAGCATGTTAACCGTCAGACTCGGTGCTATTGTGTCACCGGCGTTGGGTGGGGTCATTATTGTTGCTGGCGGCGTAGGCTGGAATTTTGCCGTGGCCGCCGTAGGAACGCTGGCCACCCTGATCCCGCTGATGCGTTTGCCTGCCATGAAGCCGGAATATCAGGAACCGGAACATCCGTTACGGGCGCTGGCAAGCGGGGTTAAGTTTGTCTGCGCCCATAGCATCGTCGGCAGTGTGGTGCTGATTGGTATGCTGGTGAGCATCGTGGGCGCGATGCGCGTCCTTTTCCCTGCGCTGGCCAGCGATGCCTATCATGCCGGGCCGTCCGCCATCGGGCTGATGTATTCCGCGGTTCCTCTTGGCGCCATGATGGGCGCTTTCACCAGCGGCTGGGTGTCACGGGTTCAGAGACCGGGCAGGATCCTGTTGGGCTGCGCCATCGGGGCGTTTCTATCCGTAGCCTCGCTTGGACTGGCGGACAATATCATTCCTGCCTTGATCGCGCTGGTATGTTATGGCTACCTGAACGCGATTACGTCATTACTACAATTCACGTTAATCCAAAGCCATACACCGGATCACCTGCTGGGACGGGTAAACAGCCTGGGAACCGCGCAGGATGTGACGGGGGATTCAATAGGGGCATTGGGACTGGGGGTAATGGGAAAAGTATTAACCCCGGTGATAAGCATTCTGTCATTCGGCGCCGCCGCCGCGCTGTTATGCATGCTGCTGGCCGCCTGCATCCGTCCGTTGCGGCATTGTACGTTTGGCGATCCGGCGTTATTGCGTAAAACGGATACACCACCCTCAGGCGAGGACAACGAACCCGCCCGCCAGCCCTGATACAACGTCTTTCACACCACGGACGCCGGTTACTGCACCCGCAGACACCGGCGGGCTGCCTCTATGGCGCAGCGAAATGTCGCTCAATATTGTCGAGCATATTGCTGGCGCTGTAATAGTCCAGCCGGAAGGTATCAACCCCCATCGCCCAGACATGATGTTGTATCACCGGCCCCAGGTGACTGAGGAACGGATTGGCCATTACGTCGCTGATAATAGTGTCATCAGCAGAAAACAACAGCAGGCTTTTACCATTCAGGCTGTCCGCCAAATTTTCGCCGGAAATCTGCACAATATCCTGACGCTTACCCTGTTTGGTTTCCGTTTTTATATCCTCAGGCAGAGTGGCAAGCTGAAAGCCCAGTTCAGTAAGCAACTGCCCCTGGGCCGATGCCTTCGTCCAAATATTCACACCGCGCCCGTCTTCATAGTAGACCAGAGCGGATACCGGTTGCGGTGGTAGGATAATCGCCTGCTTTACCGCCTGCACCCGCTGTTCAAACTCGGTGTTCACCCGCTCGGCATCCGCTTCATGCCCGGTGATATCCCCCAATTGCCGGGCCAACTGCTGCCAGCTTTTATCACCGTAATCAATCACCAGCGTCGGGGCAATGACCGCCAGTTGATCATACAACTTCAGGGCAGAATCACCGCCAGTGGCGGCGATAACGATCAGATCGGGAGCGAGCGCGGCAACCGCCTCAGCATTGGGTTCCGTAATATAAAGCGGCTTTACGCCGCGCTCCGTGGCGACTTTACTCCATTGGGAGAAAAAGCCCTGACTATCGGCAACAGATGCGCTAGGGCTGGTCGCGCCGGTGCCGACGACGGGCGCGTTTATCGCCAATAATGTACCGGTGATCGTCACGCTGGTTGACACAATGCGCTGCGGCGGAGCAGACAACGTCAGCGGCCCTTTAACAGTCTGAACGGTACGCGGCCAGCCGTCATGCCGGGGCTGAGTGGATACGGTCGAGGAAACCTCATTATTGTCGCAACCATTGGCGATAACGGCCAGCAATGCGCTGCATGTTATGATAATTATTCTGCGAACAAGGGTATTTAACGTACCGTACATAACCGTATTGCTCCTCCCGAAACGGACATCAGGTAAGTAAAAGTGCCAGCGAGCTTAACGGTAGCCTGCCAGAGATACAATATAAGGGACACAGCCTAATCCGCGCTGGCGTCATTCTCCACGCCATCATCTTCTTTTACCGGCTTACTGGCGGTCAGCAGATAGGGCGACTGCTGCCAGCGTGTGCGACGGTTCTGCAACAGGGTGCGGGTCAGGATGATGCCGATAGCCAGCGATAGCAGAATCATTAAACGCAGAATGTTGGTGGTGTTATCAACCTGTTTGGCTTCGGTTCCCAGCACATGCGTATCGAGTGTGATACGCAGAAAACCTATCGGGCCGTCTTTTCCCTCAATCGACTGCACCAGTTGATGATTAAAGTAACTGCCCACCCGATTCCCATCCAATGCCAGACGGTCCCGGAGCTGAACCTGCTCGCCGGCGCGAGCAATCAGCGACCCATCCTGCTGATAAATACCGGCATCCAGAATACGGCTATGCTCGGTGAGTTGCCTGAGTATATTATTAATTTTCTGGCTGTTGTCATCAGCGCTTTCCATCAGTGGAGAGAGACTGTACGCCACCTGCCTGGTCAAGGTGCGCGCCAGATCTTCAACCTGCTCAGAACGCGCCATCTGGTGACTCAGGCTGAAATAGGAAGCGCCCTGCATCAGCATCACCAGCAGGGCCAAGCAAATCAGCACAATGGCTGTACGATGTAGGCGAAATTTTACCCGAGCCCGAACCATGATAATCCTTACGTGATTTGGATACTTTATGTTGCCAGAAGCGCTGGCGATAGGATAGCTTGTTGCCCTGTTTTCCGACCAAAGTATTTGTGGCTGCCGGATGTACGCGTCGAACGGCGTGTAGTACCCAGCCACGTCATTACCGCTAGTAGAGGATCTGCCCCATGTCGAATAGTCTGACCTATTGTGATCTCCCGGATGAGATTAACCTTTGGCCCGGGCTGCCGCTATCATTGAGCGGTAATGAAGTGATGCCACTCGATTACCGCGCCGGCGATACCGGTTGGTTGCTGTATGGCGACGTACTTGATAAGCATTTGCTCGCCCGTTATCAGCGCATCCTGGGGGCGGCAATGGTGATTGTCAGCGCGTGGAATGTGGGGAATTATCAGGTTGTCCGGCTGGCGGGTACGCTGACGCCACGTGCGACCCGGCTGGCGCATGAACTGAATTTGGATGTTGCGCTTATGAGCAACTCCCCTACCCTGCGGTCGCCGGGTTTGCTGGTGATGGATATGGATTCCACCGCCATTCAGATTGAATGCATTGATGAGATAGCCAAACTGGCCGGTACCGGCGATTTGGTTGCCGAAGTGACCGACCGGGCGATGCGAGGCGAGCTGGATTTTGCCGCCAGCCTGCGCCAACGAGTGGGAACATTAAAAGGCGCCGATGCGAATATTCTGCAAGAAGTACGCAAAACCCTGCCGCTGATGCCGGGGCTAACCAACATGGTCAGTCAACTTCAGCAAGCCGGTTGGCATGTCGCTATCGCTTCTGGCGGATTTACCTATTTTGCCGATTACCTGCGTGACAAGTTGGGCCTGGTTGCCGCCGTTGCCAACGAAATGGGGATGCGGGATGGTAAACTGACGGGGGAAGTCATCGGCCCTATTATCGATGCCAAATATAAAGCGGCCACGCTGTGCCAGTTGGCGGAAAAACTGAATATTCCCTTGCAGCAGACTGTTGCTATCGGTGACGGCGCCAACGATCTGCTGATGATCAAAGCCTCTGGTTTAGGCATTGCCTATCATGCCAAGCCGAAAGTCAACGAACAGTCAGTGGTGACGATCCGTCATGCTGATCTGACCGGCGTGTTGTGCATCCTCAGCGGCAGCATGAGATACGAAGATCGTTAATTCAACCGAGGTGATTCGTGGCAAAAGCAGTCAAACGCGCCTTTGTATGTAATGAATGTGGAGCAGATTACCCACGCTGGCAGGGACAGTGCAGCGCCTGTCATGCCTGGAACACCATTACTGAAGTTCGTCTGGCCGCGTCTGCCTCGCCCTCACGTTCCGATCGCCTGACGGGCTACGCCGGTGAAAGCGCCGGGATCAGCCGGGTGCAAAAGCTGTCAGAGATCAGTCTGGAGGCGTTACCGCGTTTTTCCACCGGCTTTCAGGAATTTGACCGGGTGCTCGGCGGCGGCGTGGTGCCGGGCAGCGCGATTTTGATCGGCGGCAACCCCGGCGCGGGGAAAAGCACCCTGCTGCTGCAAACGTTGTGCAAACTGTCTGAACAGATGAAAACCCTGTACGTTACCGGGGAGGAATCGTTACAACAGGTGGCCATGCGGGCACATCGACTTGGTTTGCCCGCCCACAACCTGAATATGCTGTCCGAAACCAGTATCGAACAGATTTGCCTGATCGCCGAGCAGGAACAACCGAAGCTGATGGTGATTGACTCTATTCAGGTCATGCACCTTGCCGATATTCAGTCTTCCCCCGGCAGCGTCGCGCAGGTGCGTGAAACCGCCGCCTATCTGACCCGTTTTGCCAAGACGCGCGGTGTCGCCATTATTATGGTCGGCCACGTTACTAAAGACGGCTCACTGGCCGGCCCGAAAGTGCTGGAGCACTGTATCGACTGTTCCGTGTTGCTGGATGGCGACGCCGATTCCCGTTTTCGCACCTTGCGCAGCCATAAAAACCGTTTCGGCGCCGTCAACGAGTTGGGCGTCTTTGCCATGACCGAACAGGGACTGCGTGAAATCAGTAACCCTTCGGCGATTTTCCTCAGCCGCGGCGACGAAATTACCTCCGGCAGTTCAGTGATGGTGGTGTGGGAAGGTACGCGTCCGCTGCTGGTGGAAATTCAGGCGCTGGTGGATCAGTCGATGATGGCCAACCCACGCCGGGTGGCGGTCGGGCTGGAACAAAACCGTCTGGCGATCCTGCTGGCGGTGCTGCATCGTCATGGCGGTTTGCAGATGTCGGATCAGGATGTGTTCGTCAACGTGGTGGGGGGCGTTAAAGTGACGGAAACCAGCGCCGACCTGGCGCTGTTGCTGTCGCTGGTGTCCAGCCTGCGCGATCGTCCGTTGCCCCAGGATCTGGTGGTATTTGGCGAGGTGGGGCTGGCGGGGGAAATCCGCCCGGTGCCCAGCGGTCAGGAGCGCATTGCTGAAGCGGCCAAGCATGGCTTTAAACGCGCCATTGTGCCGCACGCCAACATGCCGAAAAAACCCCTGACCAACATGCAGGTTTTTGGCGTCAAAAAGCTGGCGGATGCGCTGGATATTCTCAACGATCTGTAAAAAATCGCCGGGAGCGATTTTTAACGTCGCGCAGCGACGGCCCACAGGGCGAGTCTCATGGATGAGACGAGTAAAAAATCTCCAGGTACTGCAATTGATCCAACACGCTGTGCTATCTTGTTTAGTACGCTAAACAAGAGTGTTGGACGATGTCACCATTCGATTATCTGAAATCCGCCATCCGGCAAAAAGGCTGTACCTTACAACAGGTCGCTGATGCGACAGATATGACCAAGGGTTATCTCAGCCAGTTACTCAATGCCAAAATAAAAAGCCCCAGCGCGCAGAAACTTGAAGCGCTGCACCGTTTCCTGGGGCTGGAATTTCCCCGGCATGAAAAAAAGATTGGCGTCGTCTTCGGCAAGTTTTATCCCCTGCACACCGGGCACATCTATCTGATCCAGCGTGCCTGTAGCCAGGTGGATGAACTGCACGTCATTTTGGGCTTTGACGAACCACGCGACCGGCTACTGTTTGAGAACAGCTCTATGTCGCAACAGCCTACCGTCAGCGATCGCCTGCGCTGGTTGTTACAAACTTTTAAGTATCAGAAAAATATTCGTATCCACGCCTTTAACGAACAGGGGATGGAACCTTACCCGCACGGCTGGGACGTGTGGAGCAAAGGTATTCAGGCTTTTATGCAGGAGAAAAGCATCGAGCCTAACTTTGTGTATACCAGTGAAGAGCAGGATGCGCCGCAATACCGCGAACAGTTGGGTATAGAAACGGTATTGATCGACCCTAAGCGCTCATTTATGAGCATCAGCGGCTCCCATATCCGTCACGATCCTTTCCGCTACTGGGATTATATCCCGACCGAAGTAAAACCCTTCTTTGTGCGCACCGTGGCCATTCTCGGCGGCGAATCCAGCGGTAAATCCACGCTGGTCAACAAACTGGCAAACATTTTCAACACCACCAGCGCCTGGGAATATGGCCGCGACTATGTGTTCTCCCATCTGGGTGGCGACGAAATGGCATTGCAATATTCCGACTATGACAAGATCGCGCTGGGGCAGGCACAGTACATTGATTTCGCGGTCAAATACGCCAATAAAGTGGCCTTTATCGATACTGATTTCGTCACCACGCAGGCGTTCTGCAAAAAGTATGAAGGCCGCGAACATCCGTTTGTTCAGGCGCTCATCGCTGAATACCGTTTTGATCTGGTTATCCTGCTGGAAAACAACACGCCGTGGGTGGCAGACGGATTACGCAGTCTGGGCAGTACAGCCGCACGTGCGGCGTTTCAGGATCTGCTCAAGAGCATGTTGGCAGAGAACAACATCCCCTATGTTTATGTCCAGGAGTCAGACTACGACACGCGTTTTCTGCGCTGTATTGAACTGGTGCAGCAAATGCTGGGGCATGATCTCACCAGCGCCAGCAGCGTGTCGGGGTGATAATTTCCGGCAGTGGGATGTCCCAGCTTTCCACCGGCAGCATATCAACCTGCTGGCAATCATGGGCCAGCCCGATAGGATAAGGCCCGCGCTGTGGCCAGTGCTGCAAGGTTCGGTCATAGAAACCGCCCCCCATTCCCAGCCGTTGCCCCCGGCTGTCAAAAGCCACCAGCGGCGTCAGCAGAACATCCAACTGTTGCAGAGGCAATACCTGACGCACGTCCAGCCGGGGTTCTAAAATTTTCAGCCGATTCAGCACCAGCGTGGTATCAGGCGCATAGCGCAGGAACAGCAAATTCCCCGCGCTGAAAGGATGTAAAACCGGCAGATAAACCCGTTTGCCCTGTTGCCAAAACCGTTGAATCAACGGTTGGGTATCCAGTTCACCATCAAAGGATAAAAACACCGCGACGCTTTCAGCCTGCTCTATTTTTTGATGCGCCAACACCTGTCCCAGCACCTGTTGAGCGAACAATGCCTGCTGCTCTGCACTGAGCTGACGACGGCGTTGACGCACATCCCGGCGGATTTGCCGACGACGTTGCGCGAAACAGAGTGACGGTATGGATGATGGAATCGGCTGCATACAAAATAGGGGGTAATGACCGTGAATGATCACGCGTGAAAGAAAGGGGATCTCCGAGATGCCGCCGCAGGCTGTAACCCTTGAACCCTTGGTTCAAGGTGAACATAACGTCGCAGTCTTAAGGCTCCTCGGACGAACCGAGTATGCTCACCAACCACGGAGCGTTACATTCTGTTGGTTTGAAATATCGGCTCAGGGGACTGGCCCGCTGACAAACACCTCAGAGAAATTTTATTCGTTACTCGCAGCAAACCTTATCACGTCTTACCGCGTAAAAACACCGGACTTTTGCCAAAACCGGACTCACTCAAACTGCGCGCCCTGGCGATCCGTGATACGTCCCTGCTCCAACAATGCCTGTTCGATAGTCTGTTGCAGCATACGGATACGCTGCTCCATGTTAGAGGCATAATCACGGGTTTTCCCCCGTTCCTGCGCCAGTTCATGGCACACATTCAGCGCGGCGATGAACACTAGTTGCTCTGTGTTTGTGACTTTAGTGCGAACTTTAAGATCTTGCAATCGCTGGTTAAGATCTTCCGCAGCCTGATTCAACGCATCTTGTTGTTCTGGCGGGCAATTGACTCTTAACGAACGGCCAAAAATCTGAATATCTACGGGTTGTGCAGACATACCACCTTCCTGCCTTATTTCGTTTTCGCGCCCGCATGGGACAAATCCTGCGCTGCCTGGCAGCGGCCAGTTAAGGCGGGCGCCACTATATATATCCAAAATATAAGATACAAGCCCTTTCTGGTATAGAGACGGAGCTTGGTGGTAGCATAACACGAACCAATCCTGCCAACGACGACGAATGCGCATGTCTATAGAGAATACGTTTCCAGGCTATGAAACCCTGGACCAATTGCTGCACCAGCAGCAGATCGCACTAACCGCCGCAGAAATGCACGGTTTGATCAGCGGTATGCTGTGTGGCGGCAATCATGACGACAGTTGGAGAACCCTGGTTTTTGAGCTGGCAAACGAAGGCATGGCCTTTCCACAGACGCTGTCTCAGCCCCTTCATCATCTGTATCAGGTCACGCGCGAAACGCTTGAAGATGAGGGTTTTATGTTTCAGCTTTTCCTGCCGGATGACAACAACGAGTCGGTCACGGTTTTTGACCGGGCTGATGCGCTGTCGGGTTGGGTAAACCATTTTTTGCTGGGATTGGGCGTGGTTCAGCCCCGGCTGAATAAGGCGCAAGGTGAGTTGAAAGAAGCCATTGATGATTTACGTAACATCGCCCAGCTTGGCTATGACGAAGATGAAGATCAGGAAGAGCTGGAGCAATCCCTTGAAGAAGTGATCGAATATGTACGCGTCTCTGCCATTTTGTGCCATAACGAATTCATGAGCCAGCCGGTTATCGAACCAGAGCAGAAGAAACCGACACTGCATTAATGCCTGGATAAAAAAGGTATTTCACACAGCACGCTTTTCAGGAGCAGGAGATGAATCAACAAGAATTCCTTCGCCGCCGTCAGACACTGCTGGAGAAAATGGCGCCAGCCAGTGTCGCGATTATTTTTTCTGCACCCGAAGCGACGCGCAGCGCCGACAGTGATTACCCTTACCGCCAAAACAGCGACTTCTGGTATTTCACCGGTTTTAACGAGCCAGAAGCGGTTCTGCTGTTGATTAAAAGCGATGAAAAGCATCAACATAGCGTAATTTTCAACCGGGTTCGCGATCTGACGGCTGAAATCTGGTTTGGCCGTCGGCTTGGGCAAGATGCCGCCCCGGCGGCGCTTGGTATTGATCGGGCGCTACCCTTTGATGAAATCAATACCCAATTGCCGGTACTGTTGAACGGTCTGGACGTGATCTATCACGCTCAGGGTCAGTACGACTATGCCGACAAGCTGGTGTTCGCTGCGTTAGCGCTACTACGCGGCGGGGCACGTCAGGGTTTTATCACCCCGCCAACGCTGACGGACTGGCGTCCGTGGGTACATGACATGCGGTTATTTAAATCACCGGCAGAAATTAGCCTGATGCGCCGTGCAGGTGAGATCACCGCCCTGGCGCATACGCGAGCGATGCAAACCTGTCGCCCCGGAATGTTCGAGTACCAGCTCGAAGGGGAAATTCATCATGAATTCACCCGTCACGGCGCACGCTACCCGTCTTATAACACCATCGTCGGCAGCGGCGATAACGCCTGTATCCTGCACTACACTGAAAATGAAACCCAGATGCGTGACGGCGACCTGGTGCTGATTGACGCCGGGTGCGAATATCAAGGGTATGCGGGCGATATTACCCGGACATTTCCGGTCAACGGCAAGTTCACCGCACCGCAGCGCGCCATTTATGACATCGTGCTCCGTTCGCAGCTAAGGGCGCTGGCGCTGTTTGCCCCAGGCCGCAGCATCCATGAGGTCAATAATGAAGTCGTTCGGGTTATGATCGCCGGGCTGATTAAGCTGGGTATCATGAAAGGTGAAATTGAACAGTTGATATCTGAACAGGCGCACCGTCAGTTCTTTATGCATGGACTGAGCCACTGGCTTGGACTGGACGTACACGACGTCGGCGATTATGGCTCAACCGATCGCGGTCGTCCGCTCGAACCCGGCATGGTGCTTACGGTGGAACCCGGCTTGTATATTGCCCCCGATGCCAACGTTCCCCAGCAATACCGGGGGATCGGTATCCGTATCGAAGATGACATTCTCATCACCGAAAACGGTAACGAAAATCTGACCGCCGGCGTCGTGAAAGACGCCGAGGCCATTGAAGCCTTAATGGCGCAAGCCGTTGGACAATAACCCTCAGGATAACAACGAATGACGGTAATGATTGTCGGGGGAGGCATGGCTGGCGCGACGCTGGCGCTGGCGATATCAACGCTTTCGCAAGGGAAAGTGCCGGTTGAACTGGTTGAAGCGACGCCGCCCTTTGATCGCCAACATCCGGGCTTTGACGCACGCGCGATAGCCTTGTCGGAAGGAACCTGCCAGCAGCTGGAGAATATCGGTATCTGGCAGGCGCTGGCAGGCTGTTCCACCGCGATAATCAACATACACGTCAGCGACCGAGGTCACGCGGGTTTCGTTAATCTGCAAGCCTCGGACTATCGCGTTCCGGCACTGGGTCATGTGGTTGAATTGCACGAGGCCGGGCAACGGCTATTCTCGCTGCTGCAACAGGCTCCTGGCGTTCGTCTGCACTGTCCGGCTAAGGTCGTTGCGGTCGCCCGGACGCAAACCGACGCCACCTTAACGCTGGATAATGGCGCTCAACTAACGGGCCAATTGCTGGTCGCCGCCGACGGTTCACACTCCAGGCTGGCGCAATCCTGCGGCATCCAATGGCAACAGCAGGATTATGATCAAATCGCCGTCATCGCCAATGTCACCACATCTCAGCCGCACCAGGGCCGTGCGTTTGAACGCTTTACGCCCTACGGGCCGCTGGCGCTGTTGCCGATGAGCAAATCCCGCAGCGCACTGGTATGGTGCCACGCGCAACACCAGCAGGCACAGGTCGATGGCTGGGACGAAGCCGAATTCCGCCGTCAGTTACAACGGGCGTTTGGCTGGCGTCTGGGCGCATTCACCCATATTGGCGAACGTCGCAGCTATCCGCTACGGTTACTGACCGCCAATCGGCATATTCACCATCGGCTGGCGTTGGTGGGCAATGCGGCGCAGACGCTGCACCCGATCGCCGGACAAGGTTTCAATCTGGGTCTGCGGGATGTCATGTCGCTGGCGGAAACCGTGGTCGATGCGGTGAACAACCAGCAGGATCCGGGCGGCTATGCGGTACTCAGCCGTTATCAGCAGCGCCGCCAGCCCGATCAACATACCACAGTGGCTATTACCGATGGTCTGGTCAGGCTTTTCGCCAATAGCTATTTCTCATTGGAGATTGGCCGCAATCTGGGTCTGATGGCCATGAATACCCTGCCGATGCTGCGCGATACGCTTGCCCGCCGTACGCTGGGCTGGGTGGATCGTTAACTGGACATAACAGGAAGAACATCTATGCAATCATTCGACGTGGTTATTGCCGGCGGCGGCATGGTCGGTCTGGCGCTGGCCTGCGGCTTGCAAGGCAGCGGATTGCGCATTGCCGTACTGGAACAGCAGCCGGTCGAAATCCCTCCACCTGGGAAAACATATGCGCTGCGGGTATCGGCAATCAATGCCGCCAGCGAATGTCTGCTGCGCCATCTGGGCGTGTGGGAAAACCTTGTGGCGCAGCGTGTCAGCCCCTACAACCATATGCACGTCTGGGATAAAGACAGTTTTGGCAAAATCAGCTTCAGCGGTGAAGAATTTGGTTTTTCCCATCTGGGCCATATTATTGAAAACCCGGTCATTCAGCAGGCGCTGTGGCAACGGGCTTGCCAAATGAGCGATATTACCCTGCTGGCGCCCGCCGCATTGAAACAGGTTGCCTGGGGGGAAAACGAAGCATTTATTACCCTACAGGATGACAGCATGATGACCGCCCGGTTGGTGGTCGGCGCGGACGGTGCGCATTCCTGGCTGCGTCAACATGCCGATATTCCACTGACCTTCTGGGATTACGGCCATCATGCGCTGATCGCCAGCGTCCGTACCGCGTCGCCACATCAGTCGGTGGCGCGTCAGGTATTCCACGGTGACGGCATTCTCGCTTTTCTGCCACTGGGCGATCCGCATCTCAGCTCGATTGTCTGGTCACTGCCGCCTGATCAGGCACAGGCCATGCTGACGTTGCCGGTCAGAAAATTCAACCAGCAGTTGGCAATAGCGTTCGATACCCGGCTGGGGCTGTGCGAGCTTGAAAGCGAACGGCAAACCTTTGCGTTAATGGGGCGCTATGCCCGCAGTTTTGCCGCTCACCGGCTGGTACTGATCGGTGATGCCGCCCACACCATCCATCCTCTGGCGGGCCAGGGCGTCAACCTGGGTTTTATGGATGTGGCGGAATTGATTGCCGAACTGAAGCGCCTGCAATCACAGGGTAAAGATATCGGCCAGCATCTCTATCTCAGGCGCTATGAACGTAAACGTAAGCACAGCGCCGCCGTGATGCTCGCCAGTATGCAGGGATTCCGTGAACTGTTTGAAGGTGGAAACCCGGCGAAAAAAATGCTGCGTGATGTCGGCCTGATACTGGCGGATAACCTGCCCGGCGTTAAACCAACCCTGGTGCGTCAGGCTATGGGGTTCAACGACTTACCCGACTGGCTGGAGTGGGAAAATAGTCAGCCCGCCTCTCATCAAACCCCAACACGTTAACCGTGTAGCGTAACTTCTTATTCCCCTCGGCAATGGGGCGAATGGATTCCTCTGATACCGGTTTCAGGTAGCAGGGGAACTCTCGCAAGGATCTGGCAAATCGGGTTATTTTCCATCATGTAAGCGGTTGGCCGTTCGGTTATTGCTCCAAAACACGGCACCTGAGATCTTTTTTGGTGCATCCGTTCTATTATTGCCATAGAAGGGTGCAACCGCCCCTCTCAGGGATAATATCCTTGCTTCTCCCAAAACAATTTTCATTTCCCAACTCACTGTTATTAATACGAATTACAACCAATCCAACATCTTATAAAAATTATCTGGCATGGTCTTTGCTGTTGGCATGGCCTTTGCTCAGAATATTTCAGACCGCCTTGCGTATTACATAAGGGGAATGTATGGAAGTAAAATCAATCAGTACTGCAAAACTCTCTCTCTGGCAGGTCGTGATCATCGGGATTGCCTACATGACCCCCATGACGGTGTTTGATACATTTGGCATTGTTTCAGACATTACCGAAGGCAGAGTTCCACTGGCATACTTAGTCGCGCTGGTTGCCGTACTGCTTACCGCCCTCAGCTACGGCAGGATGGTTCGTGCGTTTCCTGAAGCAGGCTCCGCTTATACCTATACCCGGAAAACATGCGGCAATCATGCCGGGTTTATGGTCGGCTGGTCCTCATTGCTGGACTATATGTTGCTGCCAATGATTAATTCGTTGCTGGCAGGCATTTACCTCAGATCGCTGTTCCCTGAGTTCCCATCCTGGATATGGATCGTTGGTTTCACCGCGCTGGTCACATTTATCAACTGCCGTAATATCAAGCTGCTGGCGAATCTTAATTTTCTATTTGTCGGTGCGCCGGTTATCCTGATGGGCGTTTTTATCTATCTGGTGATTCAGGGCGTCAGTCATCAATCAGGCAGCGAAGCCATCTGGACGCTAAAACCCCTGCTGAACGGCGATAACAGCATCATCCCGCTTATCAGCGGCGCCGCCGTACTTTGCTTCTCCTTCCTCGGTTTTGATGCCGTCACCACGTTATGTAATGAAAGCCATGAGCCACGCAAAACCATTCCGCGTGCGGTTTTCCTGACCGCCCTGATTGGTGGAGTGATTTTTTTCACCGCAGCCTGGTTTATTCAACTCTATTTCCCGACCAACGCCCGGTTTAAGAATCCTTCTGAGGCAATGCCGGAAATTGTACTGTATGTTGGCGGCGCTTTTTTTCAGTCCCTTTTTCTGGTCGCGATTTTGATTAATACTCTGGCTTCCGCGCTGGCCTCGCACGCAAGCGCTTCACGCCTGCTGCACATCATGGGCCGCGACGGTATTTTCCCTGGCTCGTTTTTCAGCTATCTGCACCCACGTTTTGGCAGCCCGGTATATTGCGTACTGTTTGTCGGCGGCCTGTCGATGAGCGCCGTCTTTTTCAGCCTGGATACTGCGGTATCGCTGATCAGTTTTGGTGCACTGGTGGCTTTTACCGCCGTGAATTTCTCCGTGATTGCCCTGTATGCCATCAGGGAAAGAAAACTCGCCACCGGGAAAGACAAATTATTCAACCTGATACTTCCCCTACTGGGCATGGGATCGATTGGCTTTATGTGGTTCAATCTGGATAAGGACTCAATGATCCTCGGCCTGATTTGGGCGGCCCTCGGCGTTGCATGGCTGGTCTGGTTTCGGATTACTAAAAGAGAGGTTGTTTTTTCATCATAAGATCGGGGCATTTATGGTCTGCATCGCGTGTTTACCCAGGCGAACAATAATTAACCAATTAGGTTGTGGTAGATAATTACAAAATATGTTTTTGGCAAATCTGAGTGGCAGTGTAACGCTGCCTTCACGCGTTTATTTTCAAGAATATTAATGGGGCGGATCAGGATAGGCGCCTGACAAAAACTAACCGATTTTAATCATCTGTTTTAAATATGCGCAAAATCGCACGGTTATTTTTTATTAAAACCTGGAAAATCGACAACTATTTCTCATATTCTTATTTAATTTACGTAGCAAAACCATTATTTTGAATAGTTATAACATTAAATATACCTTTCTCATTCCTTTCTAATTATACCTGAAAATTTACAAAAATATACATTTAGAAACAACAAATAACCACATCTGCGATAAGTGGTATCATTATTTTCACATTATATCTTGCCATATCATCAATATAAAATCGTACCTGTTTGTGGATAGGTGTATTATCACTGCCGGATAAGATCCTATACCCAATAGATTTCGAGATGCAGGAAGGCGGTAACCGAGAGAACCCCCAGGAGCTTACTCAAGTAAGTGACTGGGGTGAATGACAAATCTGCCAGGAGCAGATTTGAACGCTGCTCACAGCGGCCCCGAAGGGGCGAGGCCCACGGATGGGCCGAGTAACGCAGCCAACGCACCTGCAACTTGAAAGATGAAGGGTATATCCCGATAGGTATCACCGCTGTTAACCATTTGGATGCCACAGTTCTGCAACGCTCGTCGCTGAAAAGATGCGGGGCCGACACGAAAACGGCAAACAACACAGCACTATGTGGATTGGTTCTTAATCTATTTCAATCAACTCAACAATATCATTTTTGACCGGCTCTGACTCCAAACAGAATTTGTACGGAATTAAACCTGTTACCTGGTTATTTAAGGGAGAAATAGTATGCAGTTACGCACCACAAAGGAAAAAATCCTGCTGGCAATACTTGTCGGGATAATTGCCGGCCTTGTTTGCGCACTTGCCAAATTTGGCTGGGAAATACCGTTTCCACCAAGAACGCCTCTTCGGGATATGACTAACCCGCCACAGGAATTATTACAACAGCTCGGCATGTCTTATGAACTCTCGCACATTACCTATTTGTATAATGGCAACGCAAGACCAATCATGAGCTTTATCATGCACTTTGGTTTTTCTATTACTTTTGCCGTGCTGTATTGTGTTGCTGCTGAATTTTATCCAAAAATTAAACTCTGGCAGGGTGCTTTTTATGGTCTGGTCCTCCATGTTGTATTCCATATCGTGCTGCTGCCGCTGTTTGGCACCGTTCCGGCGCCATGGGATCAGCCATTTGCCGAGCATTTCTCTGAGCTTTTCGGCCATATGTTCTGTTTCTGGTTAGTCGAAATTGTCCGCCGCGACCTGCGCAATCGCATCACCCATGCGCCAGATGCGGAAGTCACTGAGGCTGAAGCCACACGCTGATTTCGCCGACTCTTCAACACCGGCCACCTCATCAGCAGATGGCCGTTTTTATCTTCCTGATATATTTTTTTAGCATTAAAAAGTATTTTTTGTGCTTTTACACCTTTACACCATCTCCCTACATTTACAGCACATAAGATAGGCTAACGTAAGATCTTAAGGACTCAGGGAATGGAAAAAAAATCATCAGCGACGCAGTTTCCATCGGCTAAATTGTTCACCGTCGGTGCTCTATCACTGCTTTTTACCCTCACCCCCAGTGCATGGAGCGCAGACAGTACTGACAAACCGGCTCAGGGCGGCGTACTCAATGTCGGACTGGGCAGCGATACGCCAATTATTGATCCGCACATTACCGCCTATGGCGTTACCGCCCTGATTGCCCGCAACGTGGTGGATTCGCTGGTCGGCCAGGCGGAAGATAACCGTTTTACCCCCTGGCTGGCCGAACGCTGGGAAATCAACGACGACAATACGTCCTACACTTTCCATCTGCGCAAAGACGTGACCTTCAGTGACGGCACAAAACTGGACGCCGAGGCGGTAAAATATAATCTGGAACGCATTCTCGATCCGAAAACCACTTCCAGCTATGCCAAATCACTGTTAGGGCCTATCGACAATATCACCACGCCCGACGCCTATACGGTCGTGATTCATTACTCCTCGCCATTTGCGCCGCTGTTACAAGGACTGAGCCTGCCGTATCTGGGCATCCAGTCGCCTGCCTATCTGAAAAACACGCCGAATACCAGCAACACAGTAGTAGGTTCCGGGCCATTTATTCTGGATTCCTTTGTCAAAGGCAGCGGCAGTAAGTTAAGCAAACGTGCGGATTACAACTGGGGGCCGGGTTATGCGAAACATACCGGCCCGGCGTATCTGGACGGCATTACCTTTAAATATCTGCCGGAGGCCTCAGTACGGCTGGGGGCATTGACCAGCGGTCAGATTCAGGCCATTGACGCCGTGCCACCCGCCAATTATCCCTCGGTGAAAAAGAATCCGCGGCTGGACGTGATCACCTATGAAAACCCTGGCATCAACCGCGTACTATACTTCAACACCACCAAAGGGCCGTTCCAGGATGTCAAGGTTCGCCAGGCGTTTCAGAGCGCAGCGGATACCGCAACGGCGGTGAAAGCGGCCTATTTCGGCACGCTGAAAGCGGCGGATAACGTCGTCGGCCCTGCCACCCTGTATTACGATCCCACGGTGAAATCACGCTGGGGATTTGATCTGCAAAAGGCCAACCAGTTGCTGGACAGCGCAGGCTGGAACAGCAAAGACAGCGAGGGCTACCGCACCAAAGACGGCCAACGCCTGACGGTCACTTTCGTCTATGCCACAACCAACGTTGAAGCAGCTGACATCACGCTGTTCCAGGCGATTCAGTATCAGGTCAAACAGGCCGGATTTGCGCTGAAGCTCGATCCGACTGATGCCGGTTCGTTTACCAGCCGCACCAACGCCAATGACTACGACATTGCCTCCAACTATTTCGTCCGCGCCGAGCCGGACATTCTGCGCACGGTGTTCGACTCCAACTACGCCCCGCCCAACGGCAACAACTTTACGCGGATAAGCGTACTGGATGAGAAACTGAGGAGAGCGGTGGGCGCCGGCGACGCTGAACGTAAACAGCTCTATACCGATATTCAACATGACGTTATCGACAAGGCCTATGTTCTCCCTGTCTATATTCCGGCTTACCAGCTCGGTCTGTCGAAGCAGGTACAGGGAATAAGCTGGGCGACCAATGCTAAACCGAACTTCTATGATGTCTGGATTAAACATTAATCTGGCGGGATGCGGCAAACGTTTGTTAACCATTCTGGCTGTGCTCTGGGGCGCAGCCACATTGACGTTTATTGCCGTTAAACTTATTCCCGGCGATCCTATTGCCATTCTCAGCGGCGGCGAAAACGTGGTGGATGATGCTTATCGCGCAGCGCTGACCCGGCAATTCGGCCTTGATCAGCCGCTGTGGATGCAATATCTGCGTTATTGCGCTCAGGCATTGCAGGGTGATTTCGGCATCAGCTACCAATATCGGCAACCGGTGCTGCCGGTTATCTATGACGCCATGCGCGAAACGCTGCCGCTGGCGCTCGGCGGAGTGTCACTGGCGCTGACGCTGGCCATTGCCAGTGCGCTCATCACTGCGGGACGTTACCACCAACTGCGGCGGTTGGTCTCCTGGCTGGAGCTGACGCTGCTCAGTACGCCGGTCTACTGGATCGGGATTGTTCTACTGAGCATTTTCAGTTTTCAACTACAATGGTTTCCGGTTACGGGTAATGACGGCCTGATGTCACTGGTGCTGCCCATCATCACCCTCAGCCTGCCGATAGCGGCGCTTCTCAGCCAGGTACTGCGCGACGGGCTGGAGGAAGCCTTGTCCCAGCCGTTTGCCCTGACGGTACGCACCCGCGGCGTCAGCGAAACCAGTCTGCGAATTCGCCACGCTTTGCGCCATGCGGCGCTGGCGGCGTCAACGCTGACCGGTACGCTGCTGGCCAGCGTGCTTGGCGGTTCGGTATTAACCGAAACGGTGTTCGGACGCGCCGGTATTGGGCAGATTACGCTGCACGCGATTGAAACCCGCGATATGCCATTGGTGCTCGGCATCGTGATGCTATCCGCGCTGCTGTTTGTGGTGATCAACCTGTTGGTGGAAACCCTGTATCTGATTGTCGATCCCCGTTTGCGCAAGAAAGCGAACGCCCATGAGCAGTGAACCCATGACGCTTTCGCGCCGTCACACCCTCTATCGTAACCCCTGGCTTTCCCCCGCGACGTTGCTGCCGGCGGCAATCGTATTCCTGCTGGTGCTGGCGGTATTTTTCCCGGCGCTGTTTACCAGCCGATCGGTTGATGAAATGGATCTTGGCGCGATTCTGCAACCCCCGAGCGGCGATCACTGGTTCGGCACCGATACGCTGGGGCGGGATATCCTGGCCCGGGTGATCCACGGCACCTCACTGTCGTTGAGCATCGGGGCCGGGGCCATGCTGATCGCCTGTCTGGGCGGCGTGCTGCTCGGCACGCTGTCAGTACTCGCTCCGTCGCCAGTGCGTCAGGTGCTGGTGCGTCTGCTGGATATTATGCTGGCTTTCCCCGATCTGCTGCTGGCGCTGCTGGTGATTGCCGTGCTGGGGCGTGGGCCGGAAAATACGCTGCTGGCGGTAGGACTGGCCGGGATTGCAGGCTATGCACGGTTGGTGAGATCACAGGTACTTCAGGTGCGGCTTTCGGGTTACGTGGAACACGCTATCGCGCTGGGAGAACACCCGTTGTATATCGTCGTGCGGCATATCATTCCCAATACCCTGCGCCCACTGCTGATCGTCGCCACCATCGGCGTCGGGCACGCAATCCTGTCTGCGTCCGCGCTGAGTTTTCTTGGATTGGGCGTGGTTCCCCCTACCGCCGAATGGGGAGCACTGCTGGCTGATGGCCGTAACTTCCTGGATATCGCGCCGTGGGTCAGTCTGTTCCCGGCCAGCGTGGTGGCGCTTTCCGTCATTGCCATCACGCTGTTCGGGCGACGTTTACAAACCATTCTGGCAAAAGGCAGCGCATCATGAGTCATCACACCACCACTTCTGCCGACCAGCCGCTGCTGAAGGTACAGGGACTGAGCGTCACTTTCCCCGGTAGCGGGCAAGGTCTGGTGGAGTCGGTGAAAAACCTCAGCTTTCAGGTTAACGCCGGTGAAATTCTGGCGTTGGTCGGGGAATCGGGATCGGGGAAATCGGTTACCGCACGAGCGCTGGTCGGGCTGACGGGCGAACATGCCGATGTTCGCGCCAGCGCCATCGATCTGCTGCGTCACGATGGTAGCCGCTGCGATCTGCGCTACCTGGCCGATCGTGACTGGCGGCATATCCGTGGCCGCGAGATTGGCTTTATTTTGCAAGATGCGCTGGTATCACTCGACCCGTTACGCAAGGTTGGCCAGGAAGTGGCTGAACCGATCCTCACACATCGGCTGCTGCCGCACGCTAAGGTTGCCGATCGGGTTGCGGCGCTGCTGGCACAGGCGGGTATTCCCGATCCGGCTAACCGTGCCGCCCAGTATCCGCATGAACTCTCCGGCGGTTTACGCCAGCGGGCGCTGATTGCGTCGGCGCTGGCAGGCGGCCCTCAGTTGCTGATCGCCGATGAGCCAACCACCGCACTGGACGCCACGGTACAGCAGCAGGTATTGAAGGTGTTCACCGCTCTGGCACAGGCAGGTCATGGCGTGTTGCTGATCACCCACGATCTGGCGGTTGTTTCACAGGTGGCGAACCGGGTGATGGTCATGCAGAAAGGCGCGCTGGTTGAGTACGGTTCCGCTCGTCAGGTTCTGTCGGCGCCGGAACACCCTTATACCCGCCGGTTACTGGCGGCGATCCCGACCGCAGCAACACGCGGCAACTGGCTGGCGGGCGAAAATCCGCTGCGCGATCTCCCTGCGGGCGCCTTATCGTCGGTAGCTTCCCACGCCGAAACGATCTCTGACGCTGCGCTGAAAGTGGATCAGGTGTCGGTTGCCTTTACCCGTCCTGACGGCAGCCGCATGAATGCCGTCAGCCGGGTATCGTTGCAGGTGGGACGCGGAGAAACGCTGGGTATTGTCGGGGAGTCCGGTTCGGGAAAAACCACGCTGGGGAAAATCATTCTGGCATTGCAGAAACCAGATCATGGTGAAGTATGGCTGGCTGGCAGCCCCTGGAGCGCGTTGCCGGAGCGTAAACGCCGCCCACTGCGCGCCAGGATCCAGACCATTACCCAGGATCCGCTTGGCTCGTTCGATCCACAATTCACCGTGGCACAGATCCTCCAGCAGCCGCTGCGGTTGAGGCGCGACCTCAGACAAACCGATCGACAACAGCGGATCCTGACCCTGCTGGCGCAGGTCGGGCTGACGCCTGACCTGCTGTCCCGACGCCCGACCGAACTTTCCGGCGGTCAGCGGCAGCGGGTGTCGATCGCTCAGGCGCTGGCTTCCGAGCCTGATATTCTGATCTGCGACGAGCCGGTTTCCGCGCTGGACGTCACCACCCAGGCGCAGGTGCTGGATCTGCTGGTGGCGCTACAGCGTCAGCTACGGCTTTCCATGCTGTTTATCTCCCACGATCTCGGCGTGGTGCAACATATGAGCCACCGGATTGCGGTAATGAAAGATGGCGAAATCATCGAAACCGGGCCGGTAGAGCAGATATTCAGCCAGCCGCAGCACCCCTATACCCGGTTGTTGCTGTCAACGGTGAACTAAGGTCTGAAAACGCGACGGCAGCTACCGTGCAAAACGGCATTCAACGTCATTAAAACGCCATCACCGCCTGTAAAAGCTGTCGCGCATACGGGTGCTGTACCCGCCCCAGCATCGCCATGTCGTCGACCCGTTCAATCACGCGGCCCTGCTGCAAAAAAATGACCCGCTGACACAGATAAGTAATGGCGGTCAGATCGTGACTGATAAACAGATAGGTCAGCCCCAGTTGCTGGCGCAGGTCTGCAAGCAAATCAAGGATCTGAACCTGCACAGTGACATCCAACGCGCTGACCGCTTCATCCAGCACCATGAAATCGGGCTGGCTGGCAATGGCGCGGGCGATACAGACACGCTGCATCTGCCCGCCACTGAGCTGATGCGGGAAACGCTCACAGACATCGTCCGTCAGCCCCACCTGCTCCAGTAACGCCACAACCTGCCGCCGCACGTTATCACGCCGGATAGCGCTCCGCACCAGTAACGGCTCAGACACAATATTCAATACATTCATAAAGGGATTGGCCGACGAGGTGTAATCCTGAAAAACCGCGCTGACGCGCATCAGCCCTTTACGCCGCGGTTGCCAGAACCGTGACGGCGCATACAGCGATTGCCCCGCCAGCTTGACCTGCCCGCTTTTTGGCGCTTCCAGCCCCAGCAAAATACGCCCCAGGGTGCTTTTGCCGCTGCCGCTCTCACCGATAATCCCCAAACACTCGCCAGCCCGGGCACTGAACGACACGCCATTCAATACCGGCAACCATTTGGCGCCGCCATCCTGAGAGCGATAGCCGTGATGCACATTGTTCACTTCAAGCAAGATGCTCACTGACGGCCTCCTGATAGCGCTCTTCCCGACTGCGTTGCGGCGTGTCAACCACAGCATGAAAACGCTGCTGCAATGCCCGGCGCGATTCCACCAGATAGCGGGTATGCTGATGCTGCGGCTGGCGCAGTACCTGCTGAACATCACCCTGTTCCACCGCATGTCCCTGATGCATCACCAGCACCCGATCGGCAATATGATTTACCACACCGAAATCGTGTGAAATAAACAGCATGGTGGTGCCCAGACGTTCACGAATCGCGCTAAATTCCTGCATGATGTCGTACTGAGTCACCGAATCGAGGGCGGTGGTAGGTTCATCAGCAATCAGCAGTTGCGGCTCCAGCGCCAACGCAATGGCAATCATGACCCGTTGCAGCATTCCCCCACTGATTTGACAAGGATATTTATCAAATAACAGCACGACATCGCGCAGCCGGACTCGTTGCATCATCTCCAGCGCCAATGCGCGTGCATCACGCTTATTCAACGCCAGATGCACGCGAAAGGTCTCCGTCATCTGGCTGCCGAGCGTCTGTAAGGGATCGAACGCGCTCATCGGGTGTTGCAGGATCATACCGATGGTTTTACCGCGCTGACGACGCATGGCATTCGGTTCCTGCGCCAGCAAATCAATGCCATTCAACCAGGCTTGCCCTGCCTGGGTGAATTGCCCGCCCAACAGCCCCATGAGCGCACGACAGGTCAGGCTTTTACCGCTCCCGCTTTCGCCGACGATGCCAAGACATGCGTGGCGGGGCAGCGCGAAAGAAATATCATGCAGCAACCGACGCCCTCCAGACACCAGACCAACCTGCAAATTCTCTACCCGTAATAGCTCGCTCATCAGTGAGACTCCCGAGGGTCCAGCGCGTCACGCAAGCAGTCACCCAGCAGATTAAATGCCGCCACCACCACCAAAATCGCCAGCCCCGGCGCCAGCATCTGCGTCGGATGGCTCATCATCACTTTCTGCGCTTCACTTAACATCGTCCCCCACTCGGCGGTCGGCGCCTGTACGCCCAGCCCGAGGAACGACAGCGCGGAGATATTCAGGATCACCCAACCGGTATCAAGCGTTGCCAGCACCACGATCTCCGATAGCGTATTCGGCAACAAATGACGCCGCAGGATAAACCACAGCGGCGTTCCGCTGGCCCGCGAAAACAGGACATAGTTTTTCTGGCTGTGTTTGATAACGATCCCGCGGATCATGCGGGTATACCATGCCCACTTCACCAGGATATTGGCCAGGATCACATTAAAGATCCCAACGCCAAGTATCCCGACAATCGCCAGGATCATAATCTGGCTGGGGAACGACAGCATGATATCGCAACAGCGCATCATCACCTCATCCAGCGTTCCCCGAAAATAGCCGGATAAAAAACCAAACAGGCAACCGATCACAATGGTGATCGTCATAGTGAGCAGCGCCAGAAAAAGCGTAGTCTGAACACCAAACATCAGGCGTGATAACACACAACGCCCCAGATGGTCGGAGCCCAGCGGAAAACGTGCGCTGAAGTCAGCATATTTGCGCGCAATATTGATTTTATTAGGATCGTTGGGCGCCAGCCACGGGGCAAAAACCCCGATAATGACCACCGTCACGATCACCAGCAGACAGAGCAGTGCGACTTTATCGCGCAACAGTTTGTGCGAAAACAGCATATTATCCCTCATGCCGCAGAGCAGGATCCATCCAGCGCTGAATGATATCCACCAACAGATTGCAGATCACAAACAGCACCCCCATCATCAGGATATAAGCCTGAATTACCGGATAATCACGGTTAAAAATAGCCGAAATACATAACCGCCCTACTCCCGGCCAGGCAAAGATATTTTCTATAATCACCGTCCCGGCCAGCAGTTGCGGAATACTCATCCCCAGCGCGGTGATACTGCTGTGCAGCGAGTTTTTCAGTACATGACGCAGAATGATGCTTTTTTCAGTCAGCCCGCGGGCTCGGGCATAATACACATAATACTGCTGCATATTTTCCAGCATATTATTACGGATCAGGCGGATATAGATTGCCACATAAACCATCGACAACGTGACGGCAGGCAGAATGATATGCGCAAAGGTGCCGCTGCCGCTGGTTGGCAGCAAATCCCATGACAAAGCAAACCACCAGATGAGCAATAATCCTAGCCAGTAACTGGGCATCGCCGTACCGAGGAACACCAGCGAGCGGATCAGGCGATCAAAAACGCTATCTTTATAGACCGCGCTCAGAACCCCCAGTGGAACGCTGACGCACAGGATGATGACCAGAGACAACGCGGCAAGCGCCAGCGTCGCCGGTAAACAACGGGCGATCTCATCCAGTACCAGGCGATTGTTAATGTAGGAATAGCCAAAATCCAGCCGCACGGCATCATACAGCCAATAGAGATAACGGATCAGAAAGGGGCGATCCAACCCCAGTTGCTGACGCATCTCAGCGATAGACTCTGGCGTCGGAATGATTTCATTCACCCGTAAGGCAACTTCTGCCGGATCGGCTGGCACCAGATTTAATAACAAAAAAGACAGGAATGAGATCCCCAGCAAAATCGGTAACGTCAGCAGTAAACGACGGCAGAGATATCTTTTCACACAGCAACCTATAATTTCGCAGGCAGAGTGACAAAACAGCCCGATATATCCGTCACTCTTTATAAGCCCCCGCTTTTTAAATCACCATGCAGGGGCTTCAGTCGACGGATATATCAGGCTCGCCTCTCGTTAATCGCGGTACATGCGATCAAACGGGATCTCAAATTGTGATGGATTGAAACCCACGCCTTTCAGGCTCTTCACATAGACTGCACGGTTACGTTCATAGGTCAGCGGAATATAGACCGCTTCCTCATGCAACGTGGTCAGTACATAGCGATACAGCTCCTGACGCTCTTTTTCATCGGTGGTGATCAAGCTGCGTGCAATGCTGCTATCAATCTGCTTTTTCTGCGTCAGCCCCTGTTGCGCCGCGTAATCACCATAGACCGGCATTTTCATGCCAGACAAGAACGACTGCGGATCATAAGGGGTGCCCCAGGAGATATTAAACACGATATCGAATTTACCGGCTTTCTGACGGTCACGATATGCCTGTTCTTCTTCACCATATAGCTTAAGTTCAATGCCCAATTCCGCAAATTCATTTTGCAGATATTCAGCGACGACTTTCTGCGAGGCGGTGTTGCTGTCGTAGTAAATACCGATGGATAGCGGTTTTCCGTCTTTCTGACGCCAGGGTTGCCCGCTTTTCTGCTGCCAGCCCGCCGCATCCAGCAGCTTTTTAGCCTGATCCAGATCGTAGGCATACGGTTTCAGGTCGATATTGCTGTACGGCACATTTTTCGCCAGCAGCGTATCAGCAGGGACTTCACTGCCGTTAAAAATCCCTTCCGCGATATCGACTTTATTCACCGCGTGCTGCAACGCCTGACGCACACGCACGTCTTTCAGGTTTTCCGACGTCGTGTTAATCAACAACATGCGGGTCGAAACCGGCTCAGATAACTGCGTAGTGAATTTTTTATCTTTACTCAGTTGGGCAAACGCATCGGCATCAATCATGTTTTTACCGTAAATCAGCTCGATTTCCCCTTTCTGTAAAGCCAGTAAACGGGTTTGCGTATCGGGAATAACCTTCATCACCACTTTTTCCAGCTTCGGTTTTTCCCCCCAGTAATAAGGGTTAAGCGTAAACACGGAATACTCATCGGTTTTATGCTCGCTCATCACATAAGGGCCAGTGCCGATATAAGCATTAACGCCTTGCTTCGTTCCCCCGTCTTTCATCGCCGCAGGTGAAATAAAACGCATCGGGCGGGTAACCGCCAACTCAATCAGGAAGGGATAGTAAGCCTCTTTCAGCGTAAAACGCAGGCGGTGTTCATCCAGCGCATCGACCTTGTCAATGATGCGCACCATCTCCAGCCAGCCATGACGTTCGCGGTTAGCCAGTACCGCATCAATATTCTGTTTAGCGGTCTGCGCATTGAACACCACCCCATCACTGAATTTCACATCGGAACGCAGTGTAAAGGTATACACCTTGCCATCCGCCGAGGTTTCCCATTTTTCAGCCAGCCAGGGCTGGATCCCCTGCGGAGTCACTTTAACCAGTGATTCATACAACATGTTCTGCGCCCAAATCTCGCCGGAGTAAATATGCGGGTTGAGATCACGGGTATCGCGGAAATTAGCGAAGATCAGTGACTGGGGCTCTTGAGCGGCAACCGGATTGCAAAACAACGGGGAAAGGCAGAACAACAGAGAGGTAATGAAGCGAAAGGACTTGCTTTTTCCACCATGCGAAACAGATTTTAATTCAGACATAGTAATAATCCATTTACCAAGAGATGCACCGAAGCGCAGAAGTTAAAAAAGTGACATAAAACCGTCTGCCATTTTACTGAGACAGACCAACAAATGATACTCATTATCGTTTCAAAAATTATGATGTAGCGCAGAGAAATTAAACAGAAATCATGTCCATCACTGATTTAACACCGCAATGACTGTTGGCTTACTGTTTACCGATCTCCCGCACACGGTGAATTGTAGCTTAAACTCAGTGGCAATTGGCTGAAAGCGGCGGGATTTGGCACGGATACCCCGGTGATCATCACCGTTGAGCACGGCCAGTTGCTGATCCGCATTGTGGCTGAGTGACAGACAAAAAAATCCCGGCCTGTTTTAGGGGCCGGGATTTGTTTTTTATTTCAATAACCTGAGTAATTCATTGATTAGTTCGGAAGCATCATGTTTATAGCCTGATTCCCAGCGAGTTTGCCAGTCCACAGAACGACCTTCATTTTCCCATTCGGATAAGGCAAGTGCGTTAACGATTTCCAGCTCAAACCATATCTGCCGGTAATTTTCCCTGCTTTGTTCATCCTCAAAAAGCTCACTCAACTGAGGCAGATCTTCCGCATAACTGACGAACTTTGCAAAGCTGACAACGTCATTTAGCGAGCTAAACGCATATTCACAGATAGCATTCTTTTTATTTGTCGCCATATTTAACCGTTACCACTCTTCCAGATTCATTCGTTACCACAGACACTTTACTTTCAGGATCAAAATGTACTGTTGTTCCACCTCGGCTGGGTGTCGATTTCCCATTCTTAATCATATTTTCGACAACAGAAGGGGTATTCCTCGATCCTGCATTCTGTCTAAGGCATGTCCTGAATATTCCCGATTACTTATTGTACCTGGTTGATTTCTGGTAGGTTGATAAGTTGGATTACTGGGTTGATTCATCGGATTGCGCAGTCTTGGCTTCTGCAAAGCTCTTTATTGTCCCGACTACCGGTACAAAATCTAAACCAGCATATGAAAAACCTGCCAGTAGTTCATCACGATGCGCTTCCATTTTCGCACCACAGGCTTCGGCACTAAGTCCGACACAATTTTGTGCCTTGTACTCCTCTACAGCAGCAACAAGCTGCTTCTGCGCATTCTGGTACTTCTCTTCCTGCGATACACCAGAGACTTGCTGCTCGGCGATTTCCGCCAAAGAGTTATTCTCCACAACAACTTCTTCCGTTGCGAAGCCAGCCAGCGAACACCACTTTTCCCTTTGCAGTCAGCCAGTTACACCCAGATTTTCCTGATGCATTTCGATGCCCGGACGCCAAAGCCCCGATACGCGTTTTTAGCCCCCGGCACGCTACCGCCCCGCCGTGGCCTCCCTGCCTGCAACGGCTACATCATAGCAGCGGCGCAAGCCGCTGCCATTAGTCGTTTTTGAGCCGCACCCCGTGATGCCTTAGCCGAACAAGGCAAGAGGGGCGCCACGGACGGTGCAGCGTTTGCCCTGCACCGCACTGCGGCCTTGAAGAGAATGAGCTAACTTTTGTCACCGTCTGGTATCCCGGAGAACAGATTGTCGATATCACGCGCCCCATGCAAGACACGCTCGATCCTGACCTCCGTATCCGTCGTGCCATACAGGATAAGATAACGACCATAGGCACAACTTCGAATGGATTGTCCCAGTTCTGGACGCTCACGGTAGAGCCAGGGATTGTCGCTTATTACACAACACTGCCGATACAGGTCTTCGGTAAAACTCAGCGCCCGTACCGGGTTATCTTGCGCGATATAATCGCCTATCGCTTCGATATCCTGCTCTGCCAGCGGTGATACAGTCAGTTTCATTCCGCTTACTCACCTTCAGCCATGCGCCGGTATTTCTGCGACAGACGCCCGAACACCGCTTCAGCATCCTTGCCTTTTCCGCTGTTCACGCCCAACGATACCGCCGTCCGTAGCGCATCAAGCTTTACCTGTTGCTCTCGCTCCTCCAGTGCCCGCAACCCTGCACGGATGACCTCGCTAACATTGTTGTAACGACCACTTTCGATTTGTTCACGGATAAATTGCTCGAAGTAAGGACTTAACGCGATACTGGTTGCCATCATTGCCTCCAACCACACAAGATACTATCTATTATTATCTGTTAGTATTTTCTTCCTCTCCCGTTCCGTCAACCCCTTCCTTCTGATGCACCTCATCTTCCGTCGTCAGGTCGGCCAGCAGCCCGGTTTCCTCCTCGTCCGGCCATTCGCCGTCTGCATCCCGCTCCGCCGGGTGTGTACTCGCATGCACCGCCGACAGCGCACGGATTGAGACCTGCGTGTAGATTTGCGTTGATTCGATACTCGCATGGCCCAGCATCGCCTGTATCCACCGGATATCCGCCCCGTTCTCCAGCATCTGCGTCGCCATCGCATGGCGGAACAGGTGACAGCTTCCCCACGGCGCGAGACCCGATGCCCTGAGGTAGTGGCCTACCAGATGGGTGATACCGTTCGCCGTCAGTCCCGCTACCCCGTCCAGCGCCACGAACAATGCCGTGATGTCCGGGTTGACCAACAGGTGTGGCCTCACCGCCTGCACGTAATGCGCTATCCAGCGTAATGCCCGGTTTCCTATCGGGATAACCCGGTCTTTCCTCCCCTTGCCCTGTCTCACCGTCACCGTTTTTCTTGAAGCGTCCACGCTGTAAACATCCAGCTTCGCCACTTCACCCCGCCGCAGCCCCGTTGACCACAGCAGCTCCATCAGCGCCCGGTCACGGATGCAGATGCTTTGCAGAGCCTTTCTTCACCGCATAGTCCGCCGTGGTTCGGCGACCGTACAACTGCAACACCCGCCCGCGCTGCGCCACGTTCGCCGATGCCGACCAGCCCACGACCGGCATCACCACGCAGCCCCGGAAGTGGTCTTGTCGTGTGGTCGCCCGCAGCACCCCCAGCCCGGCCAGCCGCTCACGCAGCGCTTTCCCTTCCTTGCTGCTTGACGTGGACGGCAACAGCCCCGCGCTGCCGCCGATCCCGTGATGACCGGCGAACCCTAAGCGGAAGTGGCTTATCAGTTCAGGATGGTTCAGTCCGCGACTGACCAGCCACTGCTGCGCCTCCGGGTTGGTCAGCAGATTGTGGTGATAGAAGTCGATAACCTGATGCAGCAACGCCTGACCGTCATCATCCAGGTCAGACAGCGGAGTACGCGCCACCGGCGGCGAAGCCGATACCGGCACGGCGGCTAAAGAAGAAGGATTACCGGCCAGTTCCCGCAGCCGCAGCAGGGTTTGCGGGTAGGTCAGTTTTTCGGTCTGTTGCAGCCAGTCCAGCACCGACCCTGACGCCCCGTAGCCAAAGCAGTGATACAGGTTCTTTGACGGCGTGATGACGCAGGACGGCGTTTTCTCCCGGTGGAACGGACACAGGCACACATGGCTGTCGTCACCCTGCTTTTTCAGCACATGACCCTGACCCTGCGCCACGGTCAGCAGCGACACCTCACGCTTGAGTCGCGCCAGTTCTGCCGGTGTCATTCGTCCCATTCCGTCGCTCCTGTAAAAAACACGTCAAGACCATATATATGTTTTAATATGGTACATCATGATGTATATTTAGCAAGTGCTGTTTTTTCGAGGGGGTAATATCATGCGCACGACATCTCACTGGTATCTGCTCACTATGTCATTACCTGTCCGGTTAAACGCATTACGTAAAAAGCTCGGCTTGTCCCAGCAGGCAATGGCTGATGCTGTCGGCCTGCATGTTAACAGTTGGAAGAAGTACGAGAGCGGGCAGGCCATGCCGTCGCTGGATGCACTCAAGAAGATTGCGACCACGCTGCATGTCAGTACCGATTACTTGCTGTTTGAAGAACATGAACGTGGCCCGAGCGACACGCTGACGCTTCAGTTTGAGGCCGTCAGCCAGTTGCCAGAGAACGAGCAGGCGATAGTCCGCGAAGTGCTGGAGAGTCTGATTATCAAGTACCAGTCCCGACGCTGGGACTCCGCCAGGAAGACGGTTAAAGAAGAGTAGCAGAGACAGGATTTAACGCGTCGCTGACGGGTTGCACCCCATCAGCGACGCTCACCACAACTAACTGATTAGGAGTTAATTATGGCTAGGCAGCATCATAAGTCAGAACCCGCCACACCCCAAGCATTACGACACCTGAAAGTCGGCTATGTCAGCCGCCGCCACGCCGACCGCAACGATATGACCCGCTATTACAGCCGCAGCCCCAGCCTCCACCTCAAGGGCCACTGGCTGGAAGCGGCGGGATTTGGCACCGATACCCCGGTGATTGTCACCGTTGAGCACGGCCAACTGCTGATCCGCATTGTGGCTGAATGACGGATAAAAAATCCCGGCCTTTTTAGGGGCCGGGATTTATCAAGGATTCAGCGATAATAAAAATACCAAAAAATAAAACCAGCAGGTGGCCCCATCCAAGTGAGTTTGAGGCAGACAAAAAAATCATCTAATGAGAACGGAAAGTTTTCATTCATATTCCAAGCTAACCAAGCACCTAATAAACGTCCAAACATTGTCAAAATAAACAACACTACGCTCATCGCACAGCATAAATATAAAAGGTTAAGTAATGATTTAGTGCTATTTTTCATCACTTGCCTACACCGTCTTTCAACTTATCCTGAACCATACCAGATACGGCAGAATCACCGATATTACCTACTATCGATGGTAATGGATGTTGGGGTGCTGGTTTAGTTATTGTCCAGACACCTGTTGGGACCCATTCATACTGCTTTGATATTGGATTTAGTTTTTTATCAAATGGCACTTTGATAACGTTACCTGCTGCATAACCCGCTGAAGCCCCGACTTTACTCAGCAACGCCGCCATAAACGGATCATCGCCGCTGATTTCAGCCTGGTAATAGCCGCCAGCCGCGTTCCATGCCATCGTTGGGTTGTAACCTTTACCGGCGGTAATCCCACCAACGATTACTGAACCAATTACATCCGACAGTTTTACTTCACCTGTCGTACCATATTGGATACCAGCCCCTAAGCCAGCACCTACGCCCACAGCAATAAGCTGTTCTTTTGTGTTATTCACTGCATTAGTAATAATTGCCTTCCCGCCCATTATTGCTACTGGCCAGGAGGTTGGGGTCATTACCACATCCATGATTCGATCACCGGTTGTAATATTATCCGCCAGGAATTTAAGATCCGTTCCGTTGAGATAATTCACCAGTGCTGCGGCACTTGGATCTTTCAGCTTTTCATCCAGTCTGATTTGATGCGGGTTAGCATCATTCGCCACATTGGTCGCCCCCTGTATCAGTTCCTGCCAGCTCACACAGGCAACGCCGCCACCGGTACAGGCTTCAATCAGTTCCTTACTGTTTTTATTGCTAATGTCGATATATTTCTCGACCACCTTATTACAATCACCGCCAGAGGCTTTGCAGTCCTGCATTTCTTTATCAAGCTGACGAGCTTCTTTTGAACTCAGATAGTTATTCTCCACCGTCGTCTTCCCGGCCTGGGCGCTGGCAAGGGCCGATGCGGCGCTGTCTCCCACAAGACCTCCGGCCAGACCGGATGCGAGAGTGGCTAGCGCTGAGACGGTCTGCTTTTGTGTCTCGTCGAGTTCGTCTGCCGCCTTATCGTACATCTGGCTGGCGATAATGCCAATCAGTTCCCCGGTTGCCGCTCCCGCCGCGCCTGCCAGCGCGCTCTGTCCCTGTGCCGCCGCCAGCGCCGCGTTCACCACCGCGTGCGCCGCGACTTTGCCCGTGTCATCCAGTCCGCTGTAATGACCGATAACCTCTGCAACATAAGGCGCTGCTCCGCCTGCCAGCGCCGCTTGCAAATCGCTTCCGGCCAGTCCCTGCACCGCCGCCGTCGCCGCCTGAATCGCCTGCTGGTATTGCCCGCCCGTGCCAAACCCGGATGCTTTCAGCGCACTGTCGTAGGCCGTCTGGTAGAGTTGGCCTGAGATATCATCGCTGCTTGCGGTTTTACCCGGATTCGCTTTTTCCCAGTCCCCTTTCGCCGCCTGCCGTTCCTCCGCCGTCGCGTTCGCCAGCTTCTCTTTCGCTGCCTTCGTTGCCTGGATACTGCCTTCCGTGCGCGCAATATCCGCCACCTGATTGCCGATTTCGCCTATCAACTGCGTCTGTTGCAACCGCTGCTGCTCTTTCTCCTTATCGAAAATCGGTGAGAGCGTCTGGTTGGCGTGCTCCACATCACGGCTCAGGCTCGCCACATCCTGCGTCTGCCTGTTCGGGTCGCGAAGGGTTATCGTGCCTGCGGATACCGCCGCACGGGTGGTGCCGCTGTCATGGCCTTCA
>NZ_MJLZ01000017.1 GCF_003666245.1 Brenneria alni
GGTAAATCGCGCCATGGCGCACCAGAACACAACACCCAGAACATACCGTTGATGACTTTACGATGCTCAGCCCATGGGCGTCCGGCTCGTGGGGATGTAGGTTCAGCAGGCAGTAAGGGCTGGATGATGCTCCATGCTTCATCGGGAATATCGTATCGGGCCATATCTCAAAGTGTTGTGGAAATAAGTAGTTACTATAGCTCAGATGATTAAGGGACACAGCCTAAAATCCGTTTTAATTAAGGTTTCTAAAATTCTCTTATTTATGAAACCAGTATGTTATCCGCGAAAATATGACTTGTAAAGAGGCGTGAATCAATAAAAATATATTATTAACTAATGATTAACTTGATAATTAATATTTTTTATTAATTCCCCGCTGAGTGTTAGCTGTTATTTTAACGACAATAAATTATGTCTTTTAATTAATCGAATAACTTATATTTATTAATGTTGGCGGGTTCATTTATTTATCGCCGAACCCCTTTGTTTGCGACAAAGGGATGGGCTAAACGCCACCTTGCTATTGCCGCCGCAGGGCACTATACTTACGCGTCATTTTTTCAGCCGCACACATACACACGTTCCTTGCTTCCATGGGCCGCGGTTGACCCTGACAGGAGGCTGAATAATCCGTAAGGAGCAATTCGATGCGTCATTACGAAATCGTTTTTATGGTTCATCCTGACCAAAGCGAACAGGTTCCGGGCATGATCGAACGCTACACGGGCGCTATCACTGGCGCCGAGGGTACGATCCACCGTCTGGAAGACTGGGGCCGCCGTCAACTGGCTTACCCGATCAACAAACTGCACAAGGCTCACTACGTTCTGCTGAACGTTGAAGCGCCGCAGGAAGTTATCGATGAGCTGGAAACAAACTTCCGCTTCAACGACGCCGTTATCCGTAGCATGATTATGCGCGTTAAACACGCGGTAACCGAAGCATCTCCGATGGTTAAAGCGAAAGACGAACGCCGTGAGCGTCGTGAAGATTTTGCAGAAGCCGGCGATGATGTGGATGCTGGGGATTCTGAAGAGTAATTGTCGTGGTGGCGGCTAATCGTTTGGTGTTGTCCGGCACGGTGTGCAAGACCCCCATTCGTAAAGTCAGTCCTTCGGGTATTCCTCACTGCCAGTTTGTGCTTGAGCACCGATCAACGCAGCAGGAAGCCGGATTTAACCGACAAGCATGGTGTCGTATGCCCGTGATTGTCAGTGGACCAACGTCACAAGCATTTACCCACAGTATAACGGTCGGCACGCAACTCACTGTGCACGGGTTTATTAGCTGCCATCAAGGGCGCAATGGCCTGAGTAAAATTGTGTTACATGCCGAGCAGATTGAATTGATAGATTCTGGAGACTAGCCAAATGGCACGTTATTTCCGTCGTCGCAAGTTCTGCCGTTTCACCGCGGAAGGCGTTGTAGAGATCGACTATAAAGACATCGCTACGCTGAAAAACTATATCACTGAAAGCGGCAAGATTGTTCCGAGCCGTATCACCGGTACTCGTGCAAAATACCAGCGTCAGCTGGCCCGCGCTATCAAGCGTGCGCGTTACTTGTCTTTGTTGCCGTACACTGATCGTCATCAGTAATCGGCCACTGTCCATTAACGAGACTTTGAGAGGATAAGGTAATGCAAGTTATTCTGCTTGATAAAGTAGCAAACCTGGGCAGCCTGGGTGATCAGGTAAACGTTAAAGCGGGTTATGCCCGTAACTTTTTGGTTCCGCAGGGCAAAGCTGTGCCGGCAACCAAGAAAAACGTTGAGTTCTTCCAAGCGCGCCGTGCTGAACTGGAAGCCAAATTGGCTGACGTTCTGGCTGCTGCTGAAGCTCGCGCCGCCAAGATCAAAGAACTGGGCAGCATCACCATCGCGTCTAAAGCAGGCGACGAAGGTAAACTGTTCGGCTCTATCGGCACCCGCGATATCGCTGATGCGGTAACCGCAGCCGGTGTTGACATTGCCAAGAGCGAAGTTCGTTTACCGAACGGCGTTCTGCGTACGCTGGGCGAGCACGAAGTGAGCTTCCAGGTACACAGCGATGTATTTGCTACGCTGAATGTTGTTGTCGTTGCTGAAGCGTAATTAACGCTTGTCGTTGAATTAACACTTTAGTTAACGAGTAAAACGCTGGCCTTGCGCCAGCGTTTTGCATTTCCGGGGACGGGTAAATTAACGGGTGCGAGTAAACGCCCCCTCGGCGTTACGGGTGAACCTGACAACCTGATTATCGGTGGTTTCTATTTCCAGCGCCGTCACGGTGCCTTGTGTATTCAACTGCAATTTGACTTCCTGACCGGCTCGCAGGTTACTGAGCGGTTTGTCATTCCCTTCCACCTGCGCCATTGCGAAAACGTCACCGACCGGCAGGTTGTTATCACGAAATAGCTGCGCCAACGTCTGTCCTGAGGCAATTTCATAGTTGCGCCAGGAAATTTCCGCATTCCGGGCAACCGGTTGTACTGGCGGGTCGGTGGGCGGCCGTTCTGCCAATGGCCGGTTTTCGATGATTTCCGCCTGCATCGGCGTGGATTGCTCAATGGCGACCGGCATTGGTTGAGGGGAGGGTACGGGCGGCGGACTGTAAGGCCATAGCAATGTCACCAGCAAGATACCGATAACAATCAAAATCCAACGGCGATGGAAAAGCGGTAGCGGCTCCATCCAACGGTAGTTATCAGGCAGATGCCAGATTTTTCTCAATCTGATTTTAATCCGCAGGCCTGATGATGATGGCAACCGGCTATTCTCCTCATCATCGCCGGATCGCTTCGCGTTCCGATGCATAAAACGCTGGCAGAGGCGCAATAACGCCTGATAACCCCAGGTAACTTTCCGCTTCCTGGGTGCAATTCTGCCCATGTTGACCTCTCTTGCGACGCTATAAGGTAAAAACAATTTAGTATATCGGTAACAAGCGGCTAATGACCAGCTAACGCTTTGATGCTTAAGGCAACAGCAGTACAGAACTATCTGATTTAATAGTATAGGCCAGCCTGCCGGACTTATTCCGCTTACCGGCGGATAAACGTTATTCATCTGCACACAGGATTTTACCCTAATCTCTGGCGCTGTTATGCTGCGCCTTCGGTTTTTTACAGTTTAAAAGGAACATCCATGACAACCCCTTCTTTTGATAGCGTCGAAGCGCAGGCAAGTTACGGCATTGGCTTACAGGTCGGTCAACAACTACAGGAATCTGGTCTTGAAGGGTTGCTCCCTGAAGCGCTGGTCGCTGGTCTGCGCGATGCGCTGGAAGGTAATGTGCCAGCCGTACCCGTGGATGTGGTTCACCGGGCGCTGCGTGAGGTCCATGAACGTGCGGATGCGGTACGACGTGAACGTCAGCAGGCATTGGCGGTAGAAGGGCAACAGTTCCTGGCTGAAAATGCGCAGAAAGAAGGCGTAAGCAGCACAGAGTCAGGTTTGCAGTTCCGCGTATTGAATCAAGGCGAAGGGGAAATTCCTGGCCGTCAGGATCGGGTGCGTGTGCATTACACCGGTCGTCTGATTGATGGCAGCGTGTTTGACAGTTCGGTCGAGCGCGGTCAACCCGCCGAGTTCCCGGTAAGCGGTGTGATCCCCGGTTGGATTGAGGCACTAACCCTGATGCCGGTCGGCTCCAAATGGCAGCTATATATTCCTCATAATCTGGCTTACGGCGAACGTGGCGCTGGGGCGTCTATTCCGCCATTCAGCACTTTGATTTTTGACGTTGAGCTGTTGGAAATTTTGTAAGCTCAATAAGATAACCAGAAGACGCTTACTGCGTTATATCCGCTGGTAAAGCAGCTATGGGATGAGGCAGCCCTGCGAAACCTCATCCCGCGTTTCTCCTTAGTCCCATTACATGATGAATATGGCACTTCATTGAGAGCGTCTGGAATATTTAATGTGCTGAGTTATTCTGCTCAAGCGATTGGGAAACGGCCTGTAGCAGCTCCGGTATGTCCATTTTAGGCAACACAACGTCAATCAATGAAAAACAAGGCTCGCTACCGATTTGGTCCAGCGCCTGAGCCAACTGGGCCGGAGATGATGTTTTCCGGGTGCGTATCTTATTGCTGTCGCCGCCGAGTGCTATAGGCAGTTGCGTCCAGTTCCAGGGGGCAATATCGTGATAGCGTTGTTGTGGGTTATGTATCGCTCGCTCAACGGTGTACCCCTGATTATTTAGCACAAAGATCACGATATTGAGATTATCCCGCAGCATTGAGCCGATCTCCTGTGCTGTGAGCTGTAGCGATCCGTCACCGATAAGCAGGATTACCCGTCGCAGCGGTTCGGCTAATTGAGCGCCATATGCCGCAGGCAGCGTGTAGCCGATTGTTCCCCACAGGGATTGGGTGATGAAGCGGCAACCTTGTAGCAGCGTCAATGCAGCCGCGCCAAAACAGGCGGTTCCCTGCTCTGCCACGATAAGATCGCCGGGGCGAAGGAAGCCCTGAATTTGCTGCCAAAACCCATGTTGATCAAGTTCATCCTTTGCATATGATGAGGGGAGTGCCGGTGGAGTAATCGTGGTGTGTTTCCAGTGAGATGAAAGCGTAGATGTTATTTTCTCTAATGTTTCGATCGCGGTCAGCATAGGAATATTTGAAAAAGTTTTATCTCCCACTCGGGCTACGGCAGGCTGAATATCAATACATTTTTCAGTTGGAATGTGGTGGCTAAATCCGGCGGTAGTCGTATCGGTAAAGAGGACACCGACACTTATGATTACCTCAGCATCTTCAATCAGCGATCTTATTTTTTCATCACTCCCATTGCCTGCATAAGTGCCGGTGAAGCAAGGATGTTGTTCGTTCAGAGTGCTTTTACCCATTAGTAAGGTTGAGTGTGGGAAAGACGTCTGATCCAGCCAGCGTTGTAAAGACTTTGCGGCGCCAAAGCGTTCAGCAAGGAAATCTGCCAGCAGTGATACCGAATTCGCCGCACTGAGTATTTCTGTCGCTGCATCAACGAATGCTTGCAGCGACGCGTCAGAGCACACAGGTTCAGGTATCGGCAATGGATAGGGACGATTCCCGGTTGGCGCGGCAGCCACGTCCAGCGGTAGAAATAAATAAACCGGTCGGTGGAGGCGGAGTGCGTCTCCAACCACCCGGTCGATTTCCGAGGTTGCGTTTTCGATGGTAAGCGTGGCGGATGCGACGGTGACTTCCATTGCCATACGGAGAAAGTGGCCAAAATCGCCATCTCCTAATGTGTGGTGAAGCAGTTGTCTTTTATGCTGCGATATGAGGTTGGGAGCGAAGGTAATGTGGATAACCGGTACATATTCTGCGTAACTTCCGGCAATGCCATTAATCGCACTAAGCTCGCCGACGCCAAAGGTGGTAAGCAGTGCGGCGGCGGGTTTGCATCGCGCATATCCATCGGCGGCATACGCAGCATTCAGTTCGTTGGCACAGCCAACCCAGGTGATATGATCATGGTTGATAACGTGATCGAGAAATTGCAGATTGTAATCACCCGGTACGCCAAAAAGATGCTTGATCCCTGTTTGAGCAAGACGATCCAGTAAATAATCGCCTATCGTATAGCTGTTAAGCATTGTTTTCCCCATTTGTAATGACTTTTCCCATAGGGAAGTATTGGCGATATGTTAAATATTTCTAATAATTCGTATCTGTAAAAGTGGAAATTAAGCGTTACATCCGCTGATCAATACGATGGCGAGTGGCGGGTATGATGGTTTTTTAGTGACTAAGGGGTCAAGCTCACAGTGTCAGCAAACCGTTAAGAACCGTAAAACAAGGCAAATGGGATATTGTCTGATAGTGGCAGAGAATAATTCCCCGTATATCTTCGCCTATCCGCTATAGCGGCAAAGGAGGAGTCACCTTATGTTTAAGCCTCTGTTAGTTAGTTCTCTGCTAATTGGGATGTTTGCCATGACGCCAGCGGCAGACGCTGACAGTATCAGCATTGATCTGATGCCTGGCGTCACGCTTAATATCGGCGATCGCGATCGCCGCGGTTATTACTGGGATGGTTACGACTGGCGAAGTGAACGCTGGTGGCGTGAACACCGGGGTTATTACCGTGGTGAGCGTAACCGGCATGGCTACTATTGGGATGGCTGGCGCTGGCGGGATGTCGGCTGGTGGCGCGAATATCAGCGTGGCCCGCGGCACTTCAACGATCGCCGTGCGTATCGGGATCATCACAGGGACGAACGGGGGCCGAGGCGGCATGACTGGGATGATCGCTGGCAGAGTCGACATGGCCCAGGCCCGTTTCGCGATTAAACCAGAGCGTGAATTAATAAAAACCACGCCCCGTAGCGGGCATGGTTTTTACCTGCGTTGTTCGCACGACTTACCGCCTACCCAGGGCGTATCTTCTCTTTAAATCCAGCCACCGTTCGTGCCATCACTAACGGATTGTTTTGCAGATCAAAGTGATAAACTGCCAATTCGGTGCCGTCATTGCCGACGGCGGTTATCGGCTATTAGGATTTTTCTTTAATAATCGTGATTACTCCGCCATTGTATAATGATAGGAAGAGAGCATGTGTAACGTGATGGTTATCCGTTCCACTGCATAACCGGTAACAATGAGGTAGAAAATGCTAGAACACATTTGCCAACTGGCCCGTGATGCTGGTGCCGCCATTATGCAGGTCTATGAGGGACACCAGCCTGTTGACGTCGCGCATAAGAAAGATGATTCGCCGGTTACGGCAGCAGATTTGGCTGCACATCGGGTGATCAAGCAAGGACTGGCGGCGGCATTTCCAGATATTCCGTTACTGTCTGAAGAGGATCCTCCTCAGTGGTCTGAACGCCAGCACTGGCAACGCTATTGGTTGGTTGATCCGCTGGATGGCACCAAAGAGTTTCTCAGCCGTAATGGTGAATTTACAGTGAACATCGCGCTGATTGAAAACGGCCAGGCGGTGCTGGGCGTTGTCTATGTCCCGGTGACTGATGTGATGTATGCCGCTGCTGAGGGAAAAGCGTGGAAAGAAGACAAAGGAGAACGCCAGCAAATTAACGTCCATGACGCACGTCCGCCGCTGGTGGTGGTGAGCCGCTCCCATGCGGATCAGGAACTGAAAGATTATCTCAGTCAATTGGGGGAACACCAAACGGTGGCTATCGGATCGTCGCTGAAATTTTGTCTGGTGGCGGAGGGAACCGCCCAGCTTTATCCCCGCTTTGGGCCAACCAATGTGTGGGATACGGCAGCCGGACATGCGGTGGCGGTGGCAGCTGGCGCACAGGTTCACGATTGGCAGGGAAAACCGCTGTCCTACACGCCGCGGGAGTCGTTCCTCAACCCCGGCTTTCGCGTATCGCTATTCTGAGTTTCTCTCTTTTCGTCTGGTAACAGATGCAGCAGGAGCTTCGCTTGCTGCGCATTAAATACGCCACCTTTCATAAAATACCCCTTTTCTGGTTATGCGAAGCGGCGGGCATGGATGGCCGTCGTTGTTTTGTCATATTTGTTCGCTAGATTAACCGCCTGATTACGATGTAATCGTAAATTTGCGTAGATTTAATTGACGGATCCGCCTGCTTGTCCGTTATGCAGTTTGTGTCAGGGAGAGTAAGCCCCTACTTTTTGAATATTTATACTGATGGTTGATGGATTAGATAAATACTGCTCTGTAAAAATGCGTAAAAGCAGTGAAGAATACTGATTGATAGGGAACTAAATGTCGTTTCACGGTACTAATCTCTATCAGTATCCGTTATCTCATTAGCGCTTTGAGTCTTCGGCTATATTGGTCATGGAAAGCGCGCAGAACAATAAAACGGGAGGAGAGTAAACGATGAGGATCTTCGAACGTTACAATCCGATGAAGGTCGCTAAGTATGTGAAAACATTGTTTCGTGGAAGGTTGTATATTAAAGGCGTTGGTGCTTTTGAATTCGATTATGGCAAAATTTTATTGCCAAAGACACGAGACAAACAGCATCTGCTGGTGATGTCTGAAGTTAACCGCCAGGTCATCAGGCTACAGGCCGAGATGGGCTGACCAGGGGAAACAAGCATTCCATGCTGGCGATGATTAACGGCCCATTGAGGGCCGTTCAGACCATTGACAAAGTTCCTTATTAGGGAGAGCGTGCTGAGGGGCCGTAGCGGCGTAAGCCGCCGGAGCGCCCCTCGGTACGGTAGGCCCGTGTATCTCAGGCTTACAAGCGACTTTGTCAGTAACCACCATTCCGTGCTGGTGATGATTAACGGCCCATTGAGGGCCGTTATTGTTTTTAGCACTTTCGTCAGAAAAAATAACGGTTAAGGGATTATTTCTTCTGGTCTGTTTGGACAACCCCGGCGGCGGTAGGTTTTTCTTCCAGACGGGTAACCAGCAACTGGTCGATTTTATAGCTATCAATATCCACCACTTCAAATTTGAAGCCTGAGAAACGAACAAAATCGGTGCGCTTGGGAATTTTGCGCAAGGTGTACATCATAAACCCGCCTATGGTTTCATAATTTCCAGAATGCGGGAAATCATCAATACACAGCGCCCGCATAACATCTTCTATCGGCGTACCGCCTTCTATCAACCAGGAATTCTCATCACGGGCGACGATTTGTTCTTCCTGCCCCTGACCGACTAAATCCCCCATCAATGTGGTCATGACATCATTAAGGGTAATAATGCCGACCACCAGTGCGTATTCGTTCAAAATAACCGCAAAGTCTTCCCCTGCGGTTTTAAAACTTTCCAGTGCTTCAGACAGTGTCAGCGTATCCGGTACGATCAGCGCAGGGCGGATCTGCACCCCGCTGTGCAACTCAAGGCTCTGGTTTCCCAGCACCCGGATCAATAGATCTTTTGAATCGACATAGCCGATGATCTGATCAATGTGACCGTCACAAACCAAGAATTTAGAGTGCGGTTGCTGGGCGATTTTATCTTTGATTTGCGCTTCTTTTTCATGCAGATCAAAAAAAACCACGCTTTCACGCGATGTCATGGATGAGGGCACCGTGCGCGACTCCAGTTCAAACACGTTTTCGATCAGCTCATGCTCCTGCTTACGTAAGACGCCTGCCAGCGCACCGGCTTCCACCACCGCGTAAATATCATCGGAGGTGATATCATCCTTACGCACCATCGGCAATTTAAGCGCCCGAAAAATGACGTTCGCCAGGCCGTTAAACAGCCATACCAGCGGGCGGAAAACGAACAAACAGAAGCGCATAGGGTTGATAATGCGGATGGCAACGGCCTCAGGGGCAATCATACCAATGCGTTTCGGCGTGAGATCGCCAAATAAAATAAACAGGCTGGTTACCAGCACGAACGAGCAGATGAAGCTGGTTTTGTCCGCCGATTCCGGCGACATGAACTGTTCAAAAAGCAGAGAGAGGGTAGGAGAAAACGCGGCATCACCGATAACACCGGCCAGAATGGCGACCGCATTGACGCCAATCTGTATGACGGTAAAGAAAATCCCCGGCGTCTCCTGGAATTTTAATACCATATCGGCGTTGAGGTTGCCCTCGTCGGCCATAAGTTTAAGTTTTATTTTACGAGATGCCGCCAGAGATATTTCGGAAAGTGAGAAAAATGCACTGATGGCAATAAGAACAATAATAAGTAATAGACTGTTTAACATAGTATTTTCGCTTTGGCCCGGCACGGGAAAAGGCAATCCTCAGAAAGGCAATTCATCTCAGATAACGCACAAAAAGCCGTTAACAGGGCCGGGAATCGGCCCAAATTATTTTTAATAGCGGGCTATTATAACAGGAGCGGTGAAATTACCGCCAGATCTCAATGCTGCGGGGGCAGGCAAACGCCAATACCGCCTAAACCACAATAGCCACCCGGATTTTTATGCAGGTATTGCTGGTGTTCATCCTCTGCGTAATAGAAAGGGCCAGCAGGGATGATTTCTGTACTGATTGTCCGGTTGTCACCGCTGTTTTTCATTGCCTGTTGAAAACGCAGGCGACTCTCTTGCGCCGCCTTTTCCTGCTCCGGCGTGAGTGTATAAATCGCGGAACGATATTGGGTGCCGATATCGCCGCCTTGACGCATCCCCTGGGCAGGATCGTGATTTTCCCAGAAGAGCTGCAACAGTTGGGTATAACTGATCACCTCAGGATCAAAAACGACGCGTACCGCTTCGGCATGGTCGGTTTTTCCGCTGCACACCTCACGGTAAGTGGGGTTGGGAGTATAGCCGCCGGTATAGCCAGCCGCTGTGCTGTAAATGCCCGGTTGCCGCCAGAAAAGGCGTTCGGCTCCCCAGAAGCATCCCATTGCAAAGATCGCCAGCTCCATGTTGTCGGGGACATGCGTCATGGAGTGTTCACTAACGGCGTGCAACCTGGCGACCGGCATCGGCGTTATGCGTCCGGTTAAAGCATCAGACTGCGTGATCCGCTGCGTTTTATCGATATTGTGTACCAATTTGCCTACTCCCGAAATAACGGTAAAAGTCAGGTCGTTGGAAAACGATCCAATGTAGAGCATAACCGAGAAGTTTCAGCCTGTCTTTATAACCCAGGTTTGTTTAATGTTAAGGTTATGTTTATCTGCAACACTGCATTTTAGAATTTACCGGTTAAAATCTATATCTAAAGGCAAATATCAATATATTCCGCTAGTACTATGTGTCGCCGTTGGAACCGATTCGTGGTTATCCCCCTGCGGCTATAACAGTGATGTATCAAAACCATAGACTTGATGTGACAGAACGAGGTTATCAGGGAACTAAGTGACTATTTTTACAGGACAAAAAAACGGCCTTTCTGGCCTTAGTGTGCCACGTTACCGTGCTTTGGGCTTATTGTGTGTGCTGCTATTTTCCTCAGCGGGTTTTGCCGCCAATGTGCGTTTGCAGGTCGTTGGATTAGACGGCGCGTTACAAAAGAATGTGCGGGCGCGTTTATCCACGATTACTGTCGATGAAGTCAATGCGGATGGTCGCTTCCGCTCACGCGTAGATGATGCGATTCGTCAGGGATTACGTGCGCTGGGCTATTATGATCCACAGATTGCTTTTGAATTCCGCCCTGCGGTCAATGGTGGCCGTCCTGTCCTGATTGCCAGCGTGACGCCCGGCGAACCGGTGAAAATTGCTGATGTGAATGTTGTTCTGCGTGGCGGCGCCCGCGAGGATAAGGACTATCAGCAACTGGTGCGGCATGATACGCCCGATGTGGGTACGGTACTGAATCACGGTGATTATGATAGCTTCAAAAATTCTCTGAATAGTTTGGCTCTGCGTAAAGGGTACTTCGATGCCCATTTTATGCAGAGCCAGTTAGGTATCATACGGGAAGAGCGAAAGGCTTTTTGGGATATCGATTTTGACAGCGGCGAGCGTTACCGTTTTGGTGAGGTTAAATTCGAGGGTTCGCAAATCCGTGAGGAGTATCTGCGCAATCTGGTGCCATTTCATGCCGGCGACGCCTACAGCAGCGAAGATCTGGGCGAATTTAACCGGCGTTTATCGGCCACGGGATGGTTTAACTCGGTGGTGGTTTCGCCTGATTTTAGTCAGTCGAAAGCAACCAAAACCCTGCCGCTGGATGCGGTTGTGACTCCCCGTACCCGCAATAGAATAGAAACCGGGGTTGGGTATGCGACCGACGTCGGGCCGCGTTTTAAAACCACTTGGAATAAACCCTGGATTAATTCCCGTGGACACAGTCTGGAAAGCAGCCTCAGTGTGTCCGTACCGGAGCAATCGCTCGATCTGAGTTACAAAATCCCTTTACTGAAGAACCCGTTAGAGCAGTATTACTTGCTACAAGGAGGATTCAAGCGTGAAGATCTCAATGATACACGGTCTGACTCAACCACGCTGAACGTGGCGCGTTACTGGGATTTATCCAGCGGTTGGCAGCGGGCTATCAACCTGCGCTGGAGCCTCGACCACTTTACGCAGGGCAGCGTGACAGATACCACCATGTTGATCTATCCCGGCGTGAGTATTAACCGTACCCGTCAGCGCGGTGGGCTGATGCCGGTATGGGGTGACAGCCAGCGCTACTCTATTGATGTTTCCGACACCGTATGGGGTTCAGATATTGATTTTGTGGTTTTGCAGGCGCAAAACGTCTGGATCAGAACACTGGCGGAGAAACACCGCTTTGTCGCCCGTGGCAATCTGGGGTGGATTGAAACCAATAATTTCTCACGCGTGCCGCCCTCTCTGCGCTTCTTCGCCGGGGGCGATCGCAGTATCCGTGGCTACAAGTACAAATCAATATCTCCGCGTGACAGTGAGGATAAATTGACCGGGGCGTCTAAACTGGTGACCGGATCGCTGGAATATCAGTACAACGTGACCGGAAAATGGTGGGGCGCCGTTTTCGTGGATTCGGGCGAGGCCGTCAACGACATCAAACAGAATGACTTTAAAACCGGGGCGGGCATTGGTGTCCGCTGGGCCTCACCGATTGGTCCGGTGAAGCTCGACATTGCCACGCCGATTGGCGATCCAGACAAAAATGACGTGCAGTTCTATATCGCGTTAGGGCCTGAATTATGAGTCAGATAAATAAAAAGGGCCTGATGAAAAAAATTGGCTTCGGGTTTGCCGCTTTGCTGTTGTTATTACTCATTACGCTGGTGTTGCTGGTGGGAACGACGCCAGGTTTGCACCTATTAATAAATGGCGCGACGCGCATTGTGCCGGGGCTGGACATTGCCAGCATCAGTGGTGGCTGGCGTGACCTGACTCTGAAGAACGTCAATTATCAAATGCCAGGGGTAACGGTGAAAGCGGGTGAGTTTCATTTGTCATTGGCACCGCGTTGTTTGTTGCAGGGTCAGCTTTGTGTTAACGATTTGTCGGCACAGAATGTTGATGTGGTGGTGGATACCCAATCGTTGCTGGCTTCAGAGGATACGCCGACGCCCAGTGAGCCGCTGACCGAGTTGTCTGCGCCGTTTCCAATATCATTGCGTCAATTGATCTTGAATAACGTTCAGGTCACTGTGGATGACATGGCAATTTCACTGGGCGAATTCCGCACCGGAATGCAGTGGGAAGGCCGGATGCTGACGCTGTTGCCAACCAGAATCAGCGCGTTGCTGGTGGCATTACCGAAAACACCTGTCGATGTGCTTGAAGATGGAAAAGTGACGGCGGCAGAGCTGGCGGAGGTAGTAAAAGAAACGGCTGCCAACGTTGGTGAGTCGATTGAAAAGGGGACGTCGCAAACGATTCAGATTGATAAAACGTTTTCTGCCGCTAAAGCCATTCCCGCCACGAAAACTGCGCCTGAAACGGATGCCGGGGGCGCGCAACAGGAGAACGCTTTACCTGAACAACCACTCGGTGAGCGATTGGTCGCGCTGTTCTCCAAACCGTTATTGCCCGACTTGCCGTCATTCACATTGCCGCTGGATTTGAATATTGCAGAAATTCACGGTGAACAACTGCGGCTGACCGGCGATCAGGACATCCTGATTTCTGACCTGCTGATACAGGGATCAACACAACATCAGCGCCTGACGCTGGAGAAGTTGGTTGTTCAGTCGCCACAAGGGGGGCTGAATATTCGGGGAGAGGCCACATTCAGCGATAGCTGGCCGGTTTCTCTGACGGCCAATGCTGTTCTGAATGTCGATCCGCTGAAAGGCGAAAAGTTGAAACTGACCGTTGACGGGGGGCTGCGCGAGCAACTGAATGTCGCGCTCAATTTGTCTGGCCCGCAGCGGGCGCAGTTAAATTTGCAGACTAAGCTGGCGCAGGCGGGTTTGCCACTGGCGCTTACGCTGCAAACCGATCGGGTGCGCTGGCCCTTAACCGGCGAAACACAATATCAGGCGGACGATCTGCTATTGCGGCTGAACGGTAAGGCGACGGATTACGCTTTATCGCTGCGCAGCGATATTCATGGTGCTGACCTGCCGCCTGCAACGCTGTTGCTGGATGGAAAAGGTAATGTGCAGCAATTTAACCTGACCCGCCTGCGTTTGTCTGCCCTACAGGGGAATGCCGATTTGAGTGGCGTGGTGGACTGGAGTAAAGCCATCAGTTGGCGTAGCGAACTGATTTTGAGTGGCATCAATACGGCGAAACAGTGGCCGGACTGGCCGGCGAAAGTGGATGGCAAGGTGACAACCCGCGGCAGCCTGTATGGCGGTAGTTGGCAGCTACAGGTGCCTGAACTGCGTCTGGATGGCAATGTGAAACAAAATAAGCTGACCGCCAGAGGCGAACTGCGGGGAAATGCCGCCGGTCAGTGGCAAATACCGGCGCTTAATCTGGCGATTGGCCCTAACCAATTGAATATTAAAGGTGAGTTAAGCGATAAGTGGCAATTGGATGCTGATATTAACGCGCCGTCGCTTACCGGTATGTTACCTGGTCTGGCGGGGCGGGCGGGTGGTACGCTGAAATTACGCGGCAACCTGCGTGAACCGCAGGTTCTGGCGGATATCACGGCATCCGGCCTGCGCTGGCAGGCCATAACCATCAGCCGTATAAAAGTTGATGCGGACGTGCGCTCTGAGCAACAGATTCAGGGCAAGCTGGCGGTGCGCCTGGAGCAACTTCATCAGGATGGCCTGGATATTAGCCTGTTGACGCTGGATGCCAACGGTGATGAAAAACAGCATCAGTTACGCCTGAATATGAAAGGCGATCCGGTATCGGGGCAATTGGCGCTGTCCGGCAGCTTCGATCGTCAGGCGCAACGCTGGCGCGGCACGTTGAATAATACCCGGTTTGATACGCCGGTCGGCGAGTGGCGTTTGACGCAGGCCGTAGCGCTGGATTACCAGAATATCCAGCAGAAAATCAGCATTGGTACGCACTGCTGGCGTAACCCAAATGCCGAGCTTTGCGTTCCCAAAACCATTGAAGCCGGGCCGAGCGGCCAGGCGAGTATCCGGTTAAACCGCTTTGATTTAGCCATGCTCAAACCTTTCCTCACGGATGATACGGTGCTGGCAGGAACATTCAGCGGCGGGGCTGACGTTAGCTGGCAGGCGGGACAAGGTTTACCGCAGGCGAAAGTGACGCTGGCGGGTAACGGCGTTAATGTCCGGCAACAGTTACAGGGCAAAACGCTGCCCATCGCATTTGATACCTTAACCCTGAATGCCGGCATCGATCGTGGTCGGGCGCAGCTTGGTTGGCTCATCGCCATTCGGGATAATGGCCGCTTCAGTGGTGATGTACAGATTAGCGATCCTCAGGGAAAACGTAATCTCGGTGGCTCTATGACCATCAATAATATCTCTCTGGCGCTGCTCGACCCGGTGTTGCAAAAAGGGGAGAAGGTCGCTGGCATATTGAATGCCAATTTGCGTCTGGCAGGAGATGCGCAGCGTCCGCAGATATTTGGTCAGATGGTGCTGGAACGGCTTGATATCGATGGTAGTTGGATGCCGATTGACCTGACTAACGGGCGGCTGGCGGTGAGTTTTAACGGCATGTCCTCAACGTTGCAGGGTTTCCTGAGAACGGATAACGGGCAGTTAACCCTGGGCGGGAATGCGGACTGGGCGCAAGCTGATGCATGGCGGGCCCGTATCGCCGCCAAAGGGCAGCGCATCAGAGTCACCGTGCCGCCGATGGCGCGTCTGGACGTATCGCCGGACATTGTGTTTGAGGCAACGCCACAGTTATTCGCGTTAAATGGCTCGGTCAGTATTCCCTGGGCGCGTATTGTGGTCAATGAACTGCCTGAAAGCGCGGTGGCCGTGTCGTCTGACGAGGTGATGCTGGATGAACAGCGTCAACCGCTGGAGAAAGCCTCTGCGTCGATACCGATCAACAGTAATCTGACCATCCGTGTCGGCAATGATGTCCGGCTGGATGCCTACGGACTCACGGCGCGTTTGCAGGGTGATCTGAAAATGGTGCAGGACGAGCGGGGGCTGGGGCTGAATGGGCAGATAGATATCCCTTCCGGTCGTTTCAAGGCTTACGGGCAGGATCTTATCGTGCAAAAAGGGCAGTTACTGTTCTCCGGCCCGCCGGATCAGCCGCTGCTCAACATCGAAGCCGTCCGTAATCCCGATAATACCGCTGACGATGTGACCGCTGGCGTGCGTGTCACCGGAATGGCGAGTGCACCTAAACTTGAGATCTTCTCCGATCCGGCCATGTCGCAGCAGGAAGCCTTGTCCTATCTGCTTAGAGGCGAGGGCCTCGACAGCAGCGGCGCCGATAGTGCGGCCATGACGTCAATGCTTATCGGTTTAGGGGTTGCGCAAAGTGGTCAAGTTGTGGGTAAAATCGGCGAGGCCTTTGGCGTAAGTAATTTAGCTCTGGATACACAGGGTGTTGGCGACGATTCTCAAGTGGTTGTCAGCGGTTACGTACTTCCCGGCCTGCAAGTTAAGTATGGTGTCGGCATATTTGATTCTTTGGCGACGTTAACGCTGCGTTACCGTTTAATGCCACGGCTTTACTTGGAAGCGGTGTCTGGTATCGATCAGGCATTAGATCTGCTTTATCAGTTTGAGTTTTAGCAATGCGAATTATTGTCTACGGCAGTTTACGACGCAAACAGGGAAATAGTCACTGGATGACCAACGCCCAATGGTTGGGGGATTGTCAACTCGCGGGGTTTGAGTTGTACGATCTCGGCCATTATCCGGCGGTGGTGCCTGGTAACGGGGATATTTATTGCGAGGTGTATCGCATCAGTTCGTCAATACTGGCAGAGTTGGATGCGTTAAAGCGGGACGGTCACGAATATCAGCGTGAACTGATCGCCACCCCATTGGGGAACGCCTGGATCTATTTATACAAACATTCAATTACGGGATTAGCGCGCATAACCAGCGGGGACTGGCTAAAACGAGATGGTGAGTGATATAAAAAATTGCCGGGAGCAATTTTTAACGCCGCTTGCGGCGGCCCGAAGGGTGGCGGGCAGGGATAGCCCGCCATAAAAAAACACCGCGTAATGCGGTGTTTCAGACTGATGACAAAACTCTGTGAATTTGCATATTTCACGGTTTCTTCTCTTCCCGGCGTGAAAAATTATGCTGAGGTGGGCATGGCCGCCGAGTGAGCGACAGGACGTCGCGAAAGCCAGTGCCGCGAAGGGAACGCGTCGCTGGCGGCTCGAAAAGCGGGCATGAACGCCGAAGGCACCGCGTTAGCGGCATAATTTACGCCAAAAGCCTGGGTTCACAGGGCGCTGGCGATTGAAGCGCCCTGTGTCGGGCGCGTGCTACGACGTAGCACAGAAATGGCGGCTTTATCGCGCACGAAATATTCTCCGGCGTTACATATTCAATTTCTGGTGATTCCTCAGCCCGAAGGGGGCGGCAGGGATATCCCGTCATAAAAAAACACCGCGAAATGCGGTGTTTTTGATCGTGGCGTCTGCGTACTTTATTTTTTAGCGCGTTCAAAAGAGGCGATAATTTCCGCTTTAGCGGCTTCAGCGTTATCCCATCCTTCTACTTTAACCCACTTGCCTTTTTCCAGATCTTTGTAGTGTTCAAAGAAATGGCTGATTTGCGCACGCAGTAATTCCGGCAGGTCGTTGACGTCTTTGACGTGGTCGTATTCTTTGGTCAGCTTGCTGTGCGGTACGGCAACCAGTTTGGCATCTTCACCGGCCTCGTCGGTCATTTTCAGAACGCCAACCGGACGGCAACGGATAACCGCACCTGGTTGTAACGGATAAGGGGTAGGCACCAGCACGTCAACCGGATCGCCATCCAGTGACAGCGTGTGGTTGATGTAGCCATAGTTACAGGGGTAGAACATGGCGGTAGACATAAAACGATCCACAAACAAAGCGCCGGTATCCTTATCTATCTCGTATTTGATCGGATCGGCATTCGCAGGGATTTCAATAACTACGTAGATATCTTCCGGCAGATCTTTACCTGCCGGGACATTGTTCAGACTCATGTCGGTTTCCTTCTCTTCAAACCTGAAATGGCGTGGCGGCCATTATAGCCAAAACGCGCATAATGTCCCCGATTTTTAGCGCTGGCTGTTCTCCCGCAGGCCTTCCCGAACAGTGTGTAATCAACTATGTGGGAATGTAACAAGTTTATTAATTCGTTATTAAGTTACTAAACCTAATTCCAGATTAAAGAATAGGAGAGCGGTATCCGATAGATGGCAGGCGCAAATTGCGTTAGTCACTTGTTGTTTTTATGGGACTAATTTTTATAAATCCAGGAGGATATTATGTTAAAAAATGTCACCATCAAGGTGAATTTGATTACCTTATTAGCCGTTATGGTGTTGCTCTTGACGTTGGTCAGCGCTATCGGCGTCAGCTCCATCAATCAGGGAACCACGTCACTTATCACCATTGACAAAATACAGGGTAAGGAACTTAGTGCACTGGCAGGCAGTTATACCGCGTCGCTACGTGCACGAACAGGGGCTGCGCTGGCGGCACAGCAGTTGGTGGCCGGTGAGCCTATTCTGGCCGAGGAGTCGATAGCACGGGCGCAGAACTATGCGTTGATTTCCCGTCAGGAGATGACGCGGCTCATCGAATACGGCGCGGTGACGGATCATGGAAAACAACTGCTTGCGGAGATCGAAAAACGCTTCGGCATTTATATCGATCAGGGTATCCAGCCGATGCTCGATGCACTGAAACAAAACAATGTGGATAAATACTACAGCCTGCTGCAAAACGTTGTCCCGCCTCTAAGCGCCAACATGGATAAGGCCAATAATGCGTTTCGTGATTTTGCCCTCAAAGTCGGGCAGGATATGGTCAAAGAGGCGGAGTCCTTCGCCGCCAGCCGATTGATTACCATCGGTCTTGCCTGTGCGCTCACTCTGTTGCTGGTATTGGTTGCCTGGGTCGCCCTGAAACGTCTGGTTCTGGCGCCGATTGAGATGGCGGTGAATCAACTGGAATTTATTGCTGACGGCGATCTAACGCATCAGATTGAAGACGGCGGTAAAAATGAGATTGGCCGCCTGATGCAGTCGATGAAGGCCATGCAGCACTCGCTATCCCTGGCGGTGGCGCGGGTGCGTGATGCTGGCGGGCAGATTGATATTGGCACCGGCGAACTGTCAATGGGGAATACACATTTGGCGGCGCGCACCGAAGAGTCGGCAGCGTCGATTGAGCAGACCGCTGCCAGCATGGAGCAGTTGAACGCGACCGTGAAGCTGAATGCCGAAAATGCAGAGCAGGCTTATAGTCTGGCGCAGAATGTTGCGGATATCTCTGGTCGGGGTAGCGATGCGGTAGGCCAGATGGTTGAGAAGATGGATCTGATCTCCCACAGTTCGGAACGGGTTGCCGATATTCTGACGGTGATTGATGGTATCGCTTTTCAGACCAATATTCTGGCGTTGAACGCGGCGGTGGAAGCTGCCAGGGCTGGTGAGCAGGGGCGGGGATTTGCGGTGGTGGCCGGTGAGGTAAGAAATCTGGCCCAGCGCAGCGCGCAGTCGGCCAAAGAGATTAAAGCGCTGATGCTGGATTCTCAGGGGCGGGTGACGGAAGGTACTCAGATGGCGAAAATGGCCGGTGAAATCATGAACGAAGTTGCCGACGCCGTGACGCATATGACCATGTTGATGCGGGAGATTTCCAGCGCCTCACGCGAGCAAAGCCACGGTATTGAGCAGGTGAATGTCGCGGTGTCGCAGATGGATGAAGCCGCCCAGCAAAATGCGTCACTGGTTGAGGAGTCCACGGCGGCGACGCGTTCACTGGAAGAACAGGCGCGGCAGTTGGCGGAAAGCATGGCGGTATTCAGACTACCGCGTCAGGATCTGGTGGCGATAGGCCAGCACTGAATCTGAATCATTATTGTTATTGACCGACCATTCCCGCAACGGCGGGAATGGTTATTTTTCTCCGATATCTTTATCGTCAGCGCGTTTTTTCCTACGCAGTTTATTCCAGATTTTGCTTTCCTGCCCACGCCACAGACGCTGAATATTATCGTGGTGGCGCATCAGTATCAGGCAAGACAGCATGGCGACCGGGAAAGTGAACTGTGGTTTAAACCACCAGACATAAAACGGCGCGATAAGCGCGCTGATAATCGCCCCCAGCGACGAATAGCCGCTCAGTAGCACGGTCAGTAACCAGGTGCCGGTCATCAGGCCGGTCAGATCCCAGCCGATTGGCGCAATGGCGCCGAACGCTGTGGCAACACCTTTACCGCCGCGAAAATGAAAAAAAACCGGATAGATATGACCGAGGCAGGCGGCAATGGCGGTCAGGCCCAGAAACAACGGGGGAACACCCAGCGCATACGCCGCCCAGACGGGCAGCATTCCTTTCAGGACATCGAAGATCAGTACCGTTGCGGCGGCAGATTTACCGCCGATACGCAGTACGTTGGTGGCGCCAGGGTTTCCTGAACCCTGCTCACGAGGGTCTGGCAGCCCGGCGATCCGGCAGACCAGAATCGCACTGGAAATGGAGCCACACAGATACGCGATTACTATCATACCAAGCGCGGTAGCACTCATAACGCGGTTCCGTTTAATAGAAAGACGTTTAATAGAAGGTGGTTTAATAAGGGTCGTTTTACTCTTCGCATCTGTGGATAATACGCATATTCCGTCGGAAGTGGTATCCGACAACGACAAAAACAGAGAACGGCGTGATGGATATCGTATTTATTGAAGAACTTACCGTAATTACCACCATTGGTGTTTACGACTGGGAACAAACCATTGGGCAGAAGCTGGTGCTCGATATCGAAATGGGCTGGGATAATCGTCAGGCGGCGGCCAGTGATGATGTTAACGACTGTTTAAGCTATGCCGATGTCAGTAATGCGGTGATTACCCTGGTGACAGGCCAGCGCTTTGCACTGGTTGAGCGTGTCGCGGAAGAGGTGGCGCAGATGCTTATGCAGCGTTTTGCGATCCCCTGGTTACGGATAAGAGTCAGTAAGCCGGGGGCTGTGGCGCAGGCGCGTCAGGTTGGCGTGGTGATTGAGCGAGGTACGCGATAAATCTGATTTAGTCGCGTTGCGACGTTAAAAAACGCTCCAGGCGTTTTTATATGGCGGGCTATCCATGCCCGCCACCCTGCGGGCCGTCGCGTTGCGACGTTAAAAAACGCTCCAGGCGTTTTTTTATGGTCTAAAGTTTTATTTTTAATAACAAGGGGCAAGGAATTTTAGATGACTGAACTGCATTCATTGTTAGTTGCATTTATTCTTGGGGTGGTTGAAGGGCTTACTGAGTTTTTACCCGTTTCCTCTACGGGCCATATGATCATTGTCGGCCACTGGTTAGGGTTTACCGATGACAAGGCAAAGACATTTGAGGTGATTATCCAGCTAGGTTCTATTCTGGCGGTCGTTGTTATGTTCTGGCGTCGTCTGTTTGGTCTTGTCGGAATTCATTTTGGTCAGGTTGTGCATGAGGGTAATAGTGCCGGGCGCTTAAAACTGAGCCATATCCTGTTGGCGATGATCCCGGCCGTGGTGCTGGGGCTGATTTTTCACGATGTCATCAAATCGCTGTTTGAACCTAAAAATGTGATGTACGCGCTAGTGGTCGGCGGCTTCCTGCTGCTGGCGGCAGAACGGTTAAAGCCAAAGCAACCGCGGGCCGTCGGGTTAGATGATATCAGCCATCGTCAGGCTTTTATGATCGGTTGTTTTCAATGTCTGGCGCTATGGCCGGGGTTTTCCCGTTCAGGGGCGACGATTTCCGGCGGAATGTTGATGGGGGTCAGCCGTTATGCGGCGTCGGAGTTCTCTTTTATTCTGGCGGTTCCCATGATGATGGGGGCCACGGTGCTGGATCTCTATAAAAGCTGGCATTTTCTGTCACTGGCCGACCTGCCGATGTTTGCTGTTGGTTTTGTGACGGCTTTCGCGGTGGCGCTGATCGCGATTAAAACCTTCTTGCAGATAATCAAACGTATTTCTTTCGTTCCTTTCGCCATTTACCGTTTTATCGTAGCAGCGGTGGTTTATATGGTGTTCCTGTAAATTTCCAGATGACATAATAAAGAAAGGTCACGTAAATGCGTGACCTTTGAGGTTACTGACAAAGTCGCTTGTAAGCCTGAGATACACGGGCCTACCGTACCGAGGGGCACTCCGGCGGCTTACGCCGCTACGACCCCTCAGTACGCTCTCCCTAATAAGAAACTTTGTCAATGGTTTGAAAGGTCACGTAAATGCGTGACCTTTTTCGTTAATACCCCTTATCCCGCCTGTTGTGTTTTCCACCGCTCCAGTGCCTTGCCACGGCGGCGATTAAGTTCGTTGCGGATATCAACACCCTGATACCCCTCGGCGACGACCTCTGCACTGGTGACGCTGCTGGCGACGCGAAAGGCTTCGCGCAGATAATCGCCTTGCGGGTAAGCGGCTTCCTCAAAGCCGGTGCGTCCACGGGCATCCGCCTCGCTGGTGATGGCCAACTGTTCCAGCCGCTGCGGTTTACGCCATACATCAAGCGCATCAAACAGTTTCAGCAACGTTTTGGGCTGTAATATCTGCACTGTATGTATCAGATCGTGATATTCCGCCACCAGTTTCGCCAGATCCCTGATGTGGTTGGGAACACGTAAACGCTGGCACAGCGCTTCCACCAGTTTTACCCCTGCCGGTCCATGACCGTGATGTCGCGGCCAAAGCTCGGGCGGCGTCAGGCCCTTGCCAAGATCGTGACACAAGGTGGCGAAACGCACGTCAATATCCGGGCTGAGACGGGCGGCAACGGCCAGCGTCATCAGCGTATGAATACCGGTATCAATTTCGGGATGCCATTTTGCCGGTGCGGGGACGCCGTAAAGTTTATCGATTTCAGGAAATAACACCGCGAGCGCCCCGCAGTCTCTGAGTACCTGGAAATAAACCTGAGGGGCGCTGGCGGCGAGCGCTTTCTCGGTTTCTTTCCAGACACGTTCCGGCGTCAGATAGGCCAGCTCGCCATCACGCGTCATTTTTTGCATCAGCGCCAGGGTTTCATCGGCAATCTGAAAACCAAGATAGGCGAAACGGGCGGCGAAACGCGCCACGCGTAACACGCGTAGCGGATCTTCACTGAAAGCATCGGAAACATGGCGCAGAAGACGATTTTCCAGATCTTGACGGCCATGATAGGGATCGACCCAATCGCCCTGTTCTGTGCGGGCGATGGCATTGATGGTCAGATCGCGGCGCAGTAAATCCTGTTCCAGCGTCACGTCGCGGTCGGCATGGCAGACAAAACCGGTATAACCGTTACCTGATTTGCGTTCGGTGCGGGCCAGCGCATATTCCTCATGGCTGACCGGGTGCAGAAATACGGGAAAATCCCTTCCTACCTGCTGATAGCCCTGAGCCAGCATTTGTTCCGGCGTCGCGCCAACCACCACCCAGTCTCTTTCGGTAACGGGTAGATTAAGCAGGCTGTCACGAACGGCACCGCCGACAAGATAAATATTCAAAGTCGGACTCCAGAATGTATGCTGATATTCACAACATACTACCATTTTTGCGCATCATTGCCGTCACCGGTAATAGATGGCGTTAACCCATCCAGCGGTCATTTTTCTTCCGGCGCGGAATAAGATGCGGCAGCAACAGGCCCAGCAATAGTCCGACGCCTGCCACCCCGCCGCCGTACATAAACCATTGCAGAATGATGGTGCGCTGTTTGTCGTCAAGCTGGACATTGGCGGCGCTGACTTTCTTTTGTGCAACGATGAGTTGGTTCTTCAATTCCTCATTTTCGTTGCGTAATCCATTGATGATATCGTCGCTGGCGGCCACTTTCTGCTGCATTTCCGCCGTGCGCTGATTCCATGTTTGATCGATGTTTTTCAGTTTTTCCGTTAGATCGTTCACCTGATTTTCTAATTCGGGAACACGGGTACGCAGGCTTGGCGTCTCGCGGAGCTGATCAAGCGGGATCCAACTGGTGCGGTTTTTGTCGTCGCGGATTTGCGCATAGCCCGCACCCTGATTAATGCTGAGTAGCGTGACCTCGTCACCGGCGTTCAGCGTGCCAACGATACGGTATTGATTACCTGGCCCACTGTGGATGTAGGTCAGTAACTCATCGGAAATATAGCGTTTCTCTTCGGCGTGAGCAGTCAAACTCAAAATGAAGGTCATCAAGGTAATGCAAATCAGGCTTAATTTCTGCATAAGATCATCGTGTTGCGTGGGTTATAGGGTGATAGTAGAGGCTTAAGTCTGACGAGGCAACGATTAAACCGAAATGAGAACTATCTTACTCTTTGCCTTACTGCTGGCCCTCCCGCTTTGACAACGGCGTGAGCATCGGCGGTGAAAAAACAGAGAGTGCTGCAAAGGTGGCAAGGTGAAGTAAAATGTTATCTACTGGCGCGATTCACATTGACCTCGGTGTAGTAAATGTTATGAGAGAAGAAATTGAACTGAAATTTATTGTTCATCCGGAAAGCGTTGATTCACTACGAAAACAGCTATCTGACTGGCGGAGCGAGTACAGCCATTCTGAACATCTGCGCCCCCAGCGGCTGACGAATATCTACTATGAGACGGCAGATAACTTCCTGCGTCGACAGGGTATCGGCCTGCGGATCCGCGGTGAGAACGAGCGCTATGAAATGACGGTGAAAACCGCCGGTAAAGTGGTTGGCGGGCTGCATCAGCATCCGGAATATAATGTGGCGCTGGAAAAAGCGGAGCTGGATCTTGGTCTTTTCCCGGCGGATATCTGGCCTGAAAACTGCGATCTGGCGGCGCTCCAGGCGTCGCTCAAACCGCTGTTCAGCACTGATTTTACCCGTGAAAAGTGGGTGGTTACTTATCATCAAAGCGTGATTGAGGTTGCCCTGGATAGTGGTGAAATTCGCGCTGGCGATCTCAATGAACCGCTGTGCGAACTGGAGATGGAGCTTAAGCTGGGGCAGACATCGGATCTGCTGGAACTGGCGAAGGAGATTGCTGAATTTGGCGGTCTGCGTCAGGGCAGTCTCAGCAAAGCCGCACGCGGGTATCATCTGGCGAAAGGTAATCCCCCCCGCGAGTGCCGTCCCGTCGGCATTCTGACGCTGGAGCCTAAAACCAGTATCGACCAGGCGATTGGCGCGGCGCTGGAGTACGCGCTCAACCATTGGCAATATCATGAAGAGCTGTGGGTGCGCGGCAACACCGAGGCCCGTAAAGCGCTGCCACAGGCTGGCGCGCTGATCCGTGAAATGCTGGTTTTGGTCGGTGGCGTGGTTCCGCGGAAGATAACCACCCTTTTTCGTGGGGCGCTTACCAATCTGGAAGCTAAAGTTGAAGGGCCGGGAGAGGCGGCAACACTCTGCTACAGCGTGGAGTATCTGCAAAGTAAGCTGGTGCTTACTTCCTGGTTGATAGAAGCTGGCTGGCGTAACTACATGGATAATAAAGATCGCATCAAGTTGCAGGGCTCTTACAAACGTTTTGCCGATATCATGCTGGGCCGCAGTTCCGCCGATCTGAAAAGCACGTTCAGCAGCCCGTTGAGTGAAGTGCAATATTCACAGCAACTGCCTCGTTTACAGCGCAATATTTGTGCCTTCCGACTGTTGTCCGGCGCCTATCCGGTTGAACAGGTGGAAGCGTACCTTAGTCACTGGCGCATGTTGATTCAGGCCATTGAGCAATTTTCAGCCGATCATACGCCGTCGCCGTATTTGGAAACCTGTCGTAAAAACGCGTTGGCTCAACCACCATTCTGGTTACACAGTGCCGGGAATTAACCGTTAACTGCGTTCACCCGCCTTTGATGGCGGGTGGCATATCAAAGGAGCCACCATGTCGATATGTCCTTTGCCGTCTTTACCCCTTTTATTGGCAGAACAGTCTCAACGGGTTTTATTACGAATGCAGGAAACCGACTGCGGCCACTCGCCGGTGGCGGATAGCGATCTTGCCGTATTGGCGTTGAGCGATTTTGTCAGTGACGCACTGACGCGTTATCCCGACTGGTGGCAGGAACTTCACCGGCAACCGCCGCAGCCGGAAGAGTGGCAACATTACCCTGACGGGTTAAGCCAGGCACTGACTGAGGTCGATGACGAAACGGCGCTGATGAAAGTGCTGCGTCAGTTTCGCCGTCGTATGCTGGTGAGGATCGCCTGGTCGCAGGCGTTGCGGACCAGCACCACGGAACAAACGTTGCGGCAGCTCAGTGAACTGGCGGAAACGCTTATTATCTCGGCGCGGGACTGGTTGTATCAGGCCTGCTGCCGCGAGTGGGGCACGCCCGTCAATGCGCAGGGTATTCCTCAACCGCTGCTCATCCTGGGAATGGGCAAGCTGGGCGGCGGCGAGCTGAACTTTTCTTCCGATATCGACCTGATCTTCGTCTATCCGGAAAACGGCCAGACCCAGGGCGGGCGGCGTGAACTGGATAATGCGCAGTTTTTTACCCGTTTGGGCCAGCGGCTGATAAAAGTGCTGGATCAGCCCACGGTGGACGGCTTTGTGTATCGTGTCGACATGCGCTTGCGCCCGTTTGGCGACAGCGGCCCGCTGGTGCTGAGTTTCGCCGCTATGGAGGATTATTATCAGGAGCAGGGAAGGGACTGGGAACGTTATGCGATGGTAAAAGCCCGGCTGTTAGGCAGGACGGATGATGCCTACAGTCAGGAACTGCGCAGTACCCTGCGGCCCTTTGTTTTCCGCCGTTATATTGATTTCAGCGTGATTCAGTCTCTGCGCAACATGAAAGTCATGATTGCCTGTGAAGTTCGCCGACGCGATTTGCATAACAATATCAAGCTGGGCGCGGGCGGTATTCGTGAAATTGAGTTTATCACTCAGGTCTTCCAGCTTATTCGTGGCGGACGTGAGCCAGGGTTACAGCAAAGGGCGCTGCTGCCTACGCTGCATCATATCGGGGTGCTGGGATTATTGCCGCAACCTCAGGTTATCGAACTCAGCGAGGCATACCGTTTTCTGCGCCGTCTGGAAAATCTATTACAGGCGATTGCCGATGAGCAAACGCAAACACTGCCAGATGATGAACTGAACCAATTGCGGCTGGCCTGGGGCATGGGACTTAACGACTGGACAGGGCTACAGCAGGCGCTATTACAGCACACGCTGTCGGTACGCCGCGTGTTTGATGATTTGATTGGCGATGATGCGCCGGATAATAACGATATTGCCGAACACAGCAGCTACTGTAGTTTGTGGCAGGATAGGCTGGATGAGGCCGATCTGGCTTTGCTGACGCCGCACTTGACGGAAAGCGTGCGGGAGAAACTGCTGCGCGAGATCATTGATTTTCATCATGATGTATCAAAGCGTACTATCGGCCCACGGGGGCGTGATGTACTCGATCAACTGATGCCTAACCTGCTGGCGGAAGTCTGCGCCCGACAGGATGCGGATACCCTTTTATCGCGCCTGACGCCACTGCTGCTGGGCATTGTCACCCGCACCACCTACCTTGAATTGCTGCTGGAGTCCAGAGCGGCGCTGGCGCAGTTGCTTCGGCTGTGTGCGGCGTCACCAATGGTGGCCAGCCAACTGGCGCGTTATCCGTTACTGCTGGATGAACTGCTTGATTCCGCCACGCTGTATCAGCCGATCGCGCCGGAAGCCTATGCCGATGAATTGCGTCAGTACCTGATGCGGGTGCCGGAAGAAGATGAAGAACAACAACTGGAAGCGGTACGCCAGTTCAAACAGGCGCAACTGTTGCGTATTGCCGCCGGGGACATTGCCGGTGTATTGCCGGTGATGAAAGTGAGCGATCACTTAACTTATCTGGCCGAAGCGATCATTGCGGCGGTGGTGCAGCAGGCCTGGGGGCTGATGGTTGCCCGTTACGGTCAGCCTGCGCATTTGCAACAGCGCGAGGGGCGTGGCTTTGCGGTTATCGCCTACGGCAAGCTGGGGGGCTGGGAATTGGGCTACGGCTCCGATCTGGATCTGGTTTTTCTGCTGGATTGCCCGCCCGATGTGATGACTGACGGGGAGCGCAGTATTGATGGCCGCCAGTTTTACCTGAAGCTGGCCCAGCGGGTGATGCATTTGTTCAGTACGCGCACCTCATCGGGCATTTTGTATGAGGTGGATGCGCGGTTACGGCCATCTGGGGCGGCAGGTATGCTGGTCAGCACCGTGGAGGCCTTTGATGATTATCAGCATAACGAAGCCTGGACCTGGGAGCATCAGGCACTGGTGCGGGCGCGTATGGTTTACGGCGAGAGCGGCGTACAACAGCAGTTTGAAACCATTCGCCGCAGTATCCTTTGCCGCGAGCGCGATACACACAGGTTGCGCACCGAAGTCCGTGAAATGCGCGAGAAAATGCGCCAGCATCTGGCGAACAAAGATAAAACCCTGTTCGACCTGAAAACGGACGCGGGGGGGATCACCGATATTGAGTTTATCGTTCAGTATCTGGTGTTGCGCTATGCTTCACAGCAGCCGCGTTTGACTCGCTGGTCGGATAATGTGCGTATACTTGAGATGATGGCGCAGTACGGCGTGATGGAAGAGAGCGAGGCGAATGCCCTGCGGCTGGCTTACGTTACGCTGCGCAATGAACTGCACCATCTGGCTTTGCAGGAGATATCCGGTCGGGTGAGTCAGGATAAGTTTATGGCCGAGCGCCAACAGGTTTTGCAAAGCTGGAACAAATGGCTGGGTTGAGAGCGACCTTCAAACCGTTTAATAGCAACAATCAGGCCTATGATATTATGACGCGCATTATGCGAATGAGTTTGGAGTATGGGATGAGTGGGGTATGGAATGAGAGAGGTCTGGAATGAAAGTTACGCTGCCTGATTTCCGCCGTGCGGGTGTGTTAGTGGTTGGGGACGTCATGTTGGATCGCTACTGGTATGGGCCAACCAGCCGGATTTCACCAGAGGCTCCGGTGCCGGTGGTGAAGGTGGACACTATTGAGGAACGCCCCGGCGGTGCGGCGAACGTAGCGATGAATATCGCCTCTCTGGGGGCCGGTTCACGTCTGGTCGGTTTGACGGGGATTGATGACGCCGCTCGCGCCTTGAATACCAAACTTAACGAAGTCAATGTGAAGTGTGATTTCGTCTCCGTGCCAACCCATCCGACGATTACCAAGCTGCGTGTATTATCCCGTAACCAGCAGTTGATCCGGCTGGATTTTGAAGAAGGTTTTGACGGTGTCGATCCGCAGCCGATGATTGAGCGTATCCGGCAGGCGTTGCCGACTATTGGCGCACTGGTGCTGTCTGATTACGCGAAAGGGGCGCTTACGCACGTACAAACCATGATTCAGGTGGTGAAAGCAGCGGGCGTGCCAGTGCTGGTCGATCCCAAAGGGACGGATTTTTCCCGCTACCGTGGCGCGACGCTATTGACGCCTAATCTGTCCGAGTTTGAGGCGGTGGCAGGGCGCTGCAAAAATGAAGATGAGCTGGTATCCCGCGGTATGCAACTGGTGGCCGATTATGGCTTATCCGCACTGTTGATCACCCGTTCCGAGCAGGGCATGACGCTGCTGCAACCGGGTAAAGCGCCCTTGCATTTACCGACGCTGGCGCAGGAAGTGTATGACGTAACCGGCGCTGGCGATACGGTTATCGGCGTGCTGGCCGCCGCGCTGGCCGCCGGTAATCCGCTGGAAGAAGCCTGTTTCCTCGCCAATGCCGCCGCGGGTGTGGTGGTGGGCAAACTGGGCACCTCAACGGTGACGCCAATCGAGCTGGAAAACGCCATCCGTGGCCGGTCGGAAACCGGGTTTGGGGTAATGAGCGAAGCGCAGTTGAAAGAAGCGGTTGCGCTGGCGCGTCAGCGTGGTGAAAAGATCGTTATGACTAACGGTTGTTTCGATATCCTCCATGCGGGACATGTTTCCTATCTCTCGAATGCCCGTAAACTTGGTGATCGCCTGATTGTGGCAGTCAACACGGATGCTTCAACCAGCCGGTTGAAAGGGCCGAGCCGGCCAGTTAATCCATTAGCGCAACGTATGATTGTGCTGGGTGCGCTGGAAGCCGTCGACTGGGTGGTGCCGTTTGAGGAAGATACCCCGCAGCGCCTGATTGCCGAGGTGTTACCGGATATTCTGGTAAAAGGCGGCGATTATCAGCCGCATGAAATCGCTGGCAGCGAAGAGGTATGGGCCAACGGCGGTGAAGTTAAGGTGCTGAATTTTGAAGACGGCTGCTCCACTACCAACATTATTAATGCCATTAAAGCGGGTAAGTCTGAATAACTGACACTTACGCGCCTGAAACAGAACAGGTATGAATCCATTGAATCAAGAGCCGGCCGAAATGCGTGAGGCAACCTCACGGATAGCAGAACTGCGCACCTTATTGCGCCATCATGAATACCAGTATCACGTGGAAGATGCGCCGGAAATTCCGGATGCCGAATACGATCGGCTGATGAGTGAACTGAAAAGTCTGGAAGAGGCCTATCCCCAACTGGTAACGGCGGATTCGCCGACGCAGCGCGTCGGGGCTGCGCCGCTGGCGGCGTTCGAGCAGGTGCGTCATGAAGTGCCGATGCTGTCGTTGGATAACGTATTTGATGAAGACAGCTATCTGGCGTTCAATAAACGCATTGGCGATCGGCTGAAAAATACGCAAGACCTGACTTTCTGCTGTGAGTTGAAGCTGGATGGTTTGGCCGTCAGCCTGCTGTACGAAGAGGGGGTACTGGTACGCGCAGCAACGCGCGGCGATGGCGCCACCGGTGAAAACATCACCAGCAACATCCGCACCATCGGCGCGATCCCGCTGCGTCTTGAGGGGGAGAACATTCCGCGCCGCCTGGAAGTACGCGGTGAAGTGTTTATTAAGCACCGCGGTTTTGAAAAACTGAACGAAGAAGCGCGGCGTACCGGCGGTAAAGTTTTTGCTAACCCGCGCAATGCGGCGGCAGGTTCGCTGCGTCAGCTTGATCCCCGCATTACGGCCAAACGCCCTTTGACCTTTTTGTGCTATGGCGTCGGCTTGCTGGAAGGCGGAGAATTGCCAGGCAGCCATTGGCAACGCCTGATGCAATTCAGGCAGTGGGGATTACCGGTCAGCGACCGTATCAAGCTCTGTACCGGGAGTGATGAAGTTCTCGATTTTTATCGTCATGTCGAACAGGAACGTAGCTCGCTGGGTTTTGATATCGATGGCGTGGTCATTAAGGTGGACGATCTGGCCTTGCAGGCGCGTCTTGGGTTTGTCGCCCGGGCGCCGCGCTGGGCGGTGGCGTTTAAATTCCCAGCGCAGGAGCAATTGACCTGGGTACGTGATGTGGAATTTCAGGTCGGGCGTACCGGGGCGATTACGCCGGTTGCGCGTCTGGAGCCGGTGGCGGTGGCCGGGGTGGTGGTCAGTAACGCGACGTTGCATAACGCCGATGAAATCGAACGTCTTGGCTTACAGATTGGCGACCGGGTGATTGTACGCCGTGCTGGTGATGTCATTCCGCAGATTGTCGGCATTATGAAATCAGAGCGACCGAAAAACAGCCGGCCGATCGTGTTCCCAGCCGTCTGTCCGGTATGCGGATCTGATGTGGAGCGCGTCGAGGGCGAGGCCGTGACCCGTTGCACTGCGGGACTGATTTGCGGGGCGCAGCGTAAAGAAGCCCTGAAGCACTTTGTTTCCCGCCGGGCGCTGGATGTGGAGGGCATGGGTGACAAAATCATCGACCAACTGGTGGAAAAAGAGTATGTCAAAACGCCAGCCGACCTTTTCCGGCTGAGTGCCGGTATGTTAACCGGCCTTGATCGCATGGGGCCGAAGTCGGCGCAGAATCTGGCCAGTGCGCTGGAAAAAGCGAAAAGCACCACGCTGGCGCGGTTCCTCTATGCCCTGGGTATCCGCGATGTCGGGGAATCAACTGCCGCCAACCTTGCGGCGTATTTTGGTTCACTTGAGGCGTTGTTTGCCGCCGATGAAGAATCGCTGCTGGACGTGCCTGACGTGGGAAAAGTGGTCGCCGCCCATGTGCGCCATTTTCTTGAGGAAGAGCACAACCAAACGGTGATCCGCGAGCTGACCGATCCTGACGGCATCAATATTCACTGGCCTGAACCGCTGGTGGTTAAAGCTGAAGAGATCGACAGTCCGTTTGCCGGTAAGACGCTGGTGCTGACCGGGTCGTTGAGTATTCTATCCCGTGATGAAGCTAAAGATCGGCTGACGGCGCTGGGTGCAAAGGTCAGCGGCAGCGTATCGAAAAAAACCGATATGGTGATTGCCGGCGAAGCGGCAGGATCTAAGCTGGCCAAAGCGCAGGAATTGGGTATTCCGGTTATCGATGAAGCCGAAATGATTCGTTTGCTGGGGGAGTAAACCGGTGGAAAAAGAGGATCTGATTGAGATTGCCAATATGCCGATGCCGTTTGGTAAATATCAGGGGCGTGCCCTGATCGATCTGCCGGAGGAGTATCTGCTGTGGTTTGCCCGTAAAGGCGAATTCCCCAAAGGGCGCCTGGGCGAATTGATGCAAATGACGCTGGCGATCAAGATAGAAGGTCTGCAAGGGCTGGTTAAACCATTGAAGCGCAATAATAAGGCATGATTTTTACGTCATGCCTGGTTTATCGCTCACAGTTATATATAAACGTTAATCTGGTTTTCTTCCGTTGGGCGATTAACACCGTCGGCTTTAATGCCATTACTGGTGCTTGTGGTGTCTGTTTCATCAACGGTTTGTTGTGCTTGTATGTTTTGTTGAGCTTGTTGTGCAGATTGCAGTTGAGCAATTTGCGCCTGAATGGCTTCAATTTGCGCTTGTAGCATTTGACTCTCTGTTTCAATCTCTTCTGCACTGCCGGAAGAGGTTGATACATCTGCTAATTTTTCTGTCAGTTTTTCAAGCTGTTGGGTTAATTTATTGATTTTTTGCGTGTAGTTTTCGCTGTTCGTTAATGAATTACTCAACGACGAAATTGCGCTTATACCTGACATTTTTCCTCCTGATAAAAGTGCACACGTGTACTCATTTATTATCGTCCAATTATTCTTTCTCTTTGAAAGAATTTGATATTAAAAAACAACTATTTTGTTAAATCGGTTATATAAGATGTAATAAATATTTTTTATCCTGTTAATTACCATAGACATTAATCGCGCTGTTTAAGCGCATCGCCTGATGATTTAGCCCTTCGGCGGCCTCTGTTGACTGTGCAACCATATCCGTATTTCGTTGCGTCATTTCTTCAATCTGAGCGATTGAGGTGTTAATTAATCCCAACGCGGAAGTCTGTTCGTGGGTAGCGTTGCTGATCTCTTTGATCATTGTAGAAACTTGCTGGACTTCATGCACAATATCGCTGATATGTTTTCCGGCATTTTCCACCATATGACTACCTGATTTGACGCTTGCGACGTTGGCATCAATCAGTGCTTTAATCTCTTTCGCGGCAGAGGCGGAATGTTGCGCCAGGTTGCGCCCTCGGCTGCCACAACGGCAAATCCCTTGCCTTGAACCCCGGCGCGGGCTGCTTCAACGGCGGCATTCAAGGCGAGGATATTCGTTTGAAAGGCGATACTGTCGATAACACTGATAATATCGACGATTTTATTGCTGGCATTGGAAATCGAATCCATCATCCCAATGGTTTATTGCATCATTTCTCCCGCTTTTACGGCAGTATGGCTGGCGGTTTCTGCCATCTGTGTCGCCGCCTGGGCGGCGGTTTCAGAACTTTGCTGAACCGCAGCGGTAATTTGCTCAATGGCTGCGACCGTCTGTTGCAGATTGGCGGAGGTTTCCTCGGTACGGGTATTCAAGGCAAGGTTATTTTCGGCCAGCTTGTGGCTGACATCCGTCATTCCCTGTACCTGTGTGCCGACATCATCGACCAGAGAGTGCAGGTTGAGTCCGAACTGGTTGATTGCCTGTAGCAGCAGGCCTATTTCATCAACCCGGTTCAGGTGTATATACTTCCCTTTACGGCCAGAAACAATATGCTGGGCCTGTTCACTGACTTTGATGAATGCGGAGTTGGCATAGGTGATATGGCTGTGAATATCTGTTGTGGATTACGTCAGCGTCAGGCCATATTAAGGCAGGGCGCTGGAAACCATTAACCTATAAACAAAAGGGTGAATGCGGAAAGGTTGCGAGGGCAGCCATAGTGATGACGAAGACAGGTAAGACCGGGACTTGCTAAACCTGAATGATGTGTCGGGCATAAAGCCCGTCAGGAGAATGAGGAGCAAGTCGGCGAATCTCATATACCGGTGATATCGGCGCCGGTAACGTCACCAAACTGGCGAACCAGGTGATTGTGGCGCTGAACATTGCGGCGATGTCGGAAGCTTTGGTATTGGCGACGAAAGCTGGTGTTAACCCGGATTTGGTTTATCAGGCGATTCGTGGTGGTCTGGCGGGAAGCACCGTACTGGATGCCAAAGCGCCGATGGTGCTGGATCGTAACTTCAAACCGGGTTTTCGCATTGATTTGCATATTAAAGATTTGGCGAATGCGCTGGATACGTCACACGGCGTGGGCGCACAGTTGCCGCTGACCGCCGCAGTGATGGAGATGATGCAGGCGCTGAAAGCGGACGATCTGGGATCTGCCGATCACAGTGCATTGGCCTGCTATTACGAGAAATTGGCTAAGATTGAAGTCACACGGTAGGGTTTGTGTGAGGGTTGTCGGATCGGCATACGTGGTGGTATGCCGATCGGGTTGTCGGGGTAATCATTCTGATAAACGCCGATTCAGCCGTGCGGATTATTGCTGAAATCGGATCGTTTATGAAATCGGATCGTTTATGAAAATAGTTATCGCACCGGATTCTTATAAAGAAAGCCTATCTGCACAAGACGTTGCCACGCAAATTGAAGCAGGGTTTCGTGAAATCTTTCCCGATGCCTGCTATGTCAAATTGCCGGTTGCAGATGGCGGGGAGGGCACCGTTGAGGCCATGGTGGCGGCAACTGACGGAGAGATTGTCAATGTTAAGGTTACCGGTCCGTTAGGCGATAATGTTGAGGCATTTTTTGGTCTGTCTGGTGATGAAAAAACGGCTTTCATTGAGATGGCCGCCGCCAGTGGATTGGCGCTGGTTCCGCCACAGCAGCGTAACCCGCTGTTGACAACCAGCTATGGGACGGGTGAGTTGATTCGCTGTGCGCTGGATCATGGTGTAAAACATTGCATCATCGGTATTGGCGGCAGTGCGACCAATGACGGCGGCGCGGGAATGGTTCAGGCTCTGGGGGCAAAACTGCTTGATAAGTCAGGCGGGCAGATTGGCTTCGGCGGTGGAGAGTTGGACAAGCTGGTGAGCATTGATATCAGCGAACTGGACCCGCGTATTAAAAGCTGCCGCTTTGAAGTGGCTTGTGATGTAACCAATCCGCTGACGGGAAAACAGGGGGCGTCCGCTATTTTTGGCCCGCAGAAAGGGGCCACCGCCGGAATGATCGAACAGTTGGATAATGCGCTGAAGCATTACGCCGCTGTCATTCGTCATGATTTGGATATAGAGGTCGAGCAGGTGCCCGGCGCAGGCGCGGCTGGCGGAATGGGCGCTGCACTACAGGCTTTCTGCGGCGCCGAGTTGCGCCAGGGGATTGAGATTGTCACCGAAGCGCTGGGGTTGGATGAATTGGTGCGGGATGCTTCGCTAGTCATTACCGGTGAAGGCCGCATTGATAGCCAGACGATTCATGGCAAAGTGCCGATTGGCGTCGCCAGAGTGGCAAAACGCTATCATAAACCGGTGATCGGTATTGCCGGCAGCCTGACCGCTGATGTCGGGGTTGTGCATGAGCATGGTCTGGATGCGGTGTTCAGCGTACTTTACAACATCTGTTCATTGGACGAGGCGTTGAATAACGCGGCGGAAAATGTGCGTATGACGGCGCGTAATATTGCAGCAACGATCAAGATGTCAAAAGATTTATCATAGCTGGATATTGACTTTTTGTTTATTAAAGATCGTCGTTATGAGCTTTTTTATTTTTAATGAGTAAATCGGAAGACTATTTTTTAAAATCAACCACATTGAAAAAATCTGGTGTTAATGTGATACAAGCCAGTGTCACACCATTGTCATCACAAAACTCTATCTCATATGCAGGGGATAATTCGTTATAAATGTGAACAATAGTCCCTAACACTCCTTTTTTAACCCTTCCTCTGGAAGATCATTTTTTAAAGAAATAACATCAAATAAAGAATAACTCGCCATTTATCCATACTATTACATTATTTAACTTTCTGACCATTTTTAAAAGCTGCTCTAGCCTCATTTAAACTCATCTTGTTTGCTCCACTTCTATCAGGATTCTTAGACTGAAAAGGATCATCCTCCCATCCACAATTAGAGCAAATATCATATTCACCTAACACTTCAAATTCATGCTTATCACAGCACGGGCATGGATAATCACATTCAAACTCATCGACCATGCCATCCATATTTTTATTTCCATCCAAATAACGCGAAACTAATAAAAATCACCACCTAACTGTAGATGTAAGTAGGAAGGTTATGGTCTTAACCACCTCATCAAGCGCATAATTAACTTGCATACTAGTAGGGAGGTATTTTCCTTCTACAGAATAAAGTTCAATCCAACCAAACTGATGTTTCAATATTTTCTCAGGAGGACTACTTTTCACTGGGAGTCCAAAAAACTCATGAATATACTCACGAGACATATGCGTTTTCAACGGAAAATTCAATTCATTGGGAAATATCCAATTTTTTTATCATCATCTACAAACGTTAATGTTATTTCATTAAAGGCTCTATCACTTCGGCTAAACGAAAGATAAACGCCTTCCTTAACCATATGTAAACTGATATCAGGATCGCCAGCAAAGCCTGTCGGCTTTGTTTTATAAGGAATCAAACCTGCATCAAAGATCTCTTGGTAGGTTTTACCTATACAATTCAATAGTGCTTCAACATTCATAGTCATTCGTAAAATCTTTGTTCATGATAAAAAATATTTCACGCATCTAATTTACCAATTAACTCCTTTATTTTACCTCTTAAAAATTTTTTGTCCCAATGCACACTCTCCTCATATAGCGGACTATCCCAATTTCCATTTTTTATGACTCCGATTTTAAAACTCCCGCTTTCCTCAAATGCAGGATACCAGCCTATGTCTAGAATGTTTCCATTCGAGCATGATAACATCAATAAATCCTCATCTAATTTATTAATTTCTTCTGAAACTGTTTTATTGAAATCAATACCGGATAATTCATCAAAAACACTATCCAGATTATTAACCATGTATACATCACCCAAAATAACTATCTCTCTTTTCATTTCATTAACCTTCTTGCTTCTTGTTCACCAATAGGGTGAGAATGAATCGTTCCTTGTGACTCCTTTGTCACAACCCATGTAGTTTCTTTTCCTTTATACGCCCCTTTTACTTCGTCAAATTGCATAATCTTCCAGTTTTTTTCATTTGAAGTCGATATACCATTTTCCCAAACCTTATAGTCTATAGAGGTAATATCTACATTGGGTTTAAATTTAGCAGGCCCACTTTTTGTGGTTTTAACCACTTCCCCCCAAGATAGTCCCTTAGGCGGATAATGTTTGTATCCATGAGCATAAGATATCTTATTTTCTGATAAATAAACATAAATCGGCGGAAACACATTCTCCGGGAACACCAGAATGTAATCACGAAAATCCTTCTCGTCCGGCATCGGTGTTACAAGAATGCTGACATCATCCATCTCTGGAATTTCAAATCCCGGTATCGCTGACGGGATAACAGGCTGTTCACCGTGTGCCGTATCAGTAGGCAATTCCACACCTGGATTATCCGGTGTCCATAAAATGGTTGGTCCTGTTGCGCCCTCTTCCCAGAACTCGTAGCGGTTGTTGGGAAAATCATGCTTCAACAGCCTGACACGCACCCGATCACGCCCGCTTTCCGTACTGGTGTGATAACCGACTGCCTTCAGCCTGCCGGTATCCTCATCCTCTACCCACTGATAACGAACACGACTCGGCACTGTTCCCTGTTTTTTCGCCACCGCTAATAATTTCTCAGGCGTCAGCAGGTCAGCTTTTTCACCTTTCAGATGCTGCTGAATCAACGCCCCCATCAGCAAAAAACTTTGCGCCATCTGTAACTGACCTTGCCAGACAGACGGGCCAGATAATCGTTTCATCTGATGCGTTAGCACCTTTGCCGCATCCTGATTGGCTTGCGCTACCGCACCACCTGCGGCGGCTGTCGCTCCTGCTTGTGCTGCCGTACCTGCCATGACTAGCGGTTGAGGTGGCGGCAACATCGCCGCATCCGCTTTACCAACGAACAGGTCGAATAACGTCCGATACCACGGCTCCAGCGGTGGCAGGGCTGGTTTGTTAACCGTATTGGCTGACGACTTGGGTGGTGGCTCGTTTTTTCCGGTAAACGATTGAGGGGAAACCGTAGAAGATGTGTTTTTCTTTTTTGCCGCCTGCGCATACTGCTTCACTTCACCCGCTTTTTCTAATGAAGGAGCAGCATGACGAACAGGTTCTGCGACATACACGCTCATTTCACCAATATTGGTCTGCGGCTCTTCTTCCGTCCCCGCATCCGTACAGCCCGCGCTACGTAAACAGGATTTGGCAAACACAGGCTCCATTGCCAGCATCGGTGTCAACGCCAGCAAAGGGGAACGGTTCGACGCCGCCTGTTTAGCACATTCCTGAACCGGAGATTTATAAGGCGTGTCACCAATAATGACGTTGCCGCTGCCGGAGATAATAACACCACCGCAATTGATGCCATCACCAATACGGGCAGCGGGTTTACCATTAATGGAAACCGTCGATGAACCTTCGGCTATTTTTCGAGAATGCACACCGTGCGAGGCATTAGGACAGGGACAACCATGAAGCAGAACCGTATCACCCTGACGCGCGGCTAGCTGACCGTTGATGATAACGTCAGGGCTGCCTTCCACGATCGGGGTTTCAGGGAAGCAGTCATGACCACTTGCGATATCATTCAGACGGGCGGCACCCGGCATCGTCATTCTCCTTTGACTATAGATATATCCGTTTCGGCTGAATCTATTTTGTGCGGTCTTTACGCCTGTCGCAATGCCAAAGCGCAATATTTATTATATACAGAACTTCTTCCTGATATTTTTACCTATACTCATATATTATGATTTCTCTGCCATTACGCTCTTGCTCAATTCCTTGTTCTTTATTTTCTGTCACACCAAAAGAGAGCCTGTCTTTTGTCTTGTGGGAAAGGCTTGATGTTCTATATCGAACCTACCAAACAAAAGAAGTGAGTTAATTTCTGAATAACTTTTTATAAAAAGCTGAAACGCAAAAAAGGGCCGTCAAGCCCGGATATTGATAATGCCATGAGCGAGGAAGGCGCTGCCCGCGTGCGCCTGCCCGGACGCTTATTGTGAGGACGTGTCTTTTAGATGTATCCGTGCCGCTTTGCTGACATTATCGATTTCATCCAGCAGTTCCAGCCATTCCGGCTCCAGTTCGCGGGCATCAATCCCCTTGCGAAGCTGTTGTTCCAGGTAACAGCAGATTTGGTTCAATCGTGGTACACCGCTGTAACTGCAACTGCCATGTAGCTTGTGGATCAGGTCGGTTATTTGGTCGTTGGGCTGCCCATTCATTATTTTTTCAACCTGTTGGCGTACTTCTGGCAGAAAATCCAGCAGCATTTGCAACAGTTTTCGCGCCAGATCCGGTTTATTGGACGCCTGCCGCTGTGCCAGCGCCCAGTCCAGAGACAGTCGCCCATTGCTGTGTTCATTCGGCGGGGGCGTGACCTCTTCCGGGGAAGAATACCGGGACAGCACTTTTTTCAGCCTCTGCTCGTCAATCGGTTTTGCCAGATAGTCATCCATGCCAGCCTGTAACAGATGCTCACGTTCATCGCTTAGGGTGTGGGCGGTAACGGCAACAATCGGCGTTTCTGCATGATTGGGGAGCTGGCGGATTAATTCGCTGGTACGGATGCCGTCCATCCCAGGCATCTGAATATCCATGAGAATGATATCAATATCATGCTCTCTGGCCTGAGAAATGGCTGCGGTGCCGTTTTCACACAGAATGGTTTTCTCTACCTGCTCTTCCAGCAGAGTGCCGATCAGTTTCAGATTGGCCGGGTTATCATCCACTGCCATCACGCATAGCGGCAGGCGCGTTGAAGGGGGCGACGATAGTGGAGCCGGAATGTTTTCCGACAGAAACGACAACTGGAACAGTGAACTGTCTTGCAGCAGCGGCAACAGCCGGGGGGCGGCGATCGGTTTGCTCAGGCAGGCGTGAACGCCAAATATTTTTAACTGCTCTGCGTCCATTTGGGCAAAACTGGGGAGCGCCAGAATCACGCAGGGCGCTCGCCGACAGACGTCGCGCAACTTGGGGGAGTAGTCAAGCAGCGTGTTGCGGTAATGCACGGGAATACCCACCAGCAGAATATCAAAAGGCGTTGCGGGGAGTTGCTCAAGCGTAGGGCTGTAGCTTACCGTTAATGGCGTCTGGCTTAGAATATTCAGTGTGGCCTGCGCCGCCGCCGGGTTGGATTCGATATACGCCAGGTGTTTGCCGTCCAGCATTCTGTACATATTATTCGCAGGCGTGGCATGGGGGTTTAACAGCAGGTTGATATGAAGCCAGAAGGTAGAACCCTTATTTAGCTGGCTGTGAAAGTTGATATCGCCGCCCATCTCTTTGACCAACTGCTGAGTGATAACCAGTCCCAACCCCGTTCCGCCATGACGCCGTGAAATACGGGTATCCGCCTGGCGGAATGCCTGAAAAAGCTGTGACTGCTGACGTTCAGCAATGCCGATGCCGGTATCGCGAATTTGAATTTCCAACTGGACGTGGTTGTGTTCCTGTCGGCGTTTTTCCACCCGTATATCAATGTTGCCTTGCTCGGTAAACTTAATGGCATTACCCAACAGATTGGTGATGATTTGCTGAATACGCAGCGGGTCGCCGATAAATTGCTCCGGGACGTCATTCTGAATGTCGAGTGTGAGTTCCAGCCCTTTTTCATGTGCGGTATGGGCCAGCAGTATCACCACTTCATCCATCGTGTTATGTAAAGAGAAAGGAATGTTTTCCAGTACCAGCTTGCCTGCCTCCAGTTTGGAGAAATCCAGCACATCATTAATGATACTCAGCAGGTTATTGGCGGAGCGTTCGATGGTCAGCAGATAATCGGTCTGGGTCGGATTCAGCGGTGTTTTCAGCGTCTGGCGGGTAAAACCAATGACGCCATTCAGTGGTGTTCTTAACTCATGCGACATATTCGCCAGAAACTCAGACTTAATTCGAGCGGCTTCCTGCGCCCGCTTTTTGGCAAGATCCAACTCAACGTTCTGGATCTCCATTTGTTCCAGCGTTTCCCGTAGGTCATAGGTTGCCTGATCAATATTCTGCTGCATCTCTTCGTGGTAGGCGGTTAACGACATAGCCATCGAATTAATGCCATTCTTCAGCATGTTCAACTCACCCAGCATATGGCCTTCAACACGGCTGTCCAATTGCCCGCGACGGATGCGGTCGACCGTTTCGACCATGTTGCGGATTGGCGTGGTGACGTCCCGCATCAGGCGATAGGCAAACATAACCGAGACGCCTATACACAGCAGCAACAGGATGCCAGCGATAAAGACTTCCTGATATTGCTGGAGTTTGATGGCGTTGGTATCCAGTTCGACGGCAAGGTAGCCGATAGGCGCCATGACATCGGGCAGCGGCGACTTTATGTCATGGGTAAACTCGCCGCCGACCATAATGGGCATATGCAAGATCAGCGAGTTCCCGGTATGGTGCAGATGCAACCCATTGTAAGCGGGCATGTCTGTTGTCAGGTGTTGCAATAATTCGTTATGGCGATCATTGGTCGTCACAATTAGCTGATTTTTATCATCAAAAACGCTAATGGCCCTGATGATGTTGGAGTGCCGGCGGTGAAGCGTATTGATTAGCGGCTGAATCGTGTCCTGCTGCTGTTTTGCAATGGCATAAGCACTGGCGACAGCCAGTGGTTCAATGATACTGGTTCCCGTATCAACCAATTGTGCCTGTAATTGGTTATAACGGTGTATCACAAAAAAAGTACTGAGAAACAGCCCGATCATTAACGTCGGCGCCAAAACCAGTATTAACATGCGTGCGCGTAGGCTGTATTTGGTCATAGAGTTCCAATGTGCGAGAATTCAAAACATTATTGTATTGATAAAACGATCATAAATTATGGCGCAATTCTACTCTCCAAACCGGCGCGTGACGACCCGGCAAATAATAACTGTGACGGTAGACAGCCTTGACCCTTTTGGGCAGGGAGTTGCGCGTCATCAGGGCAAGACGATTTTTGTCGCTGGCGTGCTGCCGGGTGAACAGGCTGAAATACAGTTCACGGAAGAAAAGCGACAGTTTGCTCATGCCAAACTTAAACGTTTACTAACGCGCAGCACGCAGCGTGTTGAACCCCGGTGTCCGCATTTCAACGACTGTGGCGGATGCCAGCAGCAGCATGTCGATATTGCGTTGCAGCACGCTGGCAAAGCATCAATGCTGGCGCGTTTGATGGAACGGGAAACGGGAATGGCCTCACCGCCTGCGGCGCCGATTGCCGGGCCGTCTTACGCCTACCGGCGGCGGGCCAGGCTTGCGTTATACTATCAGGCGAAACAACAACGCCTGCTGATGGGGTATCGTCAGGCGGGTTCGCATGATCTGGTCAATATCCGGGTCTGCCCGATATTACGGCCAGAGCTGGAAAAATTGCTGGTGCCGTTACGTGATTGCCTGAGCCGCCTGCAGGCGGTAAAACGGTTGGGGCATGTGGAACTGGTGCAGGCTGATAACGGCCCGTTACTGGTGCTGCGCCATCTGGAGCCGCTGAATCAGCCAGATTGTCAGGCGTTACGGGATTTTGCGCAGCAACATGCCGTGTCGGTTTATCTGGCTCCCGATTCAGACTCCCTGACGTGTCTGCACGGAGAAGACCCGCTATACCACATCGCGGGGTTGACACTGGCATTCAGCCCACGGGATTTTATTCAGGTTAACGATGCGGTTAATCAGCAGATGGTCAGTCAGGCGCTGGCCTGGCTGGATGTCCAGCCGCAGGATCGGATATTGGATCTGTTCTGCGGAATGGGTAATTTTACGCTGCCGCTGGCCCAGCGGGCCGCAAGTGTCGTTGGCGTTGAAGGTGTGGTGGCGTTAGTGGAAAAAGGGCGCGAGAATGCCCGGCGCAATTTGCTTTCCAATGTCACATTTTTTCACCAAAATCTTGAAGATGATGTCACTCAACAGCCGTGGGCTGCTCAAGGTTTTGATAAGATATTACTTGATCCGGCACGAGCTGGCGCCGCAGGGGTGATGACGCAAATTGTCAGGTTGGCCCCTCAGCGTGTGGTTTATGTTTCCTGTAACCCCGCCACGCTGGCGCGTGACAGCAAAATATTGCTCGCTGCGGGTTATCGGCTGGCGAATGTTACTATGCTGGATATGTTTCCACATACCGGCCACCTGGAGTCGATGGCGTTGTTTTTGCGCGGTTCCGGTGGGGCGGTGTAAAGGGAGAAATTATGGTTGCGGTAAGAAGTGCGCATTTGAATACGGCTGGTGAGTTTGTGCCTGACGCGTGGATTGCTTCGCTTGGAATAACCAGTCAGCAGTCATGTGAACGATTAGCCGAAACCTGGCGCTACTGTGAACAGCAAACCCAAGATCATCCTGATGCGATGCTGCTGCTGTGGCGCGGCATCGAAATGGTGGAAATCCTGTCCACATTGAGTATGGATAATGACAGTATGTGTGCTGCGCTGCTGTTTCCATTAGCCAATGCCAATGTGGTGGATGAAGCCACCCTGCAAGAAAAGTTCGGCAAAAGCATTGTTGATCTGGTGCATGGCGTGCGCGATATGGATGCCATTCGCCAGCTAAAAGCCACGCAAAATGACTCCGGGGCCTCTGAGCAGGTAGACAATATCCGCCGCATGTTGCTGGCCATGGTGGAGGATTTCCGCTGTGTGGTCATCAAGTTGGCGGAGCGGATTGCTCACCTGCGTGAAGTAAAAGATGCCCCGGAAGAAGAACGGGTGCTGGCGGCGAAAGAGTGTACCAATATTTATGCGCCGTTAGCCAACCGGCTGGGCATCGGGCAACTTAAATGGGAACTGGAGGACTTCTGCTTCCGTTACCTTCATCCTGATGAGTACAAACGCATTGCGACACTGCTGCATGAGCGCCGTATCGATCGCGAACAGTATATTGACGACTTTGTTAAAACATTGCGCGACGCCATGAAAGAAGAGGGGGTACGGGCGGAAATTTATGGTCGGCCCAAGCATATCTACAGCATCTGGCGCAAGATGCAGAAAAAATCGCTGTCATTTGACGAGCTGTTTGACGTGCGTGCGGTACGTATTGTGGTGGAACGCTTGCAGGATTGCTATGGCGCGCTGGGTATTGTGCATACCCATTACCGTCATTTGCCGGATGAGTTTGATGACTATGTCGCCAACCCGAAACCGAACGGCTATCAGTCTATTCATACGGTGGTGCTGGGGCCGAGAGGCAAAACACTTGAAATTCAGATCCGTACCCGGCAGATGCATGAAGATGCCGAACTGGGCGTGGCGGCGCACTGGAAATATAAAGAAGGTACGGTTGTCGGCGGGCGTTCTGGTTACGAAGGCCGGATTGCCTGGTTGCGTAAGCTGATCGCCTGGCAGGAAGAGATGGCGGATTCAGACGAAGTGCTGGATGAAGTCCGCAGCCAGGTATTTGACGATCGGGTTTATGTGTTTACGCCGAAAGGCGATGTCGTCGATTTGCCGGCAGGTTCAACGCCGCTGGATTTCGCCTACCACATTCACAGCGATATCGGTCATCGTTGCATCGGCGCGAAAATTGGCGGGCGCATTGTACCGTTCACCTATCAGTTGCAGATGGGCGATCAGATCGAGGTGATCACCCAGAAACAGCCGAATCCAAGCCGTGACTGGCTAAACCCTAACCTGGGTTACATTACCACCAGCCGTGGGCGTTCAAAAATTCACAACTGGTTCCGTAAACAGGATCGCGACAAAAACATTCTGGCCGGTCGCCAGATCCTGGATGATGAGTTAGAGCATCTGGGGATCAACCTCAAGGCCGCAGAGAAACTGCTGTTGCCTCGTTATAACGTGAATTCGCTGGATGAACTGCTGGCGGCGATTGGCGGTGGGGATATTCGTCTCAATCAGATGGTTAATTTTCTGCAATCGCAGCTTAACCAGCCCAGCGCGGAAGAGCAGGATCGTGAGGCGCTGCGCCAACTGACGCAAAAATCCCAGCAGCCAGCCGCGCATAACAAAGATAAAGGACGTGTGGTTGTTGAAGGGGTCGGCAACCTGATGCACCATATCGCCCGCTGCTGTCAGCCGATTCCGGGTGATGAGATCACCGGGTTTATCACCCGTGGGCGGGGAATTTCCATCCATCGGGCCGACTGTGAGCAACTGGACGATCTGCGCAGCAACGCGCCGGAGCGTATTGTCGATGCGGTGTGGGGGGAAAGCTACTCCAGCGGATATTCGCTGGTGGTGAGGGTGACGGCTAATGATCGTAGCGGATTACTGCGGGATATCACCACCATTCTGGCGAACGAAAAGGTCAATGTACTGGGCGTCTCCAGTCGTAGCGACACGAAACAGCAACTGGCCACCATTGATATGGAAATGGAGATCTACAATCTACAGGTGCTGGGGCGTGTGCTGGCCAAGCTCAACCAATTGCCGGATGTGATCGACGCCCGCCGTCAGCAGGGGGGATAACTAGTGATAATGTGGTATTTCCTTTCGCGTAAAAAATTGCGCTGAGGAAAAACAATCATCCAGGATGAGTGGCATGGAAGCCACGAAAGCCGCTGCCGCGTAGGGAACGCGTCAGCGGCGGTCCGTCAGGAGATTGTTTTTCCGAAGGCACCGCGAAGCGGCGCAATTCTCGCGAAAAAGACCGGGGTCACGGGGCGGCGTCGATTGGACGCCCCGTGTCGGGCGCGTCGAAGATGCGGAAAAGATGTTTGGAATTTATCGCGCACGAAACTTTCTCCTTATCTGCATAATTCGCTGTAGAACAATAATCGTTTAATTTTCAGGAATACTATGACTTCACCTGCCATTGAGCGCCTGCTCGCCATCATGAAAACCCTGCGCGATCCAGAAAACGGCTGCCCGTGGGATCGCAAACAAACGTTTGACACCCTTACGCCTTATACGCTGGAAGAAACTTACGAAGTGCTGGATGCCATCAGCCGCAAAGACTTTGATGATTTGCGCGGTGAACTGGGCGACATGCTGTTTCAGGTGGTGTTCTATGCGCAATTGGCACAGGAGCAGGGGCTGTTTGATTTTTCCGACGTCTGTAATGCCATCAGCGACAAGCTGGTGCGCCGCCATCCACACATCTTTGCGGATGCCCAGCTTTCAGACAGTGATGCGGTGCTGGCAAACTGGGAGCAAACCAAAGCCCAGGAAAGAGCTGAAAAAGATCGCCATTCACCGTTGGATGATATTCCCGAAGCATTGCCCGCGTTAATGAAAGCACAAAAAATTCAGCAGCGCTGCGCGTCCGTGGGGTTTGACTGGGACAGTTTGGGGCCGGTTGTCGGCAAAGTTTATGAAGAAATTGACGAGGTGATGTATGAAGCCCGGCAGGCGGTGATTGATGAAGCAAAACTGGGTGAAGAAATTGGTGATTTATTGTTTGCCACGGTTAATCTTTCTCGTCATCTGGGGTACAAGGCCGAGCGTGCGCTGCAAGAGGCCAACCGTAAGTTCAGCCGCCGTTTTCGTCAGGTAGAACAGATTGTTACAGCGTCTGGTAAAACGCTGGAGCAGGCAACGCTGGAAGAAATGGAAGCGGCGTGGCAGCAGGTTAAGCAGCAGGAAAATAGCCTTCATTTTTCAAGTCGGCGCGATGAGTAAAACGAACATTTGTGGCGTTCATCAGGTTCCGGTATACTACTTTCCCGTCTTGGTCTTTCCATCGTCTTTAAACCTAAACTCTCAGGTTCAGCATGACAACTAATTATATTTTTGTGACCGGCGGGGTCGTTTCCTCTCTGGGTAAAGGCATTGCCGCAGCCTCTCTGGCGGCTATTCTTGAAGCCCGTGGCCTCAACGTTACCATCATGAAACTGGACCCGTATATCAACGTGGATCCGGGCACGATGAGCCCGACACAGCACGGTGAAGTGTTCGTCACCGAAGACGGTGCGGAAACCGATCTCGATCTGGGCCACTATGAGCGCTTCATTCGCACCAAGATGTCGCGCCGTAATAACTTCACCGCTGGCCGTATATACTCTGACGTACTGCGTAAAGAGCGCCGTGGTGACTATCTGGGCGCCACTATTCAGGTTATCCCCCATATTACCAATGCGATCAAAGAGCGCATCCTTGAGGGGGGGGAAGGGCATGATGTGGTGCTGGTTGAAATTGGCGGAACGGTCGGTGATATCGAATCTTTACCGTTCCTTGAAGCGATTCGGCAGATGGCGGTTGAAGTGGGCCGCGAGCATACGCTCTATATGCATCTGACGCTGGTGCCGTATCTGGCCGCCGCCGGTGAAGTGAAAACCAAACCGACTCAGCACTCGGTAAAAGAGCTGCTTTCCATCGGTATCCAGCCTGATGTGCTGATTTGCCGTTCTGACCGTACCGTGCCTGCCAATGAGCGTGCAAAGATTGCTTTATTCTGTAATGTGCCGGAAAAAGCAGTAATATCCCTTAAAGATATTGATTCCATTTATAAAATCCCGGCGCTCTTGAAATCTCAGGGGCTGGACGATTATATTTGTAAACGATTCAGCTTGAACTGCCAGGAAGCGAATCTGTCAGAATGGGAACAGGTGGTCTACGAAGAAGCCAATCCGGGCGGTGAAGTCACCATCGGGATGATTGGCAAGTATGTAGCGTTGCCTGATGCCTATAAATCGGTCATTGAAGCGCTCAAGCACGGTGGATTGAAAAACCGTCTGACGGTGAACATCCGGCTTATCGATTCGCAGGATGTTGAAACCCGTGGCGTCGAGATACTGAAAGATTTGGACGCTATCCTGATCCCCGGCGGGTTTGGCTATCGTGGTGTCGAAGGTAAGGTCATGGCGGCGCGTTATGCCCGTGAAAATAATGTTCCTTATCTGGGTATTTGCCTGGGGATGCAGGTGGCATTGATGGAATTTGCCCGTAACGTTGCCGGTATGGAGGGGGCAAACTCGACTGAGTTTGTGCCGGACTGTAAGTACCCGGTAATTGCGCTCATCACGGAATGGCGTGATGAAGAAGGCAATATTGAAGTCCGTGATGAGGCAAGCGATCTGGGTGGCACCATGCGGGTTGGCGGACAGCAATGTCATCTGACCGAGGGCAGTCTGGTGCGCCAGTTGTATGGTGAACAAACGATTATTGAACGTCACCGCCATCGTTATGAAGTAAACAACATGTTGTTGAAGCAGATTGAAGCGGCGGGATTGCGTGTTGCTGGTCTTTCCGCCGACCGCAAACTGGTGGAGATCGTTGAATTGCCTGATCATCCGTGGTTCGTGGCTTGTCAGTTCCACCCGGAATTTACATCGACGCCGCGTGATGGGCATCCACTGTTCGCCGGCTTTGTCAAAGCCGCTGGCGCATATCAAAAGCGTCAGATGAAGTAACGGATTTGTCGGCAACGCACGATTGATCATCGTGCGTTGTTCGTCTGAGGTTTTAGTTTAACTTGTATTGAGGAAAATCTAATGTCCAAAATTGTTAAAGTCATCGGTCGTGAAATCATCGACTCGCGCGGAAATCCAACTGTGGAAGCGGAAGTGCATCTGGAAGGCGGTTTTGTTGGTTTGGCCGCTGCACCATCAGGGGCTTCTACCGGTTCGCGTGAAGCGCTGGAACTGCGTGACGGTGACAAATCCCGTTTCCTGGGCAAAGGCGTAACCAAAGCCGTTGCTGCGGTAAACGGTCCGCTTGCTCAGGCTATTCTGGGTAAAGACGCGAAAGATCAGGCGAGCATCGATAAAATCATGATCGACCTGGACGGTACTGAAAACAAATCCAAATTCGGCGCTAACGCCATCCTGGCTGTTTCCCTGGCCAGCGCCAAAGCCGCCGCGGCATCCAAAGGCCAACCGCTGTACGAGCATATTGCCGAACTGAATGGCACCCCAGGCAAATTCTCTATGCCTCTGCCGATGATGAACATCATCAATGGCGGCGAACACGCTGATAACAACGTTGATATTCAGGAGTTCATGATTCAACCGGTTGGCGCGAAAACGGTTAAAGAAGCGATTCGTATCGGTTCTGAAGTTTTCCACACACTGGCAAAAGTGCTGAAAGCCAAAGGTATGAGTACTGCGGTAGGTGATGAAGGCGGCTATGCGCCGAATCTGGAATCCAACGCCGCGGCACTGGCTGCGATCAAAGAAGCAGTGGAAAAGGCCGGTTATGTTTTGGGTAAAGACGTTACCCTGGCCATGGACTGTGCCGCTTCTGAGTTCTACAACAAAGAAACCGGTAACTATGAACTGAAAGGCGAAGGCAAAACGTTCACCTCTCAGGAATTCACTCATTACCTGGAAGGTCTGACCAAAGAATATCCGATCGTCTCTATCGAAGATGGTCTGAATGAGTCTGACTGGGACGGTTTTGCTTACCAGACCAAAGTTCTGGGCGACAAAATCCAACTGGTTGGCGACGATCTGTTCGTGACCAATACCAAGATCCTGAAAGAAGGTATCGATAAAGGCATCGCTAACTCCATCCTGATCAAATTCAACCAGATCGGTTCTCTGACCGAAACACTGGCTGCAATCAAGATGGCGAAAGATGCAGGCTACACGGCGGTCATCTCTCACCGTTCTGGTGAAACCGAAGATGCCACTATCGCTGACTTGGCGGTAGGTACGGCGGCAGGCCAGATCAAAACCGGTTCTATGAGCCGTTCTGACCGCGTTGCTAAATACAACCAACTGATCCGTATTGAAGAAGCGCTGGGTAACCGTGCGCCGTTCAACGGCCTGAAAGAAGTGAAGGGCCAGGCTTAATCGCCACCTTCACGCTGAGAGCATGATCTCTGCGGCCCCTGGCGGGAAGTAGAAGCGTCGGCTCCATGTAAGATTAAAATCCAGAAGTGTTCGCACATTTCTGGATTTTTTTGATCTACAGAACCATTCCCCTTCTCATCTTTTATTGATTCAATCCTGACAGGCTATAGTTCACCGGGATCCAACGGTAGCCGTTTGGTTTTCCATCATGACCTTGTGCCGCTTTGACGTGACCGATACCGGGGAAAGAAATGTGTGAACTGGCAACCCAGTAACCCTTGCTGTCTGCGTCAGCCATAAGGGAGGCGCGAGTTTTTGCGGCGGCGTCCATGTCATAGTCGAAACTGATGGTGGTGGCAGGCAGCGGAAACTGCACGGCAGCTACGTGAATGATATCACCCCAGATCAGCAGTTTTTGTCCTTCGCTTTCGGCCCAGAACGCGGTGTGTCCGGGAGTGTGGCCGGGAGTTGGCAACGAGGTGATCCCCTGGACAATCTGCTGTTCGCCGGAAAAGAGTTTCAGCTTATTGGCTGCTTTAATCGGGCTGAACGTATCCTGTACCCGCTGGAAGGTGGCTTTATTGTCGCCTGTCGCCTGTTTCAGATTCGCTTCGTTGAGCCAGTAATCACTGTCAAGTTTGCTGACGTAAATCGTGGCATTTGGGTAGGCCAGTTTGCCCTCGCTCAGTAGTCCGCCGAAATGGTCGCCGTGCAGATGCGTCAGGACGAGCGTATCCACCTGTTCAGGCGAGTAGCCCGCCGCTTTCAGGTTATTCAGCACCCGGCCAACGGAAGGGTTGGCTTGCTTACCGTTGCCGGTATCGATCAGGATCAGGTTTTCCCCCGTGTTAATCAAAAAGGCATTGATCGAGGTCTCAACCGATGGTTCTAGAAAGTTTTCCGCCAGTAACCGTTTTATTTCTTCAGGGGAGGTGCGTGCCAGTAGTTTGTCCATCGGCATAGTATTGGTGCCGTCAGACAGAGCGGTTATCTCAAATTGACCCAGCATCATCCGGTAGTAACCCGGCTGGGTTTTTATCTGCGTAACCGTCTGCGCGGTGGACATCACAGGGACAAAAAGCAGTGCCAGCAAGAGCAACGTGAAAGATTTCAAAACATTCATGCATTCCGATCCTTGTTAATGATTGAGCGTCGATGGGGAATAAAGTAGTAATATTGAGTATTAACGCGACAACGATATTACTCAAATAAAACGCCAGCTATTGGTTTGGCGTGTTGATCTGCGATAATACCTTCTTTAAGTAACCGGTATAGTGAAAAACATGCAGTACCCGATTAATGAAGTGTTCCAGACGTTACAGGGCGAAGGCTATTTTACCGGTGTTCCGGCGGTGTTTGTGCGCCTGCAAGGGTGTCCGGTCGGTTGTAGCTGGTGCGATACCAAACATACCTGGGACAAACTGGCCGAGCGGGAGATTCCGCTGGATCAGGTACTGATAAAAACACAGGAAAGCGATGGTTGGGGGGCTGCCCGCGCTGAGGATATACTGGCGTTGATGGCGGGTGAAGGTTATACCGCACGCCATATCGTGATTACCGGGGGCGAACCCTGTATTCACGATCTGTCCGCGCTGACGCTATTGTTGGAAAAACAGGGGTTTAGCTGTCAGATAGAAACCAGTGGCACGCATGAAATACGCTGTTCGCCAAAAACCTGGGTGACGGTTTCCCCGAAAGTGAATATGCGTGGTGGCATGGCGGTTATCGATCAGGCATTGCAACGGGCGGATGAAATAAAACATCCGGTTGCCCGTGAGCGTGATATCGACGCGCTGGATGCCTTATTGGCCCGGCTGGAGGATGATAAGCCGCGCATTGTGGCGCTACAGCCTATCAGTCAGAAAGAGGAGGCAACCAAACTGTGTATTGCCACCTGTATTGCCCGCAACTGGCGGCTTTCCATGCAAACGCATAAATACCTGAATATTGCCTAGCGGATACGATACGGCGTAACGTTCCAGGCCATTGCTTTTACTCGCCTTTATAGATACAACCCGCAGTACAGGTTTCTTTCACGGTGACGGCGCTCAGTTCGGGCAATGACGGTTTTATCTGTTGCCAGATCCAGTGAGCCAGTACTTCGCTGGTTGGATTTTCCAGACCGGGAATATCATTCAGGTAGTGGTGATCCAGCCTTTCCCACGTTGGTTTAAACGCGGCCTTTAATTCGGCAAAATCCATTATCCAGCCGGTATGGGGATCAACATCGCCGGTAATTTCCAGTCGAACCATAAATGAATGCCCATGCAGGCGTCCGCATTTATGCCCTGAGGGAACATGGGGCAGACGGTGAGCTGCTTCAAACTGAAAATCTTTAAATAGTGTAATAGGCATGGCGATGCTCTCGATTTCTTTAAAAAATAGTATTCAAAAAACTGTCGCATACTACCGGAAAGCGCGGTGGTTAGCTATTCATCGCCAATCAGCTTCCACCGCAAGCGTTTTACCACCACTTGTGAATTCATACTTCATTATTTAATTTAAAATTCATAATGTTATCGACATTTCTTTGGCTATAACACTTTAATCAGTAAGTGTTATCTGAAAAACCATTTAGTCATTTTGGTTATTTGATATTTCCATCATTTCTTTAATTGTTAAGATACGGGTGGTTACCCTTATCTTCCATTCATCTTTTTATTGCATGAATCTGCATTAGTTCCGGCTACAGGCACAAGGATATTGAGATCATAATGACAACTCCGGTTTCTCCGACTTCGTTGCTCCCGTTGAGTGCGGAGCAATTAACACGTTTACAGGCGGCAACCGGTGATTTTTCACCCACGCAGCTAGCCTGGCTGTCCGGTTATTTTTGGGGCGTTTTACAGCAACCGACAGGACAACAGCAGTCTGGCGCGGTGACAACGACGGCAAATGTGAGTTCATCCCCGGTTATTTCGGTTCCCGTGCAAAGCATCACTCTGATTTCCGCCTCCCAAACCGGTAATGCCAGGCGGGTGGCGGAGCAACTGCGGGATGACCTGTTGAGCGCCAAACTGGCGGTTAATCTGGTGAATGCAGGCGACTACAAATTCAAGCAAATTGCGCAGGAAAAACTGTTGCTGGTGGTGACCTCGACACAGGGCGAAGGAGAGCCGCCGGAAGAAGCCGTTGCGTTGCATAAATTCCTGCACTCCAAAAAAGCCCCTTCCCTGAAAGAGACCGCGTTTGCGGTGTTCGGGCTAGGCGATACCTCATATGAGTTTTTCAGCAAAGCAGGTAAGGACTTTGATAGCCGTTTTGCTGAACTGGGCGCCGAACGGCTGCTGGATCGTGTTGATGCCGATGTGGATTATCAGGCGCAGGCGGAACAATGGCGACGGCAACTGGTGGATATTCTCAAATCTCGCGTATCAGCGCAGGGGGATGCGGTCGCGCAAGTCAGCGCCAGCGGCGCGCTGGATGAAATCACCAGCAGTCCTTATAGCAAGGAATCACCATTACATGCGGCGTTTTCCGTTAATCAGAAAATCACTGGCCGTAACTCAGAGAAAGATGTTCGTCACATTGAAATCGATCTGGGTGATTCCGGTCTGCGTTACCAACCGGGAGATGCGCTTGGCGTCTGGTTTGACAACGATCCCGCGTTGGTGCGGGAACTGCTTGAGCTGTTGTGGCTGAAAGGCGACGAGCAGGTCACGGTGGAAGGAAAATCGCTGCCGTTGTCACAGGCACTGCAAAGCCATTTTGAACTGACCCAGAACACGGCGCCCATTGTTGAAAAATACGCCGCCCTATCGCGTGATGAAACGCTGCTGGCTTTGGTGGCGGATAAGCTGGCCTTACAGCAGTTTGCCCAACAGACACCGCTGGTGGATATGGTGCGACAGGCCCCCGTTGAACTGACGGCGGAGCAGTTAACCGGCCTGCTGCGTCCGCTGACGCCGCGTTTGTATTCCATCGCCTCTTCACAAGCTGAAGTGGAAAGCGAAGTGCATATCACCGTCGGGGTGGTGCGCTATGACATCAATGGCCGTCCCCGTGCTGGCGGCGCATCCAGCTATCTGGCCGATCGTCTGAATGAAGATGATGACATCCGGGTATTTATCGAACATAACGATAATTTCCGGCTGCCTGCCAACCCGGATACGCCGGTCATAATGATTGGGCCAGGCACCGGTATTGCGCCTTTTCGCGCATTTATGCAACAGCGGGAAGCGGAAGGCGCGGGAGGGAGGAACTGGCTGTTCTTTGGCAACCCGCACTTTACGGAAGATTTTCTCTATCAGGTTGAATGGCAGCGCTATGTGAAAGATGGCCTGCTGACGAATATCGATCTGGCCTGGTCACGCGATCAGGCGCACAAGATTTACGTACAGGACAAATTGCGGGAAAAAGGCGCGGAAGTCTGGCGCTGGCTTCAGGATGGCGCACACCTTTATGTTTGCGGCGATGCCAACCGCATGGCGAAGGATGTCGAACTGGCGTTATTGGACGTGGTGGCCGAACACGGTGGCATGGACACCGAGCAGGCCGATGAATTTTTAAGTGATTTGCGCCTTGAGCGCCGTTATCAGCGAGATGTGTACTAATGAGCGAAAAGCTGTTCTTAAATGAAAAACATCCCGGCCCATTAGTGGTGGAAGGGAAACTTGCTGATGCCGAGCGCCTGAAGCGGGAGAGCAATTTCCTGCGCGGCACCATTGCCGATGATTTACAAGACGGCCTGACTGGCGGTTTTAATGGCGATAACTTTTTACTGATCCGTTTTCACGGTATGTATCAGCAGGACGACCGTGACATCCGTGCCGAGCGTGCCGAGCAGAAACTGGAACCGCGCCATGCCATGATGCTGCGTTGCCGCTTGCCGGGGGGCGTTATCACGCCCGCACAGTGGTTGGGTATTGATAAATTTGCCGCTGAAAGCACACTCTACGGCAGTATTCGCCTGACTAACCGTCAGACGTTCCAGTTTCACGGTATTCTTAAACCGAATGTGAAACCCGCGCACCAGTTGCTCAATAGCGTGGGATTAGACTCACTGGCCACGGCCAACGACGTTAACCGCAACGTGATGTGTACCTCAAATCCGATTGAGTCCGAACTGCACCAGCAGGCGTATGACTGGGCGAAGAAGATTTCTGAGCATCTGCTGCCGCGAACTCGCGCTTATGCCGAAATCTGGTTGGATCAGGAGAAGGTTGCCACCACAGACGAAGAACCCATTTTGGGATCGACCTATCTGCCGCGCAAGTTCAAAACTACCGTGGTGATTCCACCGCAGAACGATGTGGATCTGCACGCCAACGATCTTAACTTTGTCGCTATTGCCGATAACGGTCGGCTGGTCGGGTTCAATGTGCTGGTGGGCGGCGGGCTGTCGATTGCTCACGGCGATAAAGCGACCTATGCGCGCACTGCCAGTGAACTGGGCTATATTCCGGTTGAACATACGCTGGCGATCGCCGAAGCGGTGGTCACCACCCAGCGTGACTGGGGGAACCGTACCAACCGTAAAAACGCGAAAACCAAGTACACGCTGGAGCGGGTGGGCGTTGAGACGTTCAAACAGGAAGTGGAAAAGCGCGCTGGCGTGAAGTTTGAGGCGGTACGTCCGTATGAATTTACCGGACGCGGCGATCGTATCGGCTGGGTAAAAGGCATCGACAATAAATGGCATTTGACGCTGTTTATCGAAAATGGTCGTATTCTGGACTATCCTGGCCGCCCGTTGAAAACGGGCCTGGCGGAAATTGCTAAAATACATAAGGGAGATTTCCGGCTGACGGCAAACCAGAACCTGATTGTTGCCGGTGTAACAGCGCGCAGTAAGGCGAAGATTGAGGCGCTGGCGCGGCAACATGGACTGATAGACGATGGCGTGAGCGAACAGCGTAAAAACTCTATGGCCTGTGTTTCCTACCCGACCTGCCCGCTGGCGATGGCGGAAGCGGAGCGTTTCCTGCCGACGTTTGTGACTAAGGTTGAAGATATCATGCAGCGGCATGGCGTGGGGGATGAGCACATTATTCTGCGCGTGACCGGGTGCCCTAATGGCTGTGGCCGGGCGCTGCTGGCGGAGATCGGTCTGGTGGGGAAAGCCATCGGGCGCTATAACCTGCATCTGGGAGGAAACCGGGCGGGTACGCGCATCCCGCGCATGTATCGTGAGAACATCAATGAGGCGGAAATCCTCAGTGAAATCGACCAGCTTATCGGGCGCTGGGCGAAAGAGCGTAACGAGAATGAAGGTTTTGGTGATTTCACTATTCGCGCCAACATCATTAAACCGGTGCTGGACCCCGCACGTGATTTTTATGACTGACAGGAGATCCTGATGTCTGAGCTTAATCTTGAGGCGCTAAATGTTTTGCCGAAGTCAGAACAGGAGGCTGCGCTGGCGACGGTTAACCATCGGCTGGAAGCCCTGTCCGCACAGGAAAGGGTCAACTGGGCGCTGGAAAATCTGCCGGGGGAGTATGTGTTGTCCTCCAGTTTTGGTATTCAGGCTGCCGTGTCTTTGCATCTTGTCACTCAACAGTGGACGGATATTCCGGTTATCCTGACGGATACGGGGTATCTTTTCCCGGAAACCTATCAGTTTATTGATGGCTTAACGGAACAACTGAAACTAAACCTTAAGGTATACCGCGCCACGCTGTCGCCTGCATGGCAGGAAGCGCGCTACGGTCAATTGTGGGATCAGGGGGTTGAGGGCATTGAACGCTACAACCAGATAAACAAGGTGGAACCCATGAACCGGGCCTTAAGCGAACTTAAGGCGAGCACCTGGTTTGCCGGTCTGCGGCGCGAGCAATCCAGCAGCCGCGGTCATCTGCCGGTGTTGGCGGTGCAGCGTGGGGTGTTCAAATTTCTGCCGATTATTGACTGGGACAACCGTCAGGTTTATCAGTACCTGAAACAAAACGGGCTGAGTTACCATCCGCTGTGGGATCAGGGATATTTATCAGTGGGCGACACTCATACCACCCGTAAATGGGAACCCGGCATGAGTGAAGAAGAAACCCGCTTTTTCGGTCTGAAGCGTGAATGCGGGCTACACGAAGAGTGAAAGGCGCTACGGCCCCATCAGCACGCTGTCCCTAATATCGGACTTTGTCGGCAGTCTGCGCCCGTTTTTTTGTGGTGTTATTCCATTACGGAACTTGTCATGCCAATTCGGCATTTCATAAGTGTTCTATCTGCACCGTATAGTCGCTTAATCACTTTTTTAGCTTAGTTAAGGCATTTGTGAACTATCTACCTTTATTCGCCGATCTTCGCCATCGTCCGGTGTTGGTGGTGGGCGGCGGTGACGTCGCCACCCGCAAAATCGATCTGCTGCAACGTGCCGGTGCCGAGGTAAAGGTGGTCGCACAGTCGTTGTCGGAACATTTGGCCGAGCGGCATCAATCAGGGCAGATCGAATGGCTGGCCCAACATTTTACGCCGGAGTTATTGTCGGGCGTGTTTCTGGTGATTGCGGCGACCGATGACGGCAAGCTAAATGCCGCCGTATTCGACGCCGCTAACCAGCGTCATCTGCTGGTGAACGTGGTGGATGACCAACCTAAGTGCTCTTTTATTTTCCCTTCCATTGTTGATCGTTCTCCGCTGGTGGTGGCGATCTCTTCGGGGGGGCAAGCGCCGGTGCTGGCGCGGATATTGCGTGAAAAGCTGGAAGCCCTGCTGCCAGCAAGCCTGGGAGCGATGGCCCAACTGGCAGGTGGCTGGCGTGGCCGTATCAAGCAACACTTGCATTCCGTGAGCGATCGCCGCCGTTTTTGGGAACGCCTTTTTTCCGGGCGTTTCGCCAGCTTGATGGCTGCCGGACAAGTGTCACAGGCGGAAGAGGAACTGCACCAGCAGCTTGAACAACAACAGCATGAGCAACAGCAACCGCTGGCTAACCGGGGCGAAATCGCGCTGGTTGGCGCTGGCCCCGGTGATGCAGGATTACTGACGTTGCGGGGCTTACAGGTTATTCAGCAGGCGGATGTGGTGCTGTATGACCATCTGGTTAGCGCTGACATACTGGAACTGGTGCGCCGTGATGCTGAACGCATTTGTGTCGGCAAGCGCGCTGGTGCCCATTCAGTGTCCCAGGAAGAGACTAATCGGTTGCTGGTCACGCTGGCGCAGCAAGGTAAACGCGTCGTGCGCCTGAAAGGCGGTGATCCGTTTATTTTTGGCCGCGGCGGTGAAGAATTGCAGCAGGCGGCGCAGGCCGGTATATCCTTTCAGGTTGTACCGGGCATCACCGCCGCCGCTGGTGCTACCGCTTACGCCGGTATACCGTTGACGCACCGGGATTATGCTCAGAGCGTGGTGTTTATTACCGGTCATTGCCGGCCTGACGGTCAGGCGCTGGAGTGGGCAACGCTGGCCCGTGGTCGTCAGACGTTGGCGATTTATATGGGAACGGTGAAGGCGGCCGAAATCGCTCAACAATTGATCGCGCACGGTCGCGCTGCCGGGACGCCGGTTGCGGTGATTGGCCGGGGAACCCGACACGATCAGCAGGTACTGATTGGCACCTTGCAACAGTTGGAACAATTGGCCCGGCAGGCGCCGACACCGGCGTTGCTGGTGATTGGTGAAGTGGTGAATCTACACCGCCAAATCGCCTGGTTTGGTCAGCAGACGCCGACGGTTCGGCAAGATAGCCGGTCATCGGTAGTGAATTTGGCTTAAGGAATGGTTATGGATCAGAAACGACTCACGCATTTACGGCAACTAGAGGCCGAGAGCATTCATATCATCCGCGAGGTTGCGGCAGAGTTCGCCAACCCGGTGATGATGTATTCCATCGGTAAAGACTCCTCGGTCATGCTGCATCTGGCGCGCAAGGCATTCTTTCCCGGATCGCTGCCATTCCCGTTGTTGCACGTGGATACCGGCTGGAAATTCCGTGAAATGTATGAATTCCGTGACCATACGGCAAAAGCGTATGGCTGTGAATTGCTGGTTCACCGCAACCCACAGGGGGAAGCGTTGGGCATTAACCCGTTCATCCACGGTAGCGCCAAGCATACTGATATCATGAAAACCGAGGGGTTAAAGCAGGCACTGGATAAATACGGTTTTGATGCCGCTTTCGGCGGTGCGCGGCGTGATGAGGAAAAATCCCGCGCCAAAGAGCGCATCTATTCGTTCCGCGATCGCTTTCACCGCTGGGATCCCAAAAGCCAGCGCCCGGAGCTATGGCATAACTATAACGGCCAAATCAACAAGGGCGAAAGCATCCGCGTATTCCCGCTGTCTAACTGGACTGAGCTGGATATCTGGCAGTACATCTATCTGGAAAATATTGAGATCGTGCCGCTGTATCTGGCCGCACCGCGTCCGGTACTGGAGCGGGACGGCATGTTGCTGATGGTGGATGACGATCGTATCGATCTGCAACCGGGTGAAGTGATTGAACAGCGCATGGTGCGTTTTCGTACCCTGGGTTGCTGGCCGCTGACCGGCGCTGTTGAGTCCAGTGCGCAAACGCTGCCGGAAATCATCGAAGAGATGTTGATTTCCACCACCAGTGAACGTCAGGGAAGGATGATCGACCGCGATCAGTCCGGTTCAATGGAACTGAAAAAGCGTCAAGGGTATTTCTGAGGAATCGTCGAATGAGTCATGTTGCAAAAGAAAGTGTGATTGCGAAACAGATTGCCGAGCAGGGTGGCGTCGAGGCCTATCTACATGCACAGCAGGACAAAACCCTGTTGCGGTTTCTGACCTGCGGCAGCGTCGACGACGGTAAAAGCACGCTGATTGGCCGTTTACTGCACGATACCCGTCAGATTTATGAGGATCAGTTAACTACGCTGCACAGCGACAGCAAACGACTGGGTACTCAGGGGGAAAAACTGGATCTGGCGTTGCTGGTGGATGGCTTACAGGCCGAGCGTGAGCAGGGTATTACCATTGATGTGGCCTACCGCTATTTCTCGACCGAAAAGCGCAAATTCATTATTGCCGATACGCCGGGGCATGAACAGTACACCCGCAATATGGCGACGGGCGCGTCTACTTGTGAACTGGCGATCCTGCTGATTGATGCGCGCAAAGGCGTACTCGATCAGACACGCCGCCATAGCTTTATTGCCACGCTGCTGGGGATTCGCCATCTGGTGGTTGCGGTAAACAAAATGGATTTGGTGGATTATCAGCAAACGGTATTTGAACAATTCAAGCAGGACTATCTGGATTTCGCCCGGCAGTTGCCAACCGATCTGAACATCACCTTTGTGCCGATCTCCGCGCTGGACGGCGATAACGTCGCCACGCCGAGCGCCGCCATGAGCTGGTACAGCGGCCCGACGCTGCTGGATGTGCTGGAAACGGTCAATGTGGCGCAGCGTAGTCTTAAGCTACCTATGCGCTTCCCGGTACAGTATGTGAACCGCCCAAACCTCGATTTTCGCGGTTATGCCGGTACGCTGGCGTCCGGCATGGTACGCGTGGGGCAACGGGTTAAAGTGCTGCCTTCGGGGGTGGAGTCCACCGTCAGCCGCATCGTGACATTTGACGGCGATTTACAGCAGGCTCAGGCAGGTGAAGCGATTACGCTGGTGCTGTCCGATGAGATCGATATCAGCCGTGGCGATCTGCTGGTTGAAAACACAGAAACCCTTAAAGCGGTGCAGAATGCGCTGGTGGATGTGGTCTGGATGGCGGAACAGCCTTTGGTGCCGGGGCAGAGTTATGACATCAAGATCGGCGGCAAGAAAACCCGTGCACGGGTGGAGAATATCCAGTATCAGGTTGATATCAATTCCCTGACGCAACGGGTAACGGAAAATCTGCCGCTGAACGGTATCGGGCTGGTTGAACTGACGTTTGACGAACCGCTGGTGCTGGATAACTATCAGCAGAATCACGTGACCGGCGGCATGATTTTTATTGATCGCCTGAGCAACGTCACCGTGGGCGCCGGGCTGGTGCGTGAAGTCATTGAACAGACGTATCAGGAACCAGGGGCTTACAGCGCGTTTGAACTGGAACTGAATGCACTGGTTCGCCGCCATTTCCCCCATTGGGGCGCCCGTGACCTGCTGGGGGGGAAATAACGTGTCCCAACGCCACCCCTCGTCACCGTTACCCGCCGATGAAAATGTGGTCTGGCACCCGCACGTGGTATCACGGCAGGAGCGCGAGCGCCTGCATGGGCATCAGGGCGCGGTGGTCTGGTTTACCGGGCTGTCCGGTTCGGGTAAATCGACATTGGCTGGCGCACTGGAGCAGGCGTTGCATCTACATGGCGTCAGCACCTATTTGCTGGATGGCGATAATGTCCGTCACGGACTGTGCCGCGATTTGGGGTTTACCGATGCTGACCGGCGGGAGAATATCCGCCGCGTCGGTGAAGTGGCCAAATTGATGGTTGATGCCGGTCTGGTGGTGTTGACCGCCTTTATCTCGCCCCATCGCGCGGAACGTAAAATGGTGCAGGATCTGCTGGCCGAGGGGCAGTTTGTCGAGGTATTTGTCGATACGCCCCTTGCTACCTGCGAAGCCCGCGATCCCAAAGGGTTGTACAAGAAAGCCCGTGCCGGGGAGTTGCGTAATTTCACCGGTATTGATTCAGTTTACGAAGCGCCGCAAGCGCCGGATATTCATCTGGACGGCGAACAATTGGTAACGAACTTGACCAACCAACTGCTGGATCTACTGAGTCAGCGGGCGATTATCAACCTCTGATGTCTTTTGACCGTCTATCAGGCGGCTTTCTCACCTCTAAGATATGATGTATCGCCCCTGCATTGCTGCTTGCCTTTTCCCCTATTTAGCGGGAATCTTCGCGTCCGCCGCCAGACAGAGTGGAGTCGGAACGAAAGTTATGGGATGATTAGGCGGCTTTTCAGGGGGCGGGATGGGAAAACTTACGCTGTTATTATTGATAATACTTGGCTGGCTTCAGTATTCACTGTGGCTGGGTAAGAATGGTATCCATGACTATGTTCGGGTTAAAGAGGATGTTGTTGTCCAGCAGGGGAACAATGCCAAACTGAAAGCCCGTAATGAACAATTGTTTGCAGAAATCGATGACCTGAATGGCGGGCAGGAAGCGATTGAAGAGCGTGCGCGCAATGAACTGGGCATGATTAAGCCCGGTGAAAGTTTCTATCGTCTGGTGCCGGAATCCGGGAACCGTACTGCAACGTCCCCGTCATTGCCGCCTCAGAATACATTACACTGACCTATGCTGAAACAGAGTGCTTGCCAGCCAGAGGTTGTTGCCGTCTTACCTGCCGCCGGTAACGGCAGCAGGATGCAAAGCGATCGCCCTAAACAGTATTTAACCATCGGTAATAAAACCATTCTTGAACATGCTATCGACGCATTATTGTCTCATCCCCGTATTGCCCGTGCGATCGTCGCCATCAGCCCAGATGACGCAATTTTTCATTCCTTGCCTATTGCTGCCGATCCTCGCGTCAGCGTAGTGATCGGGGGCAAGCAACGTGCTGATTCAGTGCTGGCGGGGTTACGGATGATCGCTGATGCTGAATGGGTACTGGTGCATGACGCTGCGCGGCCTTGCCTGCATCTGGACGATCTCGAACGGTTGCTGAGTATTACTGCGCACAGTGATGTCGGTGGAATTCTGGCGGCGCCTGTCAGTGATACCATGAAACGCTGCACGGGAACGGTGATAGAACACACGGTAGATCGTAGCGAACTGTGGCACGCCCTGACGCCGCAGTTGTTTCCATTAGCGTTACTGAAAAGCTGTTTGCAACAAGCTCTGAAAGACGGCGCAACAATAACAGATGAAGCTTCTGCACTGGAGTATTGTGGTTATCATCCACACATTGTCAGTGGGCGGGCGGATAACATTAAGGTAACCCGCCCGGAAGATTTGGCATTGGCTGAGTTTTATTTAACCAATTTGCACCACACTCATTCTATTGGATAAACATAGTAAGGAGAGCGCACGATGCGTATCGGTCACGGTTTTGATGTTCATAAATTTGGTGGAGAAGGTCCGCTGGTGATCGGTGGTGTGCGCATTCCTTATCCTCAGGGGCTGCTTGCGCATTCTGATGGCGATGTCGTTTTACATGCGGTGACGGATGCCCTGTTAGGGGCCGCCGCGCTGGGCGACATCGGCAAGCTGTTTCCCGATACTGATCCGGCATTTAAAGGTGCTGACAGCCGTGGCCTGCTGCGTGAAGCGTGGCGCCGTATCAACGAGAAAGGTTACCGACTGGGTAATCTGGATGTCACGATTATTGCTCAGGCACCTAAAATGGCGCCTCACATTCCGCAAATGCGGGTCAATCTGGCGGAAGATTTGCAAAGCCACATGGATGACGTGAACGTAAAAGCCACCACCACCGAACAGCTCGGGTTTACCGGACGTGGTGAAGGTATCGCCTGTGAAGCTGTTGCGTTATTAGTGAAAGATGAAACAGGTGAAATCGTCGCATGGTAGGCATGACAAACGCTGCACAGCTTACCTGGCTGCATGGCAAACCGCAGGCATCGGGCGTGCTGAAGTCCACGGCAGAAGATTTCATAGTGGTTGAGGATCTGGGGTTTCAGCCAGACGGCGAAGGCGAGCATGTACTGGTGCGTATTCGTAAACGCGGCTGCAATACGCAATTTGTGGCTGAAGCACTGGCAAAATTTGCCCGAATACCTCAGCGCTCGGTGAGCTACGCCGGTCTGAAAGACCGTCATGCGGTTACGGAGCAATGGTTTTGCCTCCATATTCCTGGTAAAGAAACCCCTGATTTAACGACTTTCGAACTGGAAGGCTGTGAGGTGCTTGAATCTGCGCGTCATCGCCGTAAATTGCGCATTGGCGCATTGCAGGGTAATTATTTTACGCTGATATTGCGTCAGATAAGCGATAGGGCGGCGGTTGAAACGCGCTTATTGCAGATTGCGCAAGATGGCGTGCCTAATTATTTCGGCAGCCAGCGATTTGGCCGGGATGGGAATAACCTTGAGCAAGCCCGTCTCTGGGCAAATGATGATATCCGGGTTAAAGAGCGTAATAAACGCAGTTTCTATCTTTCCGCCAGTCGTAGCGCGTTGTTTAATCAGGTTGCCAGTATCCGGCTGGCACAACAGCAGGCTAAAACCGCTTTGTGTGGAGATGCATTACAATTAACGGGGCGGGGCAGTTGGTTTGTCGCCAGGCTGGACGAGTTGACCAATCTACAGACGCGTTTGGATGCTGGCGAGCTTCAGGTAACCGCGCCGCTGCCGGGTGATGGCGCGTTGGGCACGCAGGAAGCCGCTCTGTTTTTCGAGCAGCAAAGCCTTATCGGGCAGGAGACGTTGCTGTCTTTATTACGGCGTGAGCGGGTCGAACCAGCCCGTCGCGCCATTTTGCTGTATCCGCAGCACATGCGCTGGGATTGGCAGGATGATGAGACGGTTGAACTGAAATTCTGGTTACCGGCGGGGAGTTTCGCAACCAGCGTCGTGCGTGAAATACTGAGCCAGCAACAAGATATGGATATTATTGCCTGATGTATTACGGTTTGTTTTTTCTTGATCGGATGTCTGTGATAACGATGACGGTGGCTGCAAGTTGGACCCCATATGGGAAAAAGGGCGTATTGACGACGAGGTTAACCAAAGCTGAGGTTAGCGGGGAATGGTGAACAAACGTATGCAAACGTTGCTGGCGCAGTTGCGTCAGCAGGGAATACAGGATGAGCGTCTGCTACAGGCGATAGAAGCCGTGCCCAGGGAGCGCTTTGTTGATGAAGCTTTTGAGCATAAAGCGTATGAAAATACAGCGCTGCCGATAGGCTCCGGTCAGACCATTTCGCAACCTTATATGGTGGCGAGAATGACGGAATTGTTGTGTTTAACCCCGGTTTCCCGCGTATTGGAAATTGGCACGGGATCGGGCTATCAAACGGCGATCCTGGCGCATTTAGTCAAACATGTCTGTTCTGTTGAGCGTATTAAAGGACTTCAGTGGCAGGCTAAACGTCGTCTTAAGCTGCTTGATTTGCATAACGTCTCTACCCGTCATGGCGATGGCTGGCAGGGGTGGGCGTCGCGCGGGCCTTTTGACGCCATTATCGTGACGGCGGCACCACCGGAAATCCCCCAGGCGTTGCTGGATCAGTTGGACGAGGGCGGGGTGATGGTTTTACCGGTGGGTGATCAGTCACAAATGTTGCAGGTAGTGCAGCATCATGCCGGAGAATTCATTATCCAAACGGTTGAAGCAGTTCGGTTTGTTCCGCTAGTCAAAGGCGAATTAGCCTGATACGGTTGCGATGCGCTGGTTTTGTTTAAGATTTCAATACAACTGTTGGATGGTACGAACTTGCTGATATTGCTAGCATCAGATAGTGATTTTTGTCTCTCCGGTTTCGCTTATGCGCCAGTGATAGAAAAATGGCGCGCTTTCTCGTTCAGACTGATGAACAAAATACGTGATCTCAGCTACGCTACAATGGGGTGAGGCACAAATGTCTGAACTGATTACTGAATTTTATAGTTATGGGGGAGTAAGACGCATGGGAAGCCGCATGATTAATTTGCGTCAGATCGCTGCTTGTACGGTTGTTATCTTAGGGTTGGTTGGATGTTCCAACAATGACTCCAAATCCGCGCCGATCAGCAGTGTCGGCGGAAATACGGGCAGTAGCAGAAGCGCTATGTCTGTGCCCCCATCACAGATAACGGCATCGGGTGAGCCGGTTACCACCCGTGATGGTCGAATCGTTTATAACCGCAGCTATAACAACATTCCGAAAGGAAGCTACGGCGGCGGTAACACCTATACCGTTAAACGGGGAGATACCCTGTTTTATATCGCCTGGATTACCGGCAACGATTATCGGGATCTTGCCCAGCGTAATAATATCCCGGAGCCTTATAGCCTTAATGTTGGCCAGACCCTGAGTCTGGGTGATGGTTCTGGCGGCGGTTTAACCGGCGGCGGTGGAATGTTAGCGGCGACGGATGCAACGACTGGCGGCGTACCTGTACCGCCTTCCAGTAATCAAATACAAACTATGCAGGTTGATTCTCAGTCAACTAACGCGTATTCTCAAAATTCGGGTAAACAGAATGTAGGTAAGATGTTACCTACGACAGGGGCGGCAACGACAGCTCCTGTTACCGCACCAGCGGCTGTTGCCAGCAGCAATACGGCTGCTGTCGGCAGTTGGCGTTGGCCCACCGAAGGGAAAGTCATAGATAGTTTCTCCGCATCTGAAGGGGGAAATAAAGGGATTGATATCGCTGGCTCACGTGGGCAATCCATCATTGCTACCGCCAGCGGGCGTGTGGTGTATGCTGGCAACGCTCTGCGAGGTTACGGTAATCTGATAATCATCAAACATAATGATGACTACCTTAGCGCCTACGCCCATAACGACAATATGCTGGTCCGGGAGCAACAAGAGGTCACGGCGGGGCAGAAAATAGCTACCATGGGTAGTACCGGTACCAGTTCAGTTCGTTTGCATTTTGAAATTCGTTACAAGGGGAAATCCGTAAACCCGCTGCGTTTTCTTCCGCAGCGATAAATCGGGCAGAGTACTTAGGTATTCTGCCATGGGATCACGGGTAGGAGCCACTTATGAGCCAAAGCACGCTGAAAGTTAACGAGTTACATGAAGATGCTGATTTTGAAGAGAATGGACTTGACGTTTTTGACGACAAAGCGCTGGTAGAGGAAGAAACTAGTGATAATGACTCAACAGAAGAAGAGCTGTTATCACAAGGGGTTCCCCAGCGTGTTTTAGACGCAACACAGCTCTATCTGGGAGAAATTGGCTATTCACCACTTTTAACCGCTGAAGAAGAAGTTTATTTTGCCCGACGCGCATTGCGCGGTGATACACCATCACGCCGCCGGATGATTGAGAGTAACCTGCGGCTGGTGGTAAAAATTGCCCGCCGCTACAACAATCGAGGTCTGGCATTGCTAGACCTGATTGAAGAGGGAAATCTTGGTCTGATCCGTGCGGTTGAAAAATTCGATCCAGAAAAGGGATTTCGTTTTTCAACGTATGCCACATGGTGGATCCGGCAGACGATAGAACGGGCAATCATGAACCAAACCCGAACTATCCGCCTGCCAATCCATATCGTTAAAGAATTGAATGTCTACCTGCGTACAGCACGCGAACTTTCTCATAAACTGGATCATGAGCCGAGTGCGGAAGAAATTGCCGAACAGCTCGATAAACCAGTGGATGATGTCAATCGTATGCTGCGTCTGAATGAGCGCATTACTTCCGTTGATACCCCACTGGGTGGTGATTCGGAAAAAGCGCTGTTAGATATTCTGGCGGATGAAAAAGACAACGGTCCGGAAAACACCACCCAAGATAATGATATGAAGCAGAATATCGTTAAGTGGTTGTTTGAACTGAATGCCAAGCAGCGTGAAGTTCTGGCCCGCCGTTTTGGTCTGTTGGGATACGAAGCGGCTACATTGGAAGATGTTGGTCGGGAAATCGGGTTGACGCGTGAACGTGTCAGGCAGATTCAGGTAGAAGGCTTGCGTCGTCTGCGGGAGATCCTGCAGGTACAAGGGTTGAATATTGAAGAATTGTTCCGTGAGTAATGTCAGTTGACAGAGTCTTGGCGGAGTAGAAATGGTGGGGAAACCCACCATTTTTTTGTAACATCTTTGGTTTTCACCGAAGGAAAAACCAGGCTGGCTGAAGATTAGCGAACAACGTTTGCCAGCAGAAAATCGATGATTTCGCTGGTTTTAATCATCTGCTTTTCACCGCTGCGGCGACTTTTATATTCGATTTCTTCATTGTCCAGATTACGATCGCCAATCACGATAGTATGTGGTACACCGATCAGTTCCATATCGGCAAACATCACGCCCGGACGCTCCTTACGATCATCCAGCAGTACTTCGATACCTTTTGCCCGTAATTGCTGATAGATATCTTCAGCGACTTCTTTCACACGGAAAGATTTATGCATATTCATCGGCAGAATGGCGACGTGGAAAGGCGCAATGGCATCAGGCCAGATAACACCGCGATCGTCATGATTTTGCTCAATGGCTGCGGCCACCACTCGGGTGACGCCGATGCCATAGCAGCCCATCAGCAGAGTCTGATTACGCCCGTCTTCTCCCTGAACCGTCGCTTTCAATGCTTCAGCGTATTTGCTGCCTAATTGGAAAATATGACCAACTTCAATACCCCGTTTGATTTGCAGCGTACCTTTGCCATCCGGGCTGATATCCCCTTCCACCACGTTACGAATATCCGCAACCTGCGGCAGAGCAACATCTCGCTCCCAATTGATACCAAAATAGTGTTTGCCATCGGTATTGGCTCCGGCGCCAAAATCACTCATTGCAGCAACGGTACGGTCAACCACGACGGGGATCGGTAAATTAACCGGACCTAATGAACCGGGGCCTGCGCCCACAATCGCGCGGATCTCTTCTTCAGTGGCAAATGTCAACGGGCTTGCAACTATGGCGAGTTTTTCAGCTTTAACTTCATTCAGTTCATGATCGCCGCGTACCAACAAAGCAACCAGCTTATGACCGCTTTCCTCGCTTGCCTTCACCAACAGCGTTTTCACCGTTTTTTCAATCGGTAGTTTGAATTGCTCAACCAGTTCGGCAATGGTTTTTGCATTTGGCGTATCAACCAGACGAAGTTCTTCGGTAGCTTCAGCACGCCCCAATTTGGGAGCAACGGCTTCCGCCAGCTCAATATTCGCGGCATAGTCGGAACCGGTAGAGAAAACGATATCGTCTTCACCACTTGCAGCCAGTACCTGGAATTCATGGGAAGCATTCCCGCCGATAGAACCGGTATCAGCCTGAACGGCTCTGAAATCCAGATCCATACGGCTGAAAATGTTGCTGTAGGCGGTATACATCGCATCGTAAGTGGCCTGCAATGACTCTTGCGAGGTATGGAAAGAGTAGGCATCCTTCATCAGAAACTCACGCGAACGCATCACCCCAAAGCGGGGACGGACTTCATCACGGAATTTGGTTTGAATCTGGAAGACATTTAACGGCAACTGCTTATATGAGCTGATTTCATTACGAATTAAATCAGTAATGACTTCTTCATGCGTTGGACCGAGTACGAATGGACGTTCACCGCGATCGACAAAGCGCAGCAATTCCGGGCCATATTGTTCCCAGCGGCCACTCTCTACCCAAAGATCGGCTGGTTGAACGACAGGCATGGAGACTTCGAGTGCGCCAGCGTTGTTCATTTCTTCGCGCACGATGGCTTCAACTTTTTTCAGAACCCGTAAGCCAGTTGGCAACCAGGTATAAAGGCCAGAGGCCAGCTTACGGATCATTCCGGCCCGGAGCATCAACTGATGGCTGATAACTTCCGCATCGGCAGGTGTCTCCTTCAGGGTAGAGAGCAGATATTGGCTAGTACGCATGGTGTTTTAGTTCCGTTAGAACGATAAATGGCATCGGGCTGCTGGTGCAGCCGAGGAGATAAAAAGTGGCCTAGTTTACCAGTGTGAGCCGCTCGTCAAAAGAGAGTCAGCGGAATTTTATATCCTGTACCCTGCCCGGAACCTTCGGTGCCGCTGTTTCGAGGCATAGCACTTCGGTTTGCTGGGCCGACACCCGCCAGCGAACGTTAAATTCCAGCAGTAAAACGGCATATTCTCTCTCTCTGTTCTCACCTTTGCGATAAGCAGGACGCGGATCCTGAGCTAACACTTGAGTAATAAAGCGTTTTAAGTGGGGATACTTTTTCTGATGTCCGGCAATCTGCCGTTCAGCCAACGGGGAAAAAATAACCGGCATTACGGCTGCTGGGGCCAACTGAGCAAAACCAGCCAGTGCATGAGGCTGACTTTCGGCAAAGGGCAGATAAGGCTTGATATCAATCACGGGTGTTCCATCGACAAGATCGAGACTTCCCAGTTCCAGCGCTACTGTGGCTCCCCTGGTATGGATAGTTTTCAGTTCAACCAGCGACATTCCAATAGGATTTGGCCGGAAGGTTGAACGGGTCGCAAAAACGCCCACGCGTTCATTCCCGCCCAACCGGGGCGGACGAACAGTAGGACGCCAGCCACCTTCCATTGTTTGATGGAAAACAAACAGGATCCAAATATGGCTGAAGCCCGCGAGCCCGCGTACGCATTCTGCCTGGTTATATGGCGGTAATAGCTGGAGTTCACCTCCGCCATCTTCAATCAGACCCGGCTGCCGCGGAACGGCAAATTTTTCTTTATAGGGCGAGTGGATAATACCGATCTGATTGAAAAAAAATTGGCTCATTGAGCAGAAACTTTCAATGCCGTACCCTGACAGACAACCTGGCGATAGCAGCCAGCGACGCCACCGATAATCTGGCATTCATGCAGCAGAACGGCATTGGCTTTCATGGCAGACGCCCGGCTCTGCATTCTTTTGCGGGCATTATCCATACTTGGCGGTGCATCCTGAGCACTTACCTGGCAAGATGAGCCGGAAACTTCCCCCATATCGCGGAACGGTTTACCAACCAATTCTTCAGCATTTTTATATAACACTGCGGGGGCAGGACGAGGGGCTGGCTTGGGCTTGGCAACCGGCTCCACTTTAGGTTCGCTGGCTGGCTGAGGCGCGGGGGCCGGTGGCTTCTGTGATAGGGAACATCCTGTCAGCGCCATGGCTAACAGCATAAGAGGTAGAGCACGCATAAAATTTCCTCTGCTTTTTCTTTAAAGAGCGGATATTGAAGCAAGCTATTGCACAAATAACAAGACGGGCCGTAGCCCGTCTCAAAGATATATTTTATAAACGTAATGATAACTGATTTACCAGCCTTTAACTGCGCCGCCATTAAAGATTTTGTTGGCCGCTTCGTTTACCTCATCTGACTGATAAGCCTGAACGAATTTTTTCACATTTTCCGCGTCTTTATTATCTTCGCGTGCAACCAGCAAATTCACATAAGGAGAATCTTTATCTTCAACAAACAAACCATCCTGGGATGGGGTCAGGTTAATTTGGCTGGCATAAGTGGTATTGATGATAGCTAATGCGATCTGAGCATCATCCAGTGAACGTGGTAACTGCGGAGCTTCCAATTCAACCAACTTGATGTTTTTGGGATTTTCAGTCACATCCAGAACCGTCGGCAGTAGGCCAACATTTTCTTTCAGTTTAACCAGCCCCACTTTTTGCAACAGCAGTAAAGAGCGGCCCAGGTTCGTCGGGTCGTTTGGCAGCGCTACCTGAGCGCCATCCTGCAATTCATCCAGCGACTTTATTTTCTTGGAATAACCAGCAATTGGATAAACGAAACTATTACCAACGGAGACCAGCTTATAACCACGATCTTTAATCTGCTGATCCAAATAAGGTTTATGCTGGAAGGCATTCAGGTCGATATCGCCTTTGCTCAATGCTTCATTAGGTAATACATAATCATTGAATGTAACTAGTTCAACATCCAAACCATATTTATCTTTTGCAATTTTTTGAGCAACTTCTGCGACCTGTTGTTCCGCACCAACGATGACTCCTACTTTAATATGATTAGGATCTTTTTCTTCCTGACCGCATCCCGCTATAGCCAGAGCGCCAATCAATGCGCCGATTGTCGCGATAGATTTCAATTTAATAGCCATATCCTTACCTCTAATTAAAAGTCTTTATGGCATGGACGTAAAATAAGCCCATGCGTATTTTAACGCTTACTTATGTGTGACGGCTTTTACTGCCCGGTCGCCACAGAATTGGATCAGATAAACCAAAACAACCAGCAATATTAATACCGTATTCATCACCGTTGCGTTATAACCAATATAACCATATTGATAACCAATTTGACCTAAGCCACCGGCACCAACGGCTCCGCCCATTGCAGAATAGCCTACAAGCGTGATGAGTGTGATAGTTGCGGCATTAATCAGACCCGGTAGCGCTTCCGGTAACAGTATCTTTCTGATGATTTGCATCGGTGTTGCGCCCATCGCACGTGAAGCTTCAATCAGACCGGTTGGAATTTCCAGCAGGGCGTTTTCCACCATTCTGGCAATAAAAGGCGCAGCGCCCACGGTTAGTGGAACGATCGCCGCTTGCAGACCAATGGATGTACCAACAATGATACGGGTAAATGGGATCATCCATACCAGCAAAATAATAAAAGGAATTGAGCGGAAAATATTCACCAGTGCTGAAAGTCCCCGGTAAAGTTTAGGGTTGGCAATAATTTGCCCAGGACGGGTTGTGTAAAGCAGAACGCCAACCGGCAAGCCCAGTACGAAACCAAAAAAGCCGGAAACCAATGTCATTGCCACGGTTTCCCACACGCCGCGGGCCATTAGCCACATCATGGCTTCAGACATAACCTAGCACCTCGATATTTGCATGATTATCTTGCAGGAATTGTATTGCTGCCGAAGTGTCCGACTTCTGGCCGTGCATTTCCGCCAGCATAATGCCGAATTTAACCCCGCCAGCGTAATCCATCTGCGCACTGATAATATTGTTGTTGACGTTGAAACGTCGGGCCACTTCGGATAGCAGCGGAGCATCCACGGACTGGCCGGTGAATTCCATACGCAGCAATGGTACGCTGCCTTCCCGCGGTGTCGGCGTCATGCGGGCAACATAGTCGTCGGGGATGTCCAGATGTAGCGTTGACTGGATGAATGTCTGGGCCAGCGGTGTTTTGGGGTGAGAGAATACTTGTCCTACTGTATCTTGCTCAATCAGACGTCCACCGCTGATCACGGCAACCTGATCACAAATTCGCTTTACAACATCCATTTCATGGGTGATCAACAGAATCGTCAGATTCAGCCGACGGTTGATATCTTTTAGTAACGCCAGAATGGATCGGGTTGTCGCGGGATCAAGTGCGCTGGTTGCTTCGTCACACAGTAGAACTTTCGGGTTACTGGCCAAAGCACGAGCGATAGCCACTCGTTGCTTTTGTCCGCCGGAAAGGTTGGCCGGATAAGCGTTGTGTTTGTCCGACAAATCGACTAAATCCAGTAATTCATTTACCCGACGTGTGATCTCGGCCGTTGGGGTGTTATCAAGCTCAAGCGGCAGGGCGATATTGCCAAAAACAGTGCGGGAGGAGAGCAAATTAAAATGTTGAAAAATCATTCCAATCTGGCGACGTGCCTGCGTTAGCTGACTCTCTGAAAGCTGAGTCAGATCCTGCCCATCAACCAGTACTGTGCCTTGGGTTGGCCGCTCCAATAAATTGACGCATCGGATCAGGGTACTTTTACCTGCGCCCGATGCACCAATAACGCCATAGATTTGCCCTATAGGGACATGAAGGCTTACATCCGCAAGCGCGGTAATCACCTGACCGTTTTGTTGGAAAACCTTTGTAATATTAGAAAGTTCAATCATATCTTTTATGGTAAGCGCCTATGGCTGGATAAATCAGATTCTGAGTAGTCAGAATGTTAGCTGGATGGTAGGGCGTCTAGACGTCTAAGTCAATTGGGATTGTCCCTACCACGGCATTCTCTCTGATAGCGAAAACATGCGATACTAACCGGCAATTTACGCCATCAGGAGCAAAGTAAGTGGCACAAAGTGTTCCAGCAGTTTTTCTTGATCGTGACGGCACGATCAATGTCGATCACGGTTATGTTCATGAGATCGATCAGTTTCAATTCATCGAGGGCGTCATTGATGCCATGCGTGAACTGAAGAATATGGGGTTCGCGTTAGTCGTTGTGACCAATCAATCAGGCATTGCCCACGGTAAGTTTACTGAAGATCAGTTTATGCAACTGACTGAATGGATGGATTGGTCTTTAGCCGATCGCGGCGTGGATTTGGATGGTATCTATTTTTGTCCGCATCATCCTGAACAAGGATGCGAGGAGTACCGTCAGGTTTGCGATTGCCGAAAGCCAGAGCCGGGAATGCTGATTTCTGCACAGCGCCATCTGAATATTGATATGGCCGCTTCCTATATGATTGGCGATAAGGTCGAAGATATGCAGGCGGCGATTGCCGCAGGCGTGGGGACAAAAGTGTTGGTTCGTACAGGCAAGCCGATCACCGAGCAGGGTAACTCTCTGGCCGATGGCATCATCAATAGCCTCGCTGAGTTACCTCAGTGGATAAAAAAGCGCAGTTAATCGATCAAGTGAATGAAAGTTGCACAAACAGAAAAAAGCTCAAGATATTTGCTTGCACTTCTGAATCGGCCCCCTATAATGCGCCTCCATCGACACGGCGCGGTGAACGCATAACCGGGTCGGTAAAGTAAGGGAAAACGTTAAAAATTAACTGTTGACTCTGAAAGGGGAACGCGTAATATACGCCACCTCGCGTTAGCGGCTCAGTCCATGACGCACTGCTCTTTAACAATATAATCAGACAATCTGTGTGGGCACTCACAAGACGGTATCGGCAAGCGATATAAAAAGTCTTGAAGAGTGACTGACAGTAAATTCATTACGAATAAACAGTTGATAATTCTTTGAGCACAGCTATTAAGTTAGCGAATCAAACAAATCTTAAATTGAAGAGTTTGATCATGGCTCAGATTGAACGCTGGCGGCAGGCCTAACAC
>NZ_MJLZ01000018.1 GCF_003666245.1 Brenneria alni
GTTTTATAAACAAAAATACCTAAGTCAAATTTTCCTTAAGTCAAATTCAGGCAAAAAATTGCCCAGACTTCCCAGATCGTTTGCAAACATTGCCCGAAAAGTGATTTATGCTAAAAGCCGGGCAAGAAGTTGCCCCAAATGCGCACTTGTTCTGAAAATTTTAGTTATTTACATGACAAATTGATGACATAAAACCATGGAGCCGATTAATTATAAAAAAATGAATGGTTTTTCCTATCAGTAACAGACTGAAACTATGCCCCAAAAAACCTCTCATACCGCCGTTAACAGAATACAGTCATCATCTCAACACGCTGTGCCAAGTAGGTTGAAGGGTTATACGCAGCACGGGTCGAGTTGGCATCGGTGGTTCTGGCAGTCGAACCAGGGCGTTTATAGCGTTTTTTACCACTGGTTCTGACGAACAAACAGTTCGTAACCTTTATCGGCGGGTTTTGCTTTCTGGACTTGTGCGGCAGATAACGGACGGGTAAGAATAGCCATAAAATCACTCCTTATATATCAGCGGAAAATGACAGTGATGGAGCAGCGCAATATTCTGTTTTCTGGAGCATTTTTCAGCCCGCACTCAAAATGGGCCTGCGGAATTCCCACCGTCGGAGACATAGGCCCATTCATAGGCCCATTTACTCCGATCCGGAAGGGCGCATACAGACGAAAAAAAACCGTATCCTATTGACAGTGATACGGTTTTTTTACTTCCCCGGACGCGATGAGACGTCCCAAGAATGTATGTTGGTGGGTCGTGCAGGATTCGAACCTGCGACCAATTGATTAAAAGTCAACTGCTCTACCGACTGAGCTAACGACCCGCAAAGCGGAACTACTGAAAAACTTACTGCTGAAATTGGTGGGTCGTGCAGGGTTACTCGGCCTGCGGCCTCGCCCCTTCGGGGTCAACGCTGACGCGTTGTTCAAAATCGATTACTCGATTTTGTCGAACCTTACGGTTCTCATCCTTTACGATTCAAAACCCATTTTCAAACTTGAAATTGGTGGGTCGTGCAGGATTCGAACCTGCGACCAATTGATTAAAAGTCAACTGCTCTACCGACTGAGCTAACGACCCGCAAAGCGGAACTGCTGAAAACTTACTGCTGAAATTGGTGGGTCGTGCAGGATTACTCGGCCTGCGGCCTCGCCCCTTCGGGGTCAACGCTGACGCGTTGCTGTCTCGCTTCGCTCGGCTCGAACCTGCGACCAATTGATTAAAAGTCAACTGCTCACCGCCTGAGTTAACGACCCAAATTTCATGCTGCTTTAGCGTTTCGTTCTTGCCTTGGCAACGGCGGCATATATTACTAATTTAAATTTTCAGCGCAACCTATTTTCCATAAAAACAGTTTGACTGCTTATTCTTAAGACGTTCAGGCACAAAAATTGCCCATAAAGAGCAACTTTTATGTCTGAAGAAAAGGGATCATGACGCAGATAGGCGTTTTTGAGCCAGCTTCGCGCTTTCAGTATTGGGATACATTTTGACGACCTGCTGGTAAACGGCTTTGGCTTTGTCAGCCTCTCCTTTTTCCTGCATGATCACCCCAACCTTCAGCAAGGCTTCCGCACTTTTAGGTGATTTAGGGTAGTTCTTTACTACATTAGCAAAGTAGTAGGCGGCATCATCTTTCTTACCCTTGTTGTAATTCAACTGCCCAAGCCAGTAATTGGCATTGGGTTGATACGTTGAATCCGGGTATTTCTTGACGAATCCCTGCAATGCGCTAATAGCCTGATCGTACTGTTTTTTCTCCAGTATCAAGGCAACCGCCGCATTGTAATCACTGTTTGCATCACCAGTGCTGGCCGATGATGCGCTATTACTATTCTCAGCCCCGGTATCAGCAGCAGGCTCACTCTGCGTTGCCGTTGCTGACGAGGACGGTGAACTCAATCCATCAATTTGCTGATAGATCTGTTTTTGACGCTCAACAACCTGATTCAACTGGTACTGACTTTCCTGAATCTGACCGCGCAAATTATCGATATCACGCTGCGTATCGGAAAGCTGTTGCTGAAGTTGAGTTAATAGCTGACTGTGAGCGTTGGAAATACGCTCCAATTGAGTGACCCGATCTTCTACCGAGCCAGAGCCGACATTACTGATTGGCGCAGCCTGGACAGTAGCGGCCCAGGGGGCCGCTACGCCAACCAATAACGACAGACCCAACAAGCGACGTCTGAAGTTACTGCTCATGCGATTCTCTTAATATACCAGAACGGCACGACGGTTTTTGGCATACGCCGCTTCGTCATGGCCCAGAACGGCAGGTTTTTCTTTACCGTAAGATACGATAGAGATTTGATCAGAAGAAACGCCTTTACCTTGCAGGTACATTTGTACCGCGTTAGCACGACGTTCACCCAGAGCAATGTTGTATTCCGGCGTACCACGTTCATCCGCATGACCTTCGATAGTCACTTTGTAAGACGGGTTACTACGCAGGAATGCCGCGTGCGAGTCCAACATTTGAGCAAAATCAGAGCGAATATCGTACTTGTCCAGATCGAAGTAAACGATATTGTTACGCTGTAATTCCTGCATTTGCAGACGAGCCTGCTCGGAAGAAGACATGTTGCCGTTTTCCATACCGTTGCTGCCAGCACCAATGGAAGATTGGTCGCTATCCGCATTTTTATTAGAACTACATGCGGCAACTGCCAGTACCGGCAGAGCCAACATTAGGCCTTTCAGCACTTTATTAAATTGCATCTCGTTATGTCCTTTAAATAGTTTATTGTACATATCTGCACTTATAGATACGGCGACCAGGCAGGGAATTTAACCTGTCCATCCGTCGCCGGAAGACGCGCTTTGAAACGCCCATCTGTCGAAACCAGCTGTAACACGGAACCCAACCCTTGTTTGGAGCTGTAGATCACCATGGTGCCATTAGGCGCGATACTTGGCGTTTCGTCCAGGAACGTGTCCGTTAATACTTGCACGGCGCCCGTTACCAGATCCTGTTTGGCAATATGCTGAACTCCACTATTGGATCCCACCATTACCAGAAATTTACCATCAGCGCTCACTTCAGAATCCTGATTTTGGGCACCTTCCCAAGTCAGACGTTGAGGCGAACCACCATTCACATTCGTTTTATAAACCTGAGGACGTCCAGCCTGATCCGAAGTATAAGCCAGGGTCTGGCTGTCCGGGAACCAGCTAGGTTCAGTGTTGTTGCTACGTCCATCTGTTACCTGACTAATTTGACCTGAACCCAGATTCATCACATACAGGTTCAGGCTACCGCTCTTAGACAACGCAAACGCCAGTTTGCTGCCATCCGGTGAAAACGAAGGCGCGCCGTTATGACGAGGGAATGATGCAACTTGTCTGATAGCGCCATTCGCCAACGTCTGGATAACCAGTGCTGAACGTCCGCTTTCAAAGGTCACATAGGCCAGTTTGCTACCATCCGGTGACCAGGCTGGAGACATCAGTGGTTCCGGAGAACGGTGAACCACAAACTGGTTATAACCATCATAGTCTGCTACGCGCAGCTCATAGGGGAACTGGCCGCCATTCGTTTGCACAACGTAGGCGATACGGGTACGGAATGCGCCTTTGATGCCGCTCAATTTTTCAAAAACTTCATCACTGGCGGTATGTGCGGCATAACGCAACCATTGTTTCGTCACTTTGAACTGGTTCTGCGCCAATACGCTCCCTGGATTACCTGAAGTATCAACCAGTTGGTAAGAAATAACATAGCTTCCATCCGCACTGGGTTGTACCTGACCGATAACCACGGCATCAATACCGAGAGCCGTCCAGGCGGCGGACGTCACTTCGGATGCGGTGGCAGGCTGCTGAGGCATACGGCTGGCATCAATGGGGTTAAACTTACCACTGTTACGTAAATCAGCGCCCACAATACCAGCGATATCTTCAGGCGCTGCACCGGGTCCCACCCATTTAAACGGCACGACGCCAATCGGGCGTGCAGAGTCTACCCCTTGAGTAATCTCAATACGGACTTCTGCGTGCAGCACTGCTGTCCACAGCATTAAAAAACTTAATGCGACTTTAAATACCTGCTTCATTTAATCTCCCATATCCAGACGCAGCGTCTGCGATAAATATACCCTTCATCTTTCAAGCTGCAGGTGTGTTGGCTGCCCTCTCTCACCCCAGTCACTTACTAATGTAAGCTCATGGGGATTCATTCGGTTGCCGCCTTCCTGCACCTCGAAATATATTGGCTATAGCAGAATTTTAACAAAAACAAACCAATGTCAACGAAACACCATAACCTGGTTCATTTACCATAGTAATAATCTTAAACCTATATCGGTAAACAACCCGGTTACTGCGGTTTAAAGTCTATCGGTGCATTTTTGAACGCCTCATACACATCCGAACTTGGCGGCTTCGGAATTCTGGCCTGTTTCGCTGCGGCGATCGCGGCCTGGCATAAAGCAGGATCGCCACCTTCAGCATTAACATCAATCAGCAAGCCATCTGGCGCAAGTTTAATACGTAATGTGCAGGTGCGCCCTTTATAGAGCTGCCAGTCATAAAATTTGCTTTGGATCGCCGACCGCACCTGACTACCATAGCTATCAAGCGCCGCGCCTGATGCGCCGCTTGTCTTACTGTTTCCTGCACCTGCTGGCGCACCACCACCTGACTTGGGCGCATTTTTTGATGATGCCAACCCGCCCAGTAAATCATCAACTGCGTTGTCCTGTTTAGCCGCTTGTGCAGCCGCTTTCTTTTTATCATCCGCTGCTTTTTTAGCAACGGCGGCAGCTTCCGCTTTCTTAGCGGCCTCAGCTTCTGCTTTTTGTTTAGCCGCTTGCGCGGCCGCTTTTTGTTTTGCCGCCTCAGCCTGTTTCGCTGCTTCAGCAGCTTTCGCCTTTGCCTCGTCTTCCGCTTGTTTCTTCGCGGCGGCAGCGGCCTGGGCTTGCTTCTGCATCTCTTCTTCGGCTTTTTTCTTCGCATCTGCCGCGGCTTTCGCCTGTTGCTCTGCTTCGGCCTTCGCTTTAGCCGCCGCCGCTTCGGCCTGTTTCTGCTGTTCTTTCGCCTGTTGCGCAGCCTCTTCTGCCTGCTTACGTTGTTGAGCCTGTTCCTGCGCCTGCTGTTTAGCCTCTTCCTGTGCCTGTAAACGTTCTTTTTCTAACTCTTTCAGCCGCTGCTGTTCCGCCGCCTGTTTCTGCTGTAATTCTTCGGCCTGTTGCTCCGCCTGCCTTTTACGCAATTCCTCTGAACGCTTCGCATCAATTTGTTGCTGTTGCTGACGATTATATTGCTCGGCAACAGCACTTGGATCGACCATGACGGCATCGATTGATGAGCCGCCACCGCCGCCACTGGCATCCATCGTTTGCGTGAATGAACTCCAGATCAGCAAAGCAATCAGTATGACATGCAGAACAGCCGAAATAATAACGGCGCGTTTCAGCTTATCGTTTTGTTCGGTTGCCTTTAGCACAATCGATTCCCAAAAACAGTATTGCCAACAATATGCCCAACGATCATTACGCTGATTCGCTCATTCAGATCGGTTGTGTCATTAGCCCCACGGATTTGACTCCGGCCTGATGCAACAGGTTCAGTGCTTTAATGATTTCATCATAAGGAACATCTTTTGCGCCGCCAATCAAAAACACCGCTTTAGGATTTGCAGCCAGACGTGCCTGAGCTTCAGCAACAATCTGTTCCGCCGGAAGCTGTTCCATCCGGTTCTGTTCAATCACCAGGCTATATTGACCTACGCCTGACACTTCGACGATCACCGGAGGATTATCATTACTGGAAACTGTCTTTGAATCCGTGGCATCCGGTAAATCAACTTCAACGCTCTGCGTGATAATAGGTGCCGTTGCCATGAAAATCAGCAGCAGCACTAATAGCACGTCCAGCAATGGAACAATGTTGATCTCGGATTTCAGTTCACGACGGCCTCTGCGTACTCGTGCCATGATCCCCCCTGATTATTTGCTGTTATCGCTGGAGAACGCCTGACGATGCAGAATGGCGATGAACTCTTCCATAAAGTTGTCGTAGTTCTGCTCCAGCTTGTTCACCCGCTGATTAAGGCGGTTATACGCCATAACCGCAGGGATCGCCGCGAACAGACCAATAGCCGTTGCAATCAGGGCTTCAGCGATACCCGGCGCAACCATTTGCAGCGTTGCCTGTTTCACCGCGCCTAAGGCGATGAACGCGTGCATAATCCCCCAAACAGTACCAAACAGGCCGATATAAGGGCTGATGGAGCCAACCGTTCCCAAAAACGGGATATGCGTCTCCAACGTTTCCAGCTCACGATTCATAGAAATACGCATCGCCCGTGATGCCCCTTCCACCACCGCTTCTGGCGCATGGCTGTTGGCGCGATGCAAACGAGCAAATTCTTTGAAACCGGAATAGAAGATTTGTTCTGTCCCGGTCAGGCTATCACGACGGGTCTGGCTTTCCTGATACAGACGAGACAGCTCAATACCTGACCAAAATTTATCTTCGAACGCTTCGGCATCCCGCGTGGCCGAATTCAGAATTCGGGTACGCTGGATGATGATCGCCCAGGAAGCAATGGAAAAACAGATTAAAATCAGCATGATTAGTTTGACCAGAAGGCTTGCCTTCAGGAACAAATCAAGAATGTTCATGTCAGTCACTGCTTAAACTCCGCGACAATAGACTTAGGAAGCGCGATTGGCTTCATTTGATGTGGATCGATACATGCGATCAAAACGTTAGCATGGCTCAATAAGCTGTCATGTGAATTTAGAATGCGCTGTGAGAAAGTCAGAGAAGCGCCACGTATCGAAATGATTTCGCTTTGCACCTCCAACAGATCGTCAAGGCGCGCCGGGGCAAGATACTCCACCGTCATTCGGCGAACAGCGAAAGCAACATGTTCATTCATTAAGGCTTGCTGGTGAAAATTGTGTTCACGTAACATTTCTGTTCTCGCCCGTTCATAAAAGGCGACATAACGTGCGTGATAAACAATACCACCTGCATCAGTGTCTTCAAAGTAGACCCGAACTGGCCAGCGGAACAACGTATTACTCACTCTACATCCCGGAAATGCAATAAACATTGTTACTATACGCAAGAGAATTGAGGTTTGGAATGGATTGCAACAGCGGAAAGAAAATAATTATGGGTTGCAGGCAACCCATAACCAAATGGAATAGACGGCATTCTAGCTGAAGAAGTAATACAAACCGAGGGCCAGGATCACAAAAGCAGGAAGAGGGCTGAAAAAAGCGCGCCAGAGCAGCCGTTGAGGGCAGAAACCAACGCCATGTACAACCCCGGTGCAAACGGCCCAAATCAGCAACAGCCCCTGCCATATCGATAATTCGCTGGTTCTTGCCGCAAAGCGAGTTGGATCCCAGAAAACACATCCTGCCGCCGCCAGCGCCATGATAAGGGAAAGAGCCCGGAGCGGGCTCTTATCCATCAGGCGATACAGCTTATCGACCAGATCACTCATTGAGTTTTATCTTCAGTCGCGCTACTTGCCTCGCTCTGCTCAAGCGCCAGGGCGGTAATAATCCCCAGTGAACAAGCAAGAAGCGTTCCGAGTATCCAGGCAAAATACCACATAAATTAAGCTCCTTACTTAGTACATCGAATGGGTGTTTTGCTCAATCTGTTCTTTGGTAATCCGTCCGAACATTTTGTAGTAACACCACGCGGTATAAGAAAGCACAATCGGGACGAAGATAATCGCAACCACTGTCATCACTTTCAGTGTCAACAGGCTTGAGGTCGCATCCCACATGGTCAGGCTGACGTTTGGCACGGTGACCGACGGCATAATGAAGGGGAACATCGCTACTCCCGCTGTCAGAATCACGCACGCGATGGTCAATGAAGAGAACAGGAACGCACACGCGCCTTTCTCCATCCGGGCCATAATGATAGTCAGCACGGGTAATACCACGCCCAATAACGGAATCGCCCACAGCACAGGATGATTGTTGAAGTTAATCAACCAGGCGCCCGCCTGATGCGCAACTTCTTTATGCAGCGGGTTAGACTCAGCCGCCGTATTCATAACCGAAGTCACGACATAACCATCAATGCCGTAAACCACCCAGACACCAGCCAGTGCGAAAGTCACCATCATTATCAGAGCCGAAATCTGTGCAGCAGACTTGGCGCGCACGTGCAGATCGCCAGTCGTGCGCATCATCAGATAAGTTGCCCCCTGCGCCACAATCATCGTCAGACTGACCACACCGGTTAGCAACCCAAACGGGTTCAGAAGCTGGAAGAAGTTACCGGTATAGTACAGGCGCAGATATTCATCGACATGGAATGGCACGCCCTGTAACAGGTTACCAAAGGCCACGCCAATCACTACCGGCGGAACAAAGCTACCGATGAAGATGCCCCAGTCCCACATACCACGCCAGCGTGGATTTTCGATTTTTGAGCGATAGTCAAAACCGACAGGGCGGAAGAACAGTGATGCCAACACCAGGATCATCGCAATATAAAAACCGGAAAACGCGGCGGCATAGACCATCGGCCAGGCGGCAAACAGCGCGCCGCCAGCCGTAATCAGCCACACCTGATTTCCATCCCAGTGCGGAGCAATACTGTTGATCATCACACGGCGCTCGGTATCGCCCCGGCCCATCAGCCGAACCAACACACCTACCCCCATGTCAAAACCATCGGTGATGGCAAAACCAATCAGCAGAACGCCGATCAACAGCCACCAGATAAAACGCAATACTTCATATTCAAACATAGTGGACTCCTGTTTACCGTGCTTCCTGCGCGACCGCTATGGGCTGTTCAAAGTGGTAACGCCCTGTTTTCAGGCTGCTTGGCCCCAGGCGTGCGTATTTGAACATCAGATACATTTCTGCGATCAGGAATAGCGTATACAGACCACAAATCAGCGCCATAGAGAACAGGATATCCCCTGCGGTCAGTGATGAAGTGGCGACCGCCGTCGGTAGTATTTCACCGATAGCCCAGGGTTGACGGCCATACTCGGCAACGAACCAACCCGCTTCTACGGCAATCCACGGCAGAGGGATACCGTACAACGCGGCACGGAGCAGCCATTTTTTCTCGCCGATTTTTCCACGCAGCACCGTCCAGAAAGAGAGACCAATGATCAGCAACATCAATACACCGCACGCCACCATGATGCGGAAAGAGAAATACAGCGGTGCAACGCGTGGAATGGAATCCTTCGTCGCCTGCTGAATTTGCGCTTCGGTCGCATCAGAAACCTTCGGCGTATAACGTTTCAGCAGCAGACCGTATCCCAAATCCTGTTTGGACTGGTTAAATGCCTCTTTAACCGCAGGATCGGTGTTGCCGGCACGGAGTTCTTCCAGCAACTGATAGGCCTTCATACCGTTACGGATACGCACCTGATGCATTTCCATCAGCTCTTTCAGGCCGGTCACTTGTTTATCGGTAGAGCGCGTGACAATTAAGCCCAGAATATAAGGGATGCGGATGGCATAGTTGTTTTCCATATTATCCTGATTAGGCAAACCAATCAGCGTAAAGGAAGCCGGTGCCGGCTGGGTTTCCCATTCGGCTTCAATGGCGGCCAGTTTGGTTTTCTGCACATCGCCCAGTTCATAGCCTGATTCATCACCCAGTACGATAACGGACAGAACAGAAGCCAGGCCGAAACTCGCTGCAATGGCGAAAGAACGCTTGGCGAAAGCAATATCGCGGCCTTTCAGCAGGTAGTAGGAACTGATCCCCAGAATGAACATGGCGCCAGTGGTATAGCCCGCTGCAACAGTGTGAACGAATTTCACCTGCGCAACCGGGTTCAACACCAGATCGGCAAAGCTCACCATTTCCATACGCATGGTTTCAAAGTTGAAATCAGAGGCGACAGGGTTTTGCATCCAGCCATTTGCCACCAGAATCCACAGCGCAGAGAAGTTGGAGCCCAGTGCGACCAGCCAGGTAACCGCCATGTGCTGAACTTTGCCCAAACGATCCCAGCCGAAAAAGAACAGGCCAACAAAGGTGGATTCAAGGAAGAACGCCATCAGGCCTTCGATGGCCAGCGGAGCACCAAAAATATCCCCGACATAATGCGAGAAATATGACCAGTTGGTGCCAAACTGGAACTCCATCGTCAGCCCGGTGGCAACGCCCAGGGCAAAGTTAATTGCAAATAACTTGCCCCAGAATTTGGTCATATCTTTGTAGATTTGTTTGCCTGACAGCACATATACCGTTTCCATAATCGCCAGCAAAAACGCCATCCCCAGCGTTAATGGCACGAATAGAAAATGGTACATTGCGGTTAAGGCAAACTGTAAGCGCGACAGTTCGACTATATCAAACATCTTGACTCCTTGCTCCTCGCAGGAAGGTTTTAGCTTGCAGAACCTAACAAGCCACTAAACACCCGTCAGTAAACACCCAAAAGAACACAACAATAAATTGCTTCAGCGCAGGCTTTAACAAACGCCGATATATAACCCGGCGAATCCAACAGCAAGCCAAAGAAAAATCACAACTTTTACAACTACCGTATCCTAAGACAACGTATCGGTATATTACGCCTGTAATCCCCCACAATAAATAGGTTTTTACGTGACTCAGCTTGGGTTTTTGGTTTCAAATCAACTTCCCAATAAATTCAACGCCGTCAATAATTGACCTGGCTCAATTTAATCGTATTTCTTGAAATATATCCATAGACAGATTTTGATCTAAAACAAATTAACTATTTTTTTGTTAATGCCAGTTTATGTTAATTTCACATTCATACACATTGTTAATGCAATGTAGATTTATAGTTTAAATTAAAATTAATTCGGTAATATATTTTTTACTTTAATAGTGAAAATTCATCCTGAATGGTGTTCACCACTCTTCCTCCTTTTTGGATAATGCACTCTGTTTTATAGACGATAATGAAGTATTTTTATTGTTGGTATGTTGTTATGGAAAATTAACAACAACCATTACACATTAGAACTGGCTGAATACATTTATTTTTCTCTACAAAAAAAGGCCACGCAACGGTGGCCAAACATGTCGAACGTTAAATCGTGTTATTTTCGCATCAGCGGGAAAGCACCGCTTTTACCGCCTCGCCGATGTCAGCCAGACTGCGTACCGTTTTTACACCGGCAGCTTCCAAAGCAGCAAACTTATCATCGGCAGTGCCTTTACCACCGGCGATAATCGCCCCGGCATGTCCCATACGCTTACCTTTAGGTGCGGTTACGCCCGCAATGTAGCTGACGACGGGTTTAGTCACGTGATCTTTGATGTAGGCAGCGGCCTCTTCTTCAGCCGTACCGCCTATCTCACCGATCATAACAATCGCTTCAGTCTGCGGATCCTGCTCAAAAAGAGCCAGAATATCAATGAAGTTAGCGCCGGGGATGGGATCACCGCCGATACCCACACAGCTGGATTGCCCCAGGCCGATATCGGTGGTCTGTTTTACTGCTTCATAAGTCAGGGTGCCGGAACGGGAAACGATCCCCACTTTGCCCGGCAGATGGATGTGGCCCGGCATAATGCCTATCTTACACTCACCGGGCGTAATGACTCCTGGGCAGTTCGGGCCGATCATCCGTACACCGCTCTGCTCCAGCTTCACCTTGACTGTCAGCATGTCCAGCGTCGGAATGCCTTCGGTAATACAAATAATCAATTCAATACCGGCATCAATGGCTTCCAGAATTGAATCTTTGCAAAAGGGGGCGGGTACGTAGATAACCGATGAAGTCGCACCGGTTGCATCAATGGCTTCGCGCACGGTATTAAACACCGGCAGCCCCAGATGTTCAGTACCGCCTTTACCCGGCGTTACGCCACCCACCATCTGTGTACCGTAAGCAAGCGCTTGCTCTGAGTGGAATGTCCCCTGACTGCCGGTAAAACCCTGGCAGATAACTTTGGTATTTTTATCGATCAGAATGGACATTATTTATCCCCCGTGGCTGCAACAACTTGCTGTGCCGCATCCGTCAGGCTGGTCGCAGCAATAATATTCAGGCCGCTGTCCGCCAGCTTCCTGGCGCCCAATTCTGCGTTGTTCCCTTCCAGACGAACCACTACCGGTACGTTAACACCCACTTCAGCGACAGCGCCGATAATACCGTCAGCGATCAAATCGCAACGCACGATACCACCGAAGATATTGACCAATACGGCTTTGACTTTGTCATCAGAAAGGATGATTTTGAACGCCTCTGTCACACGCTCTTTGGTTGCGCCGCCCCCCACATCAAGGAAGTTGGCCGGCGTTCCGCCGTGCAACTTGACGATGTCCATCGTACCCATTGCCAGACCGGCGCCATTCACCATACAACCAATGTTGCCGTCCAATGCCACATAGTTGAGTTCCCACTGAGCGGCATGTGCTTCACGGGAATCTTCCTGACTTGGGTCACGCATTTCACGCAGCTCAGGTTGACGGAACAATGCGTTGCCGTCAGCCGCCAACTTACCGTCCAGACAAATCAAATCGCCCTGTTTGGTGATAACCAGCGGGTTGATTTCCACCAGCGCCAAATCGCGCTCCAGGAACATGGTTGCCAGGCCCATGAAAATTTTGGTGAACTGCGCGACCTGCTTACCGCTTAAGCCTAATTTAAAGGCCAGTTCGCGCCCCTGATACGGCTGCGGCCCGGTCAGCGGATCCAGCGCGGCTTTATAAATCAGCTCCGGGGTTTCCTCAGCGACTTTTTCAATCTCTACGCCGCCCTCCGTTGACGCCATGAACACCACACGACGGCTGCCACGGTCGACAACGGCTCCCAGATAGAGTTCTTTATCAATATCGGTCGCCGCTTCCACCAGAATCTGATGAACGGGTTGCCCCAGTGCGTCGGTTTGATACGTGATCAGATTTTTACCCAGCCAACTTTCAGCAAACGCACGGATATCTTCTTTATTACCAACAACTTTTACACCGCCTGCTTTACCACGGCCACCGGCGTGAACCTGACATTTAACCACCCACGGGCCAGCGCCAATTTTCGATGCTGCTTCTTCCGCTTCGCGCGGCGTAGTACAGGCATAACCGACGGGGGCCGGTAACCCATATCGAGCAAATAGTTGTTTTGCCTGATACTCATGTAGATTCATGATGTTCTATCCGTCTAAGTTTATAGATAAGTCAATGACTCTCTTATATTTTTTAGAATGCCGCAAACTGAACGGTCTGCACAGCACATATGCGGAGGGCGGCAAGTATGCTATGACTCGCCGCCCGGTTGGATCAGACATCCAGCAGCAGACGTGTTGGATCTTCCAGCAACTCTTTTATCGTTACCAGGAAACTTACGGATTCACGTCCATCAATCAAGCGGTGATCGTAGGACAGCGCCAGATACATCATTGGCAGAATGACGACCTGACCATCCACCGCCATCGGACGATCTTTAATCGCGTGCATACCAAGAATAGCGCTTTGCGGCGGGTTAATGATCGGGGTAGACATGAGTGAACCAAAGACACCGCCGTTGGTAATGGTGAAATTACCGCCCGTCAGTTCTTCAACCGTCAACTTGCCATCACGACCTTTTACCGCCAGATCTTTGATCTTCTTCTCGATATCGGCCATACCCAGCATATCAACATCACGCAGCACCGGGGTAACCAGGCCACGAGGCGTGGATACCGCAATGCTGACATCGAAATAGTTGTGGTAAACCACGTCTTCGCCATCGATGGAGGCATTAACTTCCGGGAAGCGTTTCAACGCTTCAACCACCGCCTTGAGATAGAAAGACATAAAGCCTAAACGGATACCGTGGCGCTTCTCGAACACTTCACCGTACTGCTTGCGCAGATCCATAATGGGCTGCATGTTGACTTCATTGAACGTCGTCAGCATGGCGGTGCTGTTTTTCGCTTCCAACAGACGTTCCGCTACCCGTTTACGCAGGCGCGTCATTGGTACGCGTTTTTCACTGCGTCCACCTAACGCCGGGGCGGACGGGGCGGACGGCGCTGCCGGTTTATCTTCTTTCATAACGTCTTTCTTCTGCGCGGACAGATGTTTGTCAACATCTTCACGGGTGATGCGCCCCCCGACGCCACTGCCTTTAATGGCAGAAGCATCCAGGTCATGCTCGGCAATCAGGCGGCGGATCGCCGGACTGAGCGCATCGTTATTCCCTTCTTCCAGCGCCGCCGTATGGCGCTGCGCCGGTGTGGATTCTCTATTTTGAGACTTCTCGCTGGTTTCTTTACCGGAGCTGTCGCCTGGACGAAGGCGGGCCAGCACCTGACGGGCCGTCACTGTGGCCCCTTCATCTTCCAGAATCGCATCCAGAATACCGGCTTCAGGCGCAGGTACTTCCAGTATGACTTTATCGGTTTCAATTTCGACCAGCACTTCATCACGCTGGACGCTATCGCCCGGTTTCTTATGCCAGGTAGCGACAGTTGCATCAGCTACCGATTCAGGCAGGTCAGGGACGAGAATATCTACGCTACTCATTATCTATCCTTTTATTTAATCAACGTTCAGCGCATCATTAACCAGAGCTTGCTGCTGTTTCTGGTGTACGGACAAATAGCCAACTGCGGGTGAAGCGGAAGCTGGACGCCCGGCGTAACGTAAAGAGGCCCCAAATGGAATGATTTCACGTAAATGGTGCTGGCTGCAATACCAGGCCCCCTGGTTCAGCGGCTCTTCCTGACACCACACAAAATCATGCACCTGAGAGAACGGCTCCAGAACGGCCTGCACCGCCTGATGCGGGAAGGGGTAAAGTTGTTCGATACGCACCACCGCCACATCTTTCTGATCATTCTTACGACGCTGCTCCAATAGATCATAGTAAACCTTGCCGGAACAGAGCACGACGCGTTTCACCGCTTTGGGATCCAGGTCGTCAACTTCACCAATCGCTGGCAGGAATTGACCGTTAGCCAGATCATCCAGAGAGGAAACAGCCAGCGGATGACGCAACAGCGATTTCGGCGACATAACGATCAATGGACGACGCATACCGCGCAACGCCTGCCTGCGAAGCATGTGGTAAACCTGTGCGGGAGTGGACGGAATACACACCTGCATATTCTGTTCGGCACACAATTGCAGATAGCGTTCGAGCCGGGCCGATGAGTGCTCAGGCCCTTGTCCTTCGTATCCGTGCGGCAACAGCATGACCAGCCCGCACATCCGGCCCCACTTCTGCTCACCGGAGCTGATGAACTGGTCGATGACCACCTGCGCACCGTTAGCGAAGTCGCCAAACTGCGCTTCCCAGATAGTCAGGGTGCGAGGCTCTGCCGTTGCATAGCCATATTCAAACGCCAGTACCGCTTCTTCAGAAAGCACGGAATCCCATACTTTGAACTCGCCCTGCGCATTATGCACATGTTCCAGCGGCGTATAACCTGAACCATTTTTCTGATTATGCACCACGGCGTGGCGGTGGAAGAAGGTGCCACGGGCAGTGTCCTCACCCGACAGGCGAACCGAAATCCCTTCATCAACCAGCGTAGCATAGGACAGCATTTCCGCTCCGCCCCAGTCAAACGGCTTATCGCCGTTCGCCATTGCCGCCCGATCGTGATAAACCTTGGCTACCCGCGGCTGCATTTCTATCGCTTCCGGGATCTCACTGATTCGTTTGGCGAGTTCCTGCAAACGCTTCATCTCGACTTTATGCGGATAGGGTTCGTCCCACTCATGATTCAGGTAGGGCGACCAGGTGAAAGTCTGCATGTCCATCTCACGCCACTCTTCCACCACGCACTCTCCGCCATCCAGGGCGTCGCGGTACAGATTGACCATCTCGGTGGCATCTTCCAGCGTCACCACCTGTTGCTGTTCCAGCCGATCCGCATACACTTTGCGCGGCGTCGGGTGCTTTTTGATTTTCTGGTACATCATTGGCTGGGTAGCGCTCGGCTCATCGGCCTCGTTATGACCGTGCCGACGGTAGCAAATCAGATCGATAAATACGTCACGCTTAAAGGTGTTACGAAAATCCAGTGCAATACGGGTAACAAACGCCACAGCTTCCGGATCGTCTGAATTAACGTGGAAAATGGGAGCCTGCACCATTTTACCGATATCCGTACAATATTCCGTGGAGCGGATATCCAGCAGGTTAGAAGTGGTAAAACCGATGCGGTTATTAATGACAATACGTAATGTTCCGCCCACTTCATAACCGCGCACCTTGGACATATTCAGCGTTTCCTGCACCACACCCTGCCCGCTGATAGCCGCATCCCCATGAATGGTGACCGGCAAAACCAGCGTACCGACCGGATTATCCAGTCGGTCTAACCGGGCGCGCACCGACCCGGTCACCACCGGGCTGACAATTTCCAGGTGAGAGGGGTTGAACGCCAACGCCAGATGCACCAGCCCGCCTTCCGTCTCCAGATCAGAGGAAAATCCCTGATGGTATTTTACATCACCGGTTCCCAGGTGCTCTTTATGCTTGCCGGAGAATTCATCAAACAAATCCTGCGGTTTTTTCCCCACCACGTTAATCAGCACATTCAGACGGCCACGGTGCGCCATGCCCAGCACCACTTCACGCGTACCATTTTTACCCGCATGACGAACCATCTCTTTCAACATCGGCACTAATACATCGCCCCCCTCCAGCGAGAAACGTTTGGCGCCGGGGAACTTGGCACCGAGGTAACGCTCCAGACCTTCCGCTGCAGTCAGCTCTTTCAGAAAAAGTTTTTTCTCATCGGCGCTGAAAGAGGGCTGCCCCACCACGGACTCAATACGGTGCTGGATCCAGCGTTTTTCTTCCGTATTGGTGATGTGCATATATTCCGCCCCGATCGGCCCGCAATAGGTCTGTTTCAGTGCCTGATACAGTTCCCCCAGTTGCATGGTGTCCTTGCCGATGGCAAACGACCCCACGTTAAAGGTTTCCTGCAAATCATCCTGCGTCAGATTGTGATAATCGAGATCCAGTTCGGGCACCGGAATTTGAGGACGCAAATTCAAAGGATCAAGATTAGCCTGCTGGTGACCACGGAAACGGAAGGCGTTGATAAGCTGCAACACCTTAACCTGTTTTGCATCACTATCAGGATCGGTAATCGACGAAGTATGACGTGAAGAATCTTTCGCCAGACGGCGAAAATATTCACGTGTTTTAGAGTGGAGTTGATCCGGTTTGATCCCAGCCGTAGGCAACTGCTGGAAGATCGAGCGCCAGCTAAGATCGATAGAATCCGGATCAGTTAAAAAATCTTCATAGAGCTGCTCTATGTAGGACTGGTTCGCGCCCGCCAGATAGGAGGAATCCAGCCAGGCCTTCATTGCGCCGTTCTGCATTATGATCCCTTAAGCTAATAAGCTTCAGTTTTCGCCATGGCCAACATGTCATGCGTGCCGTATAAAATCGGTTGCCGTAAAAACAGTTCACTTGTCGTACATGGGTACGCGCTATCAAGGTATTCATTACCTTTTAAGGAACCTTTAAAAACCGGTTCTGGCGCATAAGCCGGGTTTTAAAGGTTTCCTACAAGCCCCCGCAGCATCACGCCACGGGGGAGTATTCTCTAACAACTGTTACGTTACGCACTACGCTGCAACAGCATAGATTTAATGTGACCAATCGCCCGCGTCGGGTTAAGCCCTTTCGGACAAACACTGACGCAATTCATAATGCTGTGACAGCGGAATACGCTGAAAGCATCGTCCAGATTGTCCAGCCGAGGCGTGGTTTCCGTATCACGGCTGTCAATCAGGAAGCGGTATGCGGCCAGCAGGCCAGCAGGGCCGACAAACTTGTCCGGGTTCCACCAGAACGACGGGCAAGACGTTGAACAGCAGGCACACATAATGCATTCGTACAATCCATCCAGTTTCGCACGCTGCTCTGGCGATTGCAGATGCTCACGGGCCGGCGGATTCTTCCCATTATTCAACAGGTAAGGTTTTATTTTCTCATATTGGGCATAGAATTGCCCCATGTCCACTACCAAATCACGCACAACGGGCAATCCAGGCAGGGGACGGATGACAATTTTGCTGTTTCCGCGTCGCAGTACCGAAACCGGCGTGATGCAGGCCAGGCCATTTTTGCCATTCATGTTAACACCATCTGAACCGCAAACACCTTCGCGGCATGAACGGCGGAATGACAGGGTCGGATCCTGTTCTTTCAGCAGGATCAGGGCGTCCAGCAACATCATGTCACGCCCCTCTTCCGCCTCCAACTGGTAGTCCTGCATCCGCGGAACACCATCAACATCCGGGTTATAACGATAAATAGAAAATTCGAGTTTCATCAGTTGATCTCCGCAGTTAATAAGTACGTACTTTCGGCGGGAAAGCCGCACGTAGTTTAGGCTGCATGTTCACCTTACGGCGCGTCATGCTATCGGTTTGCGGCAGATACAACGAATGACATAACCAGTTTTCATCATCACGATCAGGATAGTCGAAACGACTGTGCGCGCCACGGCTTTCGGTACGGAAATTGGCGGAAACCGCTGTGGCATAAGCGGTTTCCATCAGGTTCTCCAGCTCCAGACATTCCACACGCTGGGTGTTGAATTCGGTGGAGGTATCATCCAGTCGTGCATTTTTCAGGCGCTCACGAATCACTTTCAGCTCTTCCAGACCTTTCGCCATCGCATCCCCTTCGCGGAATACCGAGAAATTATTCTGCATACAGGCTTGCAGCGCTTTACGGATTTCGATCGGATCTTCACCAGAGCGTGTGTTGTTCCAGCGGTTCAGGCGGTCGAGCGATGCTTCAATATCCGACTCGCCAGCGTCACGGCTCACACCCTGTTCTTCCAGCGATTCCTGCAAATGCATACCCGCTGCACGGCCAAACACCACCAGGTCGAGCAGGGAATTCCCCCCCAGACGGTTGGCGCCATGAACCGATACACAAGCAATTTCACCGACGGCAAACAGGCCGGGGATCAGCACATCTTCCCCTTTTTCGTTGACCGTCAGCGCCTGACCGCTGACTCTGGTCGGGATACCGCCCATCATATAGTGACAGGTTGGAATAACCGGAATCGGTTCTTTGACCGGATCAACGTGGGCAAAAGTACGGGACAACTCAAGAATGCCCGGCAGCCGGGATTCCAGCACCTCTTTACCCAAATGATCCAGCTTCAGTTTGGCATGTGGCCCCCACGGCCCTTCACAACCGCGCCCTTCACGAATTTCGATCATAATAGAGCGAGCCACCACGTCTCGACCGGCCAAATCTTTGGCGTTCGGCGCGTAACGTTCCATAAAACGCTCGCCGTGCTTATTGAGCAGATAACCCCCTTCGCCTCGACAACCTTCAGTCACCAGTACCCCGGCGCCAGCAATACCCGTTGGATGGAACTGCCACATTTCCATATCCTGTACCGGCACGCCGGCACGCAACGCCATGCCGACACCGTCGCCGGTATTGATATGTGCATTGGTGGTGGACTGATAAATACGGCCCGCGCCGCCGGTAGCCAGTACGGTGGCCCGTGCTTTGAAATAGACCACTTCGCCGGTTTCGATGCAGATCGCGGTGCATCCCACTACGGAGCCATCCTGATTTTTCACCAGATCGAGCGCGTACCATTCGGAGAAGATGGTGGTGTGATTTTTCAGGTTCTGCTGGTATAGCGTATGCAGCAAGGCATGACCGGTACGGTCAGCGGCGGCGGCAGTGCGGGCAGCCTGTTCGCCGCCAAAATTTCTGGATTGCCCGCCAAACGGACGCTGATAAATACGGCCATCGTCCAGACGTGAAAACGGCAATCCCATATGTTCCAGCTCCAGAACCGCTTCCGGGCCGGTTTTACACATATATTCAATTGCGTCCTGATCGCCGATGTAGTCGGAACCTTTCACGGTGTCATACATATGCCATTCCCAGTTGTCTTCATGGGTATTGCCCAGCGCAACGGTGATGCCGCCCTGTGCGGACACGGTATGAGAACGGGTTGGGAACACTTTGGATAGCAGGGCGCAGGAGAGGCCCATTTGGGATATTTGCAGCGCGGCGCGCATACCTGCGCCACCGGCGCCGACCACAACTGCATCAAATTCTCTGATTGGCAAATTCATTACGCCCCCCACACCACAATAGATCCATAAATGACGTACACCACCAGCACAACCACAATCGCCAACTGTAACGTCAGGCGTAAGGGCAGCGGTTTAATGTAGTCGGTCAGCACTTGCCACATCCCTATCCATGCATGTACCAGGATGGAAAATAACGTAAGTAGTGTGAATACTTTGGTGAGAGCCATAGCGAAAAAACCATGCCAGACTTCATAGGTTAATTCATTGGCTGCGATAACAAATCCAACCAGATAAATCACATACAGCACGATGACGATGGCGGAAGCGCGAATCAGTAACCAATCGTGTACGCCATTGCGTCCTAACGCAGAAGCATTGCTTACCATACGAGGACTCCAGCCAGAAGTGAAAGCACGACAGTAATAAGAAAAGAGAAGTTTGCAGAACGTTTACCGGCAACAAGGTCTTCTTCTATATAGCCAAAATCCATCATCAGATGACGTAAACCACCCACGATATGATAGGCCAGCGCGGTGAGGATGCCCCAAACGACAAATTTAGCGATGAAGCCATCCATTATTTCCGCAGCCCGCAAGAAGCCTTCCTCTGAAGAAAGAGAAAGCCCTAACAGCCACAGTAAAATACCGACAGCGACAAAGGTAATAACGCCAGAGACGCGGTGAAGAATAGAGGCTATCGCAGTAACAGGAAACTGGATCGTTTGCAGATCCAGATTAACAGGTCTTTGTTTTTTCACGGATTCGCCCACACAGTTTTTATTATTGTATCTTCCTCCGGACCTGAATTGAGGTCAGACAGCATGAACGTCGAAAACCTGAAACCGGTTCTACGGTACGCGTTGAAACATCGACATTCCGGTGTCTAAACAGCGCATGATTCATTCATACTGGGTGCTCCTACTGCAGGGTATTCCGGAGACCTGGCCGAAGTATAGGTGCTTCACATTCCCATTACAATTCCCATACAAATTGTTTGGGAACTATTCCCTTGAATAGTGATTCAGATCACGAACTTCACAATTTATACATAACTAATTATCTATTTTGACAAAAAATCAACATTTAAATTACAACTACAGCGCTAAATTTCTTATGATGATATAAAGCACAGCGGTTACTCTTTCCCACTGACATAAGTTATGTAACAGTGGGAATAAGAACCCACGTAAAAATCATAGGTAATGGCTATGATCAACTCAGGGAATGAAAATTGTCTGAAGAATGATGTACGTGTCCTGGAAGTGGCCGGCAGGGTTTTATGGCCCTACTCTGTACCCTACTGACAAGTGTTTCGCTGGTTGTGGTTAATCCAGGGCACAGGCATAACGGTAATTCTTCGGTGGAAAAACTTTAAAATTAAAGCGCTAAGGAGAATGTAAATGGCTGATAAAAAAGCAACGCTTACTCTAGAGGGTAAGGAACCTATTGAACTTAACGTACTATCCGGTACGTTGGGGTACGATGAAATCGACATTCGTTCTCTTGGTTCCAAAGGCTATTTCACTTTTGATCCCGGTTATACTTCCACTGCATCCTGCGAATCAAAAATTACCTATATCGACGGTGAAGAAGGGATTTTATTGCACCGTGGATTTCCTATCGCCCAGTTAGCGGAAAAATCCAACTATCTTGAAGTTTGCTACATTTTGCTGTTTGGCGAAGTGCCGACGCAAGAGCAGTTCGACACGTTTAAAACCACGGTGACACGGCATACCATGATTCATGAACAGATTACCCGTCTGTTCCACGGCTTTCGTCGTGACTCACACCCCATGGCCGTGCTGTGTGGTGTGACTGGCGCGCTGGCCGCGTTCTACCATGATTCTCTGGATATCAGTATTGAGCGCCACCGTGAAATCGCCGCCTATCGCCTGCTGTCTAAAATGCCGACCGTCGCCGCGATGTGTTACAAATATTCACTCGGTCAACCGTTTGTTTATCCGAGAAATAACCTCTCTTATGCCGGTAACTTCCTGCACATGATGTTCTCCACGCCTTGTGAGGAATATGTCGTGAACCCGGTGCTGGAGCGAGCGATGGATCGTATCCTGATCCTGCACGCCGATCACGAACAGAACGCGTCAACCTCAACTGTACGAACCGCGGGTTCCTCCGGCGCCAACCCATTTGCCTGTATCGCCGCAGGGATCGCTTCTCTGTGGGGGCCGGCACACGGCGGCGCTAATGAAGCCTGTCTACGCATGTTGGAAGAAATCAGCTCCGTTGAACATATTCCCGCCTTTATTGAACGCGCCAAAGATAAAAACGACTCCTTCCGCCTGATGGGTTTCGGTCATCGCGTTTATAAAAATCATGACCCGCGCGCCACCGTGATGCGGGAAACCTGTCACGAAGTGCTGAGGGAACTGGGCAGAAAAGATGATTTATTGGAAGTCGCTATGGAGCTGGAAAACATTGCCCTGAACGACCCCTATTTCATTGAGAAAAAATTGTATCCCAACGTCGATTTCTACTCAGGCATTATTTTGAAAGCGATGGGGATTCCCTCTTCCATGTTCACCGTCATTTTCGCTATGGCGCGTACCGTGGGCTGGATTGCCCACTGGAATGAAATGCATGACGACGGGATTAAAATTGCACGTCCGCGCCAGCTTTATACCGGCTACGACAAACGTGATTTCGAATCCAATCTGAAAAACGGCTAACTGCATCTGTAACCTTTTTAGTCAGAGCCGGAGCAATTCCGGCTCCTGATATGATCTCTGACGATGCGTACACCGGGAAAACGGGCCTCCGTGCAGGTTTACCTGCGAAGAGATCAGGCTGCCGTAACGTTAATTTGATGCTGGGTAAAACAGTTACGTAATTTACGCGCAAATGTCAGCGCGTGCGAACCATCACCATGCACACAGACGGTATCCGCCTGCACGCTAACCCAGGAACCATCACTGGCGCGCACACGCTGACGTTGGATCATTTCCAGCGTTTGCGCCAGCGCCAGATCATCGCTATTGATCAGCGCCCCAGACTGCTTGCGCGGCACCAGAGAACCATCCGGCATATAACAACGATCGGCAAAGACTTCCTGTCGGGTCATCAACCCTAAGCGCTGCCCGGCCCGAATCAACTCACTCCCAGCCAGCCCCACCAGACGTAAGGCCGGATTAATCACTTTGACCGCACGGGCTATGGCATCCGCCAGCGCGGGTTCACGAGCCGCCTGATTATAGAGCATACCGTGTGGCTTGACGTGAACCAGCTTTCCCCCTTCTGCCTCCGCTATCGCGGCCAACGCGCCAATCTGGTAAACCACTTGCGCAAAGACGGTCTCCGCAGGCAGTTGCATCTCTTTACGACCAAAATTTTCACGGTCAGGAAAGCTCGGATGCGCGCCAATCGCCACGCCATAATCAATTCCCCAACGCACCGACTGGCGCATGGTCTGTGCATCCCCCGCATGAAACCCACAGGCGATATTTGCCGAGCTGACTAACTTCAACAACGCTTCATCATTTTGGCCGCCTTCTCCCAGGTCAGCATTCAGATCAATAACCATGTAGCCTCCACGCCAATTGTTCCAGATAACGCTGCTGTTCCTGTGCCGCATGTTGGGCTTCTGCCAACGTACAACGAATAAAATGCACCGGTTCGCCCAGACGGATTTGCGCCAAATGATACAAATCGGCCTCAATCACGCAGGCAATGCGCGGGTAGCCGCCGGTGGTTTGTGCATCGGCCAATAGCACAATCGGATGACCGCTATGCGGCACCTGCACAATCCCCGGCAACAGGCCATGCGATGGCATTTCACGCTGCGCCGTTCTTTGCAACTCCGGCCCTTGCAGCCGATACCCCATCCGGTTGCTTTGTGGACTCAGGTGCCAGGGCGTGCGCCAGAAGGCTTCCTGCGCTTCTTCACTGAACTCCCGATATTCCGGCCCTGGCAAGGCCCGCACACGGTTTCCAAACAGTAGCTGTTTCACCCCTGTCTCCCTGGCAGGCAATCGAGTGGCGGTTCCCAGCAAAAGCTCGTCGCCATCCATCAGCAAACGCCCGGCAAATCCACCAAAACCCGCTTTCAGATCGGTGCTGCGCGATCCCAACGCTTCCGGCACATCAACGCCGCCGGAGAGGGCCAGATAACTGCGCATGCCGTGACGCGGTAAATGCATTTTTAATGTTTGTCCGGCTTTTACGGCAAAGCGCCAGCCGGTCCACAACGGTTTACCATCCAGATCAGCATGGCAGTCAGCCCCGGTGAGCGCCACCCAGCAAGGCGACATAAAGGTAGCGACAAATTTCCCCAGCGTAATTTCCAGCGCTGCGGCATCCTGCGCATTACCCACCAGCAGATTGGCTAATTTCAGTGCGGGAATATCGAGTGCGCCAGACTGACTGATACCCAGGCGACGAAAGCCAAAACGCCCGGTATCCTGTACCGAGGTATACAATCCGGCATGAATAATTTTCAGCATATGCCCTCCTTCTGGGGCAGAAACCGAATATTATCGCCAGGACGCAGCAAGGTAGGCGGCATACTCTGTGGGTTAAACAAGCTCAGTGAAGTGCAGCCAATCAGTTGCCAGCCGCCCGGCGTGGATAACGGGTAAATGCCGGTCTGGGCGCCACCGATACCTACCGATCCGGCGGCTACCTTGAGCCGGGGTTCAGCGCGACGAGGAACATGCAACTTTTCATCCAGGCCGCCCAGATACGCAAACCCCGGCTGAAAGCCAAGAAAATAGACGATATAGCTGGCAGACGCATGTGCCTCCACCACCTGCTTTTCGGTCAGGTTACAGTGGTCGGCAACCAGCGCCAAATCAGGCCCCGCTTCTGTGCCATAAACCACCGGGATATCAATGTCGCGGGGATCGAATATCAACGACTCGCTGTCTTCCCACCAGCGTTGCAGGCGTTCAATGGCATCCAGCGCAACCTGCTGTGGATGCTCGAGCAAAACCGTCAGGTTATTCATCCCCGGAATCGCTTCCTGCACCGCTTCAAGATGATTCAAACGCTCGGCCAGTCCCCAGATGCGCTGCTGACTTTGCAGTGTCATTGGCGGTTCCAACTCCAGAACCACGGTCTTCTCGCCCAGCAGATAACATCGTGCCCGTTGCAATCTTTTCTCCTGCATCACGTTATGTGCTTTTCCTATAATTATGGGGAAAGCAAGAAAGATACCAAAATGCCTTTTTATGCTTATATTTATCGATTTTTATGCATCTCATTAATAAACAATAAAAAAGCATTACCGTCAGGCCGGGTTAGGGATATCAATAAACGTTACGTCAAAACCATGCTGCTCATCCAGCCACTCCCCCAGCGCACGAACGCCTCCCCGCTCAGTGGCATGATGTCCGGCGGCAAAAAAGTGCAGCCCCATTTCACGGGCAATATGAATCGTCTGCTCTGACACTTCACCCGTAATAAAGGCATCAACCCCAAAACTGGCAGCCTGCTCAATAAAGCCTTGTCCTCCGCCGGTACACCATGCAAGGCGCTGTATCCGTTGCGGTGCATTATCCCCACAATGCAGCACCGAACGCCCCAGACGGTTTTCCAGACGCTGGCATAAAGCTTCGCCGCTCAACGCCTGAGACAGCTCGCCATATGGCAACAGCGGCTCGATGGCGCCCAATATGTTGATTTCCAGCAAAGCGGCCAACTGCGCGTTATTACCCAACTGGGGATGGGCATCCAGCGGCAAATGGTAGCCATACAGATTAATGTCGTTAACCAGCAATGTTTTCAGCCGGTTACGCTTCATTCCCCTCACAATCGGTGATTCATTTTTCCAAAAATAACCGTGGTGAACCAGAATGGCATCGGCCTGGTGTTCAATGGCCGCCTCCAGTAACGCCTGCGAAGCCGTTACACCGGTGATAATACGTTGAACCTCGCTGCGCCCTTCAACCTGTAAGCCATTCGGCGCATAGTCCTGAAAGGACTCAACATTGAGCTGCTGGTTGATCAGTTTCTCCAACTCACTATTACGCATACTTACTCTTCTCTGTTTGATCATTGTTCGCCATTGCCGAATTTTTCGCCGCTTCAAAGGCCGCCAGCGTCTGCCGTCTCGCCTGTTTATGATCGACAATCGGTAGCGGGTAATTCAACTGACACCGCTGTCGATCCGCCCATCGATAAGGCTGGTGAATATCTTTATCGGGCACCGCTGCCAATTCCGGCAACCAGCGACGGATAAAAGTTCCCTGCGGATCGAACCGTTCCCCCTGGGTGGTTGGGTTGAAAATGCGGAAATACGGAGCGGCATCCGTTCCGGTTGAAGCCGCCCATTGCCAGCCGCCGTTATTCGCTGCCAGGCAGCCATCCAGCAACTGCGACATAAAATAACGTTCCCCCTCGCGCCAGTCGATAAGTAAATCTTTTACTAAAAAACTGGCGCAAATCATACGCAGACGGTTATGCATCCAACCGGTTTGATTTAGCTGCCGCATGGCCGCGTCCACTATCGGATAGCCGGTTTTCCCTTGCTGCCATGCAGCCAGCATGTCAGGAGACTGCCGCCATTGAACCCATTGAGTCCAGCCGATAAATGGCTTGTGCTTGCACAATTCCGGCCAGAACACCAATAAATGCCGATAAAACTCACGCCAGATCAGCTCATTAAACCAGGTAAACGCTCCGCTCTCGCGCTGTTCCAGCATATCGGGACATTCGGTGCGCAAGCGGTTAAAACACTGGCGTGGAGAGACTACGCCCAACGTCAGGTAAGGCGATAATTTGCTGGTTCCCGCCAGCGCGGGTAAATCCCGCTGGCGTGAGTAATCCTGTACCTGTTCACGGCAAAACTGGCGAAGCTGATGCAGGGCGGCTGCTTCCCCGGCAGTAATATCGCCGTCAACGTCATGCCGGGGATAACTAAATGGGGCTAACGCTGCCGTGATATCAACCGCCCCACCGCTTCTCTGCTCAGGGGCCGGCACGCTGTTGGTATCCGCATCCAGCAGGCGTTTGATGAAAGCCTGACGAAATGGCGTAAATATCTTATACATATCGCCATTACCGGTCAGTACGCTACCGGGCGGCAACAGCAGGCTGTCATCAAATCCCCGGCACTGAACCCGGCCGGCAAGCTGCGCTTCCACCAGCCTGTCCCGTTGACGTTCGTTAACTTCATACTGATGGTTATAGAACAAATGCGTGACAGCCTGCTGCTGACAAAATTGCATCAGCCAGTTCGCCGCGTCCGAAAAATCAGTACATTCATGGTAATAAAGTTCGATCCCTTTTTCGGCTAATGCCTGCTGTACCGTCTGGAGATTCGCCAGCAGGAAAGCCGCCTGCCGTGGCGCCATATCATGCCGCCGCCACTGCTGCGGCGTGGCAATGAATAGCGCCAAAACCCGCGCCAGCGGATCCTGACAAGCGTTATGCAGCGCTAAATTATCCGTAATGCGTAAATCATTACGCAGCCAGACCAAATGTGTGGACATGTCTCATCCTCATCAAGAAAAATCTAGTTACCGTACCGCAACCTCAACGCTTCCGGGTAAGGTTCAAAGTAACGCTGATCTGCCAGGTAATCATCCGGGTACTCCGCCATGTAATGCTTCAGCAGAGTGATGGGGGCCAGCAGGGGTTGTAATCCCTGCCGGTAGCGATCGATTAATTGAGTGAGTTCCTGTCGCTGCGACGTACTAAGCCGACGGCGGAAATAGCCTTGAATATGCATCAGTACATTGGTGTGATTACGGCGCGTTGCCGGATGCGCCAGCAGTTTCATCAGCCGCAAGCGATATTCCACCGCAAAATCGTCCAGCGATTCCCATTGTTCGATAGCCGCCACAAAACGCCCCAGCTCACGGTATTCGGGCTGCGAATGCGCCAGCAGCAACAGTTTATAACGACTGTGAAACGCAATCAGCGCCCCACGGCTAAGGCCCTGCCGCCAAAGCTGATGCAACTCATGCAGCGTATAAACCCGCTCAATAAAGTTTTCCCGCAACCCCGGATCATGTAAACGGCCATCTTCTTCTACCGGCAACCAGGGCAACTGATGCAGCAGTTCCTGAGTAAACAATCCTATACCGCTTTTGCGCGCATTCTTTTGCGACTCGTCATACACTCTCACCCGCTCCATGCCACAACTGGGCGACTTGGCGCAGACAATATAGCCACACAGATGCTGTAGCTGGCTGACTTTTTGGGTGGAGAACAAACGCATCTGCTCAGTCACATCCAGCGGCGAACCATTACTGGCGCGTAGGGTAATGTTTCCCTCTGTGTCTTTTATCAGCCGCAACGCCGGACGCGGCACCGGCAATCCTACCGACATCTCCGGGCATACAGGCTCAAAACGGAAATAGGGCGCCAGTTGCTCAACCGCAAATGCCAGACGTTTATGTCCACCGTCAAACCGCACCGGATTTCCAAGCAGACAGGAACTGATGCCAACCGGGATCTGATCGAACGCCATGATTTGCCCTCATAAAAAATAATCCGCTCTCACCAGCATAGCGGATACCGTCCTATTCAAGGCAAATGATAGGGAGAAAAAGGGAGGAAATCATAAGATTAACAGGTGCGCGTTACGTAAAAAAAACGCCGGGAGCGGTTTTAAACGCCGCTTGTGGCGGGCAGGAAGCCCGCCATAAAAAAAGACCTCGCCAAAGCGAGGTTTGAACAAAAAAGAGGTATGAGACAGAATTTATATAGCAGACTAATCAGTAAAAATCACGGGCTGCGGCTTCCGACTGAGCCAACCACACAGGCTTGTTGCTGGTTTTCAGCCAGACACGGTGCAGATAGCTGTAAAAGCGGGGGCGATCGCGCCGAAACAGCATCACCGGTAATGCCACGAGACCGATCGCCACCACGGCAGTGCGACGCAGGAGAATACGGTATAAAGGATAAGCGGTATAAAGCGACATGGCGATCCTCCTCAGAAATATGAGTGCCGCATTCAGCGGACCCTCACGTTGACGGTAAAGCCAGAACGGGAAATTGATTGAAACTTTACCGCCTTTAGTAAAATATTACTACTCATCGGACCAGATAGAGATGAAATAATCGCCGTTTTTTTCTCTATCTTTTAACCGAAACGACGATGGGTTATCGTTTTATGCCATGAATCTGGTTATCTACAACCACCCGGCGTAACATTCCGGTTTTAGCCCTTTCCTTTTCTGTCTATTCAGAGAGCTGACATCATGAGTAGCTGGTTAATCTACGCCTTGCTTTCTGCGCTGTGCGCCGCACTGGTTGCCTTGTTCGGGAAAATCGGCCTGCAAAATCTGGATGCCAATACCGCAACCGCCATTCGCGCCGTGGTGATGGCGCTTTTTTTGGTCGGTGTGGTGGTGGCGCAGGGGAAAATCGCGCTGATTGGCGAGGTCATGGCCAACAAAAAAGCCTTGTTGTTTATTCTCCTCAGCGGTGTGGCGGGCGCCATGTCGTGGCTATTTTACTTTGTGGCGCTGAAGGCCGGGAATGTCGCCCAGGTTGCGCCTATCGATAAACTCAGCGTGGTGTTTGCTGTTGTCCTGGCGGTAGTGTTGCTGGGTGAAAAAATTTCGCTAATGGTAGGCGCAGGCATGGCGTTAATTTCAGCCGGTGCGTTGATGGTGGCGCTGGGATAAAAACGCCGGGAACAGGTTTAAACGTGGCGTAACAACAGCCCACAGGACGCCCACCATACAAAAAGGCGCTGCATTGCAGCGCCCGTTATGCACTTATTTGGCGTTAGCCAATACCGCACTGACAATCTCTACCGCTTCTTTCTCAATACGCTCCCGGTGCTCGGCGCCCAGGAAACTCTCGCAGTAAATTTTGTAAGCCTCTTCAGTACCGGACGGACGTGCGGCAAACCAACCGTTATCGGTCATCACTTTCAGCCCGCCAATAGAAGCACCGTTGCCCGGCGCCGCCGTCAAGCGGTCGGTAATCGGATCGCCAGCCAGCGTATTGGCGGACACCTGTTCAGGCGATAATCGGGATAACGCCGCTTTTTGCGCCTGGGTCGCCGGTGCCTGTATGCGGTTATAGCTTGGCGCGCCGAAGCGTTTTGCCAGATCATCATAATGCTGCTGTGGGTTTTTACCCGTCACCGCCGTAATCTCCGCCGCCAGCAGGCACATAATAATGCCATCCTTGTCCGTTGACCACGGTGTGCCATCAAAGCGCAGAAATGATGCCCCCGCGCTTTCCTCACCGCCGAAGCCAAAGCTGCCGTCAAACAGACCATCGACAAACCATTTAAAGCCGACCGGGACTTCCACCAGCTTGCGGCCCAGATCAGCCACAACACGATCGATCATCGCACTGGATACCAGCGTCTTACCCACCGCCACAGATTGCCCCCACCGTGGACGATGCTGATACAGATAATTAATCGAGACGGCCAGATAGTGATTCGGATTCATCAGACCCGCAGGGGTAACAATCCCGTGGCGGTCATAATCAGGATCGTTGGCAAAAGCCAGATCAAATTTATCGCGCAGCGCCAGCAACCCGGCCATAGCGGAAACCGATGAGCAGTCCATACGGATCACACCATCGTGATCCAATGCCATAAAGCGGAAAGTCTGATCGATGGCATCGTTCACCAGCGTCAGATCCAATTTGTAATGCTCGGCAATGCGCTGCCAGTAAGCAATACCGGAACCGCCCAACGGATCGACGCCTAATTTCAAGCCCGCACGCTGAATCGCAGCCATATCAACCACGCTGGTCAACCCTTCAACATAAGGTTGTACCAAATCCTGCTCGTGCACATAGCCGCTCTTCCAGGCTTGATCCAGCGTAATCCGTTTCACCCCCTTCAGTTCATCCGTCAGCAACGCATTCGCACGTTGTTCGATCACGCTGGTGACGTTGGTATCGGCAGGGCCGCCATTTGGCGGGTTGTACTTGATTCCGCCATCTTCCGGTGGATTATGCGACGGCGTAATTACAATGCCGTCTGCCAGTACGTCGCCTTGACGGTTATGCACCAGAATGGCGTTAGAGACCGCAGGCGTCGGCGTAAAACCGTTATCCTGCTGGACAATGACGTCCACGCCGTTTGCCGTCAACACTTCCAACACCGAAATGAAGGCCGGTTCAGACAGCGCATGGGTATCTTTACCGACATAGCACGGGCCGCTTACGCCTTGCTTTTTACGTTCTTCAGCAATGGCCTGCGCAATCGCCAGAATATGCGCTTCGTTGAAACTATGACGCCCGGCGCTACCACGATGGCCTGATGTGCCAAACTTCACCGCATGTGCCGCATTTCCAACTTCCGGGCGCAGAACATAATATTGTGACGTCAACTGAGCCACATTGATTAAATCGCTTTGCCGGGTAGGCTGCCCGGCTCTTGGGTGATTAGCCATTGGCGTTTCTCCCTGACGCTGTCATTAAATTAGATAGTTCCGCAAACTTTCTCTGTCAGTTCTGCCGGGAACTGCATCGTTAGCATAATGTGTTCGATCATGCCGCGTTTACGGCCAGTGTTGGTATTGGTAATAACCCAGTATGGCGTACCCGGAATATGTTTGGGCTTAGTATGCGTGCCATTCTGAAGTAAGGTTTGCTGATCGCCTGCAAAATAAACCCGCGTGCGGCCATGAAGCGATTCCGTTGCCAGCGCAAATTCCTGTGGCGATAAGAGATACAATTTGGACAATATCAGCATAAAGCGATTGATTGCCTTATTCTGTACCGCATATTCATCCGATAACAGCAACTCACGCAACGTCCGAACCCGATCGCTCGGGCGTGGAGACGATGTGGATTGTGCATTTACCATGACATCCGCCGATGACGTCACGGTAGACTGACCGGCGGTAAATTTCAGCATACGCCGTAAAATATCCGATGCGCTTTCACCGATATGCTGCGTGTGGCTTGCGATATAACGATAAAGCTCTTCGTCGACCTCAATAGTTTTCATCTTTATCCAGTACTTTTTATTACCCAAATCAATCGTCAAGGAGTATACAAGCGATCAAGCACACTCGAACAGCAGCAGGGCACAGGCAAAGCAAAAAGTCGGATTATGCCTTGCTATCGCTGTTCCAGCTCATGTGGTCATACTTGCTTCTTCCACGGCAACATAACGTCGTAAAGTCATGATACCCTAAGCGCCTGTCTCTCTGAATGAACTTCACCATGAAATTGAATTATCGCTGGCATTATGCGCATCAACCCAATGGCAGATTACCCGTTATCCTCATTCATGGGCTATTTGGCACACAGGATAATCTTGGTGTACTGGGTCGGGATTTGCAAAGTCAGCACGATATTCTACAGTTTGATTTGCGTAATCACGGCCTGTCGCCACAGTCACCGCAGATGACCTACCCGGCGATGGCGCAGGACGTTCTGGAAGTCCTGGACGAACGGAATATTGAGCGGGCGATTGTTATAGGTCATTCGATGGGGGGAAAAGTAGCTATGGCACTCAGCGCCCTTATCCCGGAACGGCTGGAAAAGCTGGTGGTCATTGATATCGCACCGGTTGATTATCAGACTCGCCGGCATGACTCGGTGTTTGCCGCCTTACGGGCCGTCACCGATGCCGGGGTCACCTCCCGTTCGCAAGCCGCCAGTCTGATGCGTCAATATTTGCAGGAAGAAGGGGTCATTCAGTTTCTGCTGAAATCATTCCAGCAGGGTGAGTGGCGATTTAACGTGCCGGTGTTGTGGGATCAATACGAAAATATCGTTGGCTGGCAGGACCTTCCCGCCTGGCAGGGACGGATTCTGTTTATTCGTGGTGAAAACTCGCCTTATCTGGACGATATTCACCGTGATGCGCTACTGCGTCAGTTCCCGCAGGCCCGCGCTTATGTGATAAGCGGCGCAGGTCACTGGGTTCACGCGGAAAAACCAGACGCGGTATTACGCGCTATTCATCGTTTTCTGGACGCCAGTTAACCAGACACCCTGATTAACCGTTGTCGCCGCCAGTATGGCTGGGGTATGATGACGCCCGCAGTAGAGGGGAAGGCTGATTCAGCCACAGGCATTGTAGCCATATCATCGACATGCACGCGTTATATCGATAAAGATGTGTGCATTTTGGTCCAGAACACCTTGCAGTATCATTACCTATGGCAAAAGAACAAACGGATCGCACCACGCTGGATCTGTTCGCAGACGAGCGACGCCCAGGTCGTCCGAAGACTAACCCGCTTTCACGTGATGAACAATTAAGAATCAATAAGCGTAATCAACTGCGACGCGATAAAGTACGTGGGTTGCGGCGGATTGAATTAAAAATTAACAGCGAGGCTGTGGATATACTTAACCACCTGGCTGAACAACAGAATATCAGCCGTAGCGAGCTTATTGAGCAAATCCTGCTGGCTCAATTGGCCGGGGAAAAAGCCTGAAATACCGCTCTTTCTCCGGCAGGGCGGCATCATCCCTGACGTCATGTAAAATCGAAATCAGAATTTTTCCCAATTATCCTGACTGGGTGGCAGCGCTTTTTTGGCTGGCTCCGCTACCACTGACTTTGGTATCTGCGCTGATTTCGCTGCCGTCACAGGTTGTGAATATTGCTCAGACAGCCGGAATATAGATACCGTCTCGTTTAGTAACGACGCCTGTTCTTCCAGCGACAATGCCGCCGCAGATGCCTGTTCAACCAACGCCGCATTCTGCTGAGTCACACTATCCATCTCCGAAACGGCCTGAGCGACCTGGGCAATCCCTTTACTTTGCTCTTCCGATGCAGAGGCAATCTCACCCATGATATCGGTGACGTTAGTCACTGCACGGACGATTTCATGCATGGTATTCCCGGCGTCCTCAACCAAATGAGAACCGGTATCCACGCATCTGACCGAGTCAGAAATCAGCCCTTCAATCTCTTTGGCTGCCTGTGCGCTACGCTGTGCCAGACTACGCACCTCACCGGCGACCACCGCGAAACCACGCCCCTGTTCCCCCGCGCGCGCAGCTTCTACGGCGGCGTTCAGCGCCAGAATATTAGTCTGGAAAGCAATACCATTAATAACGGTGGTAATCTCGGCTATTTTCCTTGAACTACCGGAAATTTCCGACATGGTTTTCACTACATTCTCAACAATATCCCCCCCTTTCTTCGCCGTCGTCGAGGCTTGCAAAGCCAATTGGCTGGCATGGTTGGCGTTTTCTGCGTTCTGTTTCACCGTTGCAGTCAGTTGCTCCATACTGGCGGCCGTTTCTTCCAGCGCGGAAGCCTGCTGTTCCGTTCGTGACGAAAGATCGTTATTACCGGCTGATATTTCCGATGCCCCCTGATAAATAGAATCCGAGCTGTTTCTGATGGTGCTGACCGTATTGGCCAGACTGGTTTGCATTTCACGCAGCAGCGGAAACAGCTTGCCCACACAGTTACGGCCAAAATCGACAATAGGCTTACCTAACTGTCCTGATGCAATCACGCTGAAATGATCGCGCAAATCATTTAATGGCCGTACCAGACACCTCACCAGATAGCGATCGGTCAGAAACAACAGCATCAGGCCAATAAGCAAACCTGCCAGCAAAATATTTCGACCAATTACGCTGATTTGTTCAAAACGCACACCAGCGGCAGCGAACTTTTCAGAACCCGCTTTATTGAAGGCGGATATCGATGCGCCAAACTGACGGCTCAACGGAGGCACAACTTCTTTAGCCTGGAGCTGATAGTCGTCCAGCGCGTTGGCTACCGCTTTTTGATACAACGGTTCAATACCCTGAACAATCAGGTTATTCCAATCACGGCTGACCGCCTGAACCAGCGCATCATCCAGCCCTGCATGGTCTATTCCATTGAATGCCGCTAAATCTGATTTTAACGTATTAAGCGCATTCAATGCAGACGCCTGCTCTTTATCCGCCGCTGCATTGTCCCCGTTGCGGCGAGCATCGACGGCGCGGGCCAAACGCGTGACCATGCGGAAATACTGATCGTTGCCTTGATTAACAAAATTCATGTTTTGCACCAGCAGGCTGCTGGTTTTGGATGTTGCCGTCATCTCCTTGAAAGAAAATAGGGTATATATCGATACACCGCCCCAGAGCACACAAAAAATGCCAAGCACCCATAGCATGGCCGTTCTGATGGCAATGTTCTTAAACAGTTTCATGATTAACTCCAGACTAAAGAATATTTTTATAATTAATCAACAATGACATACAGAAACCAACACCAATAAAATGCGTCACCTTTCCGCAGTGTTGATGTTCCGTAATGTTGAAAGCAGATAAGATCACGTTAACTAATCGACAAAATTCAGGGAATATTTAGCCTTAGCGTGGAATCTGGCCAATGCTTATTACTTTTATGTGAACAATTTCATAACTTCACATAAACATAAGATTTTTGGGTTCAATAATATGCAGCTAAAAGATTTAATAACGGATCACTGATTGCCTGAAAGGCCAGGGGAAAACGCGCATGAACAAAATACACGCCACAATTTACTTATCCTTACCGATACGAGTTTCTCATGCAGGTCGTGTCTGCTATTATTAGCCGATAAGTGGGCAAGACGCCGTCCAATATCATTAAGAATCAAGAGGTTATTCAATTCATGGCACTCATAGGCATTTTCTTTGGCAGTGACACGGGCAATACCGAAAACATTGCCAAGACGATCCAACAGCAACTGGGAACCGACGTTGCCGAAGTTCATGACATCGCCAAAAGCAGTAAAGAAGATCTTGAAGCTTTCGATATTTTATTGCTGGGTATTCCGACCTGGTACTATGGTGAGGCCCAATGCGACTGGGACGACTTTTTCCCTACGCTGGAAGAGATCGACTTTACCGGTAAACTGGTCGCTTTGTTTGGCTGCGGCGATCAGGAAGACTATGCTGAGTATTTCTGCGATGCCATGGGCACCATTCGCGATATTATTGAACCACACGGTGCGACTATTGTTGGGCATTGGCCGACAGAAGGTTATTATTTTGAAGCGTCTAAAGGTCTGGCTGATGACAACCATTTCATCGGTTTGGCAATCGACGAAGATCGCCAGCCTGAACTGACCAGCGAGCGCGTCACCGCCTGGGTAAAACAGATCGGCGACGAGCTGAATCTGCAAGATCTGGTTGGTTAACATGGTTCCCTGGCTCTGATAACTTGCCCCGTCAGAGCCAAATCAATAGAAAAAACCTTTCATAAAAATCGATACATTTTTTTAACTTCTATCAACAAGCCTGTACAATAGCCCTATCGGTTTTGTGCGTTCATCAACGTTTTCCTCATTTACCAACAATACATTGCGTAAAACTACCGTATTGTGTGTGGGAACAGCATTGTTAACATTTCATTGTTTTCATTTTGAATGCGCGGTTCTATAATTGAAGCGCTATTACATTTTTGAGCCGACCGATGTCATAGGCTAAATAGCCTCCATTGATAAGTAAGCAACAGGACTAAATCCGCATGACTGACAATAACACTGCATTAAAGAAAGCCGGCCTGAAAGTCACTCTTCCGAGATTGAAGATTTTGGAAGTATTGCAGGACCCGGAGTGTCACCACGTCAGTGCGGAAGATTTATATAAGAAACTGATTGATATGGGCGAAGAGATTGGTCTGGCTACCGTCTACCGCGTACTGAATCAGTTTGATGATGCTGGTATCGTAACCCGACATAATTTTGAAGGCGGCAAATCAGTTTTCGAACTGACTCAGCAACATCATCATGACCATCTGATTTGCCTGGATTGTGGCAGAGTGATTGAATTCCGTGATGAGTATATCGAAGCACGCCAACGCGAAATCGCAGAAAGACACGCTATCAAGCTGACTAACCATAGTTTGTATCTGTATGGCCATTGTAGTGAAGGGGATTGCCGTGAAGACGAAACCCTGCACGACGCAAAAAGATAAATCGACCGTATAACTGCATAAAATAAAACCGCCAAGGCGGTTTTATTTTTGCAAGTGAAACCCGCTGCTACCCTACCCAGGTATCCCGCAAGCCTACCGTCCGGTTAAACACCAGATGTTGTGGCGTGGAGTAAACCCTGTCAGCACAGAAATACCCTTCACGCTCAAACTGATACGCTTTTTCCGCTTCCGCTTGTACCAGACTTGCTTCAACAAATCCCTGAACCACGTTCAGTGATTGCGGATTGATGGTCGACAGAAAATCATCCGCCGCCGCAGGGTTAGCCACGCTAAACAACCGCTCATACAGACGGAATTCCGCCGGTAAGGCATGAGCCGCTGACACCCAATGAATAACGCCTTTTACCTTGCGGCCATCCGCCGGATCTTTACTCAAGGTATCAGGGTCGTAACGACAATAGATAGCAGTAATAACGCCCTGATCGTCTTTATCAATACGTTCCGCTTTAATCACGTAAGCATTACGCAGCCGAACTTCCTTGCCCAACACCAGACGCTTATATTGCTTATTGGCTTCTTCACGGAAATCAGCGCGATCAATATAAACTTCGCGGCTAAAAGCGACCTGGCGGGAACCCATTTCCGGTTTATTTGGATGATTCGGCATGGTCACCCACTCTTCATGCCCTGAAGCCAGATTTTCAATCACCACTTTCACCGGATCCAGCACCGCCATGGCACGTGGCGCGTTTTCATTTAGATCGTCCCGGATGCAGGACTCCAGCGCCACCATTTCAACATTGTTATCCTGCTTGGTTACCCCAATACGATAACAAAATTCACGGATAGACGCGGCGCTGTATCCACGACGGCGCAAACCGGAGATAGTCGGCATACGCGGATCGTCCCACCCTTCAACAATTTTTTCCGTCACCAGCAGGTTCAGCTTACGCTTGGACATGATGGCGTATTCAAGGTTAAGGCGGGAGAATTCATACTGCCGCGGATGGCAAGGTATGGTGATGTTATCCAGCACCCAGTCATACAGGCGGCGATTATCCTGGAATTCCAGCGTACATAAAGAGTGCGTCACCCCTTCGAGCGCATCAGAAATACAGTGGGTAAAATCATACATCGGATAAATGCACCACTTGTTGCCCGTCTGATGATGTTCGGCAAATTTGATCCGATACAGAACCGGATCGCGCATCACGATAAACGACGACGCCATATCAATCTTGGCGCGCAGACAGGCGGTTCCCTCAGCAAAGCCGCCGTTACGCATTTTTTCAAACAGCGCCAGGTTTTCCTGCACGGTACGATCGCGGTACGGGCTATTTTTACCCGGTGAAGTCAACGTCCCACGGTATTCACGGATCTGCTCCGGCGTCAGTTCATCAACGTACGCCAATCCTTTACCGATCAGTTCAACCGCATACTGATGCAACTGATCGAAATAATCGGAGGAATAGCGAATGTCGCCGCTCCATGAGAAACCCAGCCACTCTACGTCATGTTTGATCGACTCAACGTATTCAATATCTTCTTTCACCGGGTTGGTATCGTCGAAACGCAGGTTACATTGCCCTTGATAATCCTCGGCAATACCAAAGTTCAGACAGATAGATTTCGCATGGCCAATATGCAAGTAGCCGTTAGGCTCTGGCGGAAAACGCGTCTGAATATGGTCATGCTTACCGGATGCCAGATCTTCATCAATAATCTGACGGATAAAGTTAGTTGGGCGGGCTTCAGCCTCACTCATGCTTGATTCCTCAATGCTAAAACGACATATAACCGCTAATGATCCAACAAGCCAAGCCGGGAAACAACCGTTAGTTTCATTAAAAAATAAAAACGGGATGAGATAGCGATCTCATCCCGCAAATTTCATCTGTTCGCCGTGGTTCACACGGCAAATCGCTGCGCTTTAGCTGTTACTCGTCACTGACCTTTTTCAATGCAGAAGCTATCGATTCGGCCTGCGTGCCAACCACAATCTGGACATTCTGCTTATTCAGCCGGATTACCCCCGCAGCGCCTAATCGCTTGGCCAAATCTTCATCAATCAGGCCGGAATCTGCCACACTCAAACGCAGCCGGGTGATACAGGAGTCAATACCTACCAGATTGTCTTTACCGCCGATGGCCCGCAAATATCCACGGGCCAGCGTGGTGACATCGCCGGATGCCGATGTAGCCGTCGCGCTATTCACATCATAACCATCCGCTTCACTGCCGCTGACCAACAGTTCGCGTCCCGGAGTAAACAAATTGAAACGAGTAATGGTGAAGCGGAATACCAGATAGTAAATGAAGAAGAATGCCAAACCTTGCGGTATCAACATATACCACTGTGTTGCCAGCGGGTTACGGGATGACAGCATCATATCCACCAACCCCGCACTGAAACCGAAACCCGCAATCCACTGCATACTGGCCGCAATAAACACCGAGATCCCGGTGAGGGCCGCATGAAGAACATATAGCACTGGCGCCACAAACATAAAGGAGAACTCCAGAGGTTCCGTGATACCGGTAAAGAAGGAAGCAAATGCTGCGGCAAGCATAATCCCCGCCACCTTGCTTTTATTCTCAGGGCGCGAACAGTGATAAATGGCTAACGCCGCCCCCGGCAAACCGAACATCATAATCGGGAAGAAACCGGCCTGATAGCGCCCGGTAATACCGACAACAGCTTTGCCAGCCTCAATAGACTGCCGACCGGCCAGGAAATTAGGAATATCGTTAATACCCGCGACATCAAACCAGAACACCGAGTTCAGGGCGTGATGCAAACCGACAGGGATCAACAGGCGGTTAAAGAACGCATAAACACCAGCGCCGATCGATCCTAACTGCTGAATATGTTCACCAAAAGAGACCAGCCCGTTATAAATCATCGGCCATACATACATCAAAATGAACGCAACCAGAATCATCAGGAACGAGGTAAGAATGGGAACCAGTCGGCGTCCGCTAAAGAATGACAGCGCTTTCGGCAACTCAACCTGACTAAAACGGTTATACAACTCTGCTGAAATTACCCCGACTAAAATACCGATGAACTGGTTTTCAATCTTACCAAACGCCGCTGGCACCTGATCCAGCGGGATTTTCTGAATCATAGCAACCGCCGCTGGCGAACAGAGCGTGGTCAGAACCAGGTAGCCAACAAATCCGGTTAACGCCGCGGCGCCGTCTTTATCTTTCGACATACCATAAGCAACCCCCACGGCAAACAGGACGGCCATATGCTCGATAATGGCAGCGCCGGATTTAATAAACAGCGCCGCCAATGCATTTTCACTTCCCCAACCAACAGGATCAATCCAGTAGCCGACCCCCATCAGGATCGCAGCAGCAGGCAGCGTGGCGACGGGCACCATCAACGCCCGACCTATTTTTTGTAAATAGCTAAGAATACTCACCTTTTCCTCTCTTCCCCTGTGGGACAAAAAACTGCCAGTTAGACTCGCTCACTACCGGATAAAACCACTAACAGGTGGTTTTGGCATAGATGTAAGAAAAATATTTCGCTACGCAAATTAAACCCAGTCATTATGTGATAATCATCACTAGAAAAGCACATGCAAAATCTTTATACCTGAATAAAACGCCAACTTATTTTAAGTTAAAAAAAAACGAGCTACACTAACACCTGGTTTTATCTCAACGCCGAAACGCACCAATAACGCGATTCTGTCTGATACTTTTTTTATCGCTATCGAACGATCAGGAGACCACTGATGAGACTCATCCCTCTAACCACCCCGGCTGAAGTCGGCAAATGGGCCGCACATTATATCGTCCAGCGAATTAACGACTTTAACCCCAGCAGAAGCCGCCCGTTTATTCTGGGCCTGCCCACCGGCAGTTCACCGCTGGAAGCCTACAAAGCGCTGGTAGATATGCATCAAGCCGGGCAGGTAAGTTTTAAGCACGTTGTGACATTCAATATGGATGAATATGTTGGTCTGCCCGGCGATCACCCCGAAAGCTACCGTAGCTTTATGCATCAGAATTTTTTTAATCACGTTGATATTCCGCCGGAAAACATTAACCTGCTGAACGGTAATGCGCAGGACATTGCAGAAGAATGTCGCCGTTACGAAGAGAAAATCAAGTCTTACGGTAAGATCCACCTGTTCATGGGTGGCGTAGGAAATGACGGACACATTGCCTTCAATGAACCCGCCTCTTCTTTAGCTTCCCGGACTCGTATCAAAACCCTGACGGAAGAGACTCGCCTCGCCAACTCCCGTTTCTTTGGTGGCGACGTCAATCTGGTGCCGAAATTTGCCCTTACGGTTGGCGTTGGTACTCTGCTTGATGCCGAAGAAGTGATGATTCTGGTCACCGGACGCAACAAAGCACAGGCATTACAGGCTGCGGTAGAAGGAAATGTAAACCATATGTGGACCATCAGTTGTCTGCAACTCCATGCTAAAGCAGTAATGGTATGCGACGAGCCTTCTACGATGGAACTTAAAGTCAAAACCGTTAAATATTTCCGTGAGTTAGAAACGGAAAATATGAAAAATCTTTAATCTGTATCCAATGGATTTCAAGGTGCGGGAAGCCAATATGCCTGCAACACGAAAGATAGATGGGTATAGCAAGGAGTTGATGATGTACGCCTTAACAAATGGCCGGATCTACACCGGCCACCAGGTGCTTGATAATCATGCCGTTGTGATTGCCAATGGTCTGATAGATAACGTTTGCCCCGTTGGCGAGCTGCCCGAAGGGATGGAAAAACATGATATTGGCGGCGCGCTGCTCGCGCCCGGATTTATTGATCTACAGTTAAACGGCTGCGGCGGCGTGCAGTTCAATGACTCGCTGGAAGCCATCTCGGTTCAAACGCTGGAAACCATGCATATGACCAACCTGAAATCCGGCTGCACCAGTTTTTTACCGACACTTATCACTTCCAACGATGAATTTATGAGGCATAGTGTGAATGTTATGCGTGCCTATCTGGCACAGAACAAACATCAGGCTCTGGGTCTGCACCTCGAAGGCCCCTGGTTGAACGTGATCAAAAAAGGAACGCATAATGCGGCCTTGATTCGTCAACCGACGCAGGAATTAGTAGATTTTCTGTGTAAAAATGCTGATGTCATCATCAAAGTCACGCTTGCCCCGGAGAAAGTAACGTCAGCGATAATCCATCAGCTAACCGAAGCGGGCATCGTAGTTTCCGCTGGTCACTCCAACGCCACCTGGGAACAGGCCAAACAAGGCTTTGCCTCCGGTATTCGCTTTGCTACCCACCTGTTTAATGCCATGCCTTATCTGACAGGCCGCGAACCCGGTCTGGTCGGCGCCATTTATGATGCACCGGAAATCTATTGCGGCATAATTGCAGACGGCTTTCACGTTAACTGGGCCAACATCCGTAACAGTAAACGGATTAAAGGGGAAAAGCTGGTGCTGGTTACCGACGCCGTGGCACCGGCAGGATCGACGATTGAGCAGTTCATTTTTGCCGGTAAAACCATATACTATCGTGATGGTCTGTGCGTGGATGAAAACGGTGTCCTCAGCGGTTCGGCCCTCACAATGATGGAAGCGGTACGCAACTGTGTGGAACAGGCGGGGATCCCGCTGGATGAAGCGCTTAGGATGGCAACGCTTTATCCGGCACGCGCCATCGGCACAGACAAGCTGCTAGGCAGCATTGAAAACGGGAAAGTGGCTAATTTGACCGTTTTTGACCGTAATTATCATATTCTCAAAACGTTTGTTAACGGCAACGATGTGTTAACGGTGACAACTCATTGACTACATGCGAGTAACTTTTTCATGAGCATAGGCGGACAAGCGCTGATAGGGAATGTTGATCTGGTTAAACAACTAAACAGTGCGGTGGTGTACCGCCTTATTGATCGACAAGGCCCTATTTCACGGATACAGATTGCAGAACAGAGCCAGCTTGCCCCCGCCAGTGTCACTAAAATCACCCGTCAGTTGCTGGAGCGCGGGTTAATTAAAGAGGTTGACCAACAGGCTTCAACCGGCGGCAGGCGCGCCATTTCCATTGTTACCGAAACGCGCTCGTTTCATACCATTGCCGTGCGCCTCGGGCGTCATGATGCCACTATTGCGCTCTACGATTTGCAGGGCAAATCCTTAGGGGAAGAACACTACAACCTGCCGGAAAAAACGCAGGAAACGCTGGAAACCGCGCTGTTTAAAGCCATCGGCCACTTTGTTGATAACTATCAACACCGTATCCGCGAATTGATAGCCATTTCCGTGGTACTGCCAGGTCTGGTCGACCCGCTGGCCGGTATTGTCCGTTACATGCCGCATATCCATGTCAACAACTGGCCGCTGGTCGACAATATTCAGCGCCATTTCCTTGTGACCAGCTTTGTCGGCCATGATATTCGCAGCCTGGCGCTGGCCGAACATTACTTTGGCGTAACGCACGACTCGCCGGATTCGATCCTGGTGCGTGTCCATCGAGGTACGGGCGCGGGTATTCTGGTTAACGGGCAAATATTTCTCGGCAATAATGGCAACGTTGGGGAGATCGGCCATATTCAGATTGATGCGCTGGGGGAGAGATGTCACTGCGGCAATTTTGGCTGTCTGGAAACGGTCGTCGCTAATGCGGCTATCGAACAACGGGTGCAACATTTATTACAGCAAGGCTACCCAAGTAAGCTAGCAGCAGACAACTGTACTATTTCAACGATCTGCAAAGCCGCCAACCGGGGCGATATACTGGCGCGAGAAGTCATTGAACATGCAGGACAATATTTGGGTAAAGCCCTATCTATCGCCATCAACCTGTTCAATCCGCAAAAAGTCGTGATTGCCGGTGAAATTACCGAGGCCGAAAAAATCTTGCTGCCAGCCATTCAACGCTGTATTAATGCGCAGGTACTGAAAGATTTCCGTCATAACCTGCCCGTTGAAGTGTCCAGTCTGAACCACCTCTCTGCGATTGGCGCCTTTGCGCTGGTAAAACGAGCGATGCTAAACGGTGTTTTATTGCAACATTTGCTGGAAAATCACTGATTGCCGGATTCCCCCCTCAATGCCGAGGTATGGGATCGCTAAAAACCCAGCGATTCTGCCAGGGCAAATTATCGATTATTCATCAAAGCGCCATATAAATTATTCAAATAGCATCAACATAGCTTTTTTCATTAGATGATATTGAATTCTTATGGCATTTTGATGCTAAATCAATGTCACTGACACGGCATCTGTAATCATGATGCGGGTACAACGGAATACGACATTGGTATTCGTACGTTGCATCGGGTTAATCTGAAACAATTCGTCGCTTGGTCGTACAAGTGAACTGAGGGAGTTATCTATGTGTTCTATTTTCGGTGTGCTCGATCTTAAAACCGATCCTGTTGAACTGCGTAAGAAAGCGCTGGAATTATCACGCTTAATGCGTCACCGCGGGCCTGACTGGTCCGGCGTTTACGCCAGTGATAAAGCGATTCTGGCCCATGAACGCCTGTCCATCGTTGACGTGAACACCGGTGCTCAACCATTGTACAACGTTGAGCGTACCCACGTTCTGGCTGTTAACGGTGAAATTTATAACCATCAGGCGTTGCGTCAGCAATATGGCGACCGTTACACGTTCCAGACTGGCTCCGATTGCGAAGTTATCCTGGCGCTGTATCAGGAAAAAGGCCCGGAATTTCTGGACGACCTGCAAGGTATGTTTGCCTTCGCACTCTACGACAGTGAAAAAGATGCTTATCTGATCGGTCGCGATCACCTGGGCATCATCCCGTTGTACATGGGCTACGATGAGTTCGGTAACTTCTATGTGGCTTCAGAAATGAAATCGCTGGTTCCCGTGTGCCGTACGATTAAAGAGTTCCCTGCTGGCAGCTATCTGTGGAGCAAGGACGGAGAAATCCGCGAATACTATCATCGTGACTGGTTCGATTATGAAAATGTAAAAGATAACGAAACCGATGCCAGCGCCCTGCGTGACGCGCTGGAAGAATCGGTAAAAAGCCACCTGATGTCCGATGTGCCTTACGGTGTTCTGCTCTCTGGCGGCCTGGACTCCTCTGTTATCTCCGCCATTACTAAAAAATATGCCGCTCGCCGCGTTGAAGACGACGAGCGTAGTGAAGCCTGGTGGCCGCAACTGCACTCCTTTGCCGTTGGCCTGGAAGGCGCGCCCGATTTAAAAGCGGCGCAGGAAGTTGCCGATCATCTGGGCACCGTCCACCACGAAATCCATTTCACGGTACAGGAAGGATTGGATGCGATTCGTGATGTGATTTATCACATTGAAACCTATGATGTTACCACTATTCGCGCGTCTACGCCGATGTACCTGATGTCCCGTAAAATCAAAGCAATGGGCATTAAAATGGTTCTGTCTGGTGAAGGTTCTGACGAAGTGTTTGGTGGATATTTGTATTTCCACAAAGCGCCAAACGCCAAAGAGCTGCACGAAGAAACTGTGCGCAAATTACTGGCGCTGCACCAGTATGACTGCGCCCGTGCCAACAAGGCCATGTCAGCCTGGGGCGTGGAAGCTCGTGTGCCGTTCCTGGATAAAAAATTCCTTGATGTGGCAATGCGTATCAACCCTCGCGACAAAATGTGCGGCAACGGTAAAATGGAAAAACACATTCTGCGCGAATGCTTTGAATCATACTTACCGCACAGCGTCGCATGGCGTCAGAAAGAGCAATTCTCTGACGGTGTCGGCTATAGCTGGATCGATACACTGAAAGAAGTTGCCGCTCAACAGGTTAGCGACCAACAGTTGGAAACCGCGCATTTCCGTTTCCCGTACAACACGCCTACCTCCAAAGAAGGCTATCTGTACCGTGAAATCTTCGAAGAGCTATTCCCGGTTCCCAGCGCCGCAGAATGTGTGCCGGGCGGCCCATCTGTCGCCTGTTCTTCGGCTAAAGCCATTGAATGGGATGAATCCTTCAAAAAGATGGATGATCCATCTGGCCGTGCGGTTGGCGTGCACCAGTCTGCATACTGATCACTGGTTTTGTTTTTCTCACGACAACGGGCCGCGCAGGCCCGTTTTTCTGTTTGATTTATCAGGAAAGCCTGCTTTTTGGCGCTTTTCTCACCAGACTGTTCACAACCCAAACAAACGGCTCTTTGTATGCGCTTTTCGGGAAAAAATTTGTTGACGCAATTAGACCAACTACGCATAATGCGCCCCGCAACGCCGATGAAGGTGACGCGGAAAAGATGGCTACGTAGCTCAGCTGGTTAGAGCACAGCACTCATAATGCTGGGGTCACAGGTTCGATTCCCGTCGTAGCCACCATCTTTTGCGGGAGTGGCGAAATTGGTAGACGCACCAGATTTAGGTTCTGGCGCCGCAAGGTGTGCGAGTTCAAGTCTCGCCTCCCGCACCATTACTTTCACGGTTTGAAATGGCTTCTCGAAGCTGTTAGTCGTTTTATAGCATTTTGGGGTATCGCCAAGCGGTAAGGCACTGGTTTTTGATACCAGCATTCCCAGGTTCGAATCCTGGTACCCCAGCCATACTTTAAACAGCAATACTGAAAAGTTTTTGCCCTGTTGGGGTATCGCCAAGCGGTAAGGCACTGGTTTTTGATACCAGCATTCCCTGGTTCGAATCCAGGTACCCCAGCCATATGTTTGATAATTAAAGATTTTTGTTGTAATATAACAAAAAATGGTAGTACGATTCGGCTACGTAGCTCAGCTGGTTAGAGCACAGCACTCATAATGCTGGGGTCACAGGTTCGATTCCCGTCGTAGCCACCACATTTTTGGGGTATCGCCAAGCGGTAAGGCACCGGATTCTGATTCCGGCATTCCGAGGTTCGAATCCTCGTACCCCAGCCAAATAAAGCTGATAAAACAGCAAGTTATGGGGCGATAGTCGCAAGACGTCGCCCCGTTTTCTTATGTGTGGCGACAAAGACTACTCAATTAAACACCGATGGCGTATTTCAAGGCCTGTAGTTTAAGCTTTCCAGCACGTTGTGCGGCCATCAAAGCCAGATTGCGAGCAAGGCTCAATGGCGGTAAAGAATTGCTGAAGGCGTTATAGAATAAATCCATTCCGCTTTGCATCAGCAGGTTATCAGGCATACGGCGGCACTGGTAGCGGCGTAATACCCGCTCTGAATACCACTCCTCGCCCGCATCGCGGGCGCGCATTAAAACGTCAAGCAACGCATCCACGTCCCGATAGCCCAGATTAACGCCCTGTCCCGCCAGCGGATTGATGGTATGTGCGGCATCACCCAGTAATGCCAGCCCCTGTTGAACATACTGGTGCGCGTGGCGGCGCACCAGCGGAAACGAACCGGCAGACAGCGATTTAACCGCCCCCAGGCGCTCAGGGAAAGTCGCAGCAATCTCTTTATCCAGCTGTGTTAGCGGCATAGTCTGAAGCTGGCGGATCCTCTGGGGGCGGTCATACCATACCAGCGATCCCCAGCAGTCAAACAGCGGTAAAAACGCACGCGGGCCGGCTGGCGTAAAATGTTGCCAGGTAACATCCTGCTGCGGCGATGACATCTCAACACTTATCAACATGCAGGACTGACGGTACTGCCAGCCGCTGATACCAATCCCTGCCATTTGCCGTACCTGAGAATTGGCCCCGTCCGCACCTATCACCAGCTTCGCCGTCAGGACTTGCCCATCATCAAGCTGAAGAAGCCAGCCCTCTTTCGTCCGTTGCAGACTTTTCAGGTTGCCCGGGCAATAACACTGGCAAGTGTCCACATCACTCAGGCATTCCCACAGCGCCAATTGCAATACCCGGTTTTCCACCATAAAACCCAGTTCAGGCAAATGGATATCCGCCGCATTAAACACCACACGGGCATTCTCCCATTCCCACGTTTCCAGGCGGCGATAAGGCGCACTCCGCATCTGCTGAACCCGTTGCCAGGCCCCCAATTGCTTTAACAGCGCAACGGATGCATACCCAATTGCCGATATACGCAGGTCTGGCAAGCTGGCAATATCAAACGGCACCGGCCGTTCATGCTCAATAACGGCCACCCGAAACCCATTCCGGGCCAGTCCCAATGCGGCGGCAGCGCCCACCATTCCGCCCCCGACAACAATCGCATCATGATGCATACTGGTTTCATCCCTAATCTGTCTATGCCCGTCATACTTCAAGTTGCATGTGTGTTGGCTGCGCTCAGTCACCCAAATCACTTACCTGAGTAAGCTCATCGGGACTCCTTCCCTTGCCGTCTTCCTGCAACTCGAATTATTTAGGGTCTATGCTTAATAACAGCAAAAGATACATAAAAGCAGTGTACTGGATTTCAGATGACTTTTTCAGAAAAGCGAATGCTTTATCGATCCGTCGTTTTTTTACAAAAACGAAAATTTTCGGACTCTGGTCACAACGACGGCAAAAGATTACAATACGCGCCCCGAATAAAGGGAAAGCTTTCTTACCCGCACTGAGTAATGGCAAGTCGATGACAAAAAAACTGCATATTAAAACCTGGGGCTGTCAGATGAACGAGTACGACTCATCCAAGATGGCTGACTTACTGGGAAGTACGCACGGTTATGAACTAACCGAGGTCGCGGAAGAGGCCGATGTTCTGCTGCTGAATACCTGTTCTATCCGTGAAAAGGCGCAGGAAAAGGTCTTCCATCAACTTGGCCGCTGGAAAGCGCTGAAGGATATCAACCCAAATCTGATTATCGGTGTTGGCGGCTGTGTGGCTTCACAGGAAGGGGCGCACATCCGTGAACGTGCGCACTATGTTGATGTCATTTTTGGCCCTCAGACATTACACCGCCTGCCGGAAATGATTAATCACGTACAAGGGACCCGCAGTCCGATCGTGGATATCAGCTTCCCGGAAATTGAGAAGTTTGACCGTCTGCCGGAGCCAAAAGCGGAAGGGCCGACGGCATTTGTCTCCATTATGGAAGGCTGTAATAAATACTGTACCTTTTGCGTCGTGCCCTATACGCGCGGCGAAGAAGTCAGCCGCCCGTGCGATGATGTGTTGTTTGAAATTGCGCAACTGGCGGAACAAGGCGTACGTGAAGTGAACCTGCTGGGGCAGAACGTTAACGCCTACCGTGGCGCGACTTACAACGGTGAAATCTGCTCATTCGCGGAACTGCTGCGTCTGGTGGCGGCGATTGACGGCATCGATCGTATTCGTTTCACCACCAGTCATCCGATTGAATTTACCGACGACATCATCAGCGTTTATGAAGACACGCCGGAACTGGTGAGCTTCCTGCATTTGCCGGTACAAAGCGGGTCTGACCGTGTGCTGACCATGATGAAACGCCGTCATACCGCACTCGAATACAAGTCGATTATCCGCAAGCTGCATAATGCGCGACCAGGAATTCAGGTCAGCTCAGACTTTATTATCGGTTTTCCCGGTGAAACCCAGGCTGACTTTGAACAAACCATGAAGTTGATTGCCGATGTGAATTTCGATATGAGTTTCAGCTTCATTTATTCTGCGCGACCGGGAACGCCAGCGGCGGACATGGTCGACGACGTACCGGAAGAAGAGAAAAAACAGCGTCTTTACATCCTGCAAGAGCGTATCAGCCAACAGGCAATGCAGTTCAGCCGCCGTATGCAGGGAACCATTCAGCGTATTCTGGTGGAAGGCACATCGCGTAAGAGCGTGATGGAGCTGTCCGGACGCACGGAGAACAACCGTGTGGTTAACTTTGAAGGATCGCCCGATATGATTGGTAAATTTGTCGATGTGGAAATCGTTGACGTTTACCCTAATTCATTACGCGGTATCGTCGTGCGAACCGAAGATCAAATGGATTTACGCGTTCATGAATCTCCTTCCGCCGTTATTGCCCGTACCCGTAAAGAGAACGAAATCGGCGTGGGTATCTACCAGCCTTAACTGTCGTCAGAACAGGCAACATCTTCATTGTGGGTGGCATTGCCGCCCATTTTTTATGGCGGGCTATCCCTGTCCCCCCCTGAGAGCCGTTACTTCATAATGTTAAAAAACGCTCCCGGCCCTGTTGTTGCAATTGGTTTTGCGAAGCGGCATCCCAATATAGATATTGCTACTTGCACCATTTGGCATTAGCGATAAATAATTCATAAATCTGGTGCAGCGAAAACTGCGCAATCTGATACAGGCCTGCACTCGGCCTGTGCGATAAAGCCCAACGAGGAATAATTTGAACGTAACGACAAAAGAGATTGCCCTTGACCCTGCGGATAATCAACGCCTGCTCAACCTCTGCGGCCCGTTTGATGACAACATTAAACTGATGGAGCGCCGTTTAGGTATCGAAATTAGTCGGCGGGATAATAAATTCAAGCTGGTAGGCAAAGCGCTCTGTGTTGAGGCCGCCGCTGATATTCTGCAACGTCTGTATGTCGATACCGCACCTGTACGTGGCGCCATTGGCGATATTGAACCCGAGCAAATTCACCTCGCGATTAAAGAATCTCGCGTGTTGGAACAATCCGCCGAAAGTATTCCTGATTACGGTAAGGCCATTAATATCCGAACCAAGCGTGGCGTGATTAAACCGCGCACCCCCAATCAGGCGCAGTATATTGCCAACGTGCTCGACCACGACATCACCTTTGGCGTGGGCCCTGCGGGGACAGGGAAAACCTATCTGGCCGTGGCGGCTGCCGTTGATGCCCTGGAGCGTCAGGAGATCCGCCGTATTCTGCTGACCCGCCCGGCGGTTGAAGCCGGTGAAAAGCTGGGGTTTCTGCCCGGTGACCTGAGCCAGAAAGTCGATCCTTATCTGCGTCCGTTGTATGACGCGCTGTTTGAAATGCTGGGGTTTGAGAAAGTCGAAAAGCTGATCGAACGCAATGTGATCGAGGTGGCGCCTTTAGCCTACATGCGTGGTCGTACCTTGAACGATGCGTTTATCATTCTGGATGAAAGTCAGAACACCAGCATCGAACAGATGAAAATGTTCCTGACCCGTATCGGCTTTAATTCCAAAGCAGTGATTACCGGTGACGTGACGCAGATTGACCTGCCACGCAACCAGAAATCCGGTCTGCGCCATGCTATTGAAGTGCTGGCTAATGTCGAGGAGATCAGCTTTAACTTTTTTAATAGCGAAGATGTCGTGCGCCACCCGGTTGTGGCCCGAATCGTCAACGCCTACGAAGCCTGGGAGCTTGCCGACCAAAAACGCAAAGACGCCCTGACTGAACAGCGTAAACGTGAAGCGCAGTCGACTTCGGAGCAGGAACATAAATGAGTCAGGTCATTCTTGATTTACAGATCGCCTGCGAACAGGCACAGGGATTGCCTGATGAAAAGGATTTTCAACGCTGGCTGGAAGGAGTTCTGCCCCAGTTTCAGGACGTTTCAGAGGTGACAATCCGCATCGTTGACGAGGCGGAAAGTCACCACCTGAATCACACCTACCGGGGTAAGGATAAACCGACCAATGTGCTCTCCTTCCCGTTTGAAGCACCGCCGGAAGTAGAGCTGCCTCTGCTGGGCGATTTGATCATCTGCCGACAGGTGGTTGAACGGGAAGCGGCGGAACAGGAAAAGACGCTGGAGGAGCATTGGGCACATATGGTTGTGCATGGTAGCCTGCATCTGCTAGGTTATGACCATATCGAAGACAGCGAAGCCGAAGAGATGGAAGCGCTGGAAACGGAGATTATGCAAAACATGGGGTATGCCGATCCCTATCTTGCAGAGAAAGATGGCCTTGCCGACTAAATAACCCGATTTGTTTTATCCAGTTTTATATTACGTCAGTCAGGCTGCATCGTTATTATTCCCAGCCTGTTGATAATGATCCATTAACATGAGTGATATTAATTAAAACGCCATGAGCGACGACCATTCTCAAAACAGCGACAGCCCCAGTCCCAAGAAGGGTTTCTTTTCCCTTATTCTCAATCAGCTTTTTCATGGTGAGCCCAAAGATCGTAATGATCTGCTGACGCTCATCCGTGATTCGGAACAGAACGATCTGATTGATCCGGAAACCCGCGATATGCTTGAAGGCGTGATGGATATCGCTGAACAGCGCGTGCGCGACATCATGATCCCGCGTTCACAAATGATTACCCTGAAACACAATCAGACGCTGGAAGAGTGCCTGGATGTCATCATCGAATCCGCCCACTCCCGCTTTCCGGTGATCAGCGAAGACAAAGATCATATTGAAGGGATCCTGATGGCCAAAGATCTGCTGCCGTTTATGCGCAGCGAGTCCGAGCCATTCAGCATGGACAAAGTGCTGCGCTCCGCAGTGGTGGTGCCGGAGAGCAAACGCGTTGACCGGATGCTCAATGAATTCCGCTCGCTACGCTATCACATGGCCATCGTGATTGACGAATTTGGCGGCGTCTCTGGGCTGGTGACCATTGAAGACATTCTAGAATTGATTGTGGGTGAAATTGAAGACGAATACGACGACGAAGAAGATCGTGATATTCGCCAGCTCAACCGTCAAACCTATACCGTCCGCGCCCTTACCGATATTGAAGATTTCAATGAAGCGTTTGGTACACAGTTCAGCGATGAAGAGGTGGATACCATCGGCGGCTTAATCATGCAGTCTTTCGGCCATCTACCTGCCCGCGGGGAAACCATTGAAATAGAAGGTTACCTGTTTAAAGTTGCTATGGCTGACAGCCGTCGTATCATTCAGGTACACGTCAGAATCCCTGACAATGCGCCTCAACCGCACCTGGAAGATTGAATTTAACATGCCTGTAGCCTCTTTACTGCAACGCCAGCAGGTTCGCATCTTGCTGGCGCTCTTGTTCGGCGCCTGCGGCACGCTGGCCTTCTCTCCATTTGACGTCTGGCTGGCTGCGTTGATCTCGTTAATGGGATTGCAAACGCTGACGCTGAACCGTACCGTACGCCAGTCAGCCGGGATTGGTTTCAGTTGGGGATTTGGCCTGTTCGGCAGCGGCGTCAACTGGGTGTACGTCAGCATCTCCCAGTTTGGCGGTATGCCCGGGCCGATCAATATCGCGCTTGTCATACTGCTGGCCGCCTATCTGGCACTCTATCCCTTACTCTTTTCCGCACTGATCTCACGTTTATGGCCGAAAACCACCTGGTGGCGGCTGGCAATCGCCGCCCCCGTGTTATGGCAGTTGACGGAATTCCTGCGCGGATGGGTGCTCACCGGCTTTCCGTGGCTACAGTTTGGCTACAGCCAGATTAACGGGCCGCTGAAAGGCATTGCGCCTATTCTTGGCGTCGATACCATTACCTTCATGCTGATAAGCATCAGTGGACTGTTGGTTTTCGCGTGGTATCAGCGCAGGATAGGGCCTGCGGTTATCGCCCTGGCGCTGCTCGCCTTGCCGTGGCCGTTACGTAATATCAAATGGTTCAATCTGCTGCCCGAACGCACGGTCAATGTTGCGCTGGTACAGGGGAATATCCCACAGGAAGTAAAGTGGAACCCGGATCAGCTACTGAGTACGCTGCGTATTTACCTCGATAACAGCCTGCCCTATATGGAAAAGGCGCCGATTATCATCTGGCCGGAATCCGCGGTTCCCGATGTCGAAAGCAATCAGGGGGCTTACCTCACTCAGATCGACGATTTACTGCGCAGCCACAATAGCAGTCTGGTCACTGGCATTGTTGATTCGCGCCACAATGGCACTCAGTTTGATTATTACAACAGTATTATTGTGCTCGGTGATAAAACGCCTTATCACTACCCGACCAGCAACCGCTACAACAAGCATCACCTGGTTCCATTTGGCGAATTCGTCCCCCTGGAGACACTGCTGCGCCCGCTGGCTCCGCTCTTTGATTTGCCGATGTCCTCTTTCAGCCGCGGCAATTACCGCCAACCTCAGCTAACAGTCAACGGCTATAAGCTGACGTCAGCCATCTGCTATGAAATTATTCTGGGCCAGCAGATGCGTGATAACTTCCGGGAAGACACGGATATGCTGTTAACCATCTCGAACGATGCCTGGTTCGGCCACTCTATCGGGCCGTGGCAGCACTTCCAGATGGCACGGATGCGTGCGCTGGAATTAGGCCGTCCTTTGGTTCGCGGCACCAACAATGGCGTTACTGCCGTGATTGCTCCCGACGGTGAAATCAGCGCCAGCTTGCCGCAATTTACTCGCGCAGTACTGGATACCCAGATAGTTCCCGCTTCCGGACTCACGCCCTATGCCCGTTTCGGCTCCTGGCCGCTATGGGTTATCAGCCTGCTGTTCGGCTTTATCGCCATTATATTCAGCTGGCGTCGCCGTTAATCCTCGTCTCTCCAACTAAAGGCATGTTAATGGATGCCTTTAGTTATATATGGCATGATCTTTGCCTGTTAAACATATTGTAAATGGTTGTCTCAATGTTTTTTATCGTTTCGCTTCGGTACAGCACAGCTTTAGGGCATATAGTGCACCGTTTTTGTGCGAAGTGATTTTATTGCCACCATATGGTGCGAGACGCTTTGTAAAAAATAAACATTTGCATATCAAATCATTTACAATAAGCTATTTTTAACAGCATATGTCGTTACTTCGCTCTTTCGCGGTGCATGATTTTCATGCCGCAGAAGCATCAGAGCGTTATCATTAATTTAGCGGCACAACTTTATAGAGCCACAATTACAGCGCCACAACTACAGCAAAGGAGTTAGAACATGCAAATGCGTAAACTGGCACTATCACTGCTTCTGCTTGGCACCACAGCCAGCCTGGCTGCCCAAGCCGAAGAGCTGACGGGTACGCTGAAAAAAGTAAAAGATAATGGCGTTATCGTTATCGGTCATCGTGAATCTTCCGTTCCTTTTTCTTACTACGATAACCAGCAAAAAGTTGTCGGCTACTCTCAGGCCTATGCGGATAAAATCGTAGACGCCATTAGGGAAAAATTGGATGCGCCTAACCTACAGGTTAAGCTGCTGCCCGTCACCTCTCAAAACCGTATTCCATTGTTACAGAATGGGACGTTCGATCTGGAATGCGGATCGACGACCAACAATCTGGAACGCCAGAAACAAGCCGCGTTCTCTAACACCATTTTCGTTGTCGGCACCCGCTTGTTAACCAAAAAAGATTCCGGCGTTAAAGACTTCCCGGATCTGGCTGGTAAAACGGTTGTTGTCACTTCCGGTACAACATCTGAAATTCTGCTGAACAAGCTGAACGAAGAAAAACAGATGAAAATGCGCATCATCAGCGCCAAAGACCACGGTGACTCTTTCCGCACGTTGGAAAGCGGTCGCGCAGTGGCCTTTATGATGGACGATGCCTTGCTGGCCGGTGAACGCGCTAAAGCCAAAAATGCAGATCAGTGGGATATCGTCGGCACCGCGCAATCAGAAGAAGCATACGGATGTATGCTGCGTAAAGACGATCCGCAGTTCAAGAAACTGGTTGATGACACCATTGCTGAAGTACAGACCTCTGGCGAAGCGGAGAAATGGTTTGATCGTTGGTTCAAACAACCCATCCCGCCAAAAGATCTCAATTTGAACTTTGCACTTTCCGACGAAATGAAAGCCCTGTTCAAAGCGCCAAATGATAAGGCCTTAAACTAATTAATAATGAAAAGAAGGGCAGATATCTCTCTGCCTTATGATTGCTGATTCGTGGCAGACAGACGGACATGTGGTGGTCGTTCCCCATCACATGTCGATCGCCGCTCATCAATCTTCGGGGTAGCTTCGCTACCCTTTTTTACCGGAGTTAGTTATGTCAATAGATTGGAACTGGGGCATATTCCTGCAAGCAGCCCCATTCGGCAATACCACCTATCTCGGATGGATATTGTCAGGCCTGCAAGTCACGGTCACATTGTCTATTTGTGCCTGGATTATCGCATTTTTGCTTGGATCCCTGTTTGGGATTTTACGTACCGTCCCCAATCGTTTCCTTTCGGGAATTGGTACTTGCTATGTTGAATTATTCCGTAACGTACCGCTGATCGTGCAATTCTTTACCTGGTATCTGGTGGTGCCGGAGTTGTTGCCCGTCGATATTGGTATGTGGTTTAAGGCCGAGCTCGATCCTAATATCCAGTTCTTTTTGTCTTCCATGATATGCCTGGGACTGTTTACCGCAGCTCGCGTATGCGAACAGGTTCGTGCGGGCATCCAGTCGCTGCCGCGTGGTCAACAGGCGGCAGGACTGGCAATGGGGCTGACGCTGCCGCAGACTTACCGCTACGTCTTATTACCCAATGCCTATCGCGTTGTTGTTCCGCCGTTAACATCCGAGATGCTCAACCTGGTCAAGAACTCCGCCATTGCATCAACGATTGGGCTGGTGGATATGGCGGCACAGGCTGGCAAGCTGCTGGATTACTCTGCACATGCGTATGAGTCTTTCACCGCCATTACGCTGGCCTATGTCGGGATTAATGCCATCATTATGCTGGTTATGCAGGTGGTAGAGCAGAAAACCCGTTTGCCGGGCAATGTGGGGAGCAAATAGATGTACGAATTTGACTGGAGCTCAATTGGGCCAAGCCTGCCCTACCTGTTGCAAGGCATGGCGGTCACGCTCAAAATCACCATTACCGCCGTGATTGTCGGTATTGTCTGGGGAACGATTCTGGCGGTCATGCGTCTCTCGCCGATAAAACCCATCAGTTGGTTCGCCAAGATATACGTTAACCTGTTCCGCTCTGTGCCATTAGTGATGGTGCTGTTGTGGTTCTATCTGGTTGTGCCGAGCTTATTACAAAATGTGCTTGGCCTTTCGCCGAAAACCGATATTCGATTAATTTCGGCTATGGTCGCTTTTTCATTATTTGAGGCAGCCTATTATTCCGAAATTATCCGCGCAGGCATACTCAGCGTATCACGTGGTCAGTCATCGGCGGCATTAGCGCTGGGAATGACGCACTGGCAATCCATGAAGCTGGTGATCCTGCCGCAGGCCTTCCGCGCCATGGTGCCTCTGCTTCTCACGCAAGGTATTGTTCTGTTTCAGGATACCTCGCTGGTTTACGTACTCAGCCTGGCTGATTTCTTCCGTACCGCCTCCACCATTGGTGAACGTGACGGAACACAAGTTGAAATGATCCTGTTTGCCGGATTTATCTATTTTATTATCAGCATTAGCGCATCAATGCTGGTCAGTTACCTGAAAAAAAGGACGGTTTGATGATTTTCCTGAAAAATATTTCTAAATGGTATGGTCAATTTCAGGTGCTAACCGACTGCTCCACAGAAGTCAAAAAAGGTGAGGTGGTCGTGGTTTGCGGGCCTTCCGGTTCCGGTAAGTCAACCTTGATCAAAACCGTTAACGGCCTGGAACCTATCCAGCAAGGCGAGATTGAAGTCAATGGCATCATCGTTAACGACAAAAAAACCAATCTGGCCCAGTTACGTTCAAAAGTCGGCATGGTATTCCAACATTTTGAGTTGTTTCCGCATCTGTCCATTATCGACAACCTGACGCTGGCGCAGGTAAAAGTGCTGAAACGGGATCGTGAAGAATCAAAGGTCAAAGCGAAAAAACTGCTGGAGCGCGTTGGGCTGGCGGTTCAGGCGAACAAATACCCCGGTCAATTGTCCGGCGGGCAGCAGCAGCGTGTCGCCATTGCCCGTGCGCTATGTATGGATCCCATCGCAATGCTGTTTGACGAACCCACTTCCGCACTCGATCCGGAAATGATCAACGAGGTGCTGGACGTCATGGTTGAACTGGCGCAGGAAGGGATGACCATGATGGTAGTAACGCACGAAATGGGTTTTGCCCGTAAAGTGGCCCACCGGGTTATTTTTATGGATGAAGGAAAAATTATTGAAGATACCCCGAAAGACGATTTCTTTAATAATCCACAATCTGATCGGGCGAAAGACTTTCTGGCGAAAATCCTGCACTGATCCCCGAAAAAAGCGTGCCACCCGGCACGCTTTCTGCTTTTACTGGCCTGGGTTTTTCACAAAACCATCATGGCTGGAAAGGCTGTCGGTGGAAGAGATCGTGTGAGCATTTAGGGCAAAGCGGCAAAATTTCCGGCGTATAAAACGCGATATGATGAAGGCATTTTTCACACACCAGATTGCCTAATCCCACCACTTCACCGCTGTGATAGACACCGTGATGGTTGACATCCTTAAAAATTTCACGCCACTCCAGTTGGGTTTTATCCGTAATATCCGCCAGTTCCTGCCAGAGACTCTCTTTAATGACCCGCATAAAAACGCTATCGGTAAACTCATCCTGACTTTCACCGTAACTACGTGCAAACTCCGCCAGATCTCGCTGAACGGCCTGAATCACCTGATCAATTTCTTTTTGCGTCAGTTCTGAGTTTGCCTGCAACGTCTCCCTGGCACGTTGCACCAGACCATCCATATCCCGTTCACCATTATTCAGCCGGGCCGTCACTGAAGCCATTAACTCGCGGTAGTAGCGGGCTACTTTACTCATGCTCCCTCCTGAATATGCCGGTTGAAATACGATGTGCAATACGTCCCTGGCGCCTGACGGCCTTTAACGCGAACAAATATCCAATTTATCTCCCTCTATTTTAGACTATTTCCCCTTCATAACCGGGACGGACTCGCTATTTGCGTGATTTTTACTCGTTTTCTTCTCACAAATCAGAAATATTCCCCAGCCGGGAACAGGGTGTTGTTGCCTCAGTCGCTTATCAGCTATGCTATGCGGATCTTTTGTTATGAATCAAAGTACGCTACCGGCGTAGCTATTCTTTACTAAACAGGACCCCTGGCAGCCATGCAAGAGCAATACCGCCCAGAAGAGATAGAAGCGCACGTCCAGCTTCACTGGCAAGAGAAGCAGACATTCAAAGTGACCGAAGAACCTGGCAAGGAAAAGTATTATTGCCTTTCCATGTTGCCCTACCCTTCTGGCCGTCTACATATGGGACACGTTCGTAACTACACCATTGGTGACGTGATCTCTCGCTATCAGCGAATGCTGGGAAAAAACGTATTGCAGCCGATTGGCTGGGATGCGTTCGGCCTGCCAGCGGAAGGCGCTGCGGTTAAAAATAATACCGCCCCGGCTCCCTGGACCTACTCCAACATTGAATACATGAAAAACCAGCTCAAACTGCTGGGTTTCGGCTACGACTGGGATCGCGAAGTCGCCACCTGCAAACCGGACTACTACCGCTGGGAACAGTGGTTTTTCACCAAACTGTATGAAAAAGGTCTGGTTTATAAAAAAACCTCTGCGGTGAACTGGTGCCCGAACGATCAGACCGTCCTGGCCAACGAGCAGGTTATAGATGGCTGCTGCTGGCGCTGCGACACCAAAGTGGAACGCAAAGAAATTCCACAGTGGTTTATCAAAATCACCGATTACGCCGATCAACTGCTCAACGATCTGGATACGCTGGAAAGCTGGCCCGAACAGGTCAAAACCATGCAGCGTAACTGGATTGGCCGTTCTGAAGGCGTTGAAATCACCTTTGAGGTGGCAGACAGTCAGGAGAAACTGAACGTTTATACCACCCGTCCCGATACTTTCATGGGCGTAACCTACGTGGCCGTCGCCGCCGGTCACCCGTTGGCGTTACAGGCCGCGGCCAGTAATTCGGCACTGGCTGACTTTATTGATGAATGCCGTAATACCAAAGTGGCCGAAGCCGACATGGCCACTATGGAGAAGAAAGGCATGGCTACCGGCCTGTATGCCATTCATCCGCTGAACGGTGAAAAAGTCGCTATCTGGGCCGCTAACTTTGTGCTGATGGACTACGGCACAGGCGCCGTCATGGCTGTACCGGGGCACGATCAGCGTGACTGGGAATTCGCCGCCAAATACGGCCTGACTATCAAACCGGTTATCCTGAACAGCGATGGCAGCGAGCCGGATCTATCCGCTCAGGCGATGACGGAAAAAGGCCGGTTGTTTAACTCCGGCGAGTTTGATGGTCTGGACTTTGAATCCGCCTTTAACGCCATTGCCGACAAACTGGTGGCACGGGGTATCGGTGAACGTAAAGTCAACTACCGTCTGCGCGACTGGGGGGTTTCCCGTCAGCGTTACTGGGGGGCGCCAATCCCCATGATTACGCTGGAAGACGGTACGGTCATCCCAACGCCGGAAGATCAACTGCCGGTCGTGTTGCCGGAAGATGTCGTCATGGACGGTATTACCAGCCCATTGAAATCCAATCCTGAGTGGGCGAAAACCACGGTGAATGGTCGGCCCGCAATGCGTGAAACGGATACGTTCGACACCTTTATGGAGTCATCCTGGTATTATGCGCGCTACACCTGCCCACAGTATGATAAAGGGATGCTGGATCCGGCAGCGGCCAACTACTGGCTGCCGGTCGATCAGTATGTCGGGGGCATCGAACACGCCATCATGCATCTGATGTATTTCCGCTTCTTCCACAAGCTGCTGCGTGATGCCGGCCTGGTTACCTCCGACGAACCGGCCAAGCGCCTGCTGTGTCAGGGCATGGTACTGGCGGATGCCTTTTATTATCTCGGCGATAACGGAGAGCGCATCTGGGTATCCCCGGTAGACGTCACCGTTGAGCGCGACGAAAAAGGCCGTATCGTTAAAGCAGTCGATAAAGACGGTCACGACGTTGTCTATGCGGGTATGAGCAAAATGTCGAAGTCCAAAAACAACGGCATCGATCCACAGGTCATGGTTGAAAAATATGGAGCAGACACCGTTCGTCTGTTTATGATGTTTGCCTCACCCGCAGAGATGACGCTGGAATGGCAGGAGTCCGGAGTTGAGGGGGCGAACCGCTTCCTGAAACGCGTCTGGAAACAGGCTTTTGATCATACGGCAAAAGGCCCGGTTCAGGCGCTGGACGTGGCAACCTTAACTGAAGATCAGAAATCATTGCGCCGCGACCTGCATAAAACGATTGCCAAAGTAACCGATGATATTGGCCGTCGCCAAACCTTTAATACCGCCATCGCTGCCATTATGGAGCTGATGAACAAACTGGCTAAAGCGCCGCAGGAAAGCGCACAGGATCGTGCGTTGACTCAGGAAGCCCTGCTGGCGGTGGTACGTATGCTTTATCCTTTCACACCGCACGTCTGCTTTGTACTGTGGCAGGCCTTGCAGGGTGAAGGCGATATTGATACGGCGCCCTGGCCGGTCGCTGATGAAAACGCCATGATAGAAGATTCCAAACTGGTGGTCATTCAGGTGAACGGTAAGGTACGCGGTAAAATCACCGTTGCCGCCGACGCCAGTCAGGATCAAGTACGTGAGCGCGCTGCCGAGGAACCTCTGGTAGCGAAATATCTGGACGGCGTCACTGTGCGTAAAGTGATTTATGTCCCTGGCAAACTGCTTAACCTGGTTGTAGGTTAAGGCAAGGAGGATCTGTGCGACATCGTCTATTTACGTTGTTGCTGGGGCTGGCGGTGTTAGTCACCGCTGGCTGCGGTTTCCATCTACGTGGCACGACACAAGTACCTTCATCGTTACAAACGCTGGTGCTGGACAGCAGTGATCCGTACGGCCCGTTAACCCGTGCGGTTCGTGAACAGTTGCGCCTCAGCGATGTGGAAATTGTTGCTGATGCCACCCGGCAGGATATTCCCTCTTTGCGGATCCTGAATGCATCGGAAACAAAAGATACCGTCTCGGTTTTTCAGGATGGGAAAACGGCTGAATACCAAATGGTGTTGGTGCTCAGGGCGCAGGTTCTGATGCCAGGTGAAGATATTTATCCACTCAGCGTGACGGTATTCCGCACGTTCTTTGATAACCCATTAACCGCCCTGGCGAAAGATGCCGAGCAGGATATTATCCGGCAGGAAATGCGCGAACAGGCGGCGGCACAACTGGTGCGTAAACTGCTGACCATTAACGGCAGTAAAGGCGCTAAAAATCAGCCAGGCACCTCGACGGGCATAACCCCGTCGTCCGATCGTTCATGATTCGACTTTACCCGGAACAGCTCGCTGCGCAACTCCATGAGGGGTTGCGTGCGTGTTATCTGATCTGCGGTAATGATCCCCTCTTATTACAGGAAAGCCTGGACAGCATCCGGCGCGTGGCTCAACAGCAGGCATTTAGCGAGCATTTTAGTTTCACGCTGGATGTTCACACCGACTGGGATGCGATTTTCAGCACCTGTCAGGCCCTTAGCCTGTTTGCCTCCCGCCAGACGCTATTGCTGCTTCTGCCTGAAAACGGCCCTAATGCGGCTATGGCTGAAAATCTGGTTAAGCTGTCTGGCTTATTGCATCAGGATATTTTACTGATGATACGTGGCAACAAGCTGACCAAAGCACAGGAAAACAGTGTCTGGTTCAAGGCATTATCGCAGGACAGCGTTTATGTAAACTGCACTACCCCAGAGCAGGCACAGTTACCGCGCTGGGTGGCTAACCGCGCCAAATCAATGAAACTGGTGCTGGACGAACCTGCAGGCCAGCTCATCTGTTACTGCTATGAGGGGAATCTTCTGGCATTAACGCAAGCGCTGGAACGTTTAGCTCTGCTTTATCCTGATGGCAAGCTCACCCTGCCCCGCGTTGAGCAAGCGGTCAGCGACGCGGCGCATTTTACCCCTTTTCACTGGCTTGATGCTTTGCTGGCGGGCAAAGCCAAACGCGCCTGGCATATTTTGCATCAGCTCAGGCAGGAAGAGTGCGAACCCGTTATCCTGCTGCGGACAATACAGCGTGAATTGCTCCTGCTGCTGACGCTGAAACGGCACATGACCACCACGCCGCTGCGTACACTCTTCGATCAACATAAGATCTGGCAAAACCGCAGAGATTTATTAACGCAGGCGCTGCAACGGTTAAGTATGGCGCAGTTACAACAGGCAATCGGCCTGCTGGCCAAACTGGAAATTACGCTGAAACAGAACTATGGTCAGCCTGTCTGGCCTGAGTTGGAAACACTCTCCATGATATTGTGCGGCAAAGCCCTACCAGAGAGCCTGTTAGATGTTAACTAGTTTGACCACGCAAGCTGATTCAATCAAACAAGCCGAACCCGTCGCCCTGACCGCCTTTTTCGGGGGGACGTTTGATCCCATCCATTTCGGACACCTGCGACCGGTTACCGCGCTGGCAAAAATTGTCGGATTAAAGCAGATTGTGTTACTGCCGAACAATGTTCCGCCTCACCGGGCGCAACCCGAAGCCAGCCCGCAGCAGCGGCAATACATGGTTGAACTGGCGGTTGAAGCCAATCCTCTGTTTGTCGTGGACGACCGGGAGTTGCAGCGCCAACAGCCGTCATACACCATTGATACGCTGGAAACGCTACGTGCCGAGAAAGGCAGTGCCGCACCGTTGGCGTTTATTATCGGACAGGATTCGTTACAGACACTGCATCAATGGCATCGCTGGCAAGACATTCTTAAGGTTTGCCATCTGCTGGTTTGCGCCCGCCCAGGCTACCGCTCGGAGCTGGAAACGCCAGCGTTGCAACAATGGCTGGAAGCTCACCAGACGCAGAGCACCCACGCTTTGCACCGGCAATCCCACGGTCTGATCTTTTTAGCTGACACGCCATTGGTGACTATTTCAGCGACGGAAATACGCCAGCGACGACAGCAAGGCCTCAGCTGTGACGATCTGCTGCCCCCGACGGTGTTGCGCTACATCAATGAACAGGGGCTGTACAGATAGCGATGTCTTTATCTCATTCGTGCTTGCAAATGGGGGCTTTATACCACTCATCAGTAGTGCGTGATATACTTCGCCGCTGGTTTCAGTCACGGGAAAAACCGGTAATATCGGCAATTATGTTGCGAAACGGTCTTTCTATCATCCAGCGCCATAAGCGTCCATCAGTCGTCGATGGATAGTCAAATAGGGGGAACTTTGCAAGGTCAGGCACTCCAAAATTTCGTTATTGATAAGATAGACGATTTAAAAGGTCAGGATATCGTTGCACTGAATGTGCGGGGTAAATCCAGTATCACGGACTATATGATCATCTGTACCGGTACTTCCACCCGCCATGTCGCGTCTATTGCCGACCATGTGGTGCAGGCGTCGCGTGCTGCCGGACTAATCCCATTTGGCGTGGAAGGCGAGAATATTGCCGACTGGGTAGTGGTCGATCTGGGTGACGTTATGGTCCATGTCATGCAGGAAGAAAGCCGCCAGTTATACGAACTGGAAAAGCTCTGGGGCTAGCATGAAACTGCAACTGGTCGCCGTTGGCACCAAAATGCCTGACTGGGTGCAAACAGGTTTCGCTGACTACCTGCGCCGTTTTCCCAAGGATATGCCATTCGAACTCACTGAAATTCCGGCAGGTAAGCGGGGCAAAAATGCAGACATCAAACGCATTCTTGAGCGCGAGGGTGAACAAATGCTGGCGGCGGTGGGTAAAGGTAACCGTATTGTTACGCTGGATATCCCCGGTACAGCGTGGGAAACCCCACAGTTGGCCCAACAGTTGGAGCGCTGGAAACAGGATGGACGCGACGTCAGCCTGTTAATTGGCGGCCCTGAAGGGCTGGCGCCTGAATGTAAAGCCGCGGCGGAGCAAAGCTGGTCGCTCTCGCCCTTAACGTTGCCGCATCCATTGGTACGCGTGTTGGTGGCGGAAAGCCTGTACCGGGCCTGGAGCATTACCACTAATCATCCTTACCATCGGGAGTAAGGCGATACGATGAAACACGTGAAATAAACCGCAGGATGAAAATAGAACGCAAACCTTTTCGTGATTATACGGCGGAGTCGGCCCTGTTCGTGCGTCGCGCTTTAGTGGCGTTTTTGGGCATTTTGCTGCTCTCTGGCGTATTGATCGCCAATCTCTATCATCTGCAAGTTTTACGCGTTGATGACTACCGTACCCGCTCCAATGAAAACCGCATCAAACTGGTGCCTATTGCGCCCAGCCGCGGCATTATCTACGATCGGAATGGTGTTCCGCTGGCACTGAATCGGACTATCTACCAGTTAGAGCTGGTACCGGAAAAAGTAGATAACCTTCAGGCAACGCTGGACGCATTGAAACCTATCATCAATCTGACCGATGACGACCTGGAAAACTTTGAAAAAGAACGCAAGCGCTCACGCCGTTTTACGTCTATTCCCGTCAAAACCGGTCTGGACGATATTCAGGTTGCCCGCTTTGCCGTTAATCAATACCGTTTCCCCGGCGTTGAAGTCAAAGGCTATCAACGCCGCTATTATCCTTACGGCTCCGCACTGACCCATGTCATCGGCTATGTTTCAAAAATCAACGACAAAGACGTTGAGCGGCTGAATAAAGAAGAAAAAATCGCTGATTACGCCGCCACCCACGATATCGGCAAATTGGGTATTGAACGTCATTATGAAGATTTGTTACATGGTAAACCCGGCTATGAAGAAGTCGAGGTCAATAATCGCGGACGGGTGATTCGTCAGCTCCATGAGCAACCCCCGCAGGCGGGAAGAGACATTTATCTGACGCTCGATCTGAGTTTGCAAATGTATATTGAAAAACTGCTGGAAGGCAGCCGTGCGGCGGTGATCGTCACCGATCCACGAGACGGCGGTATTCTCGCGCTGGTTTCCACCCCCAGCTACGATCCCAACCTGTTCGTTGATGGCATATCCAGTAAAGACTATAACCAGTTGCGCAATGACCCTAACCGCCCGCTGATCAACCGGGCAACGCAGGGGGTGTATCCACCGGCATCCACGGTAAAACCCTATATTGCCGTTTCGGCCTTAACGGCTGGCGTCATCACAACCAACACAACCCTATTCGATCCAGGATGGTGGCAATTACCAGGTTCAGAGAAGCGTTTTCGTGACTGGAAAAAATGGGGCCACGGTCGGCTTAATCTGACCAAAGCATTGGAAGAATCGGCGGATACCTTTTTCTATCAGGTCGCCTATGACATGGGTATCGATCGTTTATCAGAATGGATGAGTAAATTTGGTTACGGCGAAAAAACCGGCATTGATATTTCTGAAGAAAGCGCGGGCAACATGCCGACACGAGAATGGAAACTCAGACGCTTCAAGAAACCCTGGTATCAGGGTGACACTATTCCGGTTGGGATTGGGCAAGGCTACTGGACAGCAACACCGATACAGATGAACAAAGCGCTGACTACCCTGATTAATGATGGGCAGGTAAAAACCCCGCACCTGCTCTACAGCTCCAGAGAAAACGGGACGGTGATCCCTTACCGTCAATCGGAGCAGCAACAAATTGGCGATATCCATTCCGGTTTCTGGGAGATTGCCAAAGACGGAATGTACGGTGTGGCAAACCGCCCTAATGGCACCGCCCATAAAAGTTTTGACAATGCGCCTTACAAGATTGCGGCCAAATCCGGTACTGCACAGGTTTTCGGCCTGAAAGAAAACGAAACCTACAATGCGCACAAGATCGCCGAACACTTACGCGACCATAAGCTGATGGTGGCTTTCGCGCCTTATAACAATCCTCAGGTTGCCATGTCGATCATTCTGGAAAACGGCGGCGCTGGCCCCGCAGTCGGCACCATCACCCGGCAGATCCTTGACCATATTCTGTTAGGCGATAACAATACAGAATTACCTATTGCGCCCCCGGCGGCGCCCGGCAGCGAAAGTGAGTAACAGACATTCATGACTGATAGCCAACAAAAAGGCTCGATCTGGACGAAAATCCATATCGATTTTCCTTTCCTTATCTGCATCCTGGCATTGCTGGGCTATAGTCTATTCGTTATGTGGAGCGCCAGCGGTCAGGATATCGGCATGATGGAACGAAAAATCGTTCAGGTCGTGCTGGGGCTGATTGTCATGGTTGTCATGGCGCAAATCCCACCGCGGGTTTATGAAGGATGGGCGCCTTATCTTTATGTTGCCTGCGTTATCCTGTTGATGATGGTGGATATTTTCGGCCAGATCAGTAAGGGCGCCCAACGCTGGCTGGATCTGGGATTTGTGCGTTTCCAACCTTCGGAAATCGCCAAAATTGCGGTTCCGTTGATGGTTGCCCGTTTTATCAACCGCGACATGTGCCCGCCCTCGCTCAAGAATACCGGTATCGCGCTGGTGATTATTTTTACGCCGACGCTGCTGGTCGCAGCCCAGCCAGACTTGGGCACCTCCATCCTGATCGCCTCGTCCGGGCTGTTTGTCCTTTTCCTCGCCGGGATGAGCTGGCGGTTAATTGGCATAGCGGTGCTGTTGCTTGCCGCTTTTATCCCCATCCTGTGGTTTTTCCTGATGCACGACTATCAGCAAGCGCGAGTAATGATGTTGCTGGATCCGGAAAGCGATCCGCTGGGAGCGGGCTATCATATTATTCAGTCGAAGATTGCGATTGGTTCCGGCGGTCTTTCTGGCAAAGGCTGGCTGCATGGCACACAATCTCAGCTAGAGTTCCTGCCGGAGCGCCATACCGATTTTATCTTCGCCGTGCTGGCGGAAGAGTTAGGGCTAATCGGCGTACTGGTTCTGCTGGCGATGTACCTGTTTCTGATTATGCGCGGTTTAGTCATTGCCGCTAACGCACAGACATCATTCGGTCGGGTGATGGTTGGCGGACTGATGCTGATTCTGTTCGTCTATGTTTTCGTTAATATCGGTATGGTCAGTGGTATCCTGCCGGTGGTTGGCGTGCCATTACCGCTGGTCAGCTACGGCGGTTCGGCGCTTATCGTCTTAATGGCGGGGTTCGGTATCGTTATGTCGATACACACTCACCGCAAAATGCTATCCAAGAACTTATAAACCGAGGTAAGCAATGCGTAAGGATTGGCTTTGGATTGGCGTCGTGAGTCTGACGCTCTCGGCCTGTACCGTAACGGAACAGCAACCGGCCCCCCCTGTCAGTAACGTTTACAGCGGCCCGGTTGAAGAAATCGGCGGCGCCGAACCGCGTTATGAACCCTATAACCCAGGTACATTGCAAGACTACACCCTCAAAGGCAAGACCTATAAGGTCATAAAAAATCCGCAAAACTTCAGTGAAACCGGCCTGGCGACCTGGTACGGCGAGGAAGCGAGCGGTAATCGCACATCCATTGGTGAAATGTTTGATCCCAACGCCTTAACCGCCGCACATCCCACGCTGCCGTTGCCCAGCTATGTTCGTGTCACCAACCTCAGCAATGGCCGTCGTCTGGTGGTCAGAGTGAACGATCGAGGGCCTTACACGCCGGGCAGAATTATCGATCTGTCGAAAGCGGCGGGCGACCGGTTAAACATTTCCAACAATACCAAAGTTAAGGTTGATTTCATCAATGTTGCCCCGGACGGCATGCTTTCCGGCCCTGGCACCATTGGCACCCGCGTTGCCAAACAAAGTTTCTCCCTGCCCGATCGCCCCAGCCTCGGCGCAAGCGAACTCGGCACACCTATGATGGAAAATACCAATACACCAGCAGTCGCTACCCTGCCCATCAGCAACAGTGCATTAAGCGCACCGACCGATGACGCCATGCCGCAAAGCAGCACATCAACGCGCAGCGGTGGTTTCCTCGGCGCCCCTTCCGCACTGCCTGCCGGTGTTCTCGAAACCACACCGTCACCTGCGGCGACGCCGGCAGCCGCCCTATCGTCTGCACCGGCCACCGCTGACTCAACGGCCAGCGGACGTTATGTGGTTCAGGTTGGCGCACTTAGCGATCAACAACGGGCGCAAGACTGGTTACGCAGTCTGCGTGAACGGTTTCAGGTGACGGGCAATGTCACCGCCAGCGGCGGGCTATACCGCATCCAACTGGGGCCGTTCCAAAATCGTCAGCAAGCGGCTGAACTTCAACAACGTTTGTCAGTCGAAGCTCAACAGCAATCCTTTATTACTACGGCATCCGGCACGCTCTGACGCAAAAAGATATCCCGAAGCCAGCTCAGGCCACATGATAACGGCGCCTGAACGCCATGAGTAATAACGGATAAAGGGGCAACGGTGAGATCAAGCACCGCGCCCCTTTCGCAAAATCACGTAACGTAATGTCTGGTGCCGGCCTATTTCTCATCTGCTATAGTGTGGCTCGTTTTTTAACTTATACCCACGGATGTTGTTGTTCCAATCATGAATACTGTAAACACGTCTCGTTTTACTAAACGTACTGCGCTTGGCGCTTTGCTCGCCATGAGTGCATCCTCCTTTGCTTATGCCGATGACATCAATATTAAGACGATGATCCCAGGCGTTCCGCAAATTGATGCAGAATCATACATCCTGATTGATTACAACTCCGGGAAAGTGCTGGCCGAAATGAATGCCGACGCACGCCGCGATCCGGCCAGCCTGACCAAAATGATGACCAGCTATGTCATCGGTCAGGCGATAAAGTCAGGAAAAATCACCCCCAACGATATTGTTACTGTCAGCAAGGATGCCTGGGCGACCGGTAATCCTGTTTTCCAGGGTTCTTCACTGATGTTTCTGAAGCCGGGCGATCGTGTCCCGGTTTCCCAGTTGAATCGTGGCATTATTCTGCAATCCGGTAATGATGCCTGCGTGGCGATGGCCGACTATGTCGCGGGCAGCCAGGATGCTTTCGTTAGTCTGATGAATGGCTACGTAAAAGCGCTTGGCCTGCAAAACACGCATTTTGAAACCGTACATGGTTTGGATGCCCCAGGCCAGTTCAGTTCGGCACGGGATATGGCGTTGATCGGCCAGGCATTAATTCGTGATGTTCCTGATGAATACGCGACCTATAAAGAAAAAGAATTTACCTTCAACAATATCCGCCAGACTAATCGTAACGGTTTGTTGTGGGACAGCAGCCTGAATGTTGACGGCATTAAAACCGGTCATACCTCATCTGCCGGTTATAATCTTGTCGCCTCCGCGACTGAAGGCCAGATGCGCCTGATTTCAACGGTTATGGGCGGACGTACCTTTAAAGGACGCGAAACCGAAAGCAAAAAATTATTGACCTGGGGATTCCGTTTCTTCGAAACCGTGGCGCCGCTGAAAACCGGTAAAGAGTTCGCATCAGAGCCGGTTTGGTATGGTGACAGTGACCGCGTTGCCCTCGGGGTGGAAAAAGATGTTTATCTGACCATTCCCCGTGGCCGGATGAAAGATCTGAAAGCCAGCTATGTGCTGACCAATAGTGAACTGCACGCACCGTTGGGCAAGAATCAGGTGGTTGGCGCTATCAACTTCCAACTGGACGGTAAAACCATTGACCAGCGTCCTTTGGTGGTGATGAATGAAGTCAAAGAAGGCGGTATTTTCAGTCGCATGGTTGACTACATCAAGCTGATGTTCCACCACTGGTTTGGTTAATCCCTCTTGTATGGAGATAATTTGTCCCCATATAAAGAAACACGCCTGAGGTTGATGACAAACCCATGGAGGTGAGGCCGAGATACCCGGGCTTATCGTACCGAGGGGCACTCCGGCGGCTTACGCCGCTACGACCCCATCGGCACGCTGTCCCTAATATCATACTTTGTCAGCAGTCTGACGCCTGCCTTCAGGCGGGCGTATTAATTTATACAACCCCCATTCATTCTGGAGCGCAGATGAAAACCAAATTAAACGAATTGCTCGAATTCCCCTGCTCTTTTACTTACAAGGTGATGGGACAGGCAAAACCAGAGTTGGTCGATCTGGTCGTTGAAGTGGTGCAACGTCATGCGCCCGGCGATTACACGCCACAGGTCAAACTCAGCAGCAAAGGTAATTATCATTCCGTTTCTATTACTATTACCGCCACCCATATTGAGCAAGTGGAAACACTGTATGAAGAGTTGGGCAATATTGAAATTGTACGGATGGTTCTGTAACCGTCCCCGGCTCATCACGCCGGTGGGCATTCGCATATCCGTCAGCGATAACATCAGTAGGAAAACAGGCTTAATGCTGTTCGCTGGCGTTTCCCGCCGCTATAATCCCCTCATCCTTCCTTAACCTGAAGATGACACGCTTGCTACAGGATAAGATCATCGTACGTCAATTCAGCGTACAACCTTATGAACCAGTTTCGCAGGCAATGCATAAATTCACCGACCTGCGCGACGATAAAACGTTAGATGAAATCTGGCTGGTTCAACATCCACCGGTATTCACGCAGGGTCAGGCCGGCAAGGCCGAGCATGTTTTAACGCCCGGCGATATCCCTGTCATACAGAGCGACAGAGGGGGGCAAGTAACCTACCACGGCCCGGGCCAGCAGGTGATGTACATACTGGTTGATTTAAAACGGCGTAAATTGGGCGTTCGGCAACTCGTCACTGCGATCGAAAACACTGTGGTGGACACGCTGGCCCATTTTCACATTGAGGCCAAGCCCCGCGCTGATGCACCTGGGGTATATGTCGGGGAGCGTAAAATCTGTTCGCTGGGCCTGCGTATTCGCAAAGGCTGTTCCTTTCATGGGTTGGCACTGAATATCTCAATGGATCTGTCTCCTTTCCAGCGCATCAATCCCTGCGGTTATGCCGGTATGCAGATGGCGCAGATGAGTGACTACGTCTCAGGTATTACGCTGGAAGATACCGCTCTCGTTTTGGTCAAATCATTTCGGCAATTATTGGGTTACCGGCAGTATGAGCTGATGAACTGGGATTTGGCTGAAAATGGCGAGCCGGTGCCATAATGGCGGTAAAATTGGAGACGGGGATACCCTGCCAAACTGATTACCGGTCACATTTTATTTACATATTTTCTCCATCTTTAACGTTCAATAGCTGCATGTAGCGGGATAAAGATGATATAATTTTGAGAGTTTTTTAAAAAATTTTTAAAGAAAAAATATAAACCTTTTAATTTTATTTATAAATTTAAAAAAACGAATCAGAACTGGAAATTTAGAA
>NZ_MJLZ01000019.1 GCF_003666245.1 Brenneria alni
GTTTCCAACTGGTATCATCAACGAAAATACCTTCTTCAATACGCTGCCGATATTTTTGTTTTTCCGGATCGCCCGGCAATAATAACTCCCCGTCATCACGTGACTGACGAACCCAGGCTAATAAAGCGGGGATTTCCTGCTGATAAGTTTCAGCGCCGCCTAATCGTTGAGGGTCAATCAGAATAGACAGCATACTATTAATAATCTGTTTCTTTTCTCCTTTTACCGTGCGTTCCGTTCTGCCGCCGGTCAAGGCGGCCCCCAGCAACGAGCAGATAAGCGATAACCCCGCCCCTTTGTGCTGACCAAACGGCAGGAGCGCTCCCAGCGGTTGCTCCATCAGCCAGCGCGGATCGACCGTTGGGTTCCCCTGACTATCGACAATGCAGCCGGGGGGCAATTGTTTACCTTCGTTCCAGGCAATACGCGCTTTATTACCGGCAATCACGCTGGTGGCGAAATCCAGAATCACCGGATCGCCCCCCGCTACCGGCACACCCACACAGAAAGGATTAGTACCGAACCGTGGCCGCTCCCCCTGCCACGGTAACACCACTGTAGAATGGACATTGGCGAAGTGCAGCGAAACCAGCCCGGCTTCAGCCGCTTGTTCAGCCCAGGCGCCAATGCGCCCCAAATGGTGGGCATCCGCAAGACTGACGACCGCGACGCCATGAGCCTGAGCACGCGTAATCCCTTCCGTTAACGCCTGTCTGGCAACCACCTGACCGAATCCCTGCTGGCCGTCAAAGGAAATCAGCGACCCGAAATCCAGGGTTTTTTCAGCATTGGCATCGGGAGATAACCCGCCCTCCCTGATGGCCGCGATATAACGAGGCAGCATACTGACGCCGTGTGAATCATGCCCCTTAAGACTCGACTCCACCAAATTATCCGCCACGATCCCGGCTACACCGTCATCGACCTCAATATTCACTAATTGCGAGCGCAAATAATCGCGTAAAAAATGGTGACTAAATACCGGCATAATCGCCTCTGAATACTGATTAAATAATGTAGGCAACACTATAACGCTGGCATTTTTATACCTAACTGAGAAATAAAACTATCGATAGCAAATAATGTGCTAAAGCAATCGCCATCTGATATTGAATTGATTTTCGATAAGAAGTAAAACATTTACTCTAAGTTATTCCAAAAAGGACTTTAGTAATAAATACAGAAGAAAATAGGATGCAACAAGATTGTTGCCTTAAACCAGACGTATCAGAATCAAATTCAATTTATTTAGCTGCTTTGCGGGTAGTTCAAATAAAAATGATGTTTTGCTAAAAAAGAGAAGAAAATGAATAATCCTCCCAAAAATAACACACTCCGTCGCTTAACCCTCACGGCGACGCTGGCTTTCACGTTAGCCTCCTTTGGCGCAGGTGCGGAAGGGAACATCAGCATAGCCCAGCAGTTTGGTATCGGTTATCTGATCCTGGATGTGGTGCGCGATCAAAATTTGATCGAGAAACACGGTAAACAACAGGGGCTTGATATCAAGGTAGACTGGCGCACGCTTTCCGGCGCCACCGCCATCAATGAAGCACTGCTGTCCGGCGCGTTGGATGTCGCGTCAGCCGGTGTACCGCCGATGCTGACGGTGTGGGATCGCACCCGCGGGCGCCAAAATGTCAAAGCTATTGCCTCGCTGGGATCGATGCCCAATTACCTGCTGAGTAATAATCCGGCGGTGAAAACCATTGGTGATTTAAGCGATAAGGATCGTATTGCCGTACCGGCGGCCGGCGTGGGATTCCAGTCCCGCACGTTGCAGATTGAAACCGCCAAACAATACGGCGTGGACGACTTTAAACGCTTTGACAAAATCAGCGTGAGTCTGCCCCATCCCGACGCCAGCGCGGCGCTGATTGCCGGCGGTTCTGAAATCAATGCTCACTTCTCCAGCCCTCCTTTCCAGTATCAAGCGCTGGAGCATAAGAACGTGCATAAAATTCTCAGCTCTTATGATGTGTTAGGCGGCCCGGCAACATTCAACGTGCTGTACACCACCCAGAAATTTCACGATGAGAACCCCAAAACCTATCGCGCTTTTTACCATGCGTTGGCAGAAGCCGCTGAAATTATCAAAGCCGATAAGGCCGCCGCGGCTGAAACCTATATCCGGGTAGAAAAATCACGGCTCGACCCGGCGCTGGTTAAACGCATTGTGGAAGATCCTGAAATCGACTTCACCGTCATCCCCCAGCGCACCTATATTTATGCCGAAAAATTACATCAGCTTGGGGTGCTGAAAAACAAAGCAGACTCCTGGAAAGATTACTTCTTTAGTGAGATCCATGACCAGCCGGGCAGCTAACAACCGGGATCATCGTCTTGCCGAGGGTAACCAAACCAATTTGGTTGCCCGTATTTAACCTGCGCCACCGGCAAACGTCACCGAATGACCAGATAATCACTCACAGGAGGATTTATGGGTAACCCTAATAACGACACCTCAGCGCAGCCGCTATTGCAGATAGACGGCGTCGGGCTGGAATACCGCACCCGGCGCAGCCTGGTACGGGCAACGCATGACGTCAGTTTTGACGTGTTTCCCGCCGACCGTTTCGTGCTGCTGGGGCCGTCTGGATGCGGTAAGTCCAGTCTGCTGAAGTCGATTGGCGGATTCTTGCCGCCGGTGAATGGCGAGATCCGTCTGGATGGTGAAACCGTCACTCAGCCAGGCCCAGACCGCATCATGGTGTTTCAGGAGTTTGATCAGTTGCCGCCGTGGAAAACCGTGCTGGAAAACACGCTGTTCCCGCTGGTAGCCAGCCGTAAGGCCACTCGCAGCGAAGCACGGGACAGGGCAATGTATTTTCTTGAGAAAGTCGGGTTGGTGAAGTTTGCCGACGCCTATCCGCATACGCTGTCCGGTGGGATGAAGCAGCGGGTAGCGATCGCCAGAGCGCTGGTCATGCAGCCCAAAGTATTATTAATGGATGAGCCGTTCGCCGCACTGGATGCGCTGACCCGCCGTAAAATGCAGGAAGAGTTGCTGCTCTTGTGGGAAGAGGTTCGGTTTACGCTGCTGTTTGTCACTCACTCCATTGAGGAAGCCTTAATTGTTGGCAGTCGCGTGCTGCTGCTCTCCCCACATCCGGGACGGGTTCGTGCTGAAATCAACTGCCACCAGTTTGTCATGGCTGACCAGGGCAGCGAGGCTTTTCAGGCGACGGCCCAACGTATACACCATCTTCTCTTTCCGGCTGAAGGCACTATATCCACGCCAGCCGCAACGCATCAGGGTAAACATTATGAGCATCCAACCGCCCGTCCGGCCCGAGTATCAGCGTGAGCTGACGCCGCTTACCGATTTCACACTGGCACAGCCGCTGCCCCTGACAACCCGGTTGTGGAACCAGGCATGGGTGCGCAAGTTGGTCATTTTACTGGCGCTGATTGTGCTTTGGGAAGTTGCCGCCCGCTGGCAGAAAAACGATTTGATGTTTCCCGGCTTTCTGCAAACTTTTCATGCCTTTAGCGCCGATCTCGCCAGCGGTGAACTGCCGGAAAAAGTGATTATTTCGCTCGGTACACTGCTCAAGGGCTATATCATCGGCAGCCTGCTGGCGCTGGGACTTAGCGCGCTGGCGGTTTCAACCCGTACCGGGCGTGACCTGCTGGCGACATTAACCTCTATGTTCAACCCGTTACCCGCCATTGCCCTGCTACCGCTGGCGCTGCTGTGGTTTGGCCTGGGAGAAAAGAGCCTGATCTTTGTGCTTGTCCACTCCGTGATGTGGCCGATGGCGCTGAATACCTACTCTGGCTTTCTCGGCGTGTCGGAAACGCTGCGGATGACCGGGCGGAACTATGGGTTAAAAGGCCGGCGCTACGTCACCGCTATTTTAATTCCCGCCGCACTCCCCTCCATTCTGTCCGGTCTGAAAATCGGCTGGGCGTTCGCCTGGCGTACACTGATTGCCGCCGAGCTGGTTTTCGGGGCATCAAGCGGTGGGGGCGGTCTGGGTTGGTATATTTTTCAGAACCGCAATGAACTCTACACCGACCGTGTTTTCGCCGGTCTGGCATCCGTTATCATTATTGGTTTATTGGTGGAAGGTCTGATTTTTGCCACTATTGAAAAAATAACGGTAAAACGCTGGGGAATGCAGCGGTAAACCCCTGTGATAGAGCAATTTCATCCATGCAGTGCTGGAACTGTTCTTATGACCGCAGACTCTTCACTATTATTACCGGATGTTGTGTTTTTCTAACGGCAGGAGCTACCGTGACATGATTGCAATTCAAGCACCACAAACCTATCTGAACCGTGATGGCATTATCGATAATGTTGGTGAATATATTACGCCTTTCGCCAAAACCCTGCTGATCATTACCAGTCCGCAAGCCTGGCAGGCCACTGCTGAAAAGGTTGAACACAGCCTGGTTCAACACGGTCTCGCCTGGCGGATTGAATATCTGCCGGGCGACTGTACGCAGGCGGCCATTGATACGCTGGTTAGTCAGGCACGGAAACATGGCGCGGAATTGATTCTGGGCATCGGCGGTGGCCGGGTACTGGATGCGGCAAAAGCTACCGGAGAATATTTGGGGCAGTTGCCGGTGATTACCGTACCTACCATTGCCGCCACCTGTGCAGCCTGGTCGCCCATCAGCGTGATCTACGGGGATACGGGGGCGCATCAGGGGCCTTTGGCGCTGAAGCGGCTTCCAGTATGGGTATTGGTTGACAACAATGTGATAGCACAAAGCGACCCGCGTTACCTGAAAGCCGGTATCGTAGATGCACTGGCAAAGTGGTACGAATTTCTGCCTTACCTGCGCAATGGCGATGAGGGGCTGGCGCTGGCGTTAAAAGCGCAGGCCGCCAGACTGGCGGTGGATACGTTTAATACCTATGGCGTACAGGCCCTTGCCGATAACCAGCAAAAGCAGGTTACGCCAGCATTGCGCAAAGTCATTGATGCGGTGATAGCACTGGCCGGGATTGCCAACAGTATGAAAGACGACGTACCGCGCATTGGCGTCGCTCATGCCATTCACAACAGCATGACCCGTTTGCCGGAACTGCATCACTGGTTACACGGGGAAAAAGTAGGGTTCGGACTGGCGGCTCAGGCGATCCTTGAGTATGACAATGCCAGCGATAGAGAAGAACTGCTATTACAGCTTCTGCGTTACGGTAGCCCATTAACGCTGACTTTACTCGGTCTTGACGATCGGCCTGCGCAGATTGAGGAGATCGCCAAAAACGTAAAAATCAAACCCCACATCGCCGCATTACTGCCGTTCTCTGTAGAGCCTGAGCGCATTAAAAATGCGCTATGGGCCACACAACAGCTAGCAGGATTCGCGGCTGATCACCAGGCGGCCTGATCCCTTTTCCCCGGAAATTTTTCCGGGGAAAAGGTGGTAAGACAGAATTTATCTGGCTGCTCAATCGGTTAGAAATCAAGGAAAGCGATCAGATTTGGTAATCAATCACATTCTCGTCGTTCTCGGCAAACACCTTATCTTTAATCTCAGCCAGAGACAGCTCGGTGTTACACAATTGGATAAACTTCCAGGCATAGTTACGCTGTAACTGGTTCTTTTTTAACCCCAGCCACACGGTGTTCGCCTCAAACAGATGTTCAGCATTCAGCCTCACCAGCCCTTTATCACGCAGTGGATCGTAAGCCTTATCAGCCAGAATACCGACTCCCAGCCCCAATTCCACGTAGGTTTTGATGACATCGGAATCCTGGGCGCTCAAGGTAATCTCCGGCGACATGCCCGCAGCCTGAAAGGCCCGGTCCACACGGGAACGCCCGGTAATACCCTGACGATAGGTAATCAACGGCGCCGCGTTAAGCATATCCAACGTCACCACTGGCTCCTGAGCCAGTGGATGATCCTCCGGCACGACAATCGAATGGTGCCAGCGGTAATAGGGGAAAGCCGCCAGCGAGGGATCATTAATCAGCCGTTCACTGGCAATGCCAATATCGGCTTCCCCAGAATGCAGCATCGCCACAATCTCGTCAGGCGTGCCTTGATTCAGCACCAGACGCACCTGCGGATAAAGTGCGCGGAACGCCTTGATCACTTGCGGCAAGCTATAACGCGCCTGAGTATGGGTGGTGGCAATCACCAGTTGCCCGGTATCATTGTTAGTAAATACGTTAGCTAACCGACGGATATTGCTGGCATCATTCAGGATACGTTCTGCCACAATCAGCAACTCTTTACCCGGTTCGGTCATTCCCAGCAGACGTTTACCACGACGGACAAATATTTCAATCCCCAGTTCTTCTTCCAGCTCACGGATATGGCGACTCACTCCAGATTGAGAGGTAAACAGGGTATTCGCCACTTCGGTCAGATTGTAATTACACCGTGCTGATTCACGAATAATCTTCAATTGCTGAAAATTCACCCTTCACTCCATCACTATTGCAACATTCATGTGTACCATTGATACGAAGGAATGGTGTCCGGGACAAATAAGGAAATGGATTTGATTATATTTTTTTATACTAAGAACAGTTAACCTGAATCTTTCTGAAAGGAAGAAACGCGAACAAAACAATAACTCCACTGAATTCAATCAATTAAAAAACCAGTGAAAATAAACAATTTAGACATCCATTGAACGATACTTCTTTTTGGTATTGGTTATAATCTCCAGATCTAACGAATCATACCCATGAATTTATGGTGGGCGGTTCTGCCCGCCGCAAGGCGGCAACTGAACGAATGGTCAGGAGCCTACACACCTGCAACTTGAAAGATGACGGGTATATAGTGAAAAAACAGGTTTCATCATGCTAACCGGTATCCTCTTTGCCCTTTGCGCTGGATTAATGTGGGGATTAGTGTTTGTCGGCCCCCTGTTGGTGCCTGAATACCCAGCCGCACTGCAATCAACAGGCCGCTACCTGGCGTTCGGCCTGATCGCCTTGCCGCTGGCCTGGCTTGACCGACGTCGGCTACGTCGGTTAACCCGCCAGGACTGGTGGGAAGCCGCCAAATTAACCACCGTTGGCAACCTGCTCTACTACTTTTTTCTAGCCAGCGCCATTCAGCGCACCAGTGCGCCCGTTTCAACCATGATTATTGGCACATTACCGGTGGTGATTGCCGTAACGGCGAATCTGCTCTACTCCCAACGGGAGGGCCGGGTTTTGTGGCGTCAGTTGATACCGGCGCTGGCGCTGATCGTCGCAGGGCTTGTCTGTGTGAATATCGCCGAATTGAAATCCTTATCGATAACGCTGGACGCCTGGCGCTATGTTAGCGGCATCATGCTGGCGTTGGTGTCAGTGATCTGCTGGACCTGGTATCCGTTGCGTAATGCCCGCTGGCTGCGTGAACATACCGATCAAAACCCGATCACCTGGGCGACCGCACAGGGCGTTGTCACGCTGCCTTTAGCCTTGCTGGGATATATGTTGGTGTGCGGTCATCTTGCTTTCAGCCGTGAGGCGTTCGCCCTGCCGTTTGGCCCGCGCCCTGCGGTATTCATTTCACTGATGGTTGCCATCGGTCTGTTTTGCTCCTGGCTGGGCACGCTCTGCTGGAATGAAGCCAGCCAGCGTTTGCCAACTGTGCTGCTCGGTCCGCTGATTGTATTCGAAACGCTGGCGGCGCTCAGTTACGCCTTTATGCTGCGGCAAAGCTGGCCGCCGATGCTGACGCTAGGCGGCGTAGGCTGTCTGGTAATTGGCGTGATTTATGCGATGAGAATCAAACCCAAACCGCTGGTGGTGCCGGTGGTGGTTTCGCCATCAGCAGGGAAGTAAGTCGCTGTATATTGTATGTTAGCGGCCTCCCCCACCGGCAAGTTGCTCAAACAGCACGGTTAATTGCTGTTCATCTCTTGCGCCCTGGTGCTGTGCCATCACCTTACCGTCGCCGTCAATGATAAACGACGTGGGGGTGCCGATAACCTGATAACGTTCTTTGGTGATCCCCAGTTGGTCGCGGATAACCGGGTAGCTGATCTTTTGCTGCTCCAATAGCGGGGAAATATCCACGCCGTCCGGGTCGGTATTGACCGCCACCACCACCACGTTATCGCCATAGCGCTTATTGAGCGTTTCCAGCGTGGCCATTTCTGCCAGACAGCCACCACAGCCAGAAGACCAGAAATTCAGGTAAACGCGTTTCCCCTGCCAGCGGGTCAGATCAACCTGTTGACCGGTTAAATCATACGCGGCCAGCGCAGGCGCTTTCGCCCCGACACTCACCTGTTCTTCCTTGCAGCCGCCAGACAACACCAGCATTGCCAGCAGGCAAGAGAGGGTTAACCCCTTACGCCACAGCATGATGATTAACCTCCTCACCGAAATATTTACCGTGCTGCAAACGAATAATGCGATCGGCAAATTTTCCCAGTTCAGGATTGTGCGTCACCATTACAATGGTGCGGCCCTGATGGTGTAAGCCTTTCAGCAGATCCAGTACCCGCTGTTCATTTTCTTCATCCAGATTGCCGGTCGGTTCATCGGCAAAGATGACCGGCGGCTCGTTCACCAGCGCACGGGCAATACACACCCGCTGCTGCTCACCGCCGGAAAGCTGGCTGGGTAAATGGTCGATGCGGTGTTCCAGCCCCACTTGTTCCAGTACCCGCTTTGCGGCGGTTTCATCCACGATACTGTGATAATGCTGGGCCAGCATGATGTTTTCCAATGCAGTCAAAAAGGGGATCAGGTGGAATTGCTGGAACACCAGCCCGATTTTATCCGCCCGGAATTTTCGCCGCCCTTCCTCATCCAGCGCTGCGGCATCAATACCATCCAGCAAAACCTGACCCTCACTGACCGTATCCAGACAGGTGAGGATATTCATCAGGGTGGTTTTGCCCGATCCCGATGCCCCCATAATGGCCACAAACTCGCCACGGGCAATGCGAATATTAATATTCTCCAGCGCGGTAACCTGTCCAAAGCGTTTATATAGCCGACGCGTTTCAATCACCGCTTCTGGTGTCTGCCCCGCGCCCTGAATATTTATTGATGAGGACATCGTCACTCTCCTTTTAACACGTTGGCCGGTTCGACATAAATCGCTCGTCGGGTGGGAACAATGGCCGCGACTGCCGCGACCAACAGAGAGAGCGCCAGCGTCAGCGGGAAGACGGGGACCCGCAGCGAGATCGTCGCGTTGAACACCGCCATTCCCAGTATCTGGGCCAGCAGATAACCCAGCAATGAACCACACACCACCGCGGCCAAAGCAATGATGCCGGTTTCCGCCAGCATCTGATAGACAATATCCCGCCCACTGGCGCCCAACGCTTTCTGTAAGGCAAACTCACGGGCGCGCTCACCGACAATCGCCATCAGAGTGGTATTAACGCACAGCGAGGACAGCACCAGTATTACTGCCGAAACCAGTCCCATCAGCCCTTTGATCTTATTCAACACCTGGCCTTCGGAGGCGGAAACCTTTAGGATCGGCCGAATTTCCAGTTGTGGATATTGCTGCTGTAATCGCCCGGCAAATTGATCCACCTGCCCCAGATCGTTGCTGACGCTGAACAGCGCATTACTGACCGTTCCCTCTTTATCCAGCCACTTCTGCGCCAGATCCAGATTTACGATCAGCATGTTGTCCGTGGCATCGCCAGATTCCACTATGCCTTTAATCTGCAAACGCTGCTTGCTGCCATCGCCAACCAGCGTAATGTCGTCACCGACTTTAACGTTCAGCCGTTCCGCCAGCTTGACGCCTATCATCGCATTGCGATCGTCAAAGCTGACGCCGATCCAGTTTCCCTTCACCTGCCAATACGGCGCGAGTGGGCGTAATGATTCAAACCACACGCCCATCAGCACCACTTTCTCCAGTTCGGTCCGCGCCATGCCATAGAGATATGGGCTGGCGGCATTGATTAGCCCGGCTGGCGCATGATCAACAATCTGCTGAAAAGTCGGCTGGGGCAGCGAATTTCCACGCGCCGGACCGATGTAAAAGTTCGCGCCAAAGGTACGCAGTTCCTGGCTCATCTTGGCATTAATATCGAAATAGACGGCGGACATGGCGGTGACAATCGCCGCGCCTACCGTCAGGGCGGCGAATACGACGCTGACCCGCTGCATCCGTAGCCGTAATGCGCGGATCACCAGCCGCCAGAACATTCCATTCATCCAGGCATTAGCGGCCATACAGCACCTCCACCGGATACAGTCTGGCAATACGCCGGGCCGGAAACCAGGTGCCAATCACGGCGATCAGCATCGAAATCATCAGCACGCAGGGGATAACAATCCAGGCAAAACTGAGTGGGACCCCAAATAACATCAGGCCAATGGCTTTCGCCAGCCCCCAGCCCGCCACACAACCGGCAATACCGCCCAGCAAACCGCTCAATGCCGCTTCCAGATAAAACAGCAACATAATCTGCCACTGCCGCGCACCCAACGCTTTCATCAAGCCAATCTCTTTGGCTCTTTCCATAATGGTACTGGTCATCAGTGAGGCGATCCCCATAGCGGCGGCAATCAGTGCCGCAAAAGTGACCACGGCCAGCAACAATTGGATTTTATCGATCACCACGCCCTCCGACGCCGCCACCTGCCAGATAGGACGAACTACCGAACCGGAAATGGCCTCCTCCAACTGGTGCGCGATCGACGAGACATAAGCGGTGCAGTACCAGAGATCATATTCTTCGGCATTCAGCGCTTCCAGATTTTCACGCGCCCGGCGTGACAGATCATTCTCCGGCACCGTCAGCGCGGAAACACGAATCGCCTGTATTTTTCCTTCCAGCCCCAGCAATTGCTGCGCCAGCGCCAGCGGCATCACTAAACGGTTTTCTTCATCCCCGCCGCTGGTCAGAATGCCGCTTACCCGCACCGTGGCTGCCCCTTTCGGGCCATGCAGTTGTAGCTGACTGCCAACCTGCCAGCCATTCTGCTGTGCCAGTTGTTTTCCTGCCAGCGTCTCAGCGCTTCTTGCTGCGGAAACCGGCTCCTGCGGCCATTGACCCACAACCTGCCAGTAGGGACTGACGGTTATCTGCCCGGTGCGATAATCTTCTTCGTCCGGCACCGCGACGGGTTGAGAGAAAAAGGTGCCCAATACCGCAACCGGCTGTCCGTTAATCTCGGCGTCGCCACTCAGCAACGGCGCAAATCCGACGATATTGTTGCGCCAGAAAATATCTTTGATGTTAGGCAGTTCCGCCTCATCCAGAAAATCCTGCCCTTCCAGCGGATTGCTGCGTTCACCAAACAAAGCCGGTAACGCCGCTTGTCCCGCCGGTTCAATCAGGATATTCGCGCCATAGGATTTCAATTCACGCGCCATTTTGTCGCCGATATCGATAGATACCGCCAACAGGGCCGAAATCAGCCCCGCCGCCAAAAAGACCGTCAATACCGCCAGCGATTTACGCCGGACATTTCTGCGCCAGGATTGGCGTAACATGCGCCATAACATAATTATTCCCCTTCCGCTTGATCGTCTGCCGCAGCCGTTGAGGTAACAAATTTTCCGGGGTTTTCGCGGAAACGGTTGTAGTTCGCTTCCGATGAGAAGAAATAGGTTTTACCGCCGTATCGATACTTATGTTCAGCCTTCACGTTGGTGAGTGTGGAACCATCCACCGGATCGACAACGGCCAGCGATACCACCGTGGTAAAATAGTTGGCGCCAGCCGCCAGTGATGTTCCGCTAATCAGCAGCTCATTTTCGTCATTGCTCCAGCCTTCGATCGGCACCGGGTTACACCCACCGGCCTTACCGATGGAAGGAATAAAGATACGCACGTCGCAGGCCACGCAGATCACCTGATTGCCTTCCATCACATAGCCCTGATCGCCGCACAGCAGGCAGGCATCGAACACCACGCCCAGCCGCAACCGATCTGGATAACGATTAATGACAAAAAAGCGTACCGCTTTGCCATCATCGGCAATCCAGACAAACCGATGCAGTTTGCCATCACGAATCTGTTCGATGGGAATATGCACCTTGCCATCTGCGGCAAGCGTCACCGGTAACGCCTCCGACAGCCGAGGCGGCTGCGAGGCAACCTTGTCCCAGTAAAGCTGACCCGATACGATCGCCAGCAGCGCAATCAGGGTGGCCAGCACCGTGCGACGCACATTGCGATAATCGGCGGTGGCCTTGCGTCTGGCAATGGGGTCGGTCTCGGCCTGCATCCGCTGGCGGGTGCGCAATAAAGTCGCCAGATAGCTGGCCGCCGCCACCGCCATCAACAGCGCACTGAGATAATTCAGCAAATAGGCGCTATTGGTGACCTGCGCCACATAGCTCAGGCGCGGCTTGGTCAGCCCCATCACTTGTAGCTTCATCAATAACAACAACAGGTTGCCGCTTAACGGCAACAGCAATAACGCCACCAGCAAAATGAGCAGCGGCCAGCGCAACATGCGGATGCGCCGTACAATCATGCCGCACAGCGCGGCGCTGAACGCCAGCCAACCAATAGCCACCATCACCGCGCTGAAATTCAGCAGCAAGTCGGTATTCACCACATGCGTGGTGGTCAATGCGCTCAGGTTAGGATCGATGCCCCAGTGGACCGCCGCACCGGCAACCAATATGGTCTGCCATAAATAACCGATACGTGAATGAGAGAAAAACTGACTGATAAGAAACAGCACCAGGACAATCGCCTGGATGCTCGTAATCCAGAGTTGGACTTGCTGGCCGTTGGGCAGGCGGATACCGACTAGCGTGCCCGCAATCAATGCCAGCAGGGTTGTCCAGACTAACGGCCTGATTTCAGGCGCGGGACGGTGACTCCAGTTCAACCCTAACAACAACGCCACCGGCAGAAAGGCCTGTAACGTAGTAACAAAGAAATAACTCATGACGCACACTCAGGCGAGAAAGCTCACGCCCCTGATGGCGATATTGACAGTATTACCGACAGAGGCGTGAACATTACCGCGATGATAAAACAATCATCACGGACAGGGGATCACTTGATGCCGACGTATTTAAAATCAAAGCTGACATCAAACGGTTTCCACCAGCGGCCAACACCGGTTTCACTGTCGGTATGACGGTGCATCCCGGCTTTGGAAGGCGGGTCGATATGGTAGGTGACCTTATAGTTGCCCACGCCCATCATTTTGATGTTTGCGCCATAGTGCGGGCCATCGCTTGCGACCATCGGCATAAAATTTCCTTCCTGCTTGGCGCCGGTATCGGTGTTGATCAGGGTGTAGGCGATAGTCAGATTCGGCATCCACTCACCGGCGCCAAATCCGTTTTTGTTACCTTCAACCGCGTGAATATCCGCTTCCAGATGGATATCCGATTTTGCCGCAGGCAGCCCCATGCCACGGGGTTCCATGTCGATCGGTTGCAGATAAACCGCAGCGATCTCCAGCTCATTGATGGTCACTGGTTCACCAGCCGGATACTCTTCAAACGCAAACACTGCCGGCACGGTGAAAATGCCAGTGATTACCGCCCCAGCGATCAGACTTTTTTGCATATTCATCAAACCCATCCTCGTATCATCAATGTAAAGACAATTTCTCGTTTTAGCGCTTTTCACTGCTTCCAATATCAGATCGCCGAAGCTCTGCGACGCATGATCCAAAACGCTGCCAAGGCGGCGACTAACAATATCCCTTGCGGTATTAATGTCTCCACATAAGGGTAAATACCCAACCCGCTGATTTCGGGTACGCCGGTCAGCAATGTCGGTTCAAACAATTTGCCTTCAATCAGTTCAAGCACCCCTTTACCGGCAAAGACAAACGCCATCAGATACATGAAACAGCCGGTAAACATAAAGAAAGGCTTAAGCGGAAGTTTAACCACAGTGAAACGCATGATCAGGTAGGCAATAATCAGAATTACGCATCCGATGCCAAACCCCGCCAGAATGGAAAGATGACCGGCCAGGTTGTTCGCATCACCCACCAGCGCGTAGTAGAAAAGTACCGTTTCCGCCCCTTCCCGGTAAACCGCCAGAAAACTGGTCAGCCATAGTCCCACCATCGAACCGCTGCTCAAAGAATGGGACAATTTGCCTTCCAGATAGGCTTTCCAGTGCCGGGCTTCCACTTTTGACAGCAGCCAGTAGCTCATAAAGAACAGCATCACCACGGCAATCAGCATGGTAATGCCTTCCAGCAGTTCACGGCTGGCGCCGGAGTTGGTAAACAGTAATTGGAAAATAACGGCGGTAACGACGCTGCATAACAGCGCGACATACACCGACTGCCGGATGAGCGGTAGCTTATCGTGGTGATTGTTTTTCACCAGATAGGCGACAATCGCCGCCACAATCAGTAACGCTTCCAGACCTTCACGCACGATAATAAGCAGGCTATATATCAACAGGCTCCAGTGTGTCTCATTGCCCTCACCCAGCATGGTGGTGGCATTCATCAGATCCTGTTTCAACGCTTCGGCCTGAATCTGCAATTGTTCAACCGGTTGCCCGGCATTCATCAGGCTGACCAGACGGGTAAAATACCCTTCCAGCTTCGATTTGAACGCCGCATCACGGGAGCCGACTTTATTTTCCATCCCGGTGGCTTCAAACAGATCAAAGTAAGTGTCCTGCACGGCGATTATCGCCGGTTTGACCTGACCCTGCCGATACGTTTCTATTGCAGCAAGAATGGCCTGATTAATATCGTCAGATATTTTTGCCCAGTTAGCGTCCGGCACGTCATTGGCGCTGATTGGGTTATCACCTGCTGGCGTTGCCGTAACCGGCTGGGTGTCACGCGTGGTAGGCAACCCCGGCAACAGCTCTTCAATATCCTGCAATAGGGTTGTCACGCGATAAGCTACTTCGCTCATCTGATCAGGCTGGTTCGCCAAAGCGATCAGCGCAGAGAATTGTTGATTAATCGCGGCAGCCTGCTGCGAGGAGCGATTTTGCCGCACGGACATTTCCATCTCGGAATTTTTAAAACCCTGATAGTGCGCCTGCTGCACGCTTTGGCTGGCTTTTTTATAATCGCCGGACTGATATTCACTCACCGCCTGCGCCAGTTGGTCATCAATAATTTTAAAACTTTGCTGCCAGTACAGCGCAATCTCGTCATTGCCATAAGCGCCATGCTGCTCCTGCGCCACCAGCTTATGGCCGTCTGATAATGTGGGCAGAACGGCGTTCAGTTCCCCTTTCAGCCAGGACACTTTCGCCTGCACATCAGCCAGCGGTTTCCCTTCACCGATCATGCGCCGGATTTCACCGAAAGTTGCTTCCAATTGATAGCTTTTTTGCGCGGAGATATTGATGCGAATGGGGCCTTCAAGATTTTCGAATACCTCGAAATAGGCCATCTGTACTTCAGTACGGGCTTCATCCGGCTTCTGCTGCTCATACAATTGAGCCGTTTTATCCAGTCTGGATTCGATATCCTGGATGAAAGCGGCGTAATCGGTCGCGGCTAAAACCAGAGAACTACTGACTAGCCAACACAACGAAAAGAAAATTTTTTGCCAGATAGACATAAACGAAGTGCAGCATTAATGATATTTATTCTTATTATCACCGTGATGAGCAGATATGTCTTGATTTACATCACGGAAAAAGAGTTATTGGCGCAAAAAAGATGTAACATCTTGTTCCACCTCTTCCATTTGCCGTAACGCATCGAGCGTGGCATGAGCTTCTTCTTCATCCAAACGGCTCATGGCAAAGCCAACATGAACCAATATCCAACAGCCGATCAGCTGCTTACTGTCCACCCCATCCGTGACCAGCGCAATGTTCACCTCGCGCCGGACGCCGCAGACATCGACCCATGCAAGTTGCCGCTCGGCAGAGGCCAGCTCAATAATCTTTCCCGGAATGCCCAGACACATAGTGACTCTTCGCGTATATTTAACCAGTAACGATGTTATGCAATTTTTATGCCAAAATAAAAAAATCAAACGCAATAATATCACCAACGCCGGGGCAAACTGAAGTTTCTTTACATTAACATCTATTAAATTTACATAATTCGCCTGTTTTTCATCCACAAAAATTCCGGTTTTGCGTTTTCTTTGCTGTCGTCAAAAGTGTCGACTCGCTCTGGATACCTACTGTCGACACTAATGTCGAGCACCACGGCGTCACCAGCATTTTCGATAAGTCCTTTCTGCTCAATCCTTTATCTCACGCGGTCTGCCATCCGGATCTTATGACGTGGCACGAAATATGCTTTACGGAGCCAACCTTAGCAGAATCACCCCGGAGGGTATGGCTATGAACCGCTTCGTCATTGCGGAGCCTAAACGCTGTATCGGATGCAATACCTGCATGGCGGCCTGTACGCAGGTACACCGCCGTCAGGGATTGCAGACGCATCCGCGGCTGACGGTGGAGCGCGACATCACCGGCACCGCGCCCGTGTTATGCCGACATTGTGAAGATGCGCCTTGCGCCAGGGTCTGTCCGGTCAATGCCATTACCCATCAGGATCAGGCGGTGGTATTAAACGAAAACACCTGCATCGGCTGCAAGCTGTGCGCCATTGCCTGTCCCTTTGGTGCAATTACACCATCAGGCAGTAAGCCGTTGGCCATCCCGGAAACCTTTCGCCAGCATATTCCTTTATCCAGGCTCTCTGATGTGCCGGTCAGCATGTCCTCCATCAACCCTTTCCTGTCCTGGAATGCCGGGGTACGCAGTGTGGCCGTGAAGTGCGATTTGTGTGCCTTTCAGGATCAGGGGCCGGAATGTGTTCGCGTTTGCCCGACAAAAGCCCTGTTGATTATCGACGATCGACAGCTCGAACGCGCGGCTGCCGTAAAGCGCCTACACGCCATGACGTGGCCTGCTGGCGATAACTCTTTCCCCCTCGCCGAGACCGATCGGGAGCATAAATTATGATGACGTCACTGGAATGGTTGGCATGGGCGCTGACGCTTTATTCGGTTGGCGCATTACTGTCGTTGTGTCTGTCCCGGTTTGAGTCGCTGGCTATTCTGTTGAGCGGTATCAGCGCCGCCCTCGGCGGACTGTGCGGCATTGCCGCCGCCCTGCCGGTATTACTCAACGGTCAGCGGCTGACCGCCACGATTGAAGGGCCATTTGCCGCCTTTGCCCATTTAACCCTGCGGATGGATGCGCTGGCCGCCTTTATGGTACTGGTCATTTCACTGCTGGTGGTGGTTACCTCACTCTACTCGCTGGCTTATTTACAGGAATATCGCGGGCGCGCCGGGGCGATGGGGTTCTTTATGAACCTGTTTATCGCCTCTATGGTGGCGCTGGTGGTCACCGATAACGCTTTCTATTTCATTATTCTCTTTGAAGTGATGTCGCTCAGTTCCTATTTCCTGGTGATTTCCGATCAGGATGAAGAGGCGATTAATGCCGGGCTGCTTTACTTTTTAATCGCCCATGCCGGATCTGTGCTGATCATGATCGCTTTCTTTCTGCTATACCGCTACAGCAACAGCCTCGACTTCGCCGATTTCCGACAGGCGGCCCTCTCTGCGCCGCAGGCGTCCACGGTGTTCCTGCTGGCTTTCTTTGGTTTTGGCGCCAAAGCCGGGATGCTGCCGCTGCACGGCTGGCTGCCGCGCGCGCACCCGGCCGCACCGTCCCACGCCTCGGCATTAATGTCCGGCGTGATGGTGAAAATCGGTATCTTCGGCATCATCAAAGTGGGGATCGACTTGCTGGGCGCCGCTGAAGCCTGGTGGGGCGTGGTGGTGCTGGCGTTCGGCGCTGTTTCGTCGGTTCTAGGCGTCCTCTATGCGCTGGCTGAACACGATCTCAAACGTTTACTGGCTTACCATACCGTTGAAAATATCGGCATCATCCTGATGGGCGTGGGTGTCGGGATGATCGGCATGGCTACCCATCACCCGCTGCTGGCGGTACTGGGCCTGCTGGGCGGGCTGTATCACCTGCTGAATCATGCCATCTTTAAAGGATTACTGTTTCTTGGCGCCGGTGCGGTGATTTACCGTCTGCACACCAAAGATATGGAGAAGATGGGGGGCCTCGCACGTTTGATGCCTTATACCGCGCTGGCTTTTCTGATCGGCTGTATGGCCATTTCCGCCCTGCCGCCGCTAAACGGTTTTGTCAGCGAATGGTTTACCTACCAGTCGCTGTTTACCCTCAGCCACGAGGGCGGCTTTTCCCTTCGTCTTGTTGCGCCAATCGCCATCGTCATGCTGGCGATTACCGGCGCGCTGGCGGCAATGTGCTTCGTTAAGGTCTATGGGATTAGCTTCTCTGGCGCGCCGCGCAGCGAGAAAGCCGCACAGGCGCGGGAAGTTCCCTGGCCGATGACCTCCGCCATGCTGCTGCTGGCGCTGTTATGTGTGGTGCTTGGCGTAGGAGCCAGCGAGGTTTCCCCGATAATTACCCAGGTTGCCGTCAGCCTGACGGAAAGCGCCACGCCAGTCGTGGCGCACGGCATACTGGTCTTTCCCGGCAACCCCGGCCAAACCACGTTGTCTACGCCGTTGATTTTCATTCTGCTGCTGGCCTTGCCGGTCCTGCCGTTACTGCTTTATGTCGGCTGCAAAGGCGGTCGTCTGAATTTCCGTCAGCATGGTACGCCGTGGGCCTGCGGCTATGCCTATGAAGCCCGGATGGCGGCTTCCGCCGCCAGTTTTACCCAGCCGTTACGCGTGATGTTCGCCCCTTTGTACCGGATACGCAAAACACTGGATCCCGCCCCCATGATGCAAAACGCGCTGGAACAAACCACGCTGGCCGCCGGGCGGGCAGAACCGTTCTGGGATACGCGCCTCGTCATGCCGCTGGTAAACGTGGTTCAGCGCGCCAGCCGGGCAGTTCAATGGATTCAGCATGGCGACTTCCGGCTCTACTGTCTGTATGTGGTGGCCGCCCTGGTGATCCTGCTGCTGGCGACGATGGTCTGAGGAGAAGATGATGATCAGTTCAATCACAGAAACCCTGGTTACAGCAGGCGTAACCCCGATCTCCACCCTGATTGTCTGTGCCTTCCTTCAGGCATTGTGCTTGCTGGCTATTGCCCCGCTGATGTCGGGTATGGCGCGGGTTATCCGCGCCAAAATGCATTCACGGCGAGGACCGGGATTGTTGCAGGACTATCGTGACATTTTCAAACTACTCAAGCGTCAGGATGTATCGCCCCAATACGCAGGCGGAGTTTTTCGCCTGATGCCTTACATCCTGATCGGTACGATGCTGCTGGTCGCCATGACGTTGCCTATCGTGACGTGGGTATCACCGTTCGGCTCAGGTGGCGATGTTATTACCCTGCTCTATCTGTTTGCCCTGTTCCGTTTCTTCTTTTCTCTGGCAGGTCTGGACTCCGGCAGTTCTTTTGCCGGCATCGGGGCCAGCCGCGAGCTAACGCTTGGCATTCTGGTGGAACCGATCCTGATTTTGGCTTTGCTGGTTGTCGCACTGATTGCTGGCTCCACCAACATCGGCAATATCAGCACTATGCTGGCAAGCCGTCCCTGGCTATCCCCTACCGCCACCCTGATGGCACTACTGGCCTGCGCTTTCGCCGCTTTTATCGAAATGGGAAAAATTCCGTTCGACGTGGCGGAAGCCGAACAGGAATTACAGGAAGGCCCGTTGACGGAATATTCCGGGGCCGGACTGGCGCTGGTGAAATGGGGCATCAGTCTGAAACAGGTGGTGGTTGCCGCCCTGTTTCTTTCTATCTTCATCCCGTTTGGTAAGGCTGAAACCTTTACGCTGGCGGCGCTGGCATGGGGATCGCTCGCGTTTCTCATCAAGCTGACCGGGGTGTTTTTTGTCGCCGCCTTGATTGAGAACAGCCTGGCGCGCGGGCGCTTTCTGCTGACCGGGCATGTTACCTGGTTAGGCTTCGGCGTTGCCGCGCTGGCGTTCGTTTTTTATCTTACCGGTCTATAAGGAGTAAGCATTCATCATGGAGACGTTTACTACAGAGAATGTTGCCCTTGCGACCATCCTGTTGCCATTCATTGGCGCACTGTTGATCGCCATCCTGCCACAGCGGCAGGCTAAATGGTTTTGCTGCCTGTTTGCTCTACTGACGACACTCGGTATGGCATGGCTGGCGTATGACTATTTCGCTGGCGGTAAAAAGGACATGACCTATACCTTATACCGCTATGGTCAGACCGAGCTGTTTGGGTTTCTGTTCGACAGAATCAGCCTGTTGATTGGTTTTGCCGTGGTATTCCTCGGCCTGTTGGTCAGCATCTATTCCACCGGTTACCTGACGTCAGGCAACCGGGAGCACCCGCATGAAGGCACTAACCGTTATTATGCCTTTCTGTTGGTGTTTATTGGCGCTATGGCCGGGTTAACACTGTCATCCACCTTGCTTGGACAACTGCTGTTTTTTGAAATTACCGGTGGCTGCTCGTGGGCATTAATCGGTTACTACCAGCAACCCAAGTCGTTGCGTTCAGCGCTGAAAGCCCTGCTGGTGACGCACATTGCCTCCATCGGGCTGTATCTGGCGGCGGCCTGGCTGTTTGTTAATACCGGTACGTTTGCCCTGAGTGCGCTGGCGCAGTTGAATACCGACGGTAAAATCATCGTGTTTGGCGGTATTCTGTTCGCCGCCTGGGGGAAATCAGCGCAAATCCCCCTGCATATGTGGCTACCCGACGCAATGGAAGCGCCAACGCCGGTCAGCGCTTATCTGCACGCGGCCTCAATGGTGAAAGTCGGCGTCTATATATTCGCCAGGGCGATTTTGTCCGCCGATCGGGTGCCGCACATTATTGGCGCCGTCGGTCTGGTGATGGCGACCATCACGCTGGTTTATGGCTTTATCATGTATCTGCCGCAAAAAGACATGAAGCGCTTACTGGCCTACTCCACCATTACCCAGCTTTCCTATATCTTTTTTACCTTGTCGCTGGCGACGTTCGGCTCGCGTATGGCGTTTGAAGCGGGTGTGGCTTACATCTTCAACCATGCTTTCGCCAAAAGCCTGTTTTTCCTGGTGGCTGGCGCACTCAGCTACAGTTGCGGAACCCGTATGTTGCCAAAACTTAAAGGTATGATGCGGAAAATGCCGCTGCTGGGCGTCGGATTCTGTGTCGCCGCGCTGGCCATTACCGGCGTACCGCCGTTTAACGGTTTCTTCAGCAAGTTCCCACTGTTTGCCGCCGGGTTTGCGCTGTCGCGGGAATACGTCTGGCTACTGCCTCTGCTTATCATCACGCTGATTGAGTCGGTCGCCAGTTTTGCCTGGTTCCTCTACTGGTTTGGCCGCACCGTGCCGGGAGCGCCATCCGAAGAAATTGCTGCCGCCACGCCGGTTCCCTGGGCAATGCAGGGGGTGCTGATCGTGCTGATCGTCATGTCGGTATGTTCAAGCGTGATCGCTTCCATCTGGCTGAACTGAGGATTATTAACAATGACTGGTTCCCTTATCATTAATAACCTGGCCGGGTTGCTGATTATTACTTCCCTGCTGGTGATCGCCGCCAGACGCCCAACGGTTTCAGCCTGGCTATATGCCTTGCAGTCTCTGGTTCTGGTGCTGATTTTTGTCTCGCTGGCCGATCTGCTACAGGCCCCTCAGCTCTATATATGGTCGCTGAGTGCGTTCATTACCAAAGTCATACTGGTTCCCCTGATCATGTACCGGGCGTTTCGCAAACTGGACGATCCGCAGGCTGATGGCGGCGTGGTCAGCCCGGTAGTCATCATGCTGCTGGCAACGCTCATTGTGGTGCTGTGCTACTTCGTGGTGGAACCGGTTAAATTACCGATGGTCAGCACCCTGAAACCGGCGCTGGCGGTGTCGCTGGGGCACTTTATGATCGGTCTGCTGTGCATTGTCACCCAGCGCAATATTCTCAAACAGGTATTCGGCTATTGCCTGATGGAAAACGGTGCGCACCTCACACTGGCGCTGCTGGCGAACCGGGCGCCCGAATTAGTGGAAATCGGTATTGCGACCGATGCAATTTTCGCGGTGATTGTCATGGCATTAATGGCCCGCAAAATCTACCGCACGCTCAACACGCTGGATGTGCAACAACTGACCGCGCTGAAAGGGTGAATAACATGACCAATACTGACCTGCTTCTCACCCTGCTGGGTACGCCGCTCATTACCGCGCTGCTTGCTTTCGCATGTCGGTTCGCCGCCAGTCAGGCCCGCATGCTGGTGAGCATCATCCATCTGCTGGGGATCACTGTTCTGCTGATTGTTTCACTGTCGCTGGTCTGGCTGGTGTACCAGAACGGGGAAATTCTGTCCGTCCATAATTGGCTGCATCTCGACAGCCTCAGCGCTCTGTTTCTGGCGATCCTCGGCATTATCGGCTTTATTACCGGGCTTTACTCCCTCGGTTATATGCGTCACGAAGTGAATAGCGGCGAAATCACGGTTAAAACACTGTGTTACTACTATGGTTTCTTCCATCTTTTTCTGTTCACCATGCTGCTGGTCATCACCAGTAACAATCTGATTTTAATGTGGGCCGCCATTGAAGCCACCACGCTGAGTTCCGCTTTTTTGGTCGGGCTATACGGGCAGCGCTCTTCGCTGGAAGCCGCCTGGAAATACATCATTATCTGTACGGTAGGGGTGGCGTTTGGACTATATGGCACCGTACTGGTGTATGCCAACGCGGCCAGCGTCATGGTTGAGCCAGGAAACGCCATCTTCTGGACGGAAGTGCTGAAACACGCGGACGAACTGGACAGCACGTTGATGCATCTGGCGTTTATCTTCATCATCATTGGCTTTGGCACTAAAACCGGTCTGTTTCCGATGCACGCCTGGCTGCCGGACGCGCACAGCGAAGCCCCAAGCCCCACCAGCGCGCTGTTATCCGCAGTATTGCTGAACTGCGCCCTGTTGGTCATCGTGCGCTATTACATCATCGTCAGCGCTGCCATCGGTTCCGAATTTCCCCGCACGTTACTGCTGGTTTTCGGCATGATGTCCGTGGCGGTGGCCGCTTTCCTGATCCTGGTTCAGCGCGATATGAAACGCCTGCTGGCCTATTCCAGCGTCGAAAATATGGGTCTGATTGCCGTAGCGCTGGGGATTGGCGGGCCGTTGGGCATTCTCGCCGCCTTGCTGCATACCCTGAATCACAGCCTGGCCAAAACGCTGTTGTTCTGTGGTTCCGGTAACGTCCTGCTGAAATACGGTACACGCGATATGGATGCGGTGAAAGGGATCATGCGTGTCACCCCGCTCACCGGGGCGTTGCTGGCTGGCGGCGCGCTGGCGCTGGGCGGGATGCCGCCTTTCAATATTTTTCTTAGTGAATTCATGACCGTGAGCGCCGGAATCAGCGCCGGGTATTTGTGGCTGGTGATTAGCTTGCTGATACTGCTGACCATTGTGCTGGCCGGGTTAGTCAGAATGGTTGCCGGTACGGTGCTCGGCAGTAGCCCGGAGGCGGTAAGCAAAGGGGAACTGGGCGTTATGACCACCGCGCCGATGGTTGTGCTGCTGCTCCTGATGCTGGTGATGGGGACACATATTCCACAGCCGGTCATCCGGCTGCTGGAAAACGCCACCACTATCGTTCAAAACCCGGAAACCGACGACGCATCCCTGGATCGACGACGCCAGATGTCCTGGCTGCGCCCCGAATCCGTGACCGTCAAAAACCCCGTATCACCCATTGCTGAACGCTCAGTGTTAACCCCTTTCCGTCAGGAGATGCACCGTGATTAATGAACTCCCTGTTTCCAGCCAGGTATCCCATGTGGACAAACTCGGCACCGGTTATGCCGCCCAGATCAGAAAAAAGTTCCCGGCGGCCATTCTGGAAGAGGAGTGGCAGACAGCGAATCAGCTCACCCTGACCGTCAAACTGAACACACTGCCAGAGGTCGTTGAATGCCTTTACTACCAACAGGGGGGATGGTTGTCAGTACTCTTTGGTAATGATGAACGTTCACTAAATGGCTATTTCGCCATTTACTACGTGCTGTCAATGGAAGAGGGAGAAAAGTGCTGGGTGATTGTGAAAGCGCTGGTCAACCCGGATAACCCGGAGTTTCCCTCGGTCACGCCCCGCGTACCGGCCGCCGTCTGGGGCGAGCGTGAAGTGCGCGATATGTATGGGCTGATCCCGGTCGGCTTGCCCGACGAGCGGCGGCTGGTATTGCCGGACGACTGGCCGGACGATCTTTATCCGCTGCGTAAAGACGCTATGGATTATCGCCAGCGCCCTGCCCCCACCCGTGATGAAGAGTCTTACTCGTTCATCAGCGAAGCCAGCGGCGAGGCCCGCATCGTACCGATTGGGCCGTTACACATCACCTCTGATGAGCCGGGGCATTTCCGCCTGTTCGTAGACGGAGAACAGATTATTGATGCTGACTACCGACTGTTCTATGTGCATCGTGGCATGGAAAAGCTGGCGGAAACGCGTATGGGTTATAACGAAGTCACCTTCCTGTCTGACCGGGTGTGCGGCATCTGCGGCTTTACCCACAGCGTTGCGTATACCTCATCCATTGAAAATGCGTTAGGGATTGTCGTACCGCCGCGAGCGCACAGTATCCGCAGCCTGTTGCTGGAAGTGGAAAGGCTGCACAGCCATTTGTTGAATCTGGGGCTTTCCAGCCATTTCGCCGGTTTCGATACCGGGTTTATGCAGTTCTTTCGTATCCGTGAGAAGTCGATGACTATCGCTGAGATCCTGACCGGCGCCCGTAAAACCTATGGGCTGAACCTGATTGGCGGCATCCGCCGCGATATTCTGAAAGACGACCGGTTAAAAACCATCAAGCTGATTCGGGAGATGCGCACCGACATTGCGCAGCTTTCCGACATGCTGCTCAACACCCCCAATATGCTACAGCGAACCCAGGGGATTGGTATTCTCGACAAGCAAGTCGCCCGCGATTACAGCCCGGTCGGCCCGATGATCCGCGCCAGCGGCTTCAAGCGGGATATGCGCATCGATCATCCTTATGCGGGTTATCTGAACCTGCCGATGGAACTACATCATCTGGATGCGGGCGACGTCTATTCCCGCGTACTGGTTCGAGTACGCGAAGTGTTCACCTCAATGGCGATGATTGAATACGGTCTGGACAACCTGCCGGAAGGCCCGCTGCTTAACGAAGATTTCACTTATCAACCGCACAAGTTTGCGCTGGGCTTTGCGGAAGCGCCACGCGGTGAAGACATTCACTGGAGCATGACTGGCGACAACCAGAAACTGTTCCGCTGGCGTTGTCGCGCCGCCACCTACGCCAATTGGCCGGTGTTGCGCTATATGCTGCGCGGCAACACCGTTTCCGATGCCCCGCTGATTATCGGCAGTCTGGACCCCTGCTACTCCTGTACCGACCGGGTTACGCTTATTGATGTGCGCAAACAGAAAATCACCACGGTGCCTTATAAAGAAATGGAACGTTACGGCCTGGAACGTACATATTCGCCGCTCAAATAGGGGGATGAATCATGTTGAAACTGTTTAAAACCATCCTGAAAGCAGGCAGCCACTGTACGGTGCAATATCCGTTTAAACCGCTGGAGGTATCGGCAGGGTTTCGCGGCAAACCACAATACGACGCCACGCAATGTATTGCCTGCGCCGCCTGCACGATGGTATGCCCGGCCAATGCGCTGACGATGGAAACCGATGTCACCGGCGGCACCCGAACCTGGCAGCTCTTCCTCGGACGCTGTATCTTCTGCGGGCGCTGCGAGGAAGTCTGCCCGACACGCGCTATCGTGCTGTCACAGGAGTTTGAAATGGCGGTCAGCAGTAAGGCAGACCTTTACCAGCGAGCCACCTTTACCTTGCTGGACTGCCATGTTTGTCACCGCCCTTTTGCCCCGCAAAAAGAGGTGGACTATGCCATGAAGCTGTTAATGCAGTCTGGTTTGTCCGAAGAAACGGTTGAATCACAACGACCTCATTTTGAAACCTGCCCGGAATGTAAACGGAAGCAGAACATGAACCACCAGGGCAATGTGATGTTGAGCCAGTATATTTCCCCGCCTTCCACTTCTGTTAAAGGGAGCAAGCCATGAGCACCCTGCCTGCTGGCGCCGATCACTACCGGCCCACGCCGATTGTATTGGATGAACCGGCGCAAAAACTCAAACAAACGCTGCTGAAAGATATCAAACGTTCGGCTTACGTTTACCGCGTCGACTGCGGCGGCTGCAACGGCTGTGAAATAGAAATTTTTGCCGCCATTACCCCGCTGTTCGACGCCGAACGCTTTGGTATCAAGGTGGTGGCCTCACCTCGTCATGCCGATATTTTATTGTTCACCGGGGCGGTTACCCGCGCCATGCGAACACCGGCGCTACGCGCCTACCAATCCGCCCCCGACCCGAAAATCTGCATCTCTTACGGCGCCTGCGGCTGCGGCGGCGGGATCTTCCACGATCTGTATTGCGTCTGGGGCGGCAGCGATACCATTGTACCGATAGACGTTTATATTCCCGGCTGTCCGCCGACTCCCGCCGCCACCCTCTATGGCTTTGCCGTCGCGCTTGGCCTTCTGGAGCAGAAACTGCACAGCGGCGATCATCAGCAGACAGAGCATGAAAAGGCCGCTTTGATTCATCCTGACCTCCCGTTGGATCTACGTGTTCTGCTGGAACGGGAAGCCCGGCGCATGGCGGGATATCGTCAGGGGAGGGAAATCAGCGACGCCTTTTTGGCGCGACTGGAAAATCAAACGTTGGACGGTCTGGATCAGCGTATTGCCGACTGGCTGCAACAGCATAACGATCCGCGTTTGAATGAGATTGTCGGGCGGTTACAGCAGATCTATCTCGCGCTGTTGAATGGGGAAAGATATCGATGAGCGCACAGGTGATTTTCTATGCCCTGAGCCAGAAATTTCTCGACACCAAAGATAAGGTGCCGGAGCAGGCTCAACAGGTGATGTATTACTCATTGGCGATTGGTCACCACGTTGGCGTTATCGACTGCCTGAAGCGGGTGTTGGTCTGCCCGCAGGCAGACTATCAACGTTGGATCGGGCAATTGGCAGAAGGTGAGGCAAAACGCAAAATGGCAGGCTTACTGAAATTTGGCGAGATCACCATTGACAGCGGTCATACCCAGTTACTGGGGCGTGCTTTTGGTTCATTGCCTGCCGGGCAGGATAACTATCCTGACTGGACCAAAACCCTACTGGACTATCTGGCGGCCATTGAACAGGAAACGGCGCTCTACTTAATGGTGAAACGAGTTGATGACTGAGCAAATCGAGCATAACGGAAAGGTTGTCGCTAATGAAAATATAGTGCTGACCGTCGGCAATAGCATGATGGGCGATGATGGCGCCGGGCCGCGGCTGGCCGAACATATGACGCAAAACCCGGTCGCTGGCTGGTCAGTGATTGATGGCGGCGCCATTCCCGAAAACGCAGCCCACAGGTTGCGCACCCTGCGGCCTAAAAGACTATTGGTAGTGGATGCCGCCGATATGGGTTTAGCGCCCGGCGAAATACGCATTGTTGATCCGCAACGGATTGCCGAAGACCTGTTGATGAACACCCATAATCTGCCGCTGAACTTTCTTATCGAACAGTTGCAGCAAGATATTCCTGAGGTAATTTTTATCGGTATTCAGCCTGCGCTGGTGGCGTTCTATTACCCCCTCAGCGCGGAAGTCGAGCAGGCGGTGGATCTCATTCATCAGCGGCTGGCGGGCTGGCAGGGAAATGGCGGCTTTCAAAGGCTATAGCCTGGTCATATGCCATTGAGCAAAAAATCCACCATCCCCAAATATACAGAGACAGGCTGTCAGAATTTTTCCCAACCGTCGTTACTGTGGCTGCTGGCCGTCAACAGGGGCGAACTCCCCCTCATTACCGCAGGACGTTTCACAACCGTATTCATGGCGTTGTACTGTTCTGTACCCGGAAGACAATCATCACCCCCAAGCTGGAAAACATCGACTGCCGCCGATAGCTCGCTCGTCTGTTCGTCCAATTTAGAGGCAGCTTCTGCCGACTGTAGTACCAGAGCGGCGTTCTGCTGCGTCACGCCATCTATTTCATGGATCGCCTGACTAATCTGGCTGATGCCGTGGGTTTGTTCATCGGTAGCGGCGGCGATTTCACCAATCAGATCGTTGACATGATCAATGGCGGCAATGATGACCGCCATCGATTCACTGGACTGCCTCACCTGTCCCGCCCCGTCGGAAACACGGGATACCGACTCGGCGATCAGCGCTTCGATCTCCCTGGCGGCCTGAGCGCTGCGCTGCGCCAGATTGCGAACTTCACCGGCCACCACCGCAAATCCTCTGCCCTGTTCTCCGGCCCTGGCAGCTTCAACTGCCGCATTAAGCGCCAGGATATTGGTCTGGAAAGCAATACTATTAATCACCGTGGTGATATCAGAAATTTTGCGCGAACTGGCGCTAATGTTATCCATCGTTTCCATAACGTTATTGCCGATTTCTCCCCCTTTTTTCGCGGCGTCTGAGGCTTCCTGCGCCAGTCCTCGCGCCTGATGGACATTCTCCGCAGTTTGTTTCACCGTTGAACTGATCTGCTCCATGCTGGCTGCCGTTTGCTGCAATGCGGCAGCTTGTTGTTCTGTCCGGCTGGAAAGATCGTCATTGCCATCCCTGATATTGGTGGTTCCGAGATCAATTTCCATCGCGCTATGACGAATCGTCATGACGGTATCACGTAAACTTTTCTGCAACCGTTTAATATCAGGAATCAACCTCCCCGCACAGTTTTGGCCAAACTCCGCCAGATCGCATCCCAGGCGACCCGCCGTCAATTGCGCCAGATGTGATTTAATCACGCCAATCGGTATAACCAGATAATTTCTCAGATAGTATTCCGTAAATAACAAAATCAGGATACCAACCAGCATGACTGCAATCAGTGCATTTCGATTATAAATATTGTACTCATTCACCACCGGAATAAATTCCGAGGCGGTAATTTGATCGGTGTATTGTTTAAGATCCCCACCAAAAGCCAAACTGATCGGCGGATAAACCCCACGGAATACCTGACGAAACGCCTCCGCATTATTCTGCTGTAACGCGCTATTCATGGGATCAATGGCCACGGATATTAACCGTGACCAATTATCGGTAATAGAACTAAGGGTCGAGTTTTCTACCCCGATATGTTCCGCTGTTTTAAATTTTTCCAACGCCTCTTTAGTGTTTTTTATCGCTATTTGCGCCATTTCCAGCGTCTTCTTCGCATTTTCCGCATCGTTATTCTGTAAATAATCCATCGTTCGTTCCATGCGGGTAACAGCCCGGAAATACTGATCGCTGCCATACACCAGATAAGAGTAGGTTTTTCGCTGCGTTTCATTTTTATTAATTAAATCATTGGCTTGATAGAGGGAATAAAGACTGTAGCCCGATGCAATACCCCAAATGACCAACAAGAACGCCACAATAATTAGCACCATAATTCTTATGCTGATATTCTTTAGAAAGATCATAATAAACCTCATAAAGTTATCAAATATCTTCCACGCCAAACATAAACATGGAGGATATTCGTTTTTTGATCATTACTGTGTCGTCCCTACATTGCACATCGACAGGACAACGAACCCACAGGCGCATCGGAATGCCCGATTCGAAAGTCATGCAACAGAAAACCGAAGATATCCCAAAGATTGGTTAAAAAAGTAAACGCGCCTCTCTCACTCTTGGTTTGAGATAAATAAAGTATAGGCACGAATAGGTAAAGATGGAGAGTAATAGGCGCATCAACTTGTGAAACCGGAATATCCGGATGCCTGACCACTGGAAAGGAGTAAAGAGGCAGGCGCAGATGCTACGATCTGCTGCGCATTTTTCTGGACCAGACTCTGAATTTGTTGCGCATTCCAACCAGCTGATAAGCCAACGTATGTATATCCAACTCGATGTTATAAAAGCGTTTCAACGCATACGCGTCATTAGCCTGACAAATCCCCTGATGACCTTTATCTGACAGATCAATAATACGCAATCCATTGTCGGTAAAAATAATATTCCCCGGATGAATATCGTTGGATGCTAACCGGTGATGATGCAACTCTTCGACACAGGCTTTGATTTCAGCTTTGTAAGGAGATAAATCACGCAATTCGGCCAGCGGCGTACCTTCAATGTATTCAGACAGAATATAGGTTTCCACGGCTTCACGATGTCTGACCTTCTCCGCAACGGCATAAATATCCGCAATCCGAGTACACCCTTGTTTACGCGCCTCTGCCACACGGTATATAAGTCTGGAGTAATAAGGGCCATAGATAAAGCGCGATATCCGTTTTTCCAGCCGGGGATCTAATTCCCGCTCCCGTTTCAGCACATACTTCGTTCCGTTAACTTCAACCAGATAGACTTTACGCTCTTTGCTACCGCTATTTAGTAACTTATAACCGATTTTACCCTGGTGAAAATCAGCTAAAATTTGTACATAAGTTCCACAACCAGATTTTTCATAAACATGAAAGCCGTTTATTTCTCTTCTGACTATGTTGCCTATAGCGTTGATGGTAAAGGTGGTGTCTAACATGATAATCCCTGCCGTAACTATCTGTAGTACAGGCCGAAATATACGCCTCAAAAGAGTCGTTTTTTGACATAAATTGTCATTGGCGCCGCCATAATTCTGATTATTTGCTTGATCTCATATTTATCGTCAAATCTGCCGAAACCCCCTTTTCTCTGTCGTCATCCTCGGCATTCAAGCCGTGAAATCACGCGATACAAACAGAAAAAGTATTTATTATTCAATTAATTAAATAACCACACTTTTTGTTGGCATAAACCCTGCTTTATCGGGAAGTGGTGTGTCATTTTTTAGCTACGTCGACACAACGGTTTTTTCACCTGAACCCAGGTCGGAGACGATGTCATGAACCGGTTCGTTATTGCAGATTCCAGGAAATGTATTGGCTGTCGCACGTGCGAAGTCGCCTGTGTGCTGGCTCACAGCGACGGTAAAACGTCCTCATTATCCCCAGAACACTTTTCGCCACGCCTCAGAGTGGTCAAAAGTCTGAATGTCAGTACCACTATTCAGTGTCGCCAGTGTGAGGATGCGCCATGCGCCAATGTGTGCCCAAATGGCGCCATTACCCATGCGAATGCATGTATTCAGGTACAGCAGAAAAAATGTATCGGCTGTAAGACCTGTGTCGTGGCTTGTCCTTATGGCGCCATGACCGTGGTCAGTAAACCGGTTGCCCGTATCAGCCACCATCAGATGCTGGGTAACGGTATAAAAGCCGAGGCGCAGAAATGTGATCTTTGCGATGGGCGCGCAGCAGGCCCGGCCTGTATTGGGTTTTGTCCAACGAAGGCATTACGGATGATAGGCCATGATGATATCCAGGCCATGATCCAACAAAAACAACGGCGTGCGGCGCTTGATGAAGCCGCAGGAATGCAGTTCTGAACGGTGCCATTCAAGGCACGCTGAAGGAGAATAATCATCATGCGGAAAGTGATCACTGTCTGTCCATATTGCGGGTCAGGCTGCAAAATTAACCTGCTGGTTGAAAACGGTAAAGTGGTTGGCGCTGAAGGCGCCAACGGCGTCACCAACGAAGGTGAGTTGTGCCTTAAAGGTTATTATGGTTGGGATTTTCTTAACGACACCAAATTACTCACGCCACGCCTGAAACAACCGCTGATTCGGCGTCAAAAAGGGGCGCCGTTTGAGGCGGTGTCCTGGGATGTCGCTATCGAGTTCGCCAGTTCCCGCCTGAAAGCCATTAAAGAGAAATATGGCGCGGAATCCATTATGCACACCGGTTCTTCCCGCGGCCCCGGCAACGAAACCAACTATGTCATGCAGAAATTCGCCCGTGCGGTGACCGGCAACAACAACGTCGACTGCTGCGCCCGCGTGTGTCACGGCCCGTCCGTCGCCGGTTTGCAGGTCACGCTGGGCAATGGGGCCATGAGTAACTCCATCTGCGAAATTGAGCATACGGAATGCATCCTGGTATTCGGTTATAACGCCGCCGACTCCCACCCCATCGTTGCCCGCCGGATCCTGAAAGCCAAAGAGCGCGGCGCAAAAATCATTGTGTGCGATCCACGCCACATTGAAACCGCCCGCATTGCCGACCTGTGGCTGCCGCTGAAAAATGGCTCCAATATGGCGCTGGTCAACGCCTTTGCCAACGTGCTGATTAATGAAGGCCTCTACCATAAAGACTATGTGGCCCGTCATACGGAAGGGTTTGAGGAATATAGCCGGATCGTCGCCAAATATACCCCGGAATATGTTGCAGACATTACCGGTTTGTCGCCACAGCTGATCCGTGAAGCAATGCGTATGTATGCCGCCGCTCCGTCCGCCACCATTTTATGGGGCATGGGCGTGACTCAATGGGGTCAGGGGGTCGACGTGGTAAAAGGCCTGTCCGGGCTGGCGTTGATGACCGGCAATCTGGGGCGTCCGAACGTGGGCGTCGGCCCGGTGCGTGGTCAAAACAACGTACAGGGTGCCTGCGATATGGGTGCCCTGCCAAACATGTACCCCGGCTATCAACCCGTTACCGATAAGGAAACGCTGGCTAAATTTGCCAAAGCCTGGGGTGTAGCGGACTTATCCGACAAAATCGGCTATTCCCTTACCGATGTGCCACACAAAATCAAAGAAGGAAAAATCAAAGCAAACTATGTGATGGGAGAAGATCCGCTACAAACCGAACCGGATCTGTCCATGATGCGGGAAGCGTTCAGCGAACTGGAATTGCTGATCGTGCAGGATATCTTTATGACCAAAACCGCATCGGTAGCCGATGTTATTCTGCCGGCGACATCCTGGGGTGAGCATGAAGGGGTATACTCCGCCGCCGACCGTGGCTTCCAGCGTTTTTACAAGGCTGTTGAACCTCATGGCGACGTCAAACCCGACTGGGAAATCATCAGCCTGATGGCAACCGCACTCGGCTATCCGATGCACTACAACAATACGCAGGAAATCTGGGATGAACTGCGTCATTTATGTCCGCTGTACTACGGCGCAACCTACGAAAAAATGTCGGGGCTGGGTTATGTTCCGTGGCCGTGTACCACGGAAGACAGCCCAGGCACGCCGTGGCTATACAAAGGAAATGAGTTCGACCGTCCCGGCGGTAAAGGCCTGTTGTTTGCCACCGAGTGGCGACCGCCGATGGAGTTGGTAGATGAAAGTTATCCGCTGGTGCTGTGTACCGTACGAGAAGTGGGTCATTATTCCTGCCGTTCGATGACCGGGAACTGTACGGCTTTACAAACGCTGGCCGATGAACCTGGTTACGTACAGGTCAACCCTGAAGATGCTGAACGTCTGGGGCTCAGAGATCAGCAACTGACCTGGGTTTCCTCACGCCGCGGCAAAGTGATAACCCGTGTTGCCGTCAGTGAGCGGGTTAATAAAGGTGCGGTTTATATGACCTATCAATGGTGGATTGGCGCCTGCAACGAACTGACGCTGGATCACCTCGATCCCATTTCCAAAACGCCGGAATACAAATATTGCGCAGTTAAACTGGAAGCTATCGAGAATCAGCAGTGGGCGGAAGATTATGTCCAGCATGAATACAGCCAGTTGAAAGCCCATCTGCGTAAAAGCGCGGAAGAGGTGAATTAGCGCCATTCCCGTGATAGCTCCCCATAGCTGTCTCTTAGTGACGATTTTCCTATGCGCACTAAGAGACAGCAAACAAGGGGGCGGTTATTAACCACAAGACGCCGAACTACTTTACCTACAGTCTGATCGGTAAAATAGCCCTCGCCACGGCAAATTATTTACGCCGCCAGACCGTCCCATGCGGGCCATCTTCCAGAATAATACCCATATCATTCAGCCGGTCGCGCGCCTCATCCGCCAGCGCCCAGTCTTTTGCCTGACGTGCATCCTTGCGCTGTTTAATCAACTCTTCGATTTTTTTAACTTCATCATCGTCTGCCTGCGCACCGCTTTGCAGGAACAGTTCCGGGTCCTGCTCCAGCAAGCCAAGTACTTTTGCCAGATTTCGCAGCGCCGACGCCAGTTGATTGGCCGCACATGGATCTTCCGCTTTCAGGCGATTCACATCCCGCGCCATATCGAACAAAACGGAGTAGGCTTCCGGGGTATTGAAATCATCGTTCATCGCTTCACGGAAACGGGCTTCAAATAACTCTCCGCCCTTCGCTTCCACGCTGTCGTCCGTACCTCGTAACGCCGTATATAAACGCTCCAGCGCTGAACGAGCCTGCTTCAGGTTTTCTTCACTGTAGTTCAATTGGCTACGATAGTGACCCGACATCAGGAAATAGCGCACAGTTTCAGGATCGTAATAGGCCAATACATCCCGCACGGTGAAGAAGTTATTAAGCGATTTTGACATTTTTTCCCGGTCAACCATCACCATGCCGGAATGCATCCAATAGTTCACATAGGGGCCGTCGTGCGCGCTGGTGGATTGGGCAATCTCGTTTTCATGATGCGGGAACATTAAATCTGAACCGCCGCCGTGGATATCAAAATGTTCACCCAACCGTTTGCAGTTCATTGCCGAACATTCAATATGCCAGCCGGGACGTCCTTCCCCCCACGGGGAAGACCAATGTGGTTCGCCTGGTTTGGACATTTTCCACAATACGAAGTCCATCGGGTTGCGTTTAACTTCCGTAATCTCTACCCGCGCACCTGCCTGAAGCTGATCCAGATCCTGACGCGACAGCACACCATAGCCCGGAGCGGTATCAACGGAGAACATGACATCACCGTTGGACGCGACATAGGCATGGCGCCTGGCAATCAGTTTTTCAACCAGTTCAATGATTTCAGCGATATGATGGGTGGCGCGTGGCTCCTCATCCGGACGCAAAATATTTAATGCATCAAAGTCGACATGCATTTCCGCGATCATCCGCGCCGTCAGCTGATCGCAGGTTTCACCCTTTTCCGCCGCACGTTTAATGATTTTATCGTCAATATCGGTAATATTGCGTACGTATTTCAGCGAATATCCCAAATACCGTAAATACCGCGCCACCACATCAAATGCAACGAAAGTACGCCCGTGACCAATATGACACAGGTCATAAACGGTGATCCCACACACATACATCCCCACATGACCAGCGTGGATAGGTTTGAATTCCTCTTTTTGGCGACTCAGCGTATTAAAAATCTTTAGCATCAGGGCATTCCATGGTATTCGCAGGATAGGTGAATCATCGTTCGCTGTAAGCGTGAGTAACATCAATTTGCTAAGGGTTTTCAACCCTAACGGCGTATTGAAACCTGAACCCTGTGCTATTGCAAGACTGATACGGCGGAATAAGCAGATAATCGATAAGGAATAAACATAAAAAGGCCCGGAATTATCCGGGCTTCAGACTATTGACAAAGTTCCTTATTAGGGAGAGCGAACTGAATTAGCGCCAGCGAGGATTAGGCATCACCGAATATTTACCACTGCCAAGCAGGGCGATAGCCAGACCGGCAAAGAAGAACACCGCCGCCGGTTTTCGCCAGCGTGAATAAACCGTGTGGATTTGCCAGCCAGGCGGCAACCGCCATCGTGAAAGAGAAAATCAGTGCGGCCGGACGGGTAAAAATGCCCAGAATCATCAGAACCGGCATCGCCACTTCACCGACGTAGACGCCGTAGCCGACAAAAGCCGGCATCCCCACTTCAGTAAGCATTTTTTCAATGCCGCCGATACCGCCCTGCACTTTATGCCAACCGTGAAGCAACATCAGGATACTGAAAGACAAGCGAAGCAATAGCTTGCCAAAATCGGGCTTATCTAATACTCGATTAATATACGCCAACATAATTCACCTATACCTCCGGGGAAATAAGAACTGTTCCCAGATTAATCCAAGTTATTATCAAAGAGTACCTATTTATTCAACGCATTGATCTGATGTAATAAATATGTTTCACCTCGCACTTAAATAATTGAGAGGCCTTGTTGAATGCTGAACGTAGTAACGCCATACCTGGCGATTCTGCCCCCGCCTATGCTGACTCAGCAGGCCAGTTATGTTATAAGAGCGCTCTTGATTGTTCACCACATTTGGTGAGCATTGTTCCCCATTACTATGGCTATGTAGGGTTCATTACTATGATCACGTTTCATACAAACCACGGCGATATCGTTATTAACACCTTTGCAGACAAAGCGCCTGTCACCGTAGAAAACTTTCTGAATTACTGCCGCAGCGGTTTTTACGATAACACCATTTTTCACCGTGTTATCAATGGGTTTATGATCCAGGGCGGTGGTTTTACGCCGGGTATGCAGCAAAAAGAGACCAACGCCGCAATTAAAAATGAAGCCAACAACGGCCTGAAAAACACTCGCGGTACGCTGGCAATGGCGCGTACTAACGATCCGCATTCCGCTACCGCACAATTCTTTATTAATCTGGTAGATAATGATTTCCTGAACTTCCGTTCAGAACGGGCTGACGGCTGGGGCTACTGTGTTTTTGCTGAAGTTACTGAAGGTATGGACGTGGTTGATAAAATCAAAGGCGTGGCCACGGGCCGCAGCGGTATGCATCAGGATGTCCCTAAAGAAGACGTCGTGATCACCGGCGTTACCGTTAGCGAATAATTGCGGCAGCATGGCGACACTATTTATTGCCGACCTGCATTTAAGTCTTCATGAACCGGCGATCACCGCCGGTTTTCTGCGTTTTTTACGCCATGAAGCCGTGAAGGCGGATGCCCTCTATATTCTGGGTGATCTGTTTGATGCCTGGATCGGCGATGACGATCCGCACCCCCTGCATACGACAATCGCCAATGCCTTGCTGGCATTACATCAGCAAGGTATTCCCTGCTATTTCGTGCATGGCAATCGCGACTTTCTGCTCGGCAAGCATTTCGCCAGACAAAGCGGGCTAACGCTGTTACCCGCAGAAAATGTGCTCGACCTTTATGGTCGGCGGATACTTATTTTACATGGCGACACGCTGTGTACTGACGATCTTGACTATCAGAAATTTCGTCGCCGGGTACACCATCCACTGATACAGCGTCTTTTTCTGCTTTTACCTTTACGTTTCCGGCTGCGTATCGCTGAAAAAATGCGCTCGGCCAGCCAGCACGCCAACCAGCATAAACCGCAGGACATTATGGATGTTAATCCTGAGCAGGTTATCGAACGCCTGCAACATTATCAGGTACACACCATGATCCACGGACACACTCATCGTCCGGCGATTCATCAAATCATTGCGGGTAATGTCAGCGCGCAGCGCATGGTGCTGGGAGCCTGGCATCAGCAAGGTTCGATGATCAAGGTGACGGCACAGGATATCGAGCTGATTTCTTTCCCGTTGTGATCTCTTTTCTTCCCCGCAGCTTATCGCCGCAGGGACTTTTCGACCCTACGCAACCGTTTTCCTCGCCATAAGGGCGTGATATGCTCTACGCCCTCAACGCCAGAGCACCTTCTAACTGGCCGATGCGACACCACCATCAGGTAAATTCACAGGAGCTTTACAGGCATGTCATCCAACGCTGCCCCGGCTAAAATCGCCATCGTCATGGGTTCAAAGAGTGACTGGGCCACAATGCAGTTTGCGGCGGAAATTCTCACTACGCTGAATATCCCCTTTCATGTGGAAGTTGTCTCCGCCCACCGAACACCCGATAAGCTGTTCAGTTTCGCAGAGCAAGCCACACAGAACGGTTTTGAGGTGATTATTGCGGGCGCAGGCGGGGCAGCGCATTTGCCTGGTATGTTGGCGGCCAAGACACTGGTGCCGGTATTGGGCGTGCCGGTACAAAGCGCCGCGCTGAGTGGCATCGACAGCCTTTATTCGATTGTGCAGATGCCTCGCGGTATACCGGTAGGCACGCTGGCCATTGGCAAAGCAGGCGCAGCCAATGCCGCGCTGCTGGCCGCACAGATTCTGGCATTGCATGATAGTGCTATCACCACACGTTTGACTGACTGGCGGCAAAGCCAGACTGATGAGGTGTTATCCAACCCCGACCCGCGGGAGGAAGCATGAAACCGGTCTGCGTTTTAGGCGATGGTCAGTTGGGAAGAATGTTACGCCAGGCGGGTGAACCCTTGGGGATCGCGGTTTACCCTGTCGGGCTGGACGCGGAGCCTGAGTCGGTTCCTTTCCACAACAGTGTCATTACCGCTGAAATTGAGCGCTGGCCAGAAACCGCACTTACGCGTGAACTGGCGGCCCATACCGCGTTTGTTAATCGTGATATTTTCCCGCGTCTGGCTGATCGTCTGACGCAAAAACAATTACTGGATTCGCTAAATCTGGCAACGGCGCCCTGGCAACTGCTTGCCAATGAGGAAGAGTGGCCGCAGGTTTTTACCCGGCTTGGCGAGCTTGCCATTGTTAAGCGGCGTGTGGGCGGTTATGACGGACGTGGGCAGTGGCGTTTTCGCGCCGGTGAGCAGCCTACGTTACCCGCAGACTGCTATGGCGAATGCATAGTTGAACAAGGCATCAATTTTTCCGGTGAGGTATCGCTGGTCGGTGCGCGCAACATTCACGGGGACTGCGTCTTCTACCCGCTGACGCATAATCTGCATCAGGACGGTATTCTGCGCGCCAGCGTTGCCCTGCCCCATCCAGCGCCACATTTGCAGCAACAGGCAGAACAAATGCTGTCTGCCATTATGAATGAATTGAGCTACGTTGGCGTCATGGCTATGGAGTGTTTCATTGTCGGCAATCGTCTGTTGATTAATGAACTCGCTCCGCGTGTACATAACAGCGGTCACTGGACACAAAATGGCGCGTCTATCAGCCAGTTTGAATTGCATCTGCGGGCGATTTTAGATCTGCCGATGCCAGTACCGGTGGCCAGTGACGCATCGGTGATGGTCAATCTGATCGGGACTGACGTCAACACGGACTGGCTGTCACTGCCGCTGGTACATTTGCACTGGTATGAAAAAGACGTGCGTCCAGGGCGGAAAGTTGGACATCTGAATATTCATGCACAGGATACCGATCAGCTTCGGCAAACATTACAATCGCTGGCAACCATGCTGACCGACGAATACCAAAATGGTCTGGTGTGGGCGCAGGAAAAACTGCCTGTCTGAGTCGTTGGCAGGCATACCTGATGTATGCCCGCCCGTTCATCTTTTTTATTAACGGAATAGCAACAGATACTATACCCTAAATAATTCGAGTTGCAGGAAGGCGGCAAGGGAAGGAATCCCGATGAGCTTACTCAGGTAAGCGATTCGGGTGACTGAGTGCAGCCTACGCACATGCAGCTTGAAGTATGACGGGTATAAACAGTTAAAATAAAATCTCAGCGTGACATCCTTGAAATTAGGTTTATTATTTCTGTCATTTGTATTTTTTATTATTTGATATTTTTATTTTTGGCTATTTTTTGTCTGTTTTACACCAATTAACATATCAATAAAGAGCCATTGAATATAATAAAATTAAAGTATCATTATTGATATTTTAATTTTCCATAAATTTCATTAAAATAATGCAGTTAAATTCATTTATGTGATCGAAACAATATTATCCCCTAACCGACAAGATATAAAATGCGCACACAAACAGTATTATCCGTCGACATAATTTATATGTTTTTTTCACGTTTATACCTGTAACGGCAACTTGCCGATACTGTATTTTTATACCCTGTGTTCACCAAGGAGACACGAGCATGAGCACAATTCAAGATAACAGCCAAGTATTAGCGCAGACTTCAGGCTGGCGTAAAAGCGATACGGTCTGGATGCTGGGACTCTACGGTACAGCCATTGGCGCCGGTGTGTTATTTCTGCCGATAAATGCGGGTATCGGCGGTCTTATACCTTTAATTATCATGGCTATTATTGCTTTCCCGATGACCTATTTTTCTCACCGTGCGCTATGCCGTTTTGTATTATCTGGTAAAAAAGGTGGGGAAGATATTACAGAAGTGGTTGAAGAACATTTCGGCGTTGGTGCTGGTAAATTAATCACATTGCTGTATTTTTTTGCAATTTACCCCATCCTGTTGGTTTACAGCGTGGCGATTACCAATACGGTAGATAGCTTTATTACTCACCAAATGCATTTACCTTCTCCTCCGCGAGCAGTGCTGTCATTAATATTGATCCTGGGATTAATGTTTATTGTCCGCTTTGGTGAAGCCATGATTGTTAAAGCAATGAGCATTCTGGTTTATCCTTTTGTGGTTGTTTTAATGATGCTGGCCTTGTATTTAGTGCCACACTGGAATACCTCTGTTTTTGAAAATATTTCTTTAGCCGACAACGTGGCCGGGAATGGTTTACTGGCTACCTTATGGCTGGCGATCCCGGTTATGGTTTTCTCATTCAACCATTCACCGATTATCTCCTCTTTTGCCGTTGCCAAACGTAAAGAGTATGGCGACGAAGCAGAGAAGAAATGCGCCCGCATTCTGTCTTACAGCCATATCATGATGGTGATTACCGTGATGTTCTTCGTGTTCAGCTGCGTACTGAGCCTGTCTCCTGCTGAACTGATGGAAGCCAAAGCGCAGAACATCTCTATTCTGTCTTATCTGGCCAATCACTTTAATAACCCGATGATGGGTTATCTGGCGCCGGTTATTGCCACTATCGCTATTTCCAAATCTTTCCTCGGTCATTATCTGGGAGCAGGCGAAGGTTTCAATGGCATGATGGTGAAATCGCTGCGCAGCAAAGGTAAAACCCTCTCCAGAACCAAACTGAACCGCATTACCGCGTTGTTCATGCTGGTGACGACCTGGATTGTAGCCACGCTGAACCCAAGCATTCTGGGCATGATTGAAACCCTGGGCGGCCCGATTATTGCCTGTCTGCTGTTCCTGATGCCGATGTACGCCATCCAGAAAGTCCCGGCGATGAAAAAATACAGCGGCCATATCAGCAACGTGTTCGTCACCATTATGGGCCTGATCGCTATCTCCGCTATCGTTTATAGCTTGTTCGGTTAAAATCCCAACGTCATTAGTTATCCATTTCAACGCCGGTAACGTTATTTCGCCTGTCGGCGTTTTTTTAAAGGAAGTCGCTATGGTCAGCGTATTTGAAATTTTCAAAATTGGTATCGGCCCTTCCAGTTCACATACCGTTGGTCCAATGAAAGCTGGCAATATGTTCACGGATGATTTGGTCAGTCAATCGCTTATTTCATCGGTAACACGAATCGTTGTTGACGTTTATGGCTCTCTGTCTCTGACGGGCAAAGGCCACCATACCGATATCGCCATTATTATGGGATTGGCCGGCAATTTGCCGGGTAGCGTTGACATCGACAGTATTCCGGCTTTTATCCAGCAGGTAAAAGAAACGCACAGATTATCAATGCTAAACGGTCAATATGAAGTCAGCTTCCCGTTGGCGACTGCCCTGCGTTTTCAACCGGAAAACCTTCCGCTGCATGAAAACGGTATGATAATCCGTGCGTACCACCAGCAGGAGCTGATTTACAGTAAAACCTATTATTCTATTGGCGGCGGCTTTGTTGTCGATCAGGAGAATTTCGGAAAAACCATTGTGACGGCAGAAAATGTCCCTTTCCCGTTCTTTTCCGCACAAAAATTATTGAAGCATTGCCAGGATAATTGCCTTTCCCTATCCGCGATCGTTATGAAAAACGAAATCGCCCTGCATGGTCGTGAGGCGATAGAACAGTATTTTGCCGAGGTCTGGCAGACCATGCAAAACGGCATTCATCGCGGCATCAATACGGAAGGAGTACTGCCCGGCCCACTGAGAGTACCTCGTCGCGCTTCTGCCCTGCACCGCCTGTTATCCATTAACGACCGCTTTTCCAACGATCCCATGAATGCGATGGATCGGGTCAATATGTTTGCGATGGCGGTCGCTGAAGAAAACGCAGCCGGTGGGCGGGTGGTAACCGCACCAACAAACGGCGCCTGCGGTATTATCCCTGCCGTATTGGCCTATTATGACCACTACATTCAGCCAGTTACCCCTGAATCCTATTTACGTTACTTTTTAGCTGCCGGGGCCATTGGTCTGCTCTATAAAATGAATGCGTCCATTTCCGGCGCCGAAGTCGGTTGCCAGGGTGAAGTCGGTGTGGCCTGCTCCATGGCCGCGGCAGGCCTGGCTGAATTACTCGGCGCGAATCCGGTGCAGGTTTGTATCGCCGCGGAAATCGGTATGGAACACAATCTGGGGCTGACATGCGATCCCGTTGCCGGCCAGGTTCAGGTCCCCTGTATTGAACGCAATGCCATCGCATCCGTTAAAGCGATTAACGCTGCCCGAATGGCAATGCGCCGTACCAGCGAACCACGCGTTTCATTAGATAAAGTCATCGAGACGATGTACGAAACCGGTAAAGATATGAATGCCAAATATCGCGAAACATCACGGGGTGGGTTAGCCATTAAAGTCGTATTGTGTGAATAAGGGTTTGTTGCTGTACTAACGTTGCTTATCGGTTAATAAGCTTACCGGGTTATTAACCGATATTTATTTGAGTATCCGATAAATAAAAATCAAAACAAGATATTACCCATTGAATTAAAATGATTATTTCTTCTCACTGTCCGGCCAGGACCAGATAATATTATTTTCAGCGGCTGAGATATACCAGTCGACGGTGCTGGTGGCGGGTTTTTTCACACTTTCATGCTTGGCCAGTGTTTTAGCAGGAAAGGCAGCCGCTTTCTTGCGGATACGCAGAGGCGTATGTTTTTTCTCACCGCTCACCTGCGCATTAAATGATTCAACTTCAGCATCAAATAAAATACCGTCTAAATGATGCAGACGATTAAGCCCGCGCAAAATACACAATAAGCTGCTGAGTGTTATCGACTCGCCCATTTCTGCGCGCTTGATGGTGGCAATCCCTAAACCAGCCCGCTCAGCAAGATCAACCTGAGATAAACGTTGCTGGATTCGAGCGTTTTTTATTCTCCGGCAAAGTTCGGTAACAATCTCGCTTTCATTCATTGTGTTAAATCTCATTTTACCCGCCATTTGCCAGTGCCATTAAACTGCCTGCAGTTTATCATCCATTTTTCTTATGGCACGAACAATTGATAACCAGTCTTCTGAACCTTGATCAATCCCATAAAAACGAGGTGACAGGCGGTCACCTCAACCGAAACGGCCAGTAATGTAATCTTCTGTTCGCCGTTGAGTGGGGGAGGTAAATAAATCATCCGTGAGATTGTATTCTATTAACTTACCCTGATGGATGAACGCCGTGTAATCAGAGACGCGCGCCGCCTGCTGCATGTTATGCGTCACCAGCACCAACGTAAAATAGTGCTTCAGCGTGCCGATCAACTCTTCAATAACCAGCGTTGAAATGGGATCCAGCGCTGAGGTGGGTTCATCGAGCAACAGCACTTCCGGCTTGATGGCAATCGCCCGGGCAATCACCAATCGCTGCTGCTGGCCGCTGGAAAGCGTCAGCGCGTTGTCACTTAACCGATCTTTTACTTCGTGCCACAACGCCGCAGCGCGCAACGCCTGTTCCACCGCATCATCCAGTAAACGCCTGTCCCGTAAACCCTGTAGTCTCAGGCCATAAATAACATTGTCATAAATCGACTTGGGAAAAGGATTAGGACGCTGGAAAACCATTCCCACCCGTCGGCGTAGCATAGCCACATCCAGTTGTGGATCGGTGATCGACATCCCATCCAGCCAGATATTCCCTTCGGTACGGCAGTTATCCACCAGATCGTTCATGCGGTTAAAGCAACGCAGCAACGTCGATTTACCGCAGCCGGATGGACCAATCAACGCCGTAACCTGATTTTTGGCAATACACAGGGAAATATCATTCAGCGCCTGTTTATCACCGTAATACAAATTCAGATGCTTCACGGCCAGCGCTGTCTGTTCCTCACTAAACGGCTGTGCATCCATAGCCGGTAACGCCTCCTCCTTTCTCATAAAACCCATGACTTCATCCTACATTCAAAGTAACAGCTTACGATATTTTTCACGCAGCACATGGCGAATGCCAATCGCCGCAAGATTCAGCCCCGCAACAATCAACACCAACAACAGGGCGGTGATACAGACCAGTGGCCGTACCGCCTCAACATCCGGGCTCTGAAACGCCAGATCGTAAATCTGGAATCCCAGATGCATAAATTTTCGCTCCAGGTGAAGATAAGGGAAAACATCATCAACCGGCAGCACCGGGACAGATTTCACCACGCCCACCAGCATCAGCGGCGCGGTTTCCCCCGCCGCCCGCGCAACGGCAAGGATCAGCCCGGTCATCATGGCCGGCACCGCCATTGGCAGCACCACATGCCATAACGTTTCAGCTTTGGTAGCCCCCAGCGCCAGCGAACCATAGCGCACCGACAGGGGGATGCTTGATAATCCCTCTTCTGTGGCGACTATCACCACCGGCAGCGTCAGTAACGCCAACGTCAACGACGCCCACAGTAAACCCGGTGTGCCAAACGTCGGATTTGGCAACGCTTCGGCATAAAAAAACTCATCCAGCGTGGCGCCTATCAGATAAACGAAAAATCCCAGACCAAATACGCCATAGACAATCGATGGCACGCCCGCCAGATTGGCCACGGCAATTCTGACCCAACGCGTCAGCGCATTTTTACCCGCATACTCATGTAAATACACCGCCGCCACGACACCAAGCGGCATAACGATGATCGACATCAGCACCACCATCAGTACCGTGCCGAAAATCGCCGGAAACAAATGCCCGGCACTATTGCTGTCAGGTGCGTAGTGCGCCAGCAGATATCTGACCTGCCCGCCCCAATGCCTGATTTTCTGGCTCAGACTCATTACATTGGGATACCAGGCCTGTTCAATGTCTTTGAGTGGCAACAGGTGGAGGGCGCCGTTCGCATCGCGCAGTTGAAGCGTATCGCGGTTAATTTCCTGATTAAGTATGGTTAACTGCTGTGACAGTTCATCAAAATGTCGTTGCAGTTTGGTTCGTTCGGCCTGAATGTGCGCCTGTGTTCGACTGTCCAGCGTGTTTGACTGCTGTCGCCTTTTCTCTTCCAGACGCAACGCTTCAAACTGCTGATTGATTTTTGCCATTTCGCCCAGCCGGATGTCCTGAGCCATCCTCAGCAATCCCTGAACCTGCATTACCCGGCGCTGTAATGTTGCGGGCAAATTATCAGCCAGCAACGGTTGACCGTCTTCCAGCATTCCTGCCAGATAACCATATGCGGTGCCATTATTCACGTGCTTAAGTACCAGAATATCGGCGGGTTTGCTGAGGTGGGCAATATCGCGGGATAGCAGAGTACGAAAACTCTGCCCATAGATTTCGCGCTGACCCGTTTTGATCAGGTAACGGGTGACAGATTCATCTTTTGATAAGGGCGACAACAGACCGGCGTCCCTGAGCTGTTGTGCCGACAACGTTTGCTCATTATAAATCTCGCCGATCAACACACGGCTTTCCTCTGCCTTATGCGGTAACACCTCATTTTTCAAAGCTTCTTGTTTCAGAGTAATGAACCACACCGGTTGCGGCCACAAATAGCGCATCCCCTGACCGGCCAGCAGAACGAAAATAGCCAGCATCGCCAGCAGGCTGATGCTAATGGATGATGCCGTCAGCCACACCCACGGCCTTCCTGAGCGGAACCAACGCCTCACGCATTCTCCCCTTCATCACGATAACGTTGGCGCAGACGCTGGCAAATGGCTTCAGCCAATGTATTCACCACAAAAGTGAAGACAAATAACGTTAGAGCAGTCAGAAACAATACCCGGTAGTGGCCGCTATTGATCGCGGCTTCCGGCATTTCAATGGCAATATTGGCGGCCATCGAGCGCAACCCCTGTAGCAACCCTGCATCCATAATCGGCGTATTGCCCGTCGCCATTAAAACGATCATGGTTTCCCCTACTGCGCGACCAAAACTCAGCATCAGCGCAGCGAATATCCCGGCGCTCGCCGAAGGCAACACCACCCGCCACAGGGTTTGCCACGGCGTTGCCCCCAATGCCAGCGACCCCTGGCTTAAACGGGAAGGGACATTGAACAAGGCGTCTTCCGCCAGAGAAAAAATCAGCGGGATCAAGGCGAAACCTAATGCCACACCAACCACCAGCGTATTACGCTGCACAAAATCATCCCCCAGCCATTGATACAAAGGCTGACCCAGCGCCCACACTTCCAGTATCGGCGCCAGCCAGCAACCCGCCATCAGGGTCAGCAAGATGCTGGGCAATAAAAACAGCGCATCCCAACCCGCAGGAAAACGGCTGCGCCAGTTGGCAGGCAAACATTCCACCAACCAGCCGCTGCCGAGCACGGCCAACATCCATAATACCGGCATAACTAAAACGGCGGACAGATAGGTAGCGAAATAGGGCGCCAGCCAGATCGCGGCAATAAGCCCGATGACCACCGTCGGCAAGGCCCCCATAATTTCCAGCACAGGCTTGATCCAGCCTCGCAAAGCCGGTGACATGAAACAGGCGGTATAAACGGCGGCAGATAGAGCCAGCGGCGTGGCAAAAAGCATTGCGTAAACCGCCGCTTTTAGCGTTCCCAGCATCAACGGCATCATGCTGAACTTTGCCTGATAGTTGTCATCCGCTGACGCAGACTGCCAGACATATCCGGGTTCAGGGTAATTTTCATACCACAGCTTTTGCCATAGCCCCTGCCCGCCGATATCCGGGTAGGGATTATCCACGTTATACACCTGCCAGCTTTTTTCCGTTTCTACCAGCATGGCGGAGCCACGCGGTGAAAATGCCAGCAACTGCGCATTTTGCGGTAATTTTTTGCTCAACAACGCGCCCGATTGTTTACTGGCGAACAGGGACAAATCACCCTGAGGCGTCAGGGTGGCAAACACCCTCCGCCGCTCCTCACTGGCTAACAAGGCGATTGACTCGGCAACCGGCGGGAATTGTCGGATCTCCGTCAGCCGCATCCCCTTTGCAGTCGGCACGTCAAACCACTGGCTAATGTGTCCGTCGGCAGATTGAACCAGGAGTGAGCGGCCACCAGACAGCAAGGCTAAATGTAACGATCCCCGCCCGGCCAACGACACGGTTTCCCGCCGTATCCATGTCTGGGCATCTGACTGCCACACGCTGAGTTCCCTACCATTGAGGAGATAAATCTGCCGCCCATCGGGCGTTAGCAGTAGCTGGTCAACCGCCTTTTCAGGGAGATCGACCCGTGCCTTTTGCTGTACGCCACTCTGCCCTATCTCGCTGACGATCAGCCGGTGATCCTGTGTGACGACAGCCACTATCAGCCGTTTTTCCGCCACCGCCGCCACCGCCATACGGCGCAAGGGTTGCGCAGGCAATCCTAACGACAGCGGTTGTTCGCCAAAAGGGTATTGCCATTGCGGGGGAAGATTACCGGTCGGCTGCATCAGCGGCTGTACAATGCTGATTCTGCCGTCAGCCTGACTAAGCGCATAAATCTGACGATCGCGGTGAGTTTCCGCCAGCAAGCCTACGGATGGCGCAAGCGGAATGCGCGCTTCAGGCTGGCCGGAAGAAAGTGAAATAAATTCGCCATAGCCTTGCCTGTCAATACGAAAACCCACCTGACCGTTATCGCTGATGCCAACCGCCAGCGCCGGGGCAACGGCATTCAGCGGCACCGCCTTCTGTTCGCTGATGGAGGGAGAAAGGAAAAGCGGCGTCACCACATACAGCAGATAGAAGAAAATCAATAACAACGCCATCAGTACCAGTAAACCGCTGCCCGCCACAATGCGGTGCGTCAGGCGATCCATCAATGCCCGCCAGCGATCTCGATACTGTAATCTGTTGCCTGTATTTTCCATTGCTCTTTCGCCGTCAGGGAGGTTTCATTTATTATTCCCGTAAGGAACGCGGGTAGCATATGTTGCCTTTACGTCCATAATATGACAATGGTAAGTCCGTCTGCAGATTGGATTTTATCGTCATTAACGCGCCATAATGTTGTTGGATATTGGATAAACCTTCAGCACACTAGTTTAACGGAGTAACAATGAGTCAGGACAAACTCTACATTGAAAAAGAGTTAAGTTGGTTATCCTTTAATGAACGGGTACTCCAGGAAGCCGCAGACAAAAGCAATCCTCTGATCGAACGGATGCGTTTTCTTGGCATCTATTCCAGCAATCTCGATGAGTTTTACAAGGTCCGTTTTGCCGATCTGAAAAGACGTATTCTAATTAATGAAGAGCAAGGTTTAGACGGCAACTTACGCTACCTTCTGGGAAAAATTCAGGCGCGCGTCCTGAAAACCGACCAGATATTCGATAATCTTTATAATGAGTTACTGCTTGAAATGGCGCGTAACCAGATTTTTCTGGTTAATGAACGTCAGGTTTCCCCAAACCAGCAGGATTGGCTGAGGGAATATTTTAAACAGCATTTACGTCCGCATATCACGCCGATACTTATCCTGCGCGACACCAACCTGGTGCAGTTCCTGAAAGATAACTACACCTATCTGGCGGTCGAAATTATTCATGGCGACGAGATTAATTACGCACTGCTGGAAATTCCCTCAGACAAGGTTCCCCGTTTTGTTAACCTGCCGGCAGAAGCGCCGCGCCGCCGCAAAACCATGATTTTGATCGATAACATCCTGCGCTATTGCCTGAATGACATCTTCAAAGGCTTTTTTGATTACGACGCCCTTAACGCCTACTCGATGAAAATGACGCGTGATGCCGAGTACGATCTGGTAACCGAAATGGAATCCAGCTTGTTGGAACTGATGTCTTCCAGTCTGAAGCAGCGCTTAACGGCGGAGCCGGTGCGGTTTGTTTATCAGCGTGATATGCCGGATGCGATGGTCACCATATTGCAGGAAAAACTGGGGATTTCCTCTTACGACTCCGTGATACCCGGTGGCCGTTACCATAACTTTAAAGACTTCATCAGCTTCCCGAACGTGGGTAGAGCCAATCTGGTCAATAAGGCGCTGCCGCGCCTGCGTCACGCCTGGTTCAACAATTTCCGCAATGGTTTCGATGCCATCCGTGATCGTGATGTATTGCTTTACTACCCCTACCACACGTTCGAACATGTACTGGAACTGCTGCGTCAGGCCTCTTTTGATCCCAACGTGCTGGCGATCAAAATCAATATTTACCGTGTAGCCAAAGATTCGCGCATCATCACCTCGATGATCCATGCGGCGCACAACGGCAAAAAAGTCACCGTGGTGGTGGAGTTACAGGCACGTTTTGACGAAGAGGCCAACATCCAATGGGCCAAACGGCTGACCGAAGCCGGCGTCCATGTGATTTTCTCGGTGCCGGGGCTGAAAATTCACGCCAAACTCTTTTTAATTTCCCGCCGGGAAGGGAACGACATCGTGCGTTATGCCCACATCGGCACCGGCAACTTCAATGAAAAAACGGCCCGGCTCTATACCGACTACTCGTTGATTACTGCGGATGAACGTATTACCAATGAAGTACGCCGGGTGTTTAATTTTATTGAAAACCCCTATCGCCCCGTGTCCTTTGAGTACCTGTTGGTTTCGCCCCAGAACTCGCGCGATAGGCTTTATGAGTTGATTGACAAAGAAATCGAGAATGCGCTGGCTAATATTGATGCAGGAATTACGCTTAAGGTAAATAATCTGGTGGATAAAGGGCTGGCGGACAAACTGTATCAAGCCTCTGCCGCTGGCGTGAAAATCAATCTGTTAGTTCGTGGAATGTGCTCACTGATCCCTAATTTACCGGGGATCAGTGAAAATATTCAGGTAATGAGTATCGTCGATCGCTATCTGGAGCATGACCGTGTATATGTCTTCCATAACGGGGGGGACAAGAAAGTCTACCTCTCATCTGCCGACTGGATGACGCGTAACATTGATTATCGTATTGAAGTCGCGGTCGAAGTGCTCGATCCCATTTTGAAAAATCGCATTCTGGACATTCTTGATATTCTGTTCAGCGATACCGTGAAAGCCCGCGTGATCGATAAAGAGCTGAGTAATCGTTATGTATTGCGCGGCAACCGCCGTAAAGTACGTGCGCAAAATGCCATTTATGATTATATCAAGGTGCTTGAGCAACCCGGAGATAGACCTGAATAATGCCACTAATCAACAAAGATGACGAAGTAGTAAAACCCCAGGAATTCGCCGCTGTCGACCTGGGGTCCAATAGCTTTCATATGGTGATAGCCCGTGTGGTAAACGGCGCGCTTCAGGTGCTTAGTCGTTTAAAGCAGCGTGTTCATCTGGCAGACGGACTGGACAGCCGCAACATGCTCAGTGAAGAATCAATGGAGCGTGGTTTGAGTTGCCTGGCGTTGTTTGCTGAACGGTTACAGGGGTTCTCTGCGCCGAACGTCTCCATTGTCGGCACCCATGCTCTGCGTCAGGCGGTCAACGCAGAGGAGTTTCTGCGCCGGGCGGCTGAAATCATTCCCTATCCGATTGAAATCATTTCCGGTCATGAAGAGGCACGCTTAATTTTCATGGGGGTAGAGCACACGCAGCCGGAAAAGGGCCGTAAGCTGGTGATCGACATTGGCGGCGGCTCCACCGAGCTGGTTATCGGTGAAGACTTTGAGCCGATGCTGGTCGAAAGCCGCCGTATGGGCTGCGTCAGCTTCGCCCAGCAGTTTTTTCCCAATGGCGAAATCAGCGAGATCAATTTTAAACGCGCCCGGCTGGCTGCGGCCCAGAAACTGGAAACACTGGCCTGGGAATACCGTATCTACGGCTGGAAATATGCACTGGGGGCGTCCGGCACCATTAAAGCCACCCATGAAATTCTGGTGGAAATGGGTGAGAAAGATGGCCTGATTACCCCGGAACGCCTGGAAATGTTGCGCGAGCAAATTCTGCGGTTTAAGTCTTTCAAATCGCTGAGTCTGCCGGGGCTGCCGGAAGACAGGCAGTCGGTGCTGGTACCCGGCGTCGCGATTCTGTGCGGCATTTTCGATGTGCTGGCGATCAAAGAACTTCGCCTGTCTGACGGTGCGCTGCGTGAAGGGGTGTTGTATGAAATGGAAGGGCGTTTCCGCCATCAGGATATCCGTATCCGCACTGCCCTAAGCCTTGCCAGCCATTACAATATCGATCGCGAACAGGCTCGCCGGGTGCGGGAAACCACCGCGTTGCTGTATGCCCAATGGGCAGAGAAAAATCCCAATCTGGTTCACCCGCAGCTTGAAGCGATTCTGAATTGGGCCTCTATGCTGCATGAGGTCGGGCTGGGGATAAACCACAGCGGTATGCACCGCCACTCGGCCTATATTCTGCAAAACACCAACCTGCCCGGTTTCAATCAGGAACAACAGTTGCTGCTTGCCCTGATAGTGCGTTTACATCGCAAGGCCATCAGGCTGGAAGAGTTTCCGCGTCTGAACCTGTTCAAAAAGAAACAGTATTTACCTATGGTTCAGCTATTGCGCCTTGCCACCCTGCTGAATAATCAGCGGCAGGCCACCACATCCCCCGCAACACTGCGGTTGCTCACTGACGATAATCAGTGGACGCTGGTATTCCCACAGGGCTTTTTCGCCCAGAATACCCTTGTTCAGCTCGATTTAGAGCGGGAGCAGGAGTACTGGCATGATGTCACGGGCTGGAAACTGAATATCGAAGAAGAGAAAGCCTGATCCCTGTGCCGATAACGCTGAGGAAATATAACGCCTCCCCGTTATCGGCTTACCGACCCCATCACGGACGCTGGCGCCGATTGAAAAAAGACGCAATTCTTTTACTGATGGTGCGAAAACGGCCTCCGCATTTCATCTTTTTCATCCCGATAGATTGACCTACCCTGACGCTTGTGCCTAAATAAACAACAGCGAATGTTCGCTTCCACAGGAGATTTTACGGTAATGTCCACGCTTACCCATAAACGACGATTATCAATGCGCCCGCGACGAAGTAGTTCACGCATTGCCCGTGCCGTTTTACTGATCAGTTTTATTATCCTCTTAGGCCGTTTCGCCTACTCCACAATTAGCGCATTTGCCTATCATCAGAACAAACAGCTACAGCTTGTTGAGCAATCCCTCACCGCATCCGATGTGCAGATCAATAAGAAAGAATAGCGCTGGCTTATTATTTTTATTGCCGTCTATTTTATGCCGTTGATTCCAGGTCATAGGTGTTTTGTCGTATTTTATTCCCTCTTTTCAACACACTCGGGCATTGTTCCGTAAACCGTCCTATTCTTAATTCACTGATTTTGCGCTATGTTGAGTGATGGACATCCAGCACCAAGTCGTTACGCATCATCAGGATAAAACACTGCGGGAACGAAACCATATCGAGCATAAGAAACCCATGTCGAATGTCAAAACACTCACCGCCATTAGGCGTCGTATTTCTCTTTTACTTTTAGAAAACAAGGAATTGGTTGCCGACATTATTAACACGCAACCACGTGATAGCGAAACAGGCAAGAAAAACCTGCTCGACCAGACCGCTGAAATCAGCCAGTTAATCACCGATCTGCACGCTGCCGACCTGGCCGATCTGCTGGAGTCACTGCCTCATGATGAACGTCTGGCGCTCTGGCGGCTGATCCCCATCAGTAAGCGTGGACGCGTGCTGATCGAAGTCTCCGACAGCATTTCAGACGATCTCATTAGCGATATGCGGGATAAAGAGATTCTGAAAGCGGTTCGCGTGTTGGACGTTGACGAACAGGCCCAGCTTTCCCGATTGCTGCCCCGCCATCTGCTGGGCCGGATACTGACCTCGCTGGAGCCGAAACAACGGGCACAGTTGCGTGGGGCGATCAATTATGACGAAGATTGCATCGGCCACATCATGGATTTCAAACTCATCACGATACGTGCTGATGTTACCCTCGCCACCGTACAACGTTACCTGCGCTATCGAAAAGTCATTCCTGACTCCACCGATAAGCTGTTCGTCACCGATCGCAAAAACACGCTGATTGGGGAGCTATCTCTGGCCGACATATTGCTTAATGCGCCGGGAACGTCGGTGGCAGCCATTATGGATAAACAGCCAACGATGTTTCAGCCGGAAGATCAGGTAGCAGACGCCGCGGGCGCTTTTGAACGTTATAATCTGATCTCCGCCGCCGTGGTCGACAGCAAAGGCAAGTTAATGGGCCGCCTGACGGTGGAAGATATCGTGAATGTCGTCAATAAAGAAAGCGATAACCATCTGCGTCGTTCCGGCGGGTTAACGCCCTCTGAAGATGTCTATGCGCCGGTCTATAAAGCTGTGCGTAACCGCTGGGCCTGGCTGGCTATCAACCTATGTACTGCGCTGATCGCGTCACGCGTCATCGGTCTGTTCGAAAATACGCTGTCACACCTGGTCGCGCTGGCCACCCTGATGCCGATAGTGGCGGGAATTGGCGGGAATACCGGCAACCAGACCATTACCATGATTGTACGTGCGCTGGCGTTACATCAGTTGGAACACGGCAGGAAATCCTATCTGCTGTTGAAAGAACTGGGGGTGGCGCTGGTCAACGGCCTGATATGGGGCACCGTTATGGGCCTTATCACCTTCGCGCTGTATGGCAGCCCGGCGATGGGCGGCGTCATGATGCTGGCCATACTGCTGAACCTGCTGCTGGCGGCGCTGATGGGGGTGTTGATCCCGCTGGTCATGGTACAGTTTGGCCGCGATCCCGCCATTGGTTCCAGCGTGATGATTACTTCCATCACCGATACCGGCGGATTTTTTATCTTCCTGGGGCTGGCGACGCTGTTTTTGCTGCCGTAGTCAGCCAGTTGTTGCGCCCACCTACAGGATCTGGTCGTTCAGTTGCCCTGCGCCATCGGACGGTTGACAGAGATATATTGACGGCTGCAATCCGCTGCGGACCGGGTATTCACGTTCAAGCATCCGGCAAACGTTGTCGGTTAGCGCGGTAGGGATCAAAGACACCACGCAACCGCCAAAGCCGCCGCCCGTCATTCTGGCGCCGCCTTGCTCACCCACGTATGTCTGGATCAGGTCCACCAGCGTATCAATCTGAGCAACAGTGATCTCGAAATCGTCACGCATCGAAACATGAGACTCGGCCATCAGGGTAAACAGGCGCTTGGCATCCTGCCGGGCAAGGGCATCCGCCGCTTCCAGCGTACGGCTGTTTTCCGTAATGACGTGGCGGGCGCGCCTTACCACCAGCGAATCCAATCCCGCCATGCCCGCTTCAAACTGTGGCAATGAAAGATCGCGCAACGCCTTGACGCCAAAATGGCGTGCCGCCGCTTCACACTGAAGACGGCGAATATTGTACTCACTGTCCACCAGCCCCCGGCGAACATTGGAATTCACAATCAAGATATCGAACCCTGCCAGCATACGCACCGCACGTCCCTCCAGTGATCGGCAATCAATCAACAACGCGTGACCTGCTTGACCCTGCGCCGCAATAAACTGATCCATGATGCCGCAGCGACAGCCGACAAAGTCATTCTCGGCCTGCTGGCCGACGAGCGCCAAATCCAACTGGCTGATATCCAGACGATTAAGCGTCTTGAAGGTTTGTCCGATAGCAACCTCAAGGGAGGCCGATGAGCTTAACCCCGCGCCAGACGGCACATTGCCCGAAATCACCATGTTCATACCGCTGAGAGGCAACCCACGCGCCAGCAAAAACGTTACCGTGCCGCGCACATAGTTGGCCCAGGCGTATTCAGGGTGCGGTTCAATCGCCTTCGTCAGATCAAACTCATCCTGCTGGTTGTCGAAATTTGCCGCCACCACCCGAACCAGACTGTCTTGCCGGGTCGCAGCGCTGATCACCGTCTGGTAATCAATAGCACAGGGTAAGACAAAACCATCGTTATAGTCGGTGTGCTCACCGATCAGATTCACCCGTCCCGGTGATTGAATCGCTGCCTGCGGCGCGTAGCCAAATTCACCTTTAAATATCGACCCGGCAGACTGTCGCAAGTCATCAATACGGCTCATAAAAATGCCCTCAAATTTGCTCAAGAAAATGGATATCACTGACGCCCCGCAGGCGTTCGGCGGCCTGCTCTGCCGTCAGGTCACGCTGGGCTTCCGCCAACATTTCGTAACCAACCATAAACTTGCGAACGCTGGCAGAGCGTAGTAGCGGCGGATAGAAGTGGGCGTGCAGTTGCCAATGGGGATTCTCTTCACCGTTAAACGGCGCACCATGCCACCCCATAGAATAGGGAAACGAACAGCGAAACAGGTTGTCGTAACGGCTGGTCAATTTTTTCAGGGCCAGAGCCAAATCTTCGCGTTGAGGATCACTCAGTTGCGGCAACTGCCGGACGGCAAACTTTGGCAACAGCAGTGTTTCAAACGGCCAGGATGCCCAATAGGGCACCACGGCCAGCCAATGCTCGGTTTCCACTACCAACCGGCTACCGTCCGCCTGCTCACGCTGCACATAATCAAGCAGTAAAGAAGCACCATAACGTTCAAAATAGGCCTGCTGTTCGCGGTCTTCACGCTGTATTTCATTCGGTAAAAAATCGTTGGCCCATACCTGCCCATGCGGGTGTGGATTGGAACACCCCATCATGGCGCCTTTGTTTTCAAAAACCTGTATCCAGGGGTAGCGTTGCCCCAAATCCGAAGTCTGCTCACTCCAGGTGTCGATCACCATTTTCAGCGTGGACAACGGCAATTCAGGCAGGCTCTTGCTATGATCGGGCGAAAAACAGATCACCCGGCTGATCCCTCTGGCGCTTTGTATCCGAAACAGCGGATCTGCACTGGGCGATACCGCCGGGGTATCTTCCATCAGTGCTGAAAAGTCATTGGTGAACACAAAGGTTCCCTGATATGACGGATTCACATCCCCGGTAATGCGCTTATTACCGGCACACAGATAACAGGTTGGATCATGCGATGGCGGCGTATCGTGGTCGGGTTCTTCCTTTTGTCCTTGCCACGGTCGCCTGGCCCGATGCGGGGAAACCAGCACCCATTCCCCTTTCAGCGGGTTGAAACGGCGGTGCGGATGCTCTGTTGGTTCAAATAGTATAGGGGTCATTTTTTTCAGCTTACTATTTTAGTGTAACCGGTTACCCTAAATCTAAACCGCAAGATGACCTTTGGGAAGCGCTCCGTTATCCTTGATAGTGATATCGATCACATAAGCGCCGTCTGCATAGCGCTGATGAAAGGATGAATAGGTAACATTTGCAGAAAACCTGTAGATTTATGAATCTAAATAACCCATACGTTAACCGAGAAAACATAAAACTTTTGTGTCACTCAGTAACACCGTTTTCAGGAACCCTACATGGCTACAATAAAGGATGTCGCTCGTTTGTCAGGTGTATCGGTCGCGACGGTTTCACGAGTCATCAACGATTCGCCTAAAGCCAGCAGTGCGTCACGTAAAGCCGTGCATAAGGCAATGGCTGAATTGCAGTATCATCCTAATGCCAACGCCAGAGCCCTTGCTCATCAGAGTGCGGAAACGCTGGGTCTGGTGGTTGCCGATGTTTCCGATCCTTTCTTCGGAACGATGGTGAAATCGGTGGAGCAAATAGCCCAGGCGACAGGAAATTTTTTACTCATCGGCAACGGTTACCATAATGCTGAACAAGAGAAAAAAGCGATTGAGCAGTTAATTCGTCACCGCTGCGCCGGGCTGGTGGTTCATGCCAAAATGATTTCAGATCAGGATCTGGCCGCGTTGATGAGCCACATTCCCGATATGGTGCTGATTAACCGCACGCTGCCGGGCTATGAAACCCGCTGTGTGGCGCTGGACGACCGCTATGGCTCCTGGCTGGCGACCCGGCACCTGATTCAGGAAGGCCATAAGAAGATCGGTTTTCTCTGCTCGAATCACCCGATTTCTGACGCGTTCGATCGTCTGCAAGGCTACATTGATGCATTGAATGAATACGGACTGTCGGTCAATGAGAGACTGATTGCCCGAGCATCCCCGGATGAAGTGGGTGGCGAATCGGCCATGACCGAACTACTGAGCCGCGGCGGCGGTATGACGGCCATCGTTTGTTACAATGACCCTATGGCGGCGGGCGCGCTGTCTGTTCTCAGCGATAACAGTATTCATGTCCCTCAGGATATGTCGGTAGTTGGGTTTGATGATGTGTTGATCGCCCGTTATCTTCGTCCCCGCCTCACCACGGTGCATTACCCCGTTTCAGCCATGGCGATACAGGCGGCCGAACTGGCCATAGCCTTGTCTCATGGTAAGCCATTAAAAGAAACGACAAATATGTTCAGCCCGACGCTGGTTCGCCGTCACTCCGTCAGCCCCCCGGCTCCAAAAAAATGACGCTTTTATCTTTCCTCCGCCCGACACGTCGGGCGCGGCATTGATTCATCTGGTTGCTTTCTTGTACTTCCCTTACTCCGCCATACCGTCTTTTATCATCCATCATTTTCCTGCCGCCAGTGAAACCGATTACACAGCATACTCGCCGCAGATGTAAGCCATCCATTGCACGGTGTCACCCCGCCGGGAATCTACCAGATCACCGGTAATAACGCTGATTCGTGCCTTCATTTTTTATCGCCCTCAGGCAACGATAGGAAAGAAAAAATTCGCACATAGAAGCGAATATGAACATTATTCGTATATAGAGGCGAATATTATTCAGCTAACGTGGCCCGCCGGACGGCGCAATGAAAGGCGTTTTTATATATACCAGGACTACGCCTGGCAAAATCATGCGTCCCCCCAAATACCCATTGATGAAAATACCGCCGTTAAAAGGTGGTATCAAAATAATGAATGGATAAAAGGGGGAAATAACAAGATGCGCCATTTAGTTTAGGCATTATTCCAAGATATAATTGCGCTTTTGTGTTCTTCATCTCATTTTTAGTGCGCTTGTTACATAGAATGACGTGGAAAACTTGGCCAGCCTCATATTTGGAGCACTCATGTCCCTGTCACATATTGCGCAATTTGCGTTAGCGTTGGTTGTTGTTGCGGTTCTGGCGTTACTCCTCTGCCGCGACCGTAAGAGCATACGCATCCGGTTTATCATCCAACTGCTGGTCATTGAAATTCTGCTCGCTTATTTTTTCCTTTACTCGAATATCGGGTTAGGGGTGGTAACCGGGTTTGCCAGCGTATTTGATAAATTACTCGGGTTTGCCGGTCAGGGAACCGACTTCGTATTTGGCGATATGGTCAACAGCGAGAAAAATCTGATCTCTTTCTTCTTTAAAGTGCTTTGCCCCATCGTCTTTATTTCCGCTCTGATCGGGATTCTGCAATACATTAAGGTGTTGCCGATTGTCATCCGCCTGATCGGCACCCTACTTTCCAAAGTGAACGGTATGGGTAGGCTGGAGTCGTTTAACGCTGTCAGTTCACTGATCCTCGGGCAGTCTGAAAACTTCATCGCTTATAAAGATATCCTGGGCAAGATGTCCGAAAAACGCATGTACACTATGGCGGCAACCGCGATGTCGACGGTTTCCATGTCAATTGTCGGCGCTTATATGTCCATGCTGGATGCCAAATTCGTGGTTGCCGCGCTGATACTGAATATGTTCAGTACCTTTATTGTGCTATCGCTCATCAACCCATACACCGTGGACGACGAGCCGGAATTACAGCTTGGTGATCTGCATGCAGGCCAGAGCTTTTTTGAAATGCTGGGAGAATATATTCTGGCGGGCTTTAAAGTCGCGGTTATCGTTGCGGCTATGCTGATTGGTTTTATCGCTTTGATTGCCGCCATCAACGCCATTTTCAGCGCGATTTTCGGCGTGAGCTTTCAGGAAATTCTCGGTTACGTGTTCTATCCGTTTGCCTGGATTATGGGTATTCCGTCCCATGAAGCATTACAGGTTGGCAGCATTATGGCGACCAAACTGGTTTCTAACGAGTTTGTGGCCATGCTGGAACTGCAAAAAATCGCCGGGGAGCTTTCACCACGCAGCGTCGGGATCCTCTCCGTATTTCTGGTTTCTTTTGCCAACTTCTCTTCTATCGGCATTATTGCCGGCGCGATCAAAGGTCTGAATGAGCATCAGGGAAACGTGGTTTCCCGCTTTGGCCTGAAGCTGGTTTATGGTTCAACATTGGTCAGTATTCTTTCGGCCTCCATTGCCGGGCTGGTGCTGTAAGCAGACAGCCCGGTTCACAGAGAATCGGGCTGTTAATACCTCGATAAGAAAATAATACATGCGATCATGATGGGGCCAATGCCGCCTTGCCACCTGCCCTGCCAGGATCAGGCGTCATTTCTGCTTTCGGGTATAATATTTCCGCCCTGCGTCTACACTCCCTGACACATCTTCCATATTTCCTTCATTTTTGTCCGGTACTAACTGTTTAAACTAGTATGATAAAGCGCATCGTTTCAAGGACTCGTGCCGTTCCCCGCGCAATATGGAGAAATTAACCGATTACCATGAATGCCAAACGCCTCACATGTCTGTTGATATTTGTTGCCGCCGTCGCCATTGCCCTGCTGCTCTGGCGTCATTTCACTCAACCACCCGCGACTGCCGGCCAGAGCGTAAATCAGGCTGCTCCGCAGTCACGCGCCGGTAATGGAAACGGTCGTCGTGCCGCCATGAATATATTGCCACCCGTTCAGGCCGCACGGACGCAATCAGCGTCGGTGCCCTACTATCTGTCCGGGCTTGGCACCGTCATGGCCGCTAATACCGTGACCCTCCGCAGCCGGGTGAACGGTGAACTGATGGCCCTGCATTTTCAGGAAGGGCAACAGGTCAACTCGGGCGACCTGCTGGCGGAGATTGATCCACGGCCTTATCAGGTAGAACTGACGCAGGCGCAGGGGCAGTTGGCAAAAGATCAGGCGATACTCGCCAACGCCCGGCAGGATTTAGCCCGCTATCAGCAATTGGTGAAAACCAATCTGATCTCGCGTCAGGAGCTGGATGCGCAGCAGGGGTTGGTTCGCCAGTCGGAAGGCAGCATAAAAGCGGATGAAGGGGCGGTTGCCAGCGCCGAACTACAGTTGGCCTATAGCAAAATTACCGCCCCCATCAGCGGAAGAGTGGGCTTAAAACAGGTTGATGTGGGGAATTACATCACCAGCAGCGATACTAACGGTATCGTGGTTATCACCCAGACACATCCGATCGATGTCGTTTTTACCGTACCGGAAGGTGAGATCGCCACCATTCTTAAGGCCCAAAAATCCGATCAGTCGCCGATAGTTGAAGCATGGGATCGCGCCAATCAGCAGAAACTGTCGCAGGGCAGCCTGCTCAGTATGGATAACCAGATCGACGCCACCACCGGCACCATTAAACTTAAAGCTCGCTTTGAAAATAGCGACGACGCCCTGTTCCCCAATCAATTTGTTAACATCCGTATGAAGGTTGATACGCTGCAGAATGCGGTCGTCGCCCCCGCTGCCGCAGTACAAATGGGAAATGAGAGCCGCTTTGTCTGGATACTGAATGATAAACATGAGGTCAGTAAACGCCAGGTCACCACCGGTATTCAGTACGGTCAGCAAATCGTGATTACTGCGGGCCTGAGCGCCGATGTACTGGTCGTCACCGACGGCATCGACCGCCTGACCGAAGGCGCCAAAGTTGAAGTACTGCCCTCTGCCGCGACGGAGAAAACACCGGTCATCACCGGGGAGAAGCCCTGATGCAGGATACCGTTCCAGCTAGTGGCGGCGGGCCATCACGGCTTTTCATACTGCGTCCGGTGGCGACCACCCTGTTAATGGTCGCCATCTTGCTGGCGGGTATCATTGGCTACCGCGCCCTGCCGGTTTCAGCGTTACCGGAGGTTGACTACCCCACCATTCAGGTTGTCACGCTCTATCCCGGCGCCAGCCCCGAAGTAATTACCTCGGCCATTACCGCCCCGCTGGAACGCCAGTTCGGACAGATGTCCGGGCTGAAACAGATGTCAGCCCAAAGCTCCGGCGGCGCATCGGTCATTACGCTGCAATTTCAGCTTGAACTGTCACTGGATATTGCGGAACAAGACGTACAGGCGGCAATCAACGCCGCCGCCAACCTGCTGCCCGGCGATCTGCCCTATCCACCAACCTACAGTAAAGTTAACCCGGCTGATCCGCCGATTATGACGCTGGCCGTCACCTCCAGCGCCATGCCGATGACGCAGGTTCAGGACATGGTCGATAACCGTATCGCGCAGAAAATCTCGCAGGTGGCGGGCGTCGGCCTGGTTTCGCTGGCAGGCGGACAGCGCCCGGCGGTTCGGGTAAAACTGAATGCCCCGGCGCTGGCGGCTTACGAACTGACCAGCGAAGCCGTCCGTACCGCCATTACCGCAGCCAACGTCAATTCCGCCAAAGGGAGCCTTGACGGCCCCACCCGATCGGTGACGCTGTCTGCCAACGATCAAATGAAATCCGTTGAGGATTATCGTCAATTGATCGTCGCCTGGCGTAATGACGCCCCGGTGCGCCTGCGTGATGTCGCCACGATTGAACAGGCGGCGGAAAACACCCATCTGGCTGCCTGGGCCAATCGTCAGCAGGCCATTATCATCAACGTTCAGCGCCAGCCGGGCGCCAACGTGATTACCACCACCGACAGCATCCGCCAGATGTTGCCCGGCTTAACCGCCAGCCTGCCTAAATCGGTTGAGGTCTCCACCCTGACCGACCGGACCAATAGCATTCGAGCATCGGTAAAAGACGTGCAGTTTGAATTGCTGCTGGCTATCGCGCTGGTGGTGATGGTGATTTACCTGTTTCTGCGTAATGCCGTCGCTACGCTTATCCCCAGCATTGCGGTGCCGCTTTCACTGATTGGTACATTTGCCGTCATGTATTTGCTCGGCTTCTCCATCAATAACCTGACGCTGATGGCGCTCACCATCGCCACCGGGTTTGTGGTAGATGACGCCATCGTGGTGATTGAAAATATCTCCCGCTATATCGAAAAAGGCGAGAAACCGCTCAATGCCGCGCTGAAAGGCGCCGGTGAAATCGGTTTCACCATCATTTCGCTGACCTTTTCATTGATTGCGGTGCTTATCCCCCTGCTATTTATGGGGGACATCATTGGCCGGTTGTTCCGTGAATTCGCCATCACGCTGGCCGTCGCCATTCTGATTTCCGCCGTGGTGTCGCTCACGCTCACGCCGATGATGTGCGCCCGTCTCCTTAGTCATCAGTCATTACGCAAGCAAAACCGTTTTACCCACGCCAGCGAGCGCTTTTTTACCCGTGTGGTTGATGGTTACGCTATCTGGTTGCGTAAGGTGCTGAACCACCCGTGGCTAACGCTGGGCGTGGCTTTAGGCACGCTATTGCTGACCATTCTGCTGTATTTGTGGATACCCAAAGGATTCTTCCCGGTTCAGGACAACAGCATTATTCAGGGAACGGTGCAAGCGCCGCAGTCAGTATCATTCAGTAACATGGCGGATCGCCAGCAGCAGGTGACGTCCATCATTATGAAAGATCCGTCGGTACAGAGCGTGTCCTCTTTTGTTGGCGTTGACGGCACCAATGGCGCGCTCAACAGCGGGCGATTGCAAATCAACCTGAAACCGCTCAGTGAACGCAGCGAACGTATTCCTGAAATCATTACCCGGCTGCAACAACAAACCGCGCAGATCCCCGGCATACAGCTTTATTTGCAACCGGTACAGGATCTCACGATTGATACCCAGATCAGCCGGACGCAATATCAGTTCACGTTACAGGCTATGTCGCTGGATGAACTGAGTGTGTGGGTGCCTCAATTAATGAGTGAGCTACAGAAGCTGCCGCAACTGGAGGATGTCAGCAGTGACTGGCAGGACAAAGCCGCCGTCGCTTATGTGAAGGTCAACCGTGACAGCGCCAGCCGTCTGGGTATCAGCATGTCGGAGGTGGATAGCGCGCTTTATAACGCTTTTGGTCAGCGCCTGATCTCCACCATCTATACTCAGTCCAGCCAGTACCGAGTGGTGCTCGAACACGATACCAGCAACAACAACGGTCTGGATGCATTGAACGATGTGCGTTTAATCAGCAGCGACGGCGGAACCATTCCGCTGAACAGTATCGCCACCATTGAGGAGCGTCTGGGGCCGCTGGCAATCAATCATCTCGATCAATTCCCCTCGACCACCCTCTCTTTTAATGTCGCCAGCGGGTATTCGCTGGGTGAAGCGGTAGACGCCATCACGCAGGCAGAACAGCAAATGAACCTGCCTGCCGATATCACCACCCGTTTTCAGGGCAGTACACTGGCCTTCCAGTCGGCGCTGGGCAGCACGGTATGGCTGATTGTGGCTGCGGTAGTCGCAATGTACATCGTCCTCGGCGTACTGTATGAAAGTTTCATTCATCCGGTGACCATCCTCTCGACCCTGCCGACGGCGGGGGTAGGTGCGTTGCTGGCGCTGATGATGGCGGGCAACGAACTGGATGTGATTGCCATTATCGGCATCATTTTACTGATCGGCATTGTGAAGAAAAATGCCATCATGATGATCGACTTCGCGCTGGCCGCCGAACGCGAACAGGGCATGGCGCCGTATGACGCCATTTACCAGGCCTGTTTGTTACGTTTCCGTCCGATTCTGATGACCACCCTGGCGGCGTTGCTCAGTGCGCTGCCGCTGATGTTGAGCACCGGCGTCGGCGCCGAATTACGCCAGCCTTTAGGCATTTGTATGGTCGGCGGTCTGATCATGAGCCAGATATTAACCCTGTTTACCACCCCGGTGATTTATCTGCTGTTTGATCGGCTGGCGCAACGTGTCCGTCGCGCCCCGCGTCAGGAGGAAGAAACCGAGTGAAGTTCTTCGCCCTGTTCATCCATCGGCCTGTTGCCACCATCCTGCTGACCGTGGCGATTGCCCTCTGTGGCGCAATGGGGTTTCGGCTGCTGCCGGTTTCCCCCTTGCCGCAGGTGGACTTTCCGGTGATATCGGTCAGCGCCTCGCTGTCCGGCGCTTCGCCGGAAACTATGGCATCATCGGTTGCCACCCCGCTGGAAAGGGCGTTAGGCCGGATCGCCGGCGTCAGTGAAATGACCTCGACGAGTTCGTTGGGCAGTACGCGCATTATTCTGATGTTTAATCTCGACAGAGATATCAACGGCGCGGCACGAGATGTTCAGGCAGCCATTAATGCCGCGCAGAATCTGCTGCCGTCCGGTATGTCCAGCCGTCCGACTTATCGAAAAATGAACCCTTCCGATGCCCCGATCATGATCCTGACGCTGACATCGGATACTTACAACCAGGGGCAACTGTATGACTATGCCTCCACCCGGCTGGCGCAGAAAATTTCCCAGATGACCGGCGTGGGTGATGTCTCCATCGGGGGTAGCTCGCTGCCTGCCGTGCGCGTGGCTCTGAATCCGCAAGCGCTGTTTAATCAGGGGATCGCACTGGATGAAGTGCGCCAGACCATCAGCCAGGCTAACGTTCTCCAACCGTTAGGCAATATTGAAAACCTCCGGCAGCGCTGGCAGATAGAAACCAACGATGAACTGAAAACGGCCAGCACTTATGAACCGTTGATTATTCGCTATAACAACGGCGCTGCCGTGCGACTGAGTGACGTTGCCACGGTGGAAGATTCGGTACAAAACTCGCGCAATGCCGGAATGGCCAATGCCAAACCCGCCGTTCTGGTGGTTATAAGCCGTGCGCCCGGCGCCAATATTATCACCACCGTGGACAGTGTCCGCGCCGCATTGCCAGAGCTTCGCGCCAGCCTGCCCGCTGAAATTCAGCTTGATATCGCACAGGATCGCTCACCCACCATCCGCGCCTCGCTGGCTGAAGTGGAACAATCGCTGGTAATTGCCGTCGCGCTGGTGATTCTGGTGGTTTTCCTGTTTCTCCGCTCAGGGCGGGCCACCTTAATCCCTGCGGTGGCCGTGCCGGTTTCGCTTATCGGCACCTTTGCCGCCATGTATCTGTGCGGCTTCAGCCTGAACAATCTGTCCCTGATGGCGCTGACCATTGCCACCGGTTTCGTGGTGGATGACGCCATCGTGGTGCTGGAAAATATTTCACGTCATATTGAAGCGGGCATGAAGCCGATGCAGGCATCGCTACAAGGGGTGCGCGAAGTCGGTTTCACCGTGCTGTCGATGAGCATTTCGCTGGTGGCGGTGTTTATCCCGCTGCTGCTGATGGATGGCCTGGAGGGAAGGCTGCTACGTGAATTTGCCGTTACCCTGTCGGTGGCGATTATTATCTCACTGCTGATTTCGCTCACCCTGACGCCCATGATGTGCGCCCGGTTATTGCGCGCCGCCCCGAGGCACAGCCAGCCGCGTTTGCGTGGTTTTGGCCGCGTCTTGCTGGCAATGCAACAAGGTTACGGGCGTTCGCTTAATTGGGTACTCAACCACGCCCGTTGGGTGCTGTTGCTGTTGATGGGAACCATCGTCCTCAATGTCTGGCTGTATATCAGCATCCCGAAAACCTTTTTCCCGGAGCAGGATACCGGCAGGCTGATGGGGTTTATTCAGGCTGACCAAAGTATTTCATTTCAGTCCATGAAACTGAAACTACAGAATTTCATGACCATCGTTCACAGCGATCCGGCGGTGGACAACGTCACCGGGTTTACTGGCGGTTCACGCACCAACAGCGGTTCCATGTTCATTTCACTCAAACCGCTGTCGGAGCGTGATGTCAGCGCCCAACAGGTGATCGGTCGCTTACGCGCCAAGCTGTCGAAAGAGCCTGGGGCAAACCTGTTTTTAATGCCGGTGCAAGACATACGCATCGGCGGGCGTGAAGCCAATGCCAGTTATCAGTACACCCTGTTGTCAGACGATCTCAATGAGCTGCGCATCTGGGAACCTAAAATTCGTGACGCGTTGAGCAAACTGCCCGAACTGGCTGACGTCAACTCCGATCAGCAGGATAAAGGCGCGGAGATGGCGCTGACCTACGATCGCGACGCTATGGCCCGGCTGGGGATCGATGTCGCCGGCGCCAACGCGTTATTGAACAATGCCTTTGGTCAACGACAGATTTCAACCATTTACCAGCCGTTAAACCAATATAAGGTGGTAATGGAAGTGGACGCCGCCTATACGCAGGATGTTAGTTCGCTGGAGAAAATGTTTGTCATCAACAGCGAGGGTAAACCCATTCCGTTAGCCTACTTTGCCCAATGGCAACCCATTAACGCGCCCCTGTCGGTTAACCATCAGGGGTTGTCTGCCGCATCAACCATCTCCTTTAACCTGCCGGAAGGATCTACGCTGTCCGACGCCACGGCGGTTATCGAAAGAACCATGACATCACTGGGCGTGCCATCCACGGTACGCGGCCAGTTCTCCGGCACGGCTCAGGCTTTCGAGCAGTCACAAGCGTCGCAGTTGGTGCTGATTCTGGCCGCCATTATTGCGGTTTATATCGTGCTGGGTGTGCTGTACGAAAGCTACGTGCATCCGTTGACCATCCTTTCCACGCTGCCCTCTGCCGGTGTGGGCGCGTTACTGGCGCTGGAGTGGTTTGGGGCGCCGTTCAGCCTGATTGCGCTGATCGGCATTATGCTGTTAATTGGTATTGTTAAAAAGAATGCCATTATGATGGTGGATTTCGCGCTGGTGGCGCAGCGTACCGGCGAACTTAGCGCCAGAGACGCCATATTTCAGGCCAGCCTGCTGCGTTTTCGTCCGATTATGATGACCACGCTGGCCGCGCTATTTAGCGCGGTGCCACTGGTAATCTCCAGCGGAGATGGCGCGGAGCTGCGTCAGCCGCTCGGCATCACCATCGTCGGCGGGCTGGTCATGAGTCAGCTTCTTACTCTTTATACCACACCGGTGGTGTATCTGTTTTTCGATCGTCTGCGGAATAGGCGGCGTACCGCGCCGGTACGGAAAGTCTCACTGTCGTGACGGATCCAACGTCTGCCACTTTCTAAGCGTTGCATCCAAAACATATTGGTTTCACAAAAGAAACATGTCATATCGGGGGAAAATTTCGTGCGCGAAAAACGCAATATTTTTCTGCTAGCACTCCAAATGCGCCCGACCAAGGGCGGCTCAATCGCCGTCGCCCTCGGAACCCTGGCTTTTGGCGGGAAATTATGCCGCTGCGCGGTGCCTTCGGGAAAAGCACAATTTACGTCATGGGGGCCAACTTATATATTCATTGATTGCCATCCGCCATCAGGAGCATCCTAAATAATGGTGACTCGGCCCGCTTCCGTTCGCTGGCAATTGTGGATTGTCGCCTTTGGCTTTTTTATGCAAACGCTGGACACCACCATTGTAAATACCGCGCTGCCCTCTATGGCCGCCAGCCTGAACGAAAACCCGCTGCATATGCACTCGGTGATTGTTTCCTACGTGCTGACCGTCGCCATCATGCTGCCCGCCAGCGGCTGGCTGGCGGATCGTATCGGCGTCAAAAATATCTTCTTCACCGCTATAGTGCTGTTCACTTTGGGATCATTGCTGTGCGCCCGTTCAGAAACCCTGAATACGCTATTGATCTCACGGGTTGTGCAGGGAATTGGCGGGGCGATGATGGTGCCGGTCGGGCGTCTGACGGTGATGAAAATTGTGCCGCGCGATCAGTACATGGCCGCCATGACATTCGTTACTTTACCCGGACAGATTGGTCCTTTAATAGGGCCAGCGCTTGGCGGCTTTCTGGTCGAATACGCCAGTTGGCACTGGATTTTCCTGATCAATCTGCCGGTCGGCATCGCGGGCGCGGTGGCAACCTGGCTGTTAATGCCAAACTACACCATGCAAACCCAGCGCTTTGATATGCGTGGTTTTTTGTGGCTTGCCGTGGCTATGGCCACCCTGACGCTGGCGTTAGACGGCCACAACAATCTCGGTATCCCGCTCATTGTTATTTTCATCCTGATCGCCGTCGGGCTGATTTCCCTGCTGAGTTACTGGCTACATGCCCGAAATAACAACCGGGCGCTGTTTAATCTGCGCCTGTTTAATACCCAAACCTTTTCCGTCGGATTAATCGGGGGTTTTCTGGCACGTATCGGCAGTGGAATGCTGCCTTTTATGACCCCGCTATTTTTGCAATTAGGTATGGGGTTCTCGCCTTTTCATGCCGGGATGATGATGATCCCCATGGTATTGGGCAGTATGGGGATCAAGCGGGTGGTGGTGCAGATTGTTAACCGCTTTGGCTACCGTCTGGTGCTGATTGCCTCAACGTTGCTGCTGGCGCTCGTCGTCCTGTTATTTGCACTGGTGGCGGTGATGAACTGGATCTGGCTGATACCCGTGGTGCTGTTTTTCCTCGGTACGATCAACGCTATCCGTTTCTCGGCCATGAATACCCTGACGCTCAAAGACCTGCCGGATCCCCTTGCCAGCGGCGGCAATAGCCTGCTGTCAATGTCGATGCAGTTATCCATGAGTCTGGGCGTCAGTATTTCGGGAATGTTGCTGGGTATGTTTTCGCAGCGGTATCTGGCGATGGGGCCAGCCGAAACGCATAACGTGTTCCTCTATACCTACCTCAGCATGGCGGTAATTATCGCGTTGCCCGCTTTCATCTTTAACCGTGTTCCTCCAGATACCGTTAAACAGTTGACGCTTTCCCGGCGGTCGTGAGGTTGCTATGAAATTTGGGATTACCGCTAAATTATTCCTCGCCATTTTCGCCACCTGTATGCTGGTGCTGATTACCATGCATTGGGGAGTACGCGTCAGTTTCGAGCGCGGATTTATCGACTACATCAAGCGCGGCAACGAACAGCGGGTAGAACAACTGCGTGACGCGCTGGCGGAGCAATATCAGCAACATGGCGACTGGTCGTTCTTGCGTAACAACGGTCGTCTGGTGTTTAAAATGCTGCACTCAATGGATCAGAACAATGACGACAGCACGAACAATGCGATGCAGGGATGGCGCGTCCGCCTCTGGGTGCTGGATGCCAACAAAAATATCCTGTTCGGCCCCCCGCAGTCACTCCCGGCAGAAGGCATGCAGCAGGCGATTACAGTGCAAAACCAGACTGTCGGCTGGGTTGTCGCCTCCCCCGCCGAACGCCTGACCCGCAATGCCGATATCAATTTTGATCGGCAACAACAGCGAACCAGTTGGTTTATCGTCGCGCTGTCTACCCTGCTGGCGATCCTTGCCACCTGGCTGACATCCCGTGGCCTGCTGGCACCGGTTAAACGCCTGGTCAGCGGCATACACCGTCTGGCAGCAGGTGATTTCAGCGCCCGCGTCACCGCCACGACGCATGATGAACTGGGCCGGCTGGCGCAGGATTTTAACCAGCTCGCCAGCGCATTGGAAAAAAATGAGCAGTCACGCCGCGCCTTTATGGCGGATGTTTCCCATGAGCTGCGCACACCGCTGGCAGTGTTACGCGGCGAGCTGGAAGCCCTACAGGACGGCGTGCGTCAACCTGACGCCGGTTCACTGCTTTCGTTACAGGCGGAAGTGACGACCTTAACCAAACTGGTGGATGATCTTCACCAATTGGCTTTATCCGATCGGGGAGCACTGGTCTACCGCAAAAGCGCGGTGGATGCAGTACAACTGTTGCACATCGCCATTGCGGCCTTTAATGAACGCTACCAGAAAAAGCACATTACGCTGATGACGGACTTCCCTGTACAGGCCAGTGTGTTCGGCGACCCGGATCGTTTACTCCAGTTGTTTAACAACCTGCTGGAAAACAGCCTGCGTTACACGGACGAACAAGGAAAACTGGAAATACGCGCCGCCCCCCGCCAGAAACGCCTGATGATAACCTGGCAGGACAGCGCACCGGGTGTGACCGATGAGCAGCTAACGCTGATATTTGAACGTTTTTACCGGGCGGAAAGCTCGCGCAACCGCGCCAGCGGCGGTTCAGGGCTGGGGCTGGCCATCTGTAACAATATCGTTGAGGCGCATGGCGGACGGCTGTATGCTGAACATTCTCCTTTGGGGGGGCTGCTGATTACCGTTGAGCTTCCCTTGCATTCGCCAGAATAGAGTAATGATGACGACTGAATCCGCTTTGCCAGTATTGATCGTTGAAGATGAACCCAAATTGGGGCAATTGCTGGTTGACTATCTACAGGCGGCGGATTACCAGACACACTGGATAACCAACGGAAATGAGGTCATTCACTGGGTTCAGCACCACCCTACGGCGTTGATCCTGCTGGATCTGATGCTGCCGGGCACCGACGGCCTGACGCTATGCCGCACTATCCGCCAGTTTTCCAACGTGCCCATCATTATGGTTACCGCCCGCAGCGAAGAAATTGATCGCCTGCTGGGGCTGGAAATCGGCGCTGATGATTATATCTGCAAGCCATTCAGCCCACGGGAAGTGGTAGTGCGGGTGCGAACCCTGCTGCGCCGCTGCGGCTGGCAGACGGATGCGCAAAAGCCGACAGATAAAGCCGCGCTGCTCATTGATAAAAACAGTTTTCAGGCCAGCTATCTGGGGCAAAACCTCGATCTGACCCCAGCGGAACTCCGGCTGCTCAAAACCCTGTCTACCGAGCCGGGTAAGGTATTTTCCCGTGAAGCGCTGCTGGATAAACTTTACGATGACTACCGGGTGGTGACCGATCGCACCATCGACAGCCACATCAAAAACCTGCGCCGTAAGCTGGAGCAGTTTGATGAGGACACTTCATTTATTCGTACCGTTTACGGAATCGGGTATCGATGGGAGGCCGACCCCGGCGAACTGGTGTAAACCCTGGCTGTTGAATAAGGCTACCCCGCTTATTGCGCAGGCATTGAATGATAACGAAAAACTAACCTGTGAATTCCTGTTTTACAGAACGTCACAATCCGGTGGCAACGAACTCTATTTTAAAATGGTGTTGAGAGATGCGATTGTCACAAGTATACAATTTCATTATCCGAATTCATTAACACATAATGAGGTTCAACCCCACGAAAGTGTCTCTTTCAAATTTGCATCTATAGAGTGGGAACATGTAGTAGCAAGAACCAGCTCCTACATTTTATGGGAAGCAGTAAAATATTAACATTTAACCGTGAAATATTCTAAATACTGTCAATACCATTTAGAATATTTCACATATAAAAAAATCACAATAAATACCCATGCAACGGTAAGATAGAAACCATAGTTTGGGAAAAAACTAACAAAAAAAATGCCACCTAAAACGATGACGACAATAGGTACAAGATAAAAAAAAGACTGGCCCAGCCATTCAATAATCCATTTCATTTTTTTAAAACCTGATTTAACAAATAAACAACATCTTCTTCATTATAAGAACCGGAATTGGTCATATATATGATTTTTGACATTTCAGGTTCAATTAAAAAATACAATAATTCTATTTTTTCATTATATAACTCCCAATAATAC
>NZ_MJLZ01000020.1 GCF_003666245.1 Brenneria alni
GGATATTTGCTCCCGCCTTCTTCAACTTCACCGCGACTTTTTGTCGTTGTTCATTTCCATGGCAAAGAAGGCTGAAGCCTTTTTTAACAGGTCATTGTCGCTTTGCAACTGCCGCACCTGCTTTTCAAGTTCCTGTATCCGCCGTTGTTCCGGTGTTATCGCACTGGCTAGTGGTGTATCCCCGCGTATCTCTCCACGATACTGCCGTAGCCAGCGCTGGAGGGTTGAAAGGCCAATATTCATTGTTTCAGCAGCCCGGAGCACCGGGTAGTTGTGCTGAATAACCAGATTGACGCATTCCTGTTTGAATTCATGGGTAAACGTTTTTCTTCGCATTTTCACCTCGTTAGTGTTGCTCATTATACCTCTAACAAAGTGTCCAGAATGATTAGACCATTACACTTTCCTGAACACGAAATACGGTTGTTTGCTGAAAAGGCGAATGACACGGCAACTATCTTTATTTGTGCCGATTTTAAAGAAACATTGCTGGTTCATACCGAGCCAGGTTTCGTAATTTACTGCGATCCTCCCTATTTACCTGCTAGCGAAACGGCCAATTTTACGCAGTATCACACCTCATCCTTTACTTCGGATCATCATCGTGAGTTGGTTGAATTGCTATGGGGCGTCCACCGCGAGACCGCTGCACCAGTGGTTATCTCAAATAGCGATACGCCCGCTACACGCGAAATTTACCAGCATTACCAATTTCATGAGATTAGCGTTTCCCGTTCTTTGGGGGCCTCTGCTGCTTCACGTAAGAAAGCAGGAGAGGTAATCGGTGTGCTGAATAAGGTGCGCCACAGCCGGGAGTATTACCGCCGCGCAAAGATTTCGGCCAAGTTTCGCAAAGAGACTGCTGCCATCCGTAATCAAGCCTTTGACGATGGGATGCCGTTCTGATGGCGGCTTACTACAACGAGATCGACCCCTTTGCAGCCCAATGGCTGCGCAATCTTATTGCCGCTGGCCATATCGCGCCGGGGGATGTTGACGAGCGATCAATTGAGGATGTGACACCTGATGACCTTAGAAACTACACGCAATGCCATTTCTTTGCCGGGATCGGCGTCTGGTCATACGCCCTGCGCCGAGCGGGATGGCCGGATGATAAACCTGTCTGGACGGGATCGTGCCCTTGCCAACCTTTCAGCGCGGCAGGCAAGAAAGGCGGGTTTGCTGATGAGCGGCACTTATGGCCCGCTTTCCATCACCTCATTAACCAGTGTCGGCCTACAGTTGTCTTTGGAGAACAGGTTGCAAGCAGCAACGCTGATGCATGGTTCGACCTTGTACAATCTGACGTGGAAGCAATGGGTTACGCCTATGGGCTTGTCCCGTTTCCGTCTGCGGGCATCGGTGCGCCGCACGTCAGAGAGCGCGCCTATTGGGTGGCCGACTCCAACAACGAGCAACGATCGTTATCCATGCCCGCAGGAAGCGATGCGGAACTATCGAGAGAACGGAACAAAAATTCAGAAGCGTTTGCAGGATGTGGCAGCACTGACACGCTGGCCGACGCCAACTGCGACGGATTACAAGGGGGGACTATCAGGGGGGACGGATGCGCAACGGGAAGTTGAGCACGGATCGTCTGGATGTTGCAGCACAGTTAGTCAGCCCTTGCAGGTTAACGGTTTTTGGCGTGATGCAGATTGGCTCTCCTGCCGGGATGGAAAGTGGAGGCCAGTTGAACCCGGCACATTCCCGCTGGCTTATGGGATTACCAACCGTATGGGACGACTGCGCGCCTATGGAAACGCCATCAACGCGGAAGCGGCCAAAGCGTTCATAGCGGCATTTCTTGATGTTCGGCGGGGTAATTAATGTCCGAGCAATGGGCCTACCCCTGGAACGCGCCGCGCCCCGCGATCTCCGCGTATCAGGGGATCGCTGACTCCCTTCCTTCTCTGGCGGTAAATACTACCGAGCCGCATCCCGTCGTCGAGAATCACCTTAAGCGGCTGGTATCACGCGCTGCTTTCTCCGATCTGGATTTCGATCAGGCCGTCGCGAGGCTGGACTATTTAGAGCCTAATGCAACATTGCTGACGATGCGCCGCCGGTTCGCTGAAGCGGTGCAGGCAGAGCATCTGGCGGCATTAAAAAACTGGATGGAAACGCCGGAAGGAGTGGAAGCCCGGTTGCGCGAACAGCCGTTTTTTATCCGTGATACCTACCGGCAAAAAATAGAATGGCTGCGCACCAACCGCGAACCGCGACACGTCAGCGCCTTTTTCATGGGAACCGTGAAAAAAGCCCTGCTGCGTCTGGATGCCGTACGCACAAAACAGGGCGTGCGCGATGGTTTTGTGTCAGAACTCGCGAGCTACTGGCGGGCGCGCTGGGCGCATCTGGCCGAATTCACCAGGCGTGAAGTAATTAACGCCGGTCATGCTATCGCTGCCAGCGTCGCGGAAATGTTTGAAACTGAATGCGGTAATACTTCACCGGAAGATCTGACAAATGACGAGATCCAGGCGCTTTTTTGGCATATGGGGCGAGAAATACTGGCGCTGCGGGTTACTGATCAGAAGTGAGATAAACAACTAGGAGAATCTGAGATAAATGGGATTTAGTGAAACCTTTGGGGATTTATCGGGACAGATTACTGTAATCACCTTTCACATACTGTAAAAGAAACAAGGGCAGAAAATTTAGCTCTTCTACCCTTAATTTTACGGTGGGGCTAGTTTCTGTCATAGGCCCAACCGAGCCTAAATATCACGAATGGCACGATCAGTACGACGAAAAAAAACCGATAATCTTTTGTCGTAGGAATTAGGTCAGAAACATAGCCAATTTTGAATATGCTGACCGCTCTTGAGTCGTTCTTACGAGTCGTGTACCACAACTCAGTCGATACACCAAAACCCATAATAAAACGATTGATGGTAACTGTTTTATCCACAATCATTTCCCCTCATCGTCGAACAGATCCAGACCAGGTTGTCGGCTTTTCATCACCCGCTTGTGGACTCGGTGAATCAGCTTTCGCAGGCCACGTTCGGTGATGCCGTATTTTGAGCTCAGTTCGGCCCAGTTGTTGCCTTTATGCTCGTTGTAAATCTGTAGATCACGAACCGCCAGCTTATAGACATAGTCACGCGGGAACGTGAAATTTTGTCCGCCAAAGTGCTCGGCCAGAAAATTAGCGACGGCGAGGCCCAACTGTTCGGCGTGTTCAACGGAACAACCATAATCGGTCGCAGTCTCTGCAACGTGATCGGCCAGCTCAGACAGCAGCTTATGGCGCTTCTCTTCCATCGTCGTGATCATGATTTACCCCTCACTCAACAGACTGGGCCTTGCGTTCGCGGGCCTGCCATTTCTTTAGTGATTCGATAACACGGCTGGCCTGGTCTGTGCTGAGCCAGTCCAACCGCCCGACGCCTGTGATCCTGTGCGCATACGCATTGATTGCACGTTCAGAACTGTCCCGAATGTAGCCCTCATCGGCCATTTCAAGCCATAGCGCACGTATTTTCTTAGACTGTGCGTCAGTGGCTGTGATCTTATGAGGCTTGGCACTTTTTACTTTAAAACCCAACTGCTTCATTGCATCTAAAACCTGTTGCAGTTGCTGATCGGTCATATCCTTAGTGCTGTTGACGCCAGCATAGTTAATCAGGAACTGGCGATAGGTATCGTCATCCAGTTTGCGATCGCGTTTTGCAACGTGGATGAGTTTAACGAGTTGGTTTCTGTTCATCGCTATCCTCCCGCCAAACAGTACCGCATGTAAGAACTGTCTCTGGGCGACGCTCATGTATCGCCTCCAGAACCAAATGGCATGACTCCTCTGTCAGATAAATATCATCCGAGACAGGCAACGCCTCGCAAGCATCAAAACCACAGGTTGAAACAAGCAATACAAAGCCAATGATCACGCGTCACCCCCGCAGTTGCTGCACAAATCCTCTGCCACCCAATAACAACCCGATCCGCAGGCACAATCCCATGTGCAGCCACATACGCGGCATGACTGGGAAAGGTCTGGCGTAACCAGAAATTGACCTTTTTCATATACTGTTACTACTGTTACGGGCTTTACTTGGGTAATAACCAGCTTTTGCAGATTGCCGAAAACCTTCCGGCCTACGCTCTTTACCGCCACGACGGGGTCATAGGTGCATGACGCCGTTTTACCATTACCCCGCGCAAAATAAGTACCGTTAGTAAGGCGAACGGAGACCTCTATGGTTACTGACATTATTCAGCCCTCCCAATCCGTACTACCGGACCAGCACCATTGACGCCGTGATGAATATTGGCGTTTTTCCCGGCGATGAATCCGACTACTCTGGACTCATCCGTACCCCTTGCCTTGTTTGCGCTCCTGCCTCTGGTGGTTTCCAGCTCCAGCCGATCTTTTAATCGCTTGTCGTAGGCTGCCATCAGCGTTTTTTCAGCATCCGAAGCCACAAAATCCTGAATGACCTGATAAACTCCTTGCGCCCATCCCTCACAAAAATTGTCAGCCCTTGCCGTTTTTGTGGTTGTTTTGATGTTTTTCCTCATGTTGGCAATAAATTCGCGGCGAGCCTTCATTAATTGTCGCGACAGAACGTCAAACGCATACGCCGCTACCTGCGGGCGTTCGTTAGGTCCAAAAAAAACGACGATCCGCTTTGTTGATATTGAGTCTGGAGCAAACGAGATATAGCAATTCACGCCAAATACACGCCTGATTAACTCCGCAAGATTCAACATATATTTGGGAGGTGTATTGGCTTGAGATGGTGCCGATTTACTGCTGGCCTCATTAATTTCCATCAGGTCAACGTCGGTGGCTGTCACCCCATGCTGGTGCATCAGTGCTTGTGCCTGCCGCATTGCATTAGCCGCCTCGCCGGCGTTCGTCGTCCGCCTGGCTAGGTTCAACAACTTTTTAATCCGCTGCAGGTATTTTTCTTTTTTGCTATTCGACATATTCCACCCCCAGCTTTTCGGCGAGCGCCTGCAACTGGCGCTGTTTGGCCACCTCGATGAGCGTGTCCATCCCGGCAAAACGGTACTGTTCGATCAGAATTTCCACGGTAGCCATTCGTTCGGCCAGAGAAACGGCGGTATCGGTGCCGTTTCTCTCGTGGTAGGCGGTTACGCACAGGTCGGATGTTGCCTCTATTAATGAAAGAGCACGTTCATCCATGCTTTTGCGCAGCGTTAATTTCTGCGTTGTCAGACCGTATAAATCATTACGCGTATTAACGATGGTTGCGCTCATGATTCATCGCCCTCCGACAGAACTTCCAGATCGCCAGTGGGAATAAATGCACCATACGCCTGGGCGCAGTACGGACAGGTCAGAATCAGGTCAACGCCCCAGGTGCCGTCGTCGGCCTGGGAGATGGTGGCCTGTTCCTGTTCGAGTTCTTCAACCTCGTTCTTGCAGCGTTTGCAGGTTAGCGACATTTATAGTTCCTCCGACTTGGGGTCTTTACGCAGGATGTTGATCTCGTTCTCTGCGTTTTTCAGTGTACGCAGCGCCAGTTCAGTGGTGTTTTCCTGAATCTGACGGGTCGCCAGGCGGATAAATTGCGCCGTTTTTTCCAGGCGTTTTACGGGTGATACGTGGGCCATAATCATTCTCCAAAATAGTGTTTATGCTGAATTACGGGTGCAGAATTCCCCGGCATTGACGCCGAAATAAAAGAAAAATCATGTTTAAATAATCAAATGGCGGCGATATCCAACGGGATATTAATTAATTTTCCCGATTCGTCTTTTTCCCGAAAATTAATATAGGTTTTCGATACAGCAACCAGTAATGATTCGGAAATTGCCTCCATTGCCTTCTTCCAGCGCTCATCGTCAATTTTTACCCGCCGCAGGGATAAAATGCGGGTGGTGCTGAGGTTGCCTTCTTTATCAACCTGAAACGCGTCAGAAATTAGCGCCAGTAGTTTGTCGTTGGCTCCCTCTGACCATTCCTTTACACATTCATCAATCAGGTCTTTGGCAACTTGCAGCTCAGGGCCGAAGACCAGAGAGTCCTGCACCTTGATGCTGATTTGCTTGCTGCCGTCAAAGCTGGAGAATGTCACATTGCCCTTAGCGCCGCCGCGAGTACGTCCGTATTTTTCGGCAATCAGATCCAGCCAGGCGTAGCAATCATCGAACGCCCGTTTTTTGAAATCGCGTAGTTCAGCGCTTTTCAGTTTTGCGGATTTGATGGCGTCATTAACAAACGAGTCCATCGCCAGATCGTAATCAGAAACATGACTAATCGGCACTAGGCGCCCTTTGCGGTCAGTCATATATTCGTCTTTATTAATTTCAGACATCGTTATTTCCTCATTAATGGAGAGATTCAGACCAGATAATTCGGCAACCATGCTGTTCAAATTCGCCCTGGCGAAACCTGCCGTTGCTGTCGCAACCAATCACCACGTAACGGGCCACACCGCTGTTAATCAGCTTTTCGCAGTGGCCGTTTCTGGCTATGCGAATAAGTGGTTTACTGCCTTTAATCATCACGCTTTGCACGGTAGCGTTCATTGCACGCAATGAAACCATCACGTCTTTGATATTGGCTAATTGCTCATTGATATTCGGAATAGCTTTCATTATTGGCTCCATATATTAATGCACAGCCTTTTTCTGCATTTCTTCTACGCTGACCGAATGGCTGATATTTACCCCCAGCGCAGTCAGCATCTTTATCATCTCCTCCTGCGACTGTTTGATGGCCGCTGGCAGGCTGTTGACAATATGCTGTGTCGTCAGCGCGATGATGTTCGAATCCTTGGAATCCAGCGCGTATGAAATACTGACGCCGGACAGTACGTGTTCGCAATTGCCCTCGACTTTATTCATCACCGGGGAAATCTGGATAACGATAGTGGCCATTTAAACCCCCTTAACCACATCGGCATTCACCACCGGCACACCGATATCAGCGGCCAGATTCATCGCGGCGATCAGCAGATTGCCGACGGCCAGTGGGTACAGCAGGCTGACGATGCTTTTACGTCCGCCGACCTGATTACTCAGCCGGGCGCGGATGGCGTCGATCGCGCTGGCGTCCAGCACGTCCGCCAACTGCTTGCCCGCCCGCGTGAATTTGAACTGGAGGTAATCCTCCAGCGCGTTATCCAGCGGCAGCAGTTCGACCACTTCGCAACGCTGGACGACTTCGCGCACCTCCATATTGCGCTCGGACAGCTTCACCGCCAGTTCCTGCTGGCCGATTAGCACGATGGAAATCAGCTTTTTAAACCCGCTTTCCAGCTCAAAAAACCTTTTCAGGTGCTTGAGCGTGGGGATCGGCAGGCTGTGGGCCTCTTCAATCACAAGAACATGGCTATAGCCTGCCGCGCAGCTCTCTTTCAGTACACGGTGCAACTGGCGGAACCGTGCGTCCTGACTGCGTTTAATGCCCTCCAGCGGTGCGATAGTGCTGATTATTGCCTCCGCGATCGCCGCTGCCTTCAGCGTCTTGCCCTTGACGTCGTTGTCCTCCATCGCCAGCACATACGGCTCGATAACGATAATCGGGGCGTTTTCGCGGTTAATGCGTTCAATCAGATCCCGGCGCAGTGTGGATTTACCCGCCCCGGACTCGCCAATCACCGCCATAAAGCCGCCGTGACGCGCAGTCTGATACAGCGCTTCACGCACATAGCGGATATCCGGCGTGGTAAATACATCCTCCGAGCCTTGCAGATCGTCGGCGAACGGGTCGCGGAACAGCCCGAACGCCTTTTTTGCCGCTGGACGCAGCACCTGTTTTTTCAGTAGCATATTTTCGTCCTCTTCATTTGCGTGTAGCGGGACACCGGTACCGGCAGCGGCCTCATCCGCAGCCGGTACCACCTCAAATGCCCCTGTTGGATCGATACCGCGACCAGACAACTCGCGGGTGATATTTTGCCGAATGCTGTCGGCGTTTCGTTTCGGCCAGATGCCGTGATTAACCAGTTGCGCGATAGCCGGCTGCGATATGCCCGCCGCAGCGGCGAGCGCGCCCTGATTGATACCGTGTGCCGCCATAATGTGTTTCAGTTGCAGCATGTTTCCTCCCTTAGCGTATGCCGACGGCATTAGCGGCGGCCGGTGCGACCATCAGTGCACTGACAACTGTCTCGATATCGTCAGCCGATATGCCGTCGGGGTATTGCGCGACCAGTTGCCGGTAATGCTGCGCCGTCCAGGGCTGTCCCTTTGATGACAGTCGCTCGCGCAGTTGCTTGGCGGCTTCGACATGAGTGAGTGGGCGTTGCTCGATACGCGGGCCGCGAACGTTCGACGCCGTGCCGCGTTTCGGCAGGTAGGCGGGTAACGCGGCGTCATCAATTGTGCGGTATGGGTCGAATTGCCCGCCGAACGGCACAGCCTTAGCTTTGCGCGATGCAACTGCCGCCTCTGCTGAATCCGTGCCCGTCACCAGTTGTTCAATCTGCTGGTTAACGTGCTGGGTTACTGTGTCAGCCGGTTTCTTGTAACTTTCGCCGATGATCGCGGCATTCGTTGAGAAGCCGAATTCGTTCTCTGCCACCTCTTCGATAAGATGAAATACTTCGTGGCCATCTTCGCCAGTCAGCACTATCTGTGCCGCGTCTGTACGCCACGGATTACTTGTGACCATGACAGACTCGCCAACCATGACGGACGGCACCGTTGACACATCGTACTTGCGGCCCTGAAACGAGATTTCGAGCGTCGGCTGAACCTTGCGGCGTTCCGGCGCAGCGATGGCCAGTTCGCGGCAGATGTCCACAGACGGCGCTTTAATCAGTTGTTCAGTTGTGATGCGCAGCCAGATGTCGTTCCGTGTTTGGCCGTGGCGGCTGTGTATCGCCGTCGCGTTAAAATGGCTGCGCCAGCGCGCCGCCATTGCGTTCAGTTCGTCCAGGCTGCTGACCGCGACGAACTTTAGCCCCGGTTCGAACTTGCGTTCGATAATGTCACGGGCTTTCTCAACCTGCCCGGTAGCACGGGCATTCCCTGCTCTGTGGGCGATGATTTCAATGCCCAGGGATTTGCACAGATTGCGCGTCATGGCGGCGGTGTTGGCCGAGCCTGGGTCCATAAACAGCACTTTAGGTACGCCGTGCAATACGTCAGCGCTGCCGCGCTCTTGCATCGCATTGATTAGTACCGAACAGAGGTTTTCGCCGGATTCCGCGCCCATCACATACTCAACGTAAATCCAGCCGCTGGTGTGATCGGTGATCTCGTAGCTCCATACCCGGTCATTCGCTATCCGCGCCAGATTTTTGGGCTTGTTTTTATAGAACTGGTCACTGTTCATTACTTGCAATCCCGTCGTTTTCTTGCCGTTTTGCAGGTAATACAGGGTGCAGAGCGAGGCATCAATCAGCCAGACGTGATTCGGATGCAGGCTGGCCAACCGCGTGCTGGGTTCCGGCGCCATCAACTGATCGGGGTGAACGCCGTAGCCGCGCATCGCGCGGATAATGGCGCTTTCCGATAACGGACGAATCTCGCCGGTAGCCTGATCGATGAATTCGGCGGTGATCATGTTGTTTGCCCGCAACTCCGCGACGGCGTCGGCAACCGAATACAGGCGTTTGCCGTTCTTACGGGTAGACTCAGTCAGCAGCGCGGAAATGGTCAGCGCCTCCTCGCGGGATAGCGCGGTTTTGCCGGCATCGGCGCGGCGTTTGCGGGGCAGTTTCGGCCGTATTTCGCCGAGTTTTCTTATCAACGTGGCGCGCGACATGTGTAACTCCTCGCAGGCGGCCTGATAAATCGGCTCTTTATTGCCATGTCCGGCGGCGTCAACAGCCGAAGCAATACTAACCAGACGATCAATTAATACCGGGTTCATCGCTTTAATCTCCTTTTACCCAATCCGGTACGGTGTCGCCCGGCTGATAGTCAGGCAGATTGAACTGCTGGCGCAGATCGCTAAACTGGAGTTGCAGGTCGTTAAGGATGCCGGTCATTAAACCCATGTGATTGATGCCGGTGCGTTCTGTGTGTTCAGCCAGAGCGGTAAAACCGCTTCTCAGTTCAACCAGCGCGCCAACCACACCGTTTTTAAACCCGGCGACCTCGGTTTCGAGCGCCTGGCCTTCGGTATCCGGGGTTTCGGTGGCTGAGCGGCGCGTCAGGCGGATCTTTAAATCGTCGGTCTGGTCTTTGAGAGCGTTGATTTCGTCTTTTTTCTCAGCCAGGGTTTGGCGGCTGATTTCCAGATCTGTTCTCAGGTCTTCTTTTTCTTTGGTGTGTTTGGCGATCATTTCTTCCGCCAGTTCCAGTAGCGCAGCCTTATCACCGTCTCTGGCGACCTCGATCAGCGCGGTTTTCTGGTCTTCGGGCAGGCGCCGAAACTGGCGCAGTTCGCGGTAGCCAATGCCCATGCGGGACATGGATTCGAGGGCTTCCTCGCCAAAGGCGCGAAGGTTGGCGATGTCTTGATTGGCCTTTTCATCGGAGACGCCGAGTAATTCGCAGAACTCTTGCCATGTACCTAAAAACTCCAAACCGTTTGGACTTTTTTTACCTTTGAGATTGCGGTACAGCTTGTTTTCTTTGACAAATGCTAATTTGGAACTCCAAACCGTTTGGGAAAATTTGCCAAACGCTTCGGCCATCTGCGCCTGCCCCAGCAACTGGTTCAGCAGGTCACGTTCGTCATGCATTTCACTGCTGATCGTGGCCATCAGGTTCTGCGTATTCTCCAGTTCCGGGTTTAACTGTGCGTCCGGGACTAATTCGGCGTGTTGGGTTTTGGTTCGTGCCATCGTTACTTATCCTTATCGGCTGCCAGCCAGAACGCGCTGGTTTAATTCATCAATACGACCCTGCGCGCGGGCGATTTCATTGCTGTGCGCTACCGCGATCTGCAACACTTGAACGCTCAGAGCAAAGCGGCCGTTATCCAGTTTTTGCGCCAAACCTTCGTCAATCAGGGTATTCAGCGCCCGGTTGATATTGGCGGGTGATTCATTCAGGGATTTCGCCAGATCGCTGTTGGATACGCCGTTCAGCGTATGGCCACGCAGCGCCTTAAGCACGCGCAGGATGCGGCCACCAGAGCTGGATGTGTTGGGCTTGTTCATTAACGCGCCTCCATTGGATGCAGAAAGCGGGAAACCTCATAGTCGGAAAGATGCACAGGGCCGTTATCGTCAGGGCCGTTCAATCCGCCAAATACATCAACATTGATAACTGTCTGTCCCTTGCGGCCATATGCAGTAGGCATGCGACTGACTACCGTGGCGCTGAGTAGCTCAGTAGATTTTCCCAATGTAGGCTGTAATAAAACGCGCATACCGGGTTTTAGAGCGCTAGGTTTCATTGTTCAAGCTCCAGTTGAGGGTTGGCGTGGGCCTTCACGTTGCCGTGATGCCAGGCGACGCTCTGTAAATGGTTGGTCAACGCCTGTACGGTGTTGTCCTGCGTTGCCCGACCGGCGTAAAAATCGGTCAGCAGTTTCATGGCATCGGCAAACGAACCATGCAGTTCGCTGACGTCCGTCGCCTGCAAGGCGCGACCGGTGGGGATGTCGATCAGCAATTTGCCGCCGCTGGCGGCGATCCAGCGGGTGACATAGTCGATACCGCAGGCGGCTTCATATGGGCGGATCAGGTTGGCGGGCATGCGGCCATTTTGCAGCCATTTGTATAACGTCCAGTGGTCGGACAATCCCATCAAATCGGCAACCTGTTCTACCGAACGGTTCAGGCGCGCGCGGGCATGGTCCTTGCACAGTTCCAGCGCGTTACGTAGGCCACTGGGCTGGATACGTTTCCAATTGCAGCGTGTGGTTGGAATCATCGCTGTCGTCCCCTTAATAACTGGTTCCAAACAAAAACGTTTTGTGGGTCTGGTGCTAACCCGGTTGACCGCCTGACAATAGCGGCTCGTTGCCATCGCCGGGCCGTAAACCCAGCGCAATGGCGATACGCCGGTTTTTGCCGCGCAGACCGCGCTGTCTGCTGCCCTGTAGCAACTGCGCCACGGTTTCACGGGGTACGCCGTGCAGACGGGCAAACTCGCTTTGACTGATACCGTGGGCGATCAACCATTCCCGTGCCGATGCCGGGGTTTGCGGATACGGAATGTAAATACGATTCATATCTGCTACCCTTTGTGTGATTTTATGGAGGCCAACAACCATGCGCGAAAGCGAATTGGAACTGCGGCGAGAAATCGCCGAATTGCGCGCCAAAATCGAGGTGGTCGACGACTGGGCGACCGGGATGCAGCGAGTGCTGGCCGATGTATTGCCGCCGCTGCTGCGCGGTCATCCGCAAATTGCCCAGATCCATCAGCGGTTGCAGGCCGCCGATCGGCGCTATGAAGTGTTGCAGGCTGACCCGTCAGCGGCAGAGCCGGGCGTTCGTGCCGGCCTGTATGAACCCGGTAGGGTGCTGTATCGCTTGTTTGGCATTTATGGCGTGTGGTCGGATGTTGATCCTGACGCAAGCACTGATAAATCTTCCGGGCCTGATCGACCGTGAATAGCCGCTGGCCGTTGCAGCGGGTTGATTCCGTAATCAACGCGCGAATGAACTGCTCTTCGGTGGTGTTCATGCGGCGATCACCCCGTCCTTGAGCCCCAGGGTCACGGCGATGCGGTGCGACTCTCCGAAGCGGCATTTATGCCGGGGTGAGACGTCGTCGTCGTTCAGGATGTTGTAAACCAGGTTGGCGTTAAAACCGTATTTGCGCGCCAGTTCTGAGGTTGCTATGCCCTGACGGGCCAGTTCGGATTTAACCTGGGCACGGGTTTTGATGGTTCGTTTTGTCATGGCGTTTGCTCCACTGGCTGTGTACAAATTTGGCTGGTTGTTTAACTGTGTGATGTGATTATGGGTACAATTGTACCCATTGTCAAGGTGGGTTATGGGTTCATTTGGTGACAGGTTAAAAGCAGAGCGAGAACGGCTTGGTATGAACCAGACGGATTTCGCAGAATTGGCGGGGACTACTAGGAAGTCTCAGTTTAATTACGAGTCAAATTTGAGGCGACCCGATGCTGACTACTTAGCTGCCGTAGCTGCTGCGGGAGTTGATGTTCTGTATGTATTAACAGGGCAACGGTCTATGCCTGTTGAATCACAGCTGTCTACTGAGCAGCAGCGGCTACTGGAGGCATTTAATACAATGACGCCGGAGCAGAAAAAAACAGTACTCGACGTTGGTCGGCTCCTTACCCAGCCCAAACCAGACGGTAAGGCCGGCTGATGGTGAACAGCCCCGTATTCGGGGCTCTCCCAGTGCCAGGGGACCACCTTATTCGCAATACGATAACAACGATAACGTGTATGATTTTCAAGCATGTTTAGATAAACGAAAAAACAAACCTTCGCTTGATTCTTTTGATTAAACACAGCGGCAGTTTTGCTTCTGGGTAATTGGCAGGATGCCGCTATTAAACCAATAACCGTTGGTTTAATAATAAATAAGGGGTAAATATGAATTATTTTAGTACAGGAATGTTCTCTTTATTTCTCTTGATTCTCTCAGGCTGCGCTTCCAGTGGGCGTGATTTCAACGAATCAGCCATAACACAGTTACAGCCGGGCATTACCACGCTAATGGATGCTACAGCGCTGCTTGGCTCTAAGCCGGTCCAGACTGTTAACCGCGCCGATGGGTACTCAGTTTCTTTCTGGCGTTATATTCAAGTGAATGGAGTAGTTGCTACCACTCATCAGAAAGAAGTTGGGTTGGTTTTTGGCCCTGATGGTCATTATGTGCGAGTGTTCCATCAGGTAAGCCAATAAAAAATCAACCCCTTCGGGGCGTAATCAATAAAACCGATTAAAAATCGGGTTAATTTTTATTTCATTATATAGCAAGGAGCTAATATGCATTATTCCCGTCTGGGATTACTCTCTTCAATATTTTTTCTCCTTACCGGATGTGCCACAAAACAGTATCCCATCGCCACGCCGATTCTGCCTGAAGAAGCCAGTGCAATGGGCTGCAAGGATCTCGACCGCGAGATCGCCCATGTGAAAAGTATTCAGTATCAAATTGAGAGAACGGGCGAGTTTAATGGCCGTACTGTGCTGGGCTTTTTAGGCGATTTTGGTATCGGTAACGGCATTGCAAAATCTGATGCCCGTGACCGGGCACGCGATCGCGAGCGTCAGCTTTATTCGCTGAAAACCGAGAAATGCCGCGTTATCTATTCAAATGGAGAGAATTATCCGGGTCCGAACGATAAACCTATCGGCACGGACTAAAATTACCAATAATCAATTCCCGTTGCCGGGCATTCGCTCGACCCGCTCCCTGTAGCGAATAGTGGATATCCACGCCCTCAAAGGGCAGCCCGGCAAAGACTTCTCGCATTTCCGGGATATCGTTCACTGAAATAATCATCCTCCCCTTTATCGTTTTCGCCAGATCCGCCAAAATCTGATAGTTTTCAAACTCGAACGCCACGCCGTAGCCTTCCGTCCCCCAGTATGGCGGATCGCAATAGAACAGCGTATGGGGCCGATCGTACTTCTCTACGCATCTATCCCAGGGCATATGTTCAATGCATGTTCGTGCCAGCCGCAAATGCGCCTGCGACAACTCCTCTTCAATGCGCAGCAGATTAAGACGTGGCGGACTGGTGGTCGCCGTGCCGAACGTCTGCCCCTCCAATTTTCCGCCGAATGACTGTTTTTGCAGATAATAAAACCGCGCCGCTCGCTGAATATCCGTCAGCGTTTCAGTCGGCGTGATTTGCAGCCAGCGATACATCTCACGGCTAACCAGCGACCATTTAAACTGGCGGATAAACTCTTCCAGATGGTGCTGGATCACCCGGTACAAATTCACCAGTTCGCCATTGATATCGTTTAGCACTTCCGATTTTGCAGGGGATTTCATAAAAAACAGCGCCGCCGCGCCGCAGAACGGTTCGACGTAGCAGGTGTGTTCGGGGAATAGCGGCAATATTTGTTTGGCCAGCCTGCGTTTTCCGCCCAGCCAGGGAAAAAACGGGGTGTATGTCGATTTCATCTACTGTAAGCCTTTTTCACATAGTGAAAATAAATTAAGCTGAATCTGTCTCGCGAGACGGACTGAGCCTCGGTTAGCTCACAGGTGTGTTCTGTGGGTTGACGGCCTGCCCGGTGTTGGCGCACTGGGCGGGTCGCTCTTTTCCCGCCCATTTTGATCGCAATCGCCACTCGGTTAATCTGCCCGAGGGCAAATTACATTCACCGCCCCGCATCCCACAATGGCCCCTGATCTATCGACTTATTTATCGTATCAGGGAGCTTCCCATGTCCGTATTAACCAAAATTCAGCGCCAGCGACTGTTGGGCTGGCTGATTGCCGCCGTGGTATTGCTGATCGTTATCGCGTTGACATCGCCGCAGCAGTTAGGCATCACCGTCTACAAACTCTCGCTGGTATCGCTGGCCGCCGTGCTGGGCTACCACCTCGACCGGGGATTATTTCCGTATGCCAGCCCCGGCAGTTACCTGCGCCACGACTGGAAAACCACTGCCGCCTATCAGGGGGAGGAACAGCCGGAGTTTCCCATTGTGCCAGGATTTGAACTGGTGTTCGCCGCCGTACTGCTGCGCCGGGCGGTGATTGTGCTGGCGGTGGTGCTGGGCGTGACGCTGGGGCTATGACGATGCGCCGGCTACTGTTGTTATCGCTGTTGCTCGCGTCCTGCCATGCCGTGCCGGTACAGGCGGATATTCCGCCCAATGCCGAACGCTATCAGCGAGAACTGACGCGCAACGCTCGCGTTATCTGGGGACTGGATGCGCCGGTGGCTACCTTCGCCGGGCAGATCCATCAGGAGTCGCAGTGGAAAACCAACGCAAAATCGCCGGTCGGCGCGCAGGGACTGGCGCAGTTTATGCCCGCCACGTCAAAGTGGATTGCCGATATCTATCCCGCCGAACTGGGCGCCAACCAGCCGTACAACCCGTCATGGTCGCTGCGTGCGCTGGTGCAATACAACCAGTGGCACTGGCGGCGCATCACTGCTGCCGGCGATTGCGACCGCATGGCGTTTACGCTGTCGGCCTATAACGGCGGGCTGGGCTGGGTGCAGCGTGACCGCAAGCTGGCAGCGCAACGCGGTCTGGACAGTTCCCGCTACTGGGATCAGGTCGAGCGGGTCAACGCTGGCCGCTCCGGCGCCAATTTCCGCGAGAATCGCGGCTATCCCGATCGCATTATTCACCGCTGGCAACCGCTGTATGTCGATGCCGGCTGGGGACTGGGGGTGTGCGATGAGCACCGTGATTAGGGCTGTCTGGGGTGCGATTTGGCCGTACCTGCTGGCCACCGCAGTAGCGGTGGCGTGCTATCAACTCGGCAAGCGTGACGGGCGCACCGCCGTCAGTCTGGAAACTTCACAGGCGACCGCCATCGCGGCGGTCAAAACACTCACAGAATTCGCCGACGGCACCCGCGCGCTGATCGGCAGCGCCAACAAAGCCAGCGCACGCCTGGCGCAACAAATCAACGCCCGCCAGGAGGCGGACGAACAATCAACGGAGGCCATCCGTGACACTCTCAAAAAAACCGCCGCTAATCGTGTTAACTGCGTGTTTGACGCTGACGTCATGCGGCAACTCGCCGCCGCCCGTGAGCGTGCCGCAACCGCAGCAACCGCTGGTCTTACCGGCGCAACTGGCGGTGCCGTGCGAACGGCCGGTGGCGGCAGCCAGTAACGGCATGGATGACCTGGCGATCGCGCAAAAACAGTTATACGACCAGTACGGTATCTGTGCCGGACGGTTGTTTGAGGTTATCAAGTGTACCCAGGGAGGCAATTGTGGGGATAAATGATCTGAGTTTTAACTGGCAGTTTCTGCAATGGGCGGTGATGGCTGTCGTCGGGGTTTATACCTGGCTGATAGGGCGTCAGTCCGCCAGTCAGAAGGAGTTGCTGGAGTTGCGTACGCGTATCACCACCCTGGAAGCGCAGGTCGCGCAGGTGCCGACACAGTCTCAAATCACCGAGCTAATCAGCAAGTTGAGCCACACCCAGGCGCAATTATTGGGCATGAGTGAGCAGATTGCCGCGATATCCCGACGCACTGAAACCATTAATGATTATTTGTTGCAGACTAAGTGAGGCGCTATGAAGTACCAGGATTTTCTGCGTGAGGACAGGCGGCTGGTCATTCTGCGCATTCTGTCTGAACTGCCGGGCTATCGCGCCAACAGTTCGCTGATCTACAGCGCGCTGGTGCAGTTCGGCCATTCGCCCAGCCGCGATCAGGTCAAATCGGAACTGCGCTGGCTGGAGGAACAGGGGCTGGTGTCCATTGAAGACGTCGGACCGGTATTGGTCGCCACCGAAACCGAGCGCGGCGCCGACGTCGCAGCTGGTCGGGCGACCGTTCCGGGAGTAAAACGCCCTGGCGCAGGGGGTTGATATGGGGCGTAAATCCAGTATTCACCGTCTGCCTGCCGATATCCGATCTCATATCGAGCGCCGGCTGCGCGAGGATGCTCTGACGCTCGATGAGCTGATTGCCGATCTGCACGAACATTTTCCCGATGTCGAAGTCGCGCCGAGCCGCAGCGCGTTAGGCCGCTATAAGCAGTCGTTTGAGCAGGTTGTATCCCGCATGCGCGAGCAGGACCAGATGGCGCGTCTGTTGGTCAGTGAACTGGGCGAGAACCCGGACGAGCGAGCCGGGGCGCTGATGGTGCAGGCCGTCACCACGCTGACGGCTCATGCATCGTTTGTGGCGCAGAATGAAGAAAACCCGGATATCGATACCGTGCGCCATCTGGCGCGCGCCGCCAAAGATGTTTTGCAGGCGCGTAAAGCCTCGCTGGATGAGCGCCGGGAAATTGAACGTGCCGCACGAGAGCGGCTGCTGCGCGAACAGCAGGATAATCTGCAACAAGTGGCCAGTGCTCAGGGGCTAAGTGAAGATCAGGTCCAGTTCTGGCGCGAACGCGTGCTGGGGATCAAGTGATGAACGAACCCCAGGCGATGAAGCCGCTGGCATCCACGGTACGGGTCGTCGAATGGGACGAACTGCCGCCGCGCGCCCGCGATATCCCGTTTGCCTTTAACCCGCTGGCTGACGGCGTATTGATGGCGCACCAGGTCGAATGCCTGAAATTCAACGTTTCTATCCTCGCCGTTCCCAAAGGCCGACGAACCGGCATTACGTTCGCCTGGGGGCTGAATTCCACCCTGATAGCCGGTGCCCGCAAATCCGCTGGCGGCAACAACGTTTATTACATCGGCGATACAAAAGAGAAAGGGCTGGAGTTTATCGGCTACGTAGCCAAGTTTGGCCGCGTCATCGCCCAGCAGCAGGCGCAGGCCATCTCCAGCATCGAAGAGTTTCTATTTGAGGATCAGGACGAACAGGGAAACACCCGCCAGATAACCGCCTATCGCGTGCGGTTCGCCAGCGGTTTTCAGGTCACGGCGCTGTCGTCCCGCCCGGCTAACATTCGCGGGCTGCAAGGCGTGGTGATTATCGATGAGGCCGCGTTCCATCCGGACGTTCAGGGCGTGCTGGATGCCGCCACCGCGCTATTGATTTGGGGCGGAAAGATTGTGGTGATCAGTTCAGAAAATGGCAAGAACAACCCGTTCTACCAGTTTCATAGGGATATTGAAAATGGGCGATACGGTGAGGATGCAGCGGTGTTTAGGGTGACCTTTGATGATGCCGTCGGCAATGGTCTGTTTGAGCGTGTCTGCATGATGAAAGGAGAGACGGCAACGGTTGAGGACAAACAGGCGTGGTACGCCCGTATCCGCAATGCCTACGGTCCGCGCAAGGCGGCGATGCGTGAGGAACTGGACGCTATTCCGCGCGACGGCAACGGCATCTGTATTCCAGGCGTTTGGATCGAGCGGGCCATGCCGGAGGAGCGGCCGGTCATTCGCCTGGTGTGTGATGATGAATTTATCAACATGAGCGAACTGGAGCGCCAAAGCTGGGGCGAAGACTGGATAGACCGCAACTTACGTCCGGTGATGGCCGAAACGCTAAACCCGGAATGCCGTCATGTATTCGGTATGGACTTTGCGCGGCACCGGCACTTCTCGGCGTTAATGCCAGTGGCCATCATGCCCAACCTGCTGCGTGATGTACCGTTTTTACTGGAACTGAACAACGTACCGTCTGCATTACAACAGCAGATTTTATTCTGGTTTATCGACCATCTTCCTCGCCAGTCCGGCGGCGCGATTGACGCCACCGGCCCCGGCATGGTGCTGGCCGAATACGCCGCCGACCGCTATGGTCGCCCCCGTATCGCTGAAATATCGTTAAATCGCCAGTGGTACGGCTTGTGGATGCCGAAATTCACCGGGCTATTTGAAGACTCAATGATTGTATTGCCGCGTGATGAAAACACCGCACAGGATTTGCGGGCGGTGGAGACTATCGACGGCGTGCCGATGGTCGCCCGCCTTGAGCGTAAAGACCTAAAAGACCCCGAACTGGTGCGCCACGGCGACGTCGCTATCGCCGGGTGCCTGGCAAACTACGCTGCGCTCAATCTGGCATCGGAGATTGATTTCCAGTCTTCGGGGGTACGCGATATTTACCATCAGTTGGATGGCTATGGCGCGACGTCCGGTGGCGGCGAAATAACGGATGCCGGGTTTGGCACGGTGCGCGGTCTGAATGATTTTGGAGGGTTTATATGAGTCTGTGGAGCCGAATGACCGGAAAAATAAAACGTCCGAAATTGGGCCAGCAAATCGCCAGTACCGGCGACGGCCGCGATATCACCCGCCCCTGGGTCGGCGCTCTGGCGCTATCGGATGACAGCGTACTGCGCCATCGCGGCGCGCCGGATTTGCAGATTTACCGCGAGGTGCTCAACGACGACGAAGTCAAATCATCCTATACCCAGCGCCAGGACGCGGTCATTTCCCGCGAGTGGAAAATTGATGCCGGCGGCGAACGCCCGATCGATATCGAGGCCGCCGAAGCGATGCGTGAACAGATTGATGCGGTCGGTTGGGATCGCGTCACGCGACTGATGCATTACGGCGTGTTCTACGGATACGCCCCCGCTGAACTGATCTACGGCACCCGCGCTAACTTATTGTGGGTGGATGATATTCGGGTGCGCGACCGCCGGCGTTTTCGCTTCTCTCCTGGAGGCGAACTGCGGCTGCTGACGCCCGGCAATATGTTTGCCGGCGAACCCTGTCCGCCGCCGTATTTCTGGCATTTCTGCACCGGCGCCGACCACGACGATGAACCCTATGGTCTGGGACTGGCGCACTGGCTGTACTGGCCGACGTTTTTTAAACGCAACGGCCTAAAATTCTGGATGATCTTTCTGGATAAATTCGCCATGCCAACAGTGGTGGGTAAACACCCGGAAGGCGCTACAGAAGAGCAACGGCGCAAACTGCTGGAACTGACGCGCGCCATCGCTGCGGATAGCGGTGTGATCATGCCGGAAAAAATGCTGGTCGAATTGCTGTCCGCCGCCCGCTCCGGCACGGCGGATTATCAATCGCTGTACAACGCGATGAATGAGGCCATTCGCCGCGTCACCGTTGGGCAAATATCCAGTTCCGGCGGCGCCAGCAAAGGGATCGGCGGCGATGAGTCTCTCCAGGCCGATATCCTGAAATCCATCGCCAAATCCGACGCCGATGTGATCTGCGAAAGCTGGAACCGTGGGCCGGGCGCCTGGTTGACCGAGCTGAATTTTCCCGGCGCCGCCGTGCCGCGCGTCTATCGGGTATTTGACGAACAGGAAGATTTGGCCAAACGCGCCGAACGCGACAAAAACATTACCGAAACGACAGGCTACCGGCCGACGCTGGCCAGCGTGATTGAAACCTACGGCGGCGAATGGGAGCCCAAACCGGTCGAGACACCGCGTCAGCCAGCCGAGCCTGCCGCCCCGGTGCAATTGGCCGAATCAAGCACCGAGCCGGACGCGCCCGCGCTGATGGCGCAGCGGTTGAACACCGAATTGCAACCCGCCACCGATACCTGGATAAACCAGATCCGCGAATTGGTCGATAGCGTGGAATCGCTGGAGCAGCTGCGCGACGAACTGGTGACGTTGCTGCCTAACATGTCGCTGGACGATTACGCCGCCGCGCTGGCGCAGGCGTTGTCGGCCGCGCACCTGGCGGGTCGCAGCGATATCGTCGAGGAGGCGGCGGATGGCGACGACTAACGCCAGCTACGGCACCCTGCCGTTCTCCGAGCAGATTGCGTTTTTCCGCCGCAAACTGGCGCTGCCGACTACCGGCTGGACGGATATCTACAATGCCGAGCACGACTGGGCATTTGTGGTGGCCGGCGCCAACCGCAACGACCTGGTGAGCGATTTTCAACAGGCGGTAGACCGTTTCATTGCCGAGGGGCGCACGCTGGCGGATTTTCGCCAGGACTTTTCGTCCATCGTTGAGAAACACGGCTGGAGCTATAACGGCGGGTTCGGCTGGCGCACGCGGGTGATCTACGACACCAATCTGCGCGGCAGCTATCAGGGCGGACGCTTCGCTCAGTTGATGGAACACCGCGAGACCATGCCGTACTGGGAATACGTTCACAGCGACGCCGTCGAGCATCCCCGCGAGCTGCACCTGGCGTGGGACAGCATGATCCTGCGCTGGGACGATCCCTGGTGGACAACGCATTTCCCGCCCAACGGCTGGGGCTGTCAGTGTACTGTGCGCGGCCGCTCCGAATCGTGGATGAAACGCAATGGGCGCAGCGTCGATACCGCGCCGGAAATCGTCTGGGAAGATCGGACGATCGGCCAGCGCAGCATCAACGGCTCCTACACCGTGCGGGTGCCGCAGGGTATCGATCCGTCGTTCGAGCATACGCCGGGGCGCTCAAGGCTGGACGGCCAGACGCCGCCGCCCCGCAATGATGACCCGCTGAGCGACAATCCGGCCAGTATGAGCAGTGCCGGCGCGCCGGGCGTTCCCAGCCGGACGCCATCGGATGCGCTACCCACGCCGCGCCCGGCCAGCGCCGAGCGGCTGCTGTCTGCCGGGCTAACCGATCGGGAGTACGCTGCCGCGTTCCTGGGCGAGTTCGGCGCCACGCTGGAGCAGCCGGCGATATACCGCGACGTGGTCGGAGAGCCGCTGGTGGTTGGCTCGGCGCTGTTTACCGTACGCAAAACCGGGGCGCTCAAAATCAGCAAACGCGGCCGCGAACGGTTTTTATTACTACTGGCCGATGCTATCCGAGAACCTGATGAAGTCTGGACGCGTATCGAATGGATGGCGGCACGCAACGCTGCCATTGTCCGACGCCGCTATATCGCCCGGTTTGATATCGACGATACAACAACGCCCGCATTGGCGGTCTTTGACGTCGGCGCTGATGGTTGGACGGGCGTAACAACATTCGCGCCTGATGACGCGGATTATCTTGATGGGTTACGGATCGGTGTACGAACATATCGGCGAGATGAAAAAGCGTAACCCGACCACCGCCACAGCCGGGTTACCGCTGCGCGTGGGATTGGAGGCCCTGGCGGGGGCTGCCCGCGCATTGATTAAATAATAGGATAGATTATGGCCGGCGTCACGATTGTTTTTGCGGCTCAGCAGGCGCTCGACAGCCTGCTGAAAATGGAGGGCCAACTGGCCGATCCGACGCCCATGCTGGCCGAGATGGGCGAGGAACTGCTGGATATTCACAAAAAACGATTTGCTGATCAGATGTCGCCGGACGGCGTACCCTGGGCGCCGCTACAGCCGTGGTACAAAGCGGAGAAAAAGCGTAACGCCGATAAGGTGCTGACGCTGGACGGCTATCTGGGCAATACGCTGCGCTGGCAAATTCGCGCCGGCGAGCTGCTGTTCGGCACCGACCGGCCCTACGGAGCGATCCATCATTTCGGCGGCACCATCAAACCGAAAACCGCCGGCGCGCTCAACGTAGGCGGTCGTCCGGTTAAACAGGTGACCATCCCGGCTCGGCCGTGGCTGGGGGTCTCCGACAGCGACGGCAAAACGCTGGTCGACATCGCGTCGGATCATCTGCAAAAGGCGTTAAAGTCGGGAGCGCCGTAAAACGGCCGTAGCGGCGTTCAGGCGTTTCTGATGTGCGATGACCCCGGCGCGCGGCGTCAGGATTATTATAATAGCTTTTAATAACGCTCCCGCCGGGTTTAACCCGCCCCTGCCACGTTCCCCCGTCATTCCATCACGTTGCATTATTTGCCCGAGGGCAGATTACCCCGCCGCGCGATAGCAGCATCATGGCCGCATTATTGAGTGACGGACGATGATAAATGCCCCAGCAATCCACAGCCACACTACCGGTTTTCATGCCCGGCACGCATACCGCGATGGACGGACGTACCGTAACGTTCACGATCGAGGATTGTCTCGACCTGGCCAGCAGCTACGACCCAGCGCTTGCCGAGGCGCCGTTTGTTATCGGTCACCCCAAACTGACGGCGCCGGCCTATGGCTGGGCGGGCCGGTTCGAGGTGCGAGACGATCTGGTTTACACCGAACCGAAACAGGTTGTGCCGGAATTTGCCGAAGCGTTTAACAAAGGATTTTGGAAAAAACGCTCGCTTTCCATCTATCTGCCGGATTCGCCCGGTAATCCCAAACCCGGCCATTACTATCCGCGTCACGTCGGTTTTCTTGGCGCCGTACCGCCGGCGGTAAAAGGGTTGCCCGATGTGCAATTCTCCGAAGCCGGCGGCGAGAATGCCCCGCTGGAGTTCGCTATTCCCTGGGAGACTGAACTGCTGACCGATATGTTTCGCAGCTTGCGCGACTATCTGGTCGAAAAAGAGGGCGCGGAGCGTGCCGATCAGATCCTGCCGCAGTGGCGCCTTAAATCCATTGAAGAAGCCGCCGCGCGGGCATCCGAGCCTCAGATATCACCACTGGCGTATGCCGAGGAGACCAATGTGTCAAAAGAAAACCCAAACCTTAATCCAGCCGCTGATCTCGCGGCGCGTGAAGCGTCGCTGGTTGAACGCGAGGCGCGTATTCAGGCGCAGGAGCTAGCGCAACAGAAAGCGGCGGCCGAACAACGACGCGCCGATATCGTTTCATTTGCCGACGGGCTGGCGAAAGACGGCCGCATTCTGCCGCGTCAGAAAAACGCGGTCGTCGAAGTGCTGGTCAATCTGTCCGCCGAACCGATCTCGTTTGCCGACGGCAACGCCACGGTCAGCAAAACCCCGGAAACCCTGCTGCGGGAAATTCTGGGCGACAAACCGACGCTGCTGGATTTCAGCGAGAAAACGCCGCCGGAAGGTGAAGGAGCCGTGGATTTCGCCGACGCTGAATCCATCGCCGCCGCTGCCCAAGCGTATCAGGCGGAGCAGCAGAAACTGGGACGCACCATCTCTATCACGGCAGCCGTCCATCACATCAAGGGGAACCAGAAATGAATATTCCAGGACTGATCACCGCCCGCCAGTCGTCCACCACCGTCATCGCGCGCCGTTTGATTATCAACGGCGCCAGTGATGGTCTGGCCGGGCAGGCAACCGATGGCTCCGCGCTGATTATCGGCGTCAGCACTGACGTCGATGCCGCTCCCGGCGACACGTTCGACGTGATCCGCTCCGGCCTGGCGCCGGTGACCTATGGCGGCGATGTGGCGCTGGGTGATCGACTGACTGCCGATGCTGATGGCAAAGCCGTGACGGCCGCCGCCGGCGACTACTTTATCGGTTACGCCGAGGTGACGGGGGCGGCGGATGAAATCGGTTCGGTGTGGATTGCCCCCGGACAACTGCCGGCGGCGGGCGCCTGACAGATCCCAATAACGCCGCGAGAGGCCCATTGAATGCCGGGACGGGCGCCGGCACCTATTCATAACTGGAGAGCAACACAATGGCTGCTAATTTTCCGTTTCCCGTCGATCCGGTGTTAACCGGTATCACTATTGCTTACCGCAACCCGTCGCTAATTGCCGACGAGGTGCTGCCGCGCGTGCCGGTGGGATTGAAGTCGTTCAAATGGCTGAAATTCGCGCTCGGTGAGCGTTTCTCCGTGCCAAACACGCGTGTGGGACGCAAATCCGCGCCGAACCAGGTGGAGTTTTCAGCCGAAGAAGAAACCGACTCGACCAGCGATTACGGCCTTGATGCGCCGGTGCCGCAGGACGATATCGATAACGCGCCGAAAAATTTCGATCCGCTCGGTCACGCAACAGAAGCCACTACCGATCTCATCCTGCTGGATCGCGAAGTTCGCGCCGCCAATCTGGTGTTCGGTGCCGACAGCTATAACGCGACCAACCGCACCCAGCTTGCCGGTACTGCGCAATGGAGCCACGCGGACGCCAATCCTATCAACGTGATTACCGATGCGCTCGATACGCTGATCGCACGGCCAAATATCGCCATCCTGGGGCGCAAGGTGGCCACCGCGCTGCGCCGCCATCCCACCATCGTCCGGGCATACAACGGCACGACCGGCTCCGATGGCATGGTGCCGCTGGCATTTCTGGCTGATTTGCTGGAGTTGGAGAGCATCTATGTCGGCTCCAGTTGGGTTAATACCGCCAAACCCGGCAAAGCGGCGTCGCTGGTTCGCGCCTGGGGTAACCATGCCTCGTTTATCTACCGCGATCGTCTGGCCAATACTCAGGGTCGGGTGACATGGGGGATTACGGCGCAGTTCGGCGGCCGCGTGTCAGGCGCCATTGCCGACCCTGATATCGGTTTGCGCGGCGGCCAGCGTGTTCGCGTCGGCGAATCCGTCAAGGAGTTGGTCGTCGCCAAAGACGTCGGCTATCTGTTCCAGAACGCGGTGGCCGCATAACGATGGCCGTGATTAACGCGCAACCCTCTCACCGTCAGCTTACGGATGCCGAACTGGCGGTGATGGAAGAGATTATCGATTTGCGGACCATTGTGGGCGACTACCTGGACGGTCTGGCCGACAATCCGGCCATCGATCAGACCTGGCTGCGTATCGCCCGCGAGCAGTTGCAACAAGGGTTTATGGCCGCTACCCGCGCGGTAGCCAAGCCCGCGACGTTTTGAGGTAAGCGATGAACACGACCCGCTACATCACCCACGCCGATCTGGCCGAACACCCCGGCACCGCCGAACTGGCGCAATGCACCGCACAGGACGGCGAAGTGCCGGTGCCGCCGTCACTGCTGGCCGTGGTTATCGCCCGCGGCGACACGGCGGATTGGACGGCTGACGAATTGGTGCAGGCCAATGTGACGCTGGGGCGTATTGATGAGGTCATCACCGACACCCAGGGACTGATTGACGGCTTCCTGCGCCAGCGCGGCCACCGGCTGCCGCTGGCTGCGGTGCCGCCGCTGCTGACCCGCTGGGCGCGGGCCATCGTCCGCTATCAGCTCAATCGCAACCGCGTCGGCGATGAGAAAACCGATCCGGTGATACGGGATTACAAAGAGGCGATGGCGTACCTGGAAAAAGTGGCGGCAGGCAAATATTCGCTCGGGATTGAAGATCCGTTGCCGCCCGCAGGCGGCGTACCGCAGGTAACCGGCCCCGGACGGACCTTTGATATGCACTCGCTGCGGGATTTTGGTAAATGAGCAGCGCGCCGTTTGATGTGACGCCGGTGATTGAACGGCTGAATCAGTTTGTCGGCGCGGACAAGCTGTTGCGCCTGGTCGGCAGCATGGCGGAATACAGCAAACTGACCGATTTGGCCAACGCTACCACGCCGGCGGCCTATGTCCTGCTGGGGCGCGAGTCGCCCAACGATGCCCCGGCCGACGCCCGGCAGTCCGTTACGGCGGTATTCGGCGTGGTCTCGGTCGTGCGCGCCCAGTCGAGCGTCGTCACCAATATCGATAATGCCAGGCTGGCGTTGCAGCCGGTAGCGGGCGGTATCCGCGACCAGTTGATCGGCTGGTCGGTGGCCGGCCTGCGCGGCGGACGCCCCATTAAGTGGACCGGCGGCGAAACGCTGGGATTTGTCAACGGCGTGCTGGCGTGGATGGACACATACAGCTGTCAGCATTTCATTGGAGGGGGCAATGCCTGACGTGAAACTGAACAGCCGGCACAAGCATGCCGGCCAATGGCGCGAACCGGATGAGACGCTATCGGTGTCGCAACCGGTGGCTGATTGGCTGATCGGTCTCGGCGTGGCCGAACCGACAGCCACTACGCGCAGCAAGAAAACCACGGCCGTTGCCGACGTAACGGCGGCCGAAACTGAAACCGCGCAGGCCGCTGATGCGACCGCCGCGAACCACACCGGAGAATAGTCATGTCATTAATGAGCCTACAGGGGCCGATCAATCTGGCGCCGCGTATTACCAGCACGGCGAAGGCAAAACCGGGGGCGCTGCGGTTCGTTGGTCAGGCCGACGTCTGCGATGTTGAGATGGAAGCCGAAAGCGCGTCGCAAACTGATTCTTATACCGGCCAGCGCCTGGAAATCGGCTCGCTGTCGCTGGGCAAAACCGGCACCATCTCGCTGACGCTCAAAGACTGGAGTCTGGAGAATCTGGCGCTGGCGCTGTACGGCCAGGTATTCAGAGTTGAGGCGGGAACCATCAGCGGTGAAGCCCTGCCGCCTGGGTTAATCGTTGGCGATCGTGTCCGCCTTGACAATCCCTTTGTCAGCGATGTGCTCCTTACCGCGTCGGATGGCTCGACCGCACTGGTGCCTGGAACGGATTACCGTGTGGATTCCGCCACGGCCGGCATCATCGAACTGCTGAGCGAAAGCGCGCTGACGGCCACAGCGGCCTACAGCTACGCCCCGACCGAACAGTTGGGACTGTTTACCACCACGCCGCCGGAGCGCTGGCTGCTGCTGGACGGCATCAATACCGAAAATGATGAACGGGTCATCGTGCAGCTCTACCGCGTCAAATTTCAGCCGGTATCCAGCCTGTCGCTGTTGCACAACGAAGGCTATGGCGAACTGCCGCTGACCGGCAACGTGCTGGCGGATACCACGCAGGGTAGCGATAGCGAACTGGGTTATTTCGGCTCTTACGTTCAGAAGGTAGCTGAATAATGGCGAAGAAAATTGTTCCGCCGGAGGAAACCGCTGCCGCCGATCTGGAAATTCTGAATCCCGATCGAACGATTAACATTGCTGGTGAAAAGCTGACCGTGCGGGAATATAACCTGGTTGACTCGTTGGAAATGCATGAACCGATCGCCGCGCTGACGCAGGCGTTGGCGGCAGTGATGCAGGATGGTCCGCTGTTTTATGAGGATGTCGAGGCCATTCTGGCTCGCCAGGTGGCTATCGTTCCGCTGCTGGCCGCGCGTGCCGTTGATAAACCGGCAAGCTGGGCGGAAAAACTATCCGCCACGGACGGCGCAATCCTGCTTGACTGGTGGTGGGTGGTCAACCGGCATTTTTTTATGACCGCTGCCGTGCGCCGGATAACAGTGCAGGCCGCCAGAGAAAAACGGCAACAGTGGGATTCGCCACTCTCTTCGCCACCCTCGTCCGGGCCGGACATAATGCAGAGCGACTCCGCTACTACACCCGGCGCCAGTTGATGCTTTATTACCGTGAGGCGCTGCGCTTGCAGGATCGGGACAGTGTCGAGCGGATTTTGGACGTCGGCGCAGCCTATACCGGCGGGAAAACGGCGAAAAAACGTATTGACGCATTAACCAAAGCATTCCGTTGATGATGGGTATCCGCGATGGCGACAAATAATGATTTGAAACTGGCGCTGCGTATCACTGCGGATGTCAATGAGGCCAAACGGGCGCTTGAAACGCTGACCGGAGATATTGAGCAGACCAGTAGCGCGGTCGATGCCGGTAATAAACATTGGTCGGAGATGGTTAACGCGCAGGATGCGGCGGCGAATGCCGCCCGGCAGACATCCAGCGCGGTAGCCGATTATCAACAGGCAGTATCCCGCGCCAGCAGTTCATCCAGTACGCTCAGCGCATCCGTCAGCGAGGTGACCCGTGATTTGTCCGCTCAGCAGGCCGCATTGGCAGCACTGCTGGGGCGCATCGATCCGGTTGTCGGTGCGTATGAGCGCCTGGACAACATGGAGCGCCAGCTCGGTGAATTTAATGCCGCAGGCTTAATCGGCGGTGACGACTTTGATCTCTACGCTGCACGTCTGAATGATATGCGCGGCCAGGTCGAGGCCGCCGCCTACGCGGCCAGCGAGGCGGGACGACGGGAGGCTCAGGCTGCGCGGGAATCGGCACAGGCGGCGCGTGAAGCCGCTCAGGTCGAAGCTCAGGCAAAAGCGACAAAAGAGGCGTTTATCGCCCGGCTGCGCGAGCAAGCCGAAACGATGAGCATGACCACGGCCGAACTGTTGCAATACAAAGCGGCGCAGCTCGGCGTTGCGGCAGAAGCAACTCCATTTATTCAACGTCTGACCGATACATCGGCGGTAATGAGTCAAGGCGGTCTCAGTGCCAAACAATACGCCCAGGCGATGCGTTACCTGCCGATGCAGATTACCGATGTCGTTACATCGCTGGCATCAGGAATGCCGGTGTGGATGGTGGCCATCCAGCAAGGCGGGCAGATCAAGGACTCGTTCGGCGGTATCGGCAACACCTTCAAAGCGCTCACCAGTCTGATTACACCCGCACGCCTGGCAATGGGCGGTATGGTTGCGGCAATTGCTGCCGTTGGTATCGCGGTTATCAGCGTAATGAATGACCAGGATGCATTTAACCGCGCTATTGTCCAGACCGGAAATCACGCCGGAGTAACGGCTGGCCAATTGGAGCAGATGGCGCAGAGCGGTGGGAAACTCAGCAGCAATTACTCGCAGGTGCGGGATATTCTTGCTGGTCTGGTCAGCAGCGGAAAATTTACGTCAGAGACGATAGATGGCGTATCGCAGGCGGCATCGGCAATGGCACAGCTTACCGGGCAGTCCGCCGACCAGATAATCAACGAGTTTATGAAGATGACCGACAGCGTCAGCGACTGGGCCGTCAGCAGCAGTGAGAAGTACCACTGGCTGGATACAGCCACTTATCAGCGTATCCGGGCATTGGAAGAGCAAGGACGAACGGAAGAAGCCATTGATGTTGCGTCGGAAATTTATAAGCAGGCAGCGATAACGCGCCTGACGCAGTTGGAGTCAGAGCTGAATTGGGTTGCACTCGGATGGAAAAACATCAAGGGCGCGATGAATGACGCTATCGCCGCCGCAAAAGGCTCCGCAGCAAGCGCGTTCGGATTGGACTCAGAAAGCGAATCCCGCGCAAAAAGGATTATCGAGTTACGTCAGCGTTTATCTGAAGCGGGTAATGACGTTGATATTGCTTTACGCGGCACCGTCTACCAACAGCAGGTTAAAGCAGACAAGGAGGAGTTAGCTGCATTAGAAAAAGAAGAAGCGGCGATAAAAGCGGCGGCAAAGGCTGAATCCGAACGCCAGAAAACAGAAAAAAGAGCGATTGCCGCGTCCCGCGAACTGGAAAAAATCTGGGCCAATAATCGAACTGAACTCGATAAAGAAGCTGATGCGATTGAAGAGACCCGCAAGCGTTATGAAACATTGTGGAAGACCGAAAGCGGCCGCGATACGCTGCGCAGCCGTGGCGTCGCTTCTGAAGACGGTATCAACTTCTCCGGCGGTCAGTGGGATATCGACGTTGCCGCACTGGACGCATCGGACCAAAAAGCCCGTCAGTACAACGATACGTTACGTCAGACCATTCAGCAGAAAACCGCGTTAACGCAACTGGAAAAAGTCGAAGCAGAGATCCGCTCTGGTTCGTTGAAGAATGCAACCGCCGAACGGCAGGAAGAAGCCCGCGCGCTGGCGCGTCAGGCCGATGCGCAGGACGCGCAAATCAAGTCGGCCCGCGAAGCCGCCGCCGAAACAAAACGCTCTGCCGCCGAGAACCAGCGATTCGTCGACTCGTTGGTCGAACAGGCCGCCAAACAGACACAAGGCACCGCCGCCATTCGCGCCCAAGAAATTGCCACCCGCAGCCTGACGGCGGAGCAACGCAAACTGGCTGAAGCGGCGCACGCCGCGCTGAATGCCCGCGAATTTCAGGACAAAAACCTGCAATTGCAAATGGAATACATGCGTGCATCGGGAGATAGCGCCGGAGCCAGCCTGTTGGCGGTGAGTAACCAGTATCAGCAACTGCGTGACGAATTCACCGCCAGCGGCAACACTGAGGGAGTGAATTGGCTCGATAAGCTTCTACCGCTGCAAGAAGCACAGGTTCGGGTTGATGCGCTGAAAAAGCAGATTTCAGATTTGTTTACTTGGCGCAGCCAGCAGGAAACAACTGTCCAGGCTCAGGTTCAAGGTGGATTACTAACTGAGCTTGATGGTCGGGAGCGGTTGGTTCAACTGCATAAAGATGTCGCAAATAAAATCCAGGGTTACCTGCCGACACTACGTGAAATGTCTAATATCCCCGGTGAGGCGGGAGAGAGTGTCCGCGCGCTGTTGGCTCAACTCGACGCGGAAATGGGAAAACTGCAGGAAACCGCTAATGCGCTAGCGCTGGCATTTAAAGACGGCCTGCAAGGCGGTATTCAGAGCAGTCTCCAGGGATTGTCCACTGGAGCAATGAATCTGAGTGATGCTGTATTGAATCTGGCACAGTCTGTCGTCAATGCTTTGTCGCAAATTGCATCGCAAAAGTTGGCCACCGCCATTATGGATGGAGCCAGCTCATTGTATGGCAGCGTCTTTGGCGCGAGTACAGATGCTGCATCTGGTGCCGCTGAAGCTACGGCCATGTCAACGGCTATTACCACTGCCACTACTGCTGGTGCTACAACCATGTCAACAGCGATTGGAGCAGCCAGTACGGCTGGTTCAGCTTCGTTTGGCGCGGGGGTCACTACTGCAATAACGGCTGGGGCTGCAACCTTAACGGGTTCACTGGCCGGCGCGTTTGCTGCGGGTGCGGCCACCTTGTCAGCAGCGATTTCCGCCGCAAGCGCTGGTAGTGCCGCGTCAGGAATGGCCAGCGCCGGTGCAGCCGCCGTTGCCGCTGCCGGCGGCGGCCTTGTAACCGGTCCCGGAACTAGCACCAGTGACTCCATCGCAGCCTGGCTGTCAAACGAGGAGTTCGTGACACGCGCAGCGGTTACCAGTCAGCCCGGAGCACTGCCATTTCTCCACGACTTTAACAAACGCGGTATGTCAGCATTGCACGACTGGACGCGGGTACGCCATGCGACGGGTGGTCTGGCTGGGTTTCCGGCTCCGCGCGCTAGTAACCCGAATATGTTGTCCGAACTGCCTGAACGCAGCGCTGGCGGTAATGCCGCCGCTCCCGTCATCCAGCAAACCCTGGTATTGGACGCCGCCGACGTGTTCACCAAAGGCGCGCAGAGCGTCGCCGGGCAGCGCGCCATGATGACCTTTATCCGCGCCAATAAATCCACACTGAAACAGGAGTTAGGCTAATGGCTTGGGAAACTGGCACCGCCGCCAACGAGCGCGAACTACTGCAAAAGCTGGATGCCTTTCTGACATCCAACGCCGAACTGGTGGCCAGTGGTGAGAATTGGACGCAAATCTACGCCGACACCATTGCCGCTACATCAACCACGGTTGAGCGGTTGGCCTACGCATGGGTGGCGCCGGGTTCTGCTGGCGCGGATCAGATTTATATCGGGGCACGGTCAAACAACAGCATCGGCTCCGATATTTACAATATTTATTTTGCCGGGGGGACGTATTTCAATCCCGAGGCATTCAGCGATGCTGAAAACATCTGGAGTGGCATGGTTAACGGCTCGCCGCGTGTCGGGTGTTGCTGCGAAAACCTAACATTTAAATACTGGTTTATCGCCAACGGTCGGCGGTTTATTGTCCTCACCCGGCTGACGAACGCTATTTTTAGTTCCGCTTACTGCGGGTTTATGCTGCCGACCGTTACCCCGCTGGAATACCCTTATCCGCTGGTGATTGCTGGCAGCACTGATAATACGCTGAGTCGTTATTCGCTAACTACTGATTACAACAGCAGTATTGTCGACCCACGCACCCAAAACTGCTGGTTGATGTATCCCGACCAGGGATGGCGTGATTTTTATGGCGCTGCCGCGACCAGCTATACCACAGACGGTCAATCTCGCTACCTCACCCCGCGCGGTGCGCCTCGTTATTCCTACGCCAGTAACGCCGGTGAAGTGTTAACGGCACTGACTGCCTCTCCGGGTGATAACTATCCGCTATGGTCAGTGGAGTTTCGGGCACTGGAGGTGGCTGGAACCAATTATTTTGGTGCATTGGACGGCGTTTGCTGGTTACCGGGAGTAGGTGTAGCGGCGGAGGACATCATTAATACTGCTGATGATCAGCAGTTTGTCATTTCGCGTAATGCGTTTCGTACCAGCACACTCGATTATTTTGCCGTCGAGCTGGCATAACAGGGGGATTTATGGGCTACCAAACCGGCACCGCTAACGACGTTTCAGATCTGTTGGAAAAACTGAGCATATTTGCAAGTACGCTCGGTTGGACGGTTGATAAATTCGTGTCGGGAACATCTCCAGAACTATATCTACACAATGCCGATGGATATTGGTCGTTTGGGGTTACTAGGCCAAGCTCATCATATAAATATGCGCTGTTCATTTTGGGAAATACTGGTTTTGACAATGCGCTGGCCTGGACAGCCCAGCCAGGTAGTAGCTATACCAATCATGGCAGCACAAGTAGTTGGTTCGCCAACTATCGTGGCGCAGGCACGACAGAACTGGTTCGGGGGGCGGGGCCGTTTATCAGTTACGATTTTTTCGGCACAGCGCAATATTTACACGTTATCGTACAAATTACCGCTGCCAGTTTTCGCCATTTTGGTATTGGCACGCTAAACCGTGAGGGGAATTATACTGGTGGACAATATACTTATGGCACCGCGTATAACCCTTTTGGCAATTCCGGTGTTGATAGCAATCCTGACTACAATACCTACCCATTTTGTGACAGAACAGTGTACGGCGACAATTTCTCATCGGCTGTACGGGCAGATGCGTTGGGTGATAGTGGTTCCTCTCCTTACTGGTTTTTGTTTGGCGCTACCCTTGCAGGCATTGGAGCAATCGGGCTGGGTGGTTCTGTGTTATATAATTCCGGGACTTACAGTCGGCGTCATCCCGATACAATGGCAGTGGCCACCAGCCAAAGTCAACTGGGTGCGGTGATTGCACCAGTACCCAATGCCATTATGGTTATTGGTGCCGACGGTCTATGGCGTCGGCTAGGTATCGTGCCAGATATTGCTGTCTGCCGAATGATGGGGATCACATCACGTGGACAGCTTGAGTTAAACGGCGAAACCTGGATGATTGTTCCGCCGATAAAATACATGGCTGATGGCAGGATAGTTGGTGAAAACAGTCATGTTCTCGGCTACGCCTACCGGATCACCCCATGACCAGCGTCCATATTGTTGCAAGCAGCTATCGCATCAGGCCGCCGCACAGCGCCAATATCGATAATCTGCTAACCCGCCAGGGCAGTATCCTGCTGGCAGAGCCAACAGTGATGACAAGCGGCACACTGCAGCGTACCGAAAAATCGATTGCCATACATTCCCGCGCCGGTTATCTCAGTGCCAGTTGGATTGATAGTTTTTACAACCGTATTGCGATTATCCCTACCACCCAATCCCTGGGCGCCATCAGTTCAGAGCAGACCGTCACAGTCAAAGTGTGGAACGCGTATTTATCGGCGCAGACATTGTTGAGCATGGCCATCAGCGGCGACGAGGGGATCGCACTCTCCGGTCCCGTCACTCCTCGCGAGTTCAACCGGCTCGCCATCCATGAGTGGCAACTGACAATATCGATGGACGGTCCCAGCGCCATCAACTGCACCGTGACCTGGCAGTTCGCCGGCATGGACCCCGTAACGTTTACGTTGACCGGGTCGCGCACCGTCAGTTGGCTACTGGCTCCTGACTGGAGTGATGGCATCACGGAAAACCTGGAATGGAAAACGGATGTTCATCGCTCCCAGACCGGCGCCGCGCAGCGTGTTGCCCGTCGCCTGTCGCCGCGCCGTACCTTCGAATTCAAAATTATTGCCGATGCCGCCGCACGCCGGCGATTCGAACAGCAGTTGTTCAACTATGGTTCGCGCAGTTGGGCGCTGCCGATCTACCCCGACCAGGCCCGATTGCCCGCTGTGCTGCCTGCAGGCAGCGATACTGTGCCGCTGGCGACGGCCGGCCGGGATTTTGTTGCAGGCGGTATGGCGCTGATTTGCGCGTCCACGGCGGTGACGGCCGCGCGCGAAACCGTCGAGATTGCTGGCGTCGAAGCTGAGGCACTGACGCTGTCTCGCGTAACGCAAAACGACTGGCCTGCCAGCACACTTGTCTATCCGCTACGCAGCGCTGTCATCACCGACCAGCCCCGGCTGATGCGCAAAAATGATGGCGTCATTACGGCGCAGATGCGCTTTCTTATCACAGAACACAACGCCCACAGCGACGAGCACGGCCTGACGCTGCATCGTGGTTTTCCTGTCATCGAGCCTGGCTCTGACTGGTCTGAGGATTTGACGGCGGAATATTCCCGGCTGTTGGCCGAACTGGACAACGACATCGGCATTCCGTACCGGCTCGACACGGCCGAACGGCCGTTCATCGTCCAGTCGCACGCCTGGTTGGCTGTTGGCCGCGAAAGGCAGCGTCAGCTGCGCTGCCTGCTGTATTGGCTGCGCGGCCGCCAGCGGCCGGTGTGGGTCGGCAGCCAGGCCACGGACATGATTGCCGTGGCCGATATCGCCAACCAAACCCTCGATATCGAGTCCATCGGGTTTACAGATTCCGGGGGAGCGCTGCCGGGCCGGCAGGACATTCGTATCGAAACCACGACTGGCGTTTACTATACCCGCATCACCGCCAGCGCCATCCTGGATGATGATACCGAGCGGCTGGTCATCGATGCCGCGCTGAACATCTCCCGCACACAAATTTTGAAAATCTCCTGGCTGACACTGTGCCATCTGTCCAGCGACAGTGCGGCCTGGGAGCACAAAACCGACGCCGACGGCGTTGCGGCACTGTCACTCACGTTTGAAGGAGTACGCGATGAGCTGGAGTGATTACGAATATTCGACCGCCAGCGGTCAGCCGGTGCGGCTGTATGAGTTTATTCGCGGCGGAACGCGTTATTATCGCTACACCAATGCCGACCGTGCGGTAACCGCAGGCAGTCAGACCTGGGAACCGATTGCCATCAGCGACGGCGGCATCGCATCAGGAACCGACGATGATGATATGACCGTCACGCTGCCAGCTGATAACCCGGTCGCCGAGCTGTATGACGGCGTTCCGCCGTCCCGTGCGGTACGGTTGAAAATCCATGAACTGCACTACGGTGACGCCGACGTTGAGGTCAAAACCCGCTGGGTCGGTACGCTCACCAACCGCCAGCGCAGCGATGCAGGCGTAGCAAAACTGTTCGCCGTCAGCCTGGCGGCCACCTTCGGTCGCACTGGCGTGCGTCTGACCTGGGGGCGCGGCTGCCCGTATGCGCTGTACGACCACAATTGCCGTCTCAAATCCGCCGATTACGCTGTGGCGTTGACCGTTACGGCGACGAATGGCGACGGCATCACGGTCAATATCCCGGCCGGTGTACCGGAGGGCTATTTCAGCGGCGGTTATATCGAATTTACCGCCGACGGTGTGACGGAAACGCGCGGCGCCCGCGTCCACAGCGGCAACGCCATCAATTTATTCGGCGGTTCGACCGGACTGACTGTCGGCCAGGCTGTTACCGCTTATCCGGGCTGCGATTTAACGGCTGAAACCTGCGATGCCAAATTCGGCAATATTCTGAATTTTGGCGGCATCAATCATTTACCTAGCGTCAATCCCTGGCAAATAATCAAGGTGTTCTGATGGACATGATATTGCACGTATTCAACGAGCTGTTATTTCCCTCGCCGGTTTATATCGACGGCAAACCTATAGCGATGGCGTACTGGCAGGTGTTCTATTATCTGGCTGTGATGGTCGCGTCTTATTTTATTAATCAGGCGCTGGCTAAAAACAACCAGACAAAACCGGAGGCCGCAACAGCCGATGACTGGGATTTTCCACAGACCGATGAAGGCACAGCCCAGTGCATATTTTTTGGCGACTGCTGGACCGAAGACTGGCAGGTGCTGGACTACGGTAATTATCGTTATGAGGCAATTAAAAAATGACCGGGAATAGCACGGACGTGATCGACATCTTCGTCACGATGGATCATATCCGCATTGCCGGCGGGTGCGCGCCGGGGGCCAAAACCTGGTTTCGGCGCTACGGCCTGGATTTTCGGGCCTTTATCCGCGACGGTGGCATCAGCAGCGACAAGCTACTGGCGACTGGCGATGCGCTGGCATTACGCACAGTGGCTATCGCCCTAAAATCTAACAGTAATGGAGCATAACTAGTGGGCAGTAAAAAGAAAAAAACCACTGTCGGCTATAAATACAGTTGGGATATTCATGCAGGATTGGGGCGTGGACCGGTTGATGAATTGGTTGCCATCACTGCTGACGAAAAAATCGTACTGGCGACAACAGCACAGCAGATCACGGTTAACACAACGGTCTACATCAATAAACCATCGCTGTTCGGCGGCACGGATGTCAGCGGCGAGGGGGGCGTGCAGGGTTGGCTTGAAGTCTACTTCGGTGAGGCGGACCAGGTGCCCACAGACCGTCTCAAGAGCCTCCTGACCGGCTTGGTTCCCGGTTTCCGAGGCATCGTGTCCACGTTGTTCAGCGGGCTGGTCGGTGCCTACAGCGCCAGCCCCAAACCCTGGAAGTATCGCGTTCGGCGTGCGTTGAAGGGGTGGGATAATGGCGTGGTCTGGTACCCGGAAAAAGCCAGGATTATCCTGCGAAACGATACAGCGCAAATCGAATCGGACGATATTACTGCAGGATGGGACAGCTCCATGCCAGCCATTGTTCTGGCGATTCTGGACAATCAAGGGATCAAGCCTACTGTGCCAGGTTCAGAGGACGTACCGAATATCATCGATAATCTGAAAAACATTTACGCCATGAATCCCGCTCATATTCTTGTGCAGGCAGCCATCAGCAGGGATTGGGGGCGAGGGTTATCGCTGCAAGATGATTTGGATCTGGATGCCTATCAGAAGATGGCGGATACCTTATATGAGGAAGGTTTCGGGCTATGTTTCCGTTATAACCGGCAGTCCAATCTGGACGATTTTATTCAGCAGATTCTCGATCATATCGGCGGTGTGCAATATGCGGATCTGAATACTGGAAAATTGACCGCCAAATTAATTCGTAACGATTATAACGTCGATGATTTGCCATTATTTACCTATAACAACGGTATTCTCAGCGTACAGGATGACGATAGCTCCGCAGCGGATAATGCGCCGAATGAAATCATCGTCACCTTTCACGACCCGGTCACCAATACCGACTCGACGGTTCGCGCCCAGAATCTGGGGGCTGTTCAGGCCGCTGGACTGATCAGCAAAACGGCAGATTATCCGGCCATCCCCACCCATAAATTGGCTGGACAAGTCGCCCAGCGCGATCTGGAAGCAGGCGCATCGGGATTGGCCAGGTTGAAGCTAATAATGGATCGGCGCGGAAGCGAACTGACGCCAGCGGGCGTCTTTCGCATTTCGCTGGCTGACAGGAATATAGAGAACATGGTGGTGCGCGTCGGCAACATGAAAGAGCAGGACGATGGCTCGTTACTGGTCACCGTGGTGCAGGATGTGTTCGGCCTGGCTGCGTCAACTTATAGCAGTGGCCAGCCGCAAAGCAGTTGGACGCCCCCCTCACTAATCCCGCGCCCGGTGACGCAGCAGCGGCTGATGGAAATCCCCTATACCGTCCTGGCATCCGAACTGAGTACAGCGGATCTGAACGTACTGTCGGATGAAACCTGCGTTGTGGGTATCATGGCCACCGCACCAACGTCCACGGCCATCAACTACGGTATTCAGTCCCGTGCTGGCATCGCCGACTATGCCGACCGGGGAACGGGCGACTGGACACCGGTTAGTCTGCTGCTGGCCGACGTTGGCCGCCAGGGCGACGTGTTCAGCGTGTCGTTTGACAGCGTGATGTTTGACGTGGGCGATGCGTTGCTGATTGACGACGAGATCGTGCGTATTGACGCTATCGATGCGGCCAACGGCACGCTCACAGTCGGTCGCGCCTGCGCCGACACCGTTCCGCAGAAACATAATGGCGGCGCGATTATCTGGTTCTATGACGGCTGGCTGGAGAGCGACAACGTGGATTATCTGCCGGGTGAAACCATTAGCATCCGGCTACTGACCACAACAGCCAACGGGCCGTTGGACGCAGCACTGGCCACAGTGCAAACGCTGACGCTCAATCAACGCCAGGCGCGGCCATACCCCCCCGGTAATGTTCGCATTAATGGTGTCGCCACACTGTATATCATCGCCAGCGTAGCATTCACGCTGACGTGGGCGCATCGCGACCGCGTGGTGCAAGGCAATAACCTGGTCAGCCACGACGAGGGCAACGTAGGCCCGGAGGCCAGCACGGAGTATGTCATCCGTCTATATAAAGGTTCAACGTTGGTGCGCGAGGAGCGAATCGCTGGCACCGAGTGGATCTATCCCAACCAACCCGATCCGGATGACACGACCGGCAGCACGATGATTTGGGAAGATATCGACCGCATCACGCTATACAGCGAACGTGACGGGCTGGAGAGTTTGTGGGGATATGAATTTACGGTTGTATCAGGAGGATAGTTTCATGAAGTTTTATCAATTTCCACCTTATGGCGTTAACGGCTCTGCGGTATCAGTTTGTCTGGAGCGCATCACCCATTACTACCGCATCAATTACAACGGAAACAGCGGTACGGTATTGGTGCTGGATACCGGCAAAGAGGTCAGCACTTCTATGAGGGAAGGAGATGTAAGAAAACTGCTGGAGGAGTGAAACAGAAAAAATGCATGTTTTTTGTAATTCTGTTTCACATACTGCAAAGAAATCCAGCATCATTTATCGCGCTTTTTGTGGCGCATTTATCGCACGGCGCATCAGGTTACTCCGCCGTGCTGGGGCGTGATTATCGGCGATAGCGAATCACGAAATCGTATTTACTCCGCCATTCTGCGCATTACTAATCCTGAGTGGTGGGGGCGTAAGCTGTGGCGTTTACGCTGTGAATGGCGGGAAAACCAATTCCGCGCTATTGGCGTGATCCATAAAAAGCGTATGCCGTATGTCAGCATCGACGCGCTGAACCAGTGGCAAGAGCAGCGCCGCAAAAACCGCGCATTTTTCCAAGCTCATGAATTGGTTGATGAGGATGGCAACATCGCATCACTGGAAAATATGGTGTATGCCAGCATCAGCAATCCGGTTATTCGTCGGCATGAGCTAATGACACGCATGGCGGGCGTTGAAATGGTTGCTATTTCGCGCAGTGATGAGGGGATTTTTCTTACTATTACCTGCCCGTCCCGCTATCACGCCACCATTCAGAGCGGCCATCAAAATCCCAAGTGGGATACCTCATCCCCTCGCCAGGGACAACGCTACTTATGCAAAACTTGGGCTAAGGCTATGTCGGCACTCAACCGTCGCGGCCTGCGGCCCTATGGTTTTCGTGTGGCCGAACCGCATCACGACGCTACACCGCACTGGCATGTTTTGCTGTTTATGCCGCCAGAAGACAGAAAAGAAATTACCAGCATTTTGCGTGAATACTTCATTGCCGAAGACCGTGCGGAGTTGGGCCGCAATACCGGCGCCCGTTTCAAAGCGAAGAAGCTCGATCCGAAAAAGGGCAGCGCTACGGCATACGTGGCGAAATACATCAGCAAAAACATTGATGGTTACGCGCTCGATGGGGAGCTTGACGGAGAAACCGGAAAACCCCTGCGCGAGACGGCTAAGTTTGCGATGGCGTGGGCGTCTCAGCATAACATTCGCCAGTTTCAACCGTTCGGCCTGCCGCCGGTCACGGTATGGCGCGAACTGCGCCGACTGGCGAACCAGCTTACTGCGATGCAGAAAGAAGCCGGAACATTTAAACGCGGTGCCGCCCAGCTTGCCGATCCCGCAATGGATGCCGTGTTAGCGTCTGCCGATGCCGGATGTTTTGCCACTTATATTGAAAAACAAGGCGGCGTGCTGATCCCCCGTGAACGTTACACCGTGCGCATCGCCTACGAGGATGCGCAAGAGCAAAACGAATACGGCGAGACTCCAGAAAAAATCTTTGGTGTTTTCTCCCCGCGTTTGGGCGAGCTATCCCGCATTTGCACCCGTCTTATCAAATGGAAGATCCGCAAAAAACAGGCATCAGACGCAGCCGCTAATGATAGCGCTGGGCGTGGTTTGGCCGTTACGCCGCCCACCGGCGGCGCTTGGAGTTCTGTCAATAACTCTACGGTAGACGAAAAAACAAACACTTCCGAGCCAACCGATAGAGAGATTGACGGTACGTCTGAACAAGAAAGCATCGACTTTGAGCACATGACAGACACGGAACGGCGTGGATTGCTTAACCGTCTTAGATCGCAGCCACCGGATCAGCGACATAACAAACACTCGTCCACAACTCATCCCGTTAAAGCGAATGAAAAACAGCCGGTTATCAAACTGTCGGACGACTGGCGCACAAGAGTTGCCGATTTCGCCCGGTCGTTGGGCTGGTATATCAGCAGCGGAGAGATTCAGCGCCTGGCTATGGGGTTTGCGATCACCTTTTCCGGGCAGTCTTACGTTGCGCGGCCTGATGGGTGCCTGTACTGCGCGTCAGTGAAAGGCAGGGAATCGGGAAATCAGGATAAAGCGGCGGCGTTATTACGGCGCGTCGCTGCGCTACGGGAGTTAGCGGCACAGTTATAGCTGGTTGTGTTGGCCATACCTGGGAACACAGACAGAAATGACATTACTTCAGCAAAGATAAAAACAGCTATGTGGTACCGAAAGGGGGAAATATGGGGTATTTGGGGAGCAAGGCGGCGTCCGGCGCGTATCAGAAAATTATCGCTAACATGCCGCCGCATGATGTGTACGTTGAAACTCATCTGGGTGGTGGCGCCGTCATGCTGAATAAGCCGCCCGCGAGGTTAAATATTGGGATTGATATTGACCCGGATACCGTTGAGGCGTTTTGCCAGTTCAACCCTGAGTTTGTAGATCGGCTAGATACGCAGCTAAGAATCATGAATGAGGATGCCATTGATTTTTTGCAAAGCCACGACCTCGAATCAATGGGCCGTACTTTGATTTATGCAGACCCTTCCTATCTGCTGGAGACCAGAACCAGCCGCACCCGCTATCGGCATGAATACACTGTTGATGACCATCGGGAGTTGATCGCTATTCTGCGGCAGGTTCCTTACAGCGTAATGATTTCCGGCTATCCGTCGTCGCTTTACGATGAGCTATTGTCTGGCTGGCGCTCTATTGAATTTCAGGTGATGACGCGCGGCGGGGCCAGGACAGAAAAACTATGGATGAACTATCCAGAAAACCCGGCCTACAGCGCGAAGTATGCCGGTAAAGATTACATTGATCGGCAGCGCATCAAGCGAAAAGCGGAAAGATGGGCGGCTAAGTACCGGGCTATGTCGCCAGCGGAACGGCTGGCGGTAATGACGGCTTTGTGTGAAATTGATGGCAGAGCACAAAATAATTAGATTTATGATTAGATAGTCATTGATGGAATTAGATAAATATCTTATTATTATCTCATCCCAAGCGGATATGCTCTTTAAAAAACCGAGGAAGCTGATGGTAAAGGTAATCTGGACAAGGAAAGCGTTGAAACAACGTTCAACGATAGACCGAAGATATCAGGACACCATAAGTGAGAAAGTTGCCGAACTGAAGAACTTCCCCGCCGTCAAACTGGATATTACTACGCTGAAGGGTGAGGCGGGTAAATTCAGGCTACGGATTGGAGACTACAGGGTAATTTTTGAAATCATTAAAGGTGAGCCAGTTGTCTGTGAAGTTCAGGCGGTCAAGCGCAGAACATCAACAACTTACTAATTATCAGGCGGGGTAACCCGCCAGTTTCCTTATGACATACACCGCGACTCACTGACACCCGGATGAAATTATGTCAAAACTACAATTTATCAATGACGTGAACGGTAAACCACAGTTCGTGGTATTACCAATCAAAGAGTATGAAAAGATGTTGTCTGATAGCGATTCAGGCTATGAGGACATTCCTTATGTTGCTGATGAGCACGATAACGAAACTGTGCCTAACGACGTGGTAGAAATCATGTTCCGTGATGATGTTAGCCTGCTTGCTGCCTGGCGCATCCATCGTGGATTATCACAATACGATGTGGCCGAAAAGCTGGGTACAACACAATCAGCGGTTTCACAGTGGGAAGCGAAAGATTCCCGCCCGCAGAAAAAAACCCGCGAAAAACTGGCCGAACTTTATCACTGCCGTCCTGAGCAAATGACGCTTTGATGATGTTGCTACTGACCCGCTCCGGCGGGTTTTCTTTTGCCTGAAAGCTACTGCAAAATTCTGCACAAATTTGCACAATTTTTTCACATCACCGAATCCCATCCCGCGCCAGTGCTGGCGCGGTTCTCCCTACCCTGAGATATTGCACAAAAAGAGGCATGTTTAGCGCGCAGGCGAGGCGGGGGAGCAAGCGCGCGCTTTGGGGGCTAGGTAGGGGGTCTGATGCCTCCTAAATCGCTTGCTGGGAGGTGCGCACCGCATCGGTGCGTCAGTCGGATAGGTGTGTGAAAACTCGCCAGTGTGCCGCCTGTCGCGTCTGGTGTGGGAATAATGGGCTGCGGTAAATGGATCGTTGTGGCTATGCTCGATGCATAGCGTTTGGGGAGTTATCGGGGCGTTGGCCGGAATAGTCAGCCATGACTATGTTATCCTGATCGCCACGCCGCCGGGCAGCATGGCCGTGATGATTATTTGTCTGTATCCAGCAGCGCGTAGGGGTTGAAGCGGATCACTTCCTCACCCAGCCATTCATTTACATACTTCATCGCTTCCATGACCGGGGTAAGTTCATTGATGGCGAATACCTTTGCGGCCTTTTCAATATCACCAAATGAACCATTGCCTTCAGGAATGGCGCCCATCAGTTGAGGCGGCACGCGATGCGCAGCCAGAATGTCATCACGCGTTGCCGACTTAACGCCAATGAATTCATCCTTTGCCGATATCTGACTGAACGGCAGGATCTGCACAGAGTCTTTACCACCATTTGGCGCATGTAGCAGGATGTTTTTGAATGCCCCGCCCCGTCGCGTATCCGTCAGCGTCTTTTTTAATTTGCCCAGGCTCTCCTGATCGGCAATGGCGCTGTTGACGTAGACAATGCAGCCCGCATGACTGCCGTTGTCGTAGTACAGTTTGCGAAACATATCGGCAGAGTGCGACAGGTTGGCGGACAGCAGCCCCGCCAGATATTCAGGCATCCCGTAGATTTCCTGATGAATATCAGGATTGATAACGTGACAAACATCACCGGTTTTAAAAGAATAATCATCCAGCCCGGACTGAATAAACCAGTAGGTATCCAGATCGGAACCGCGCCGGGTGTACTTTGCCAGGACGTGACGTAACGATAGCGGGCCACCAAACACGTTCTTACGTAATTCAAGATAGGCATTGCCGAAAACCAGCCAGTCAAGCGCAAACGCAGAGAACATCTGGCGAGACAGCAAATTGTGAGGGATGAAACAACCGGCCAGCACATTGCGCTTGAATATCAGCGCCGACTGGTGCCAACTGGCATGACCGAATTGTCGCGCCAGACCGTACCAGTTGATCGGCGTCTCGTAGTACCGGCCATTGTCGGCGCAATACATCGAGTCCAGCAAGTCATAGGACGATGTGACCGGCCAGGGGCCGTCAAACGTAAACGTGTTCAGGCCGGGGAGTTTTTGTAGTTCTGCGGCCAGATCCGTCCCGGCTTGCCGCCGCGCACGCGGTGATTTTCGTCTGCTCAATTTAATACTCCATAACCGTCATTGTGCTGCCGCCGTCTTGCCCCAGCGGTTCGTTAATAATCGCGAGCATGGTCGCCCAGGCAAGATCGCCGTGGCTAACGCCTCGCGTGCGATCGGTGTCATACGTGATAACCCCGCCGGGGGTAACAATCTTGCGTACAGCGCTGAACGCCGTGATCAGGTCATACTCTCCCCTGTCATACTCCCAGCGCCCGCCCCGGACTATCTGTTGCATTTTCAATACCAGCATCCGCTTGCTGGCTGGTGAGAACTGATAGCAGACTGCCGCCGGGAATCTTTTCTTTACCAGTTGGTAAACCGCCTCACCAATACCGCTGCCGTCAATACCAATGTGCTGAACGTTGTAGCGTGACAACATGCCGATAATCATGTTGGCCTGTTCTTCAAACTCCATGCCCCGGATACGTAACGTTTCAATGGTGCGGAATTTGCCACCGCCGACCAACGGCGCTGCACTGACTGAAATAGCGCCGCTGTCACCTTTCCCGCTGGCGCCGTTGGGATCGTAGCCAATCCATACCGGGCGATCGGCCATTGGCCGCATTGCATACGGTTTCCAGTCCGGCCAGTCGTCATAACCATCAGCGCCGCAGGTCAGCAGCATGTTGTAGTCGAAAGCCGATTCGCCGTTTTTAATAAACTGGCAATCGTAAAGATTGTTGTATTCCTCCGGGCTGTTCTCCTGGCGGATTTCGTCAATATCGGTGAGATCCCAGCCGTGATCGATGGCGTCCTGTAGCGTGACAATCTGCCGCCAAATGTTGTCGGGACACATCAGGCCGCAGTTGAGCGTCTTCCATGAGGTATCGAATTCAACGCGCTTTCCGTGCGTGCGCCCCTTGTTGAAGGCTTCCCCTGTCCAGAACGGATAAGCCTCATGACTTTCAGCCGAAGGGGTAGAAAAATAGGTACGCGTTAACCCTTTCAGGGTTGCCATTGCGCCCGCCACTTTTTTGAGGTTGGCGAACCGACCGACCCAAAAAAACTCATCAAAATACAGATTGCCGGTGTAAGACTGCGCCGTCGCCGCTGAGGTGCCGAGAAAATGAAGTTCGCCACCGTTGGCAAGTTGGATCATGTCGCCGCCTTTCAACTCAACGTCAACCTCTTCCGCAGCAGAACGAATAAAGCTGCGAAACTGGTACGCCTGGCGACGGCTGGCCGACAGAAATATTTGGTTGCGCTGATGCTTGTACTTCACCTCATCAGTCAGCGCCCGTAATAACGCTTCGCGGGCGAAATACCAGGTCGCTCCAATCTGACGAGATTTAAGGATTGCCCGGTTACGGTGATGATGATTGTCGTACCAGCCCTGCTGATGCCAGTGCAGCGAACTAAGAATGTTTTCACGCAGTGCGGCGATCTGTGCCTCTGAAAAAAAATTCTGTTTCTTGCGGATCTTCTTTTTCGGTTGAGTGGCCGTAGTGCCGTTATCCAGCTTTTTCAACTGACGTGTCAGCAGGTCGATTTCTTTAAAGTCGCCGCCGGTCTTTTTTTCCTTGCCGGTCAGTTGCACCAGTCGCGCATCAATGGACGTAGTGATCCGTTGAATCGGCGGCGTTTCGTCCCATTCGTCGCGCTTTTTCCAGGCATAGACCGTATTTTGGTTGATACCCATCAGACGCGAGATCTCCGCCGGGGGGTAGCCCTGCCAGTAAAGCTGTCTCGCCCGCTGCCTGATGAATGCTTCCTGAACCGTCATTGCCGTCCCCTCATTTACTGATGGGGAGGTTAACCCGCGCGCGCGGGTGTTTTCCTGCGGCTACGGTTGTCTGATTTCTCCTACAACAACAAGGCGTTGAGGGGACAGCTACCGCCCTGCCATCATCATCGGGAACTCAACAAATTCGTGAGCAAGCAAACATGGCAGGCAAAACGAGTACCCGTAAAAAATTCCGTGTCATGACCTCCGGCACCACCATTGATGGCCGTAGCGTCAGCCGCGATCAAATTCATGCGATGGCGGCGGCATATAACCCGGCGGTTTATGGCGCCCGAGTCAATATTGAGCATTATCTGTCGCCATTCCCGGACAGCACATTTTGTGCAATGGGCGATGTGATGGCCCTTTCCGCCGAGGATATCGCTGAAGGGCCATTAACAGGCGAAGCGGCATTATTTGCCGAAATTGAACCTACAGACCGCATGAAAACCATGACCGACGATGGGAAAAAGATTTATTCCAGCGTCGAAATTCACCCCAAATTCTCTCTGACTAACGGCCCGTATCTGGTCGGCCTGGCAATGACTGACACACCGGCCAGCCTGGGAACTGACAAGCTGAAATTTGCCGCTGAAAAACGCAGTGAAATTATGCGGTTCAGCGTGGCAGATGCTGTACCAACCATGTTTACCGCAGCTATTGAGGCAGATTTGGTGCAGGCAGAGCAGGTGCGCGCCGACTCCGGCAAAGAGTGGTTTTCCCGCGTGATGGGCATCCTGGGTAAAGGCAAGAAAACCGACGATGAGCGATTCAGTCAGGTGCATCAGGCGGTTGAAGTGGTTGCACAGTCACAGGCCGATTTGAGCGACCAGTTCAGTACCGCAGAGCAGGAACGCGCCAGCAATAAACAGGCCATCGAGAAGCTGACCGCTGATCTGACCGCGCTACAACGGAAGCTGGAAACCACGGACGGTAATTTCAGCCGCCGCCCGCCTGCCAGCGGTGGCGACGCCGGTCAACTGGCTGAATTCTAATTCAATACGAGAGAACCCAGACATGAGAAATGACACTCGCAAACTGTTTGATCAGTACGTGTCCCGACAAGCGTCGCTGAATGGCGTCACCGTGGACGCGGTGGCGGCGCGGTTCAGCGTCGATCCCAGCGTACAGCAAAAGTTGGAAGCGGCAGCACAGGAAAGTGATGCTTTCCTGAAACAAATCAACATATTTGGCGTGAATGAACAGATCGGTGAAAAAATCCTGATCGGCAGCAAGGGGCCGTTGGCTGGCGTAAACAACAGCACAACCACGCGCCGCAACCCCGCCCCTAACGACAGCATGACGCCTTACGATTATATGTGCCGCAAGGTCAATTACGACTATGCGATCAAATACGCACAGTTGGATGCCTGGGCGCACCGGCCTAATTTCCAGCCGCTGATCAGCGCGGCGATGACGCGCCAGATGTCGCTTGACCGCATCATGATCGGCTTTAACGGCACCAGTTATGCCGATCCGTCAGACCGCACAGCCAATCCGCTGTTACAGGATTGCGGGATTGGCTGGTTGCAAAAAATCCGCAACGAGGCATCACACCGCATTATCAGCGGCGTGACCATTACTTCGCGCGACCAGAACAACGGCATTATCGCGACCGGCACCTATGGCAACGTGGACGCCGCCGTGTATGACGCGAAAAACAGCCTGATGGATGAGTGGCACAAGCGTAACCCGGATAACGTGGTGATCCTGGCCGGTGATCTACTGACAACCAGTAGCTTCCCGACCATTAACGCCATGAGTCAAACCAACCCCAACAGCGAAATGCTGGCCGGTCAGTTGATTGTGGCCCGCGAACGCGTGGGGAACATGCCGACCTTTATCGCGCCGTACTTTCCGGTCAGCGGCATTCTGATTACGCCGTTTAAAAACCTGTCGCTGTATTACCAGAACGGCGGGCTGCGCCGCACCATCAAAGAAGAGCCGGAATATAACCGCGTCGCTACCTATCAATCGTCTAACGATGATTTTGTCGTGGAGGATTACGGCGCCGTGGCATTTATCGACGGCATTACCTTTGCGCAGGCAGAAAACGGCGGTTAATGACACGCAGGCGGGCCATGCCCGCCGCTATTCGGGGACAGGATAATGCTGACACCGGCACAAAAACATTTTCAAAGGGTCATGGCCGAGCGCCACGGCAACGCGGAAACGCAGACGGACACCGCCCGCACCGCACATGAACAAATTATGCACCGGCTGCGCATGGATCAGAGTGCATTACGCAAAGTGCAGTCCGACCAGGCGAAAGCCGCCATGAAACAGCGGTTGCTGCCACAGTATGAGGGCTGGATTGACGGAACGATTGAAGGCGACAGCGGGCGACAGGATGAAGTGATTGTCACCCTGATGGTGTGGGCGATCGATGCCGCTGATTATCCGCTTGCGGTGCGTATTGGCCGCTATGTGGTTACTCACGGCCTCGCCATGCCAGACCGCTTTAACCGTACTGCGCCGACCGTGTTGGTTGAAGAAATCTGCGATCCGATTCTGATACAGGTGAAAGCCGACGACACCACCGATATTTCCACCTATCTGACCGTGTTGAATGACGTCGCCCAGATTGTTGACGGTAAAGACATGCCGGATCAGGTGCGCGCCAAACTGTTTAAAACCCGCGCCTTTGCGCTGCGCAGCGGAACCGAAACCGACCAGGTGATGGCGCTGGAATACCTGCGCGAGGCGTTAAAGCTGGATGCGGGCGCGGGTGTGAAGAAAGAAATCGAACGCCTGGCGCGTCTGGTTAAGAAAGCCAGCCAAGCCGTTGATGCAGAGGGTGGAACTGATGCAGGTAACGGGGAGGATGCCGGTAATAGTGCCAATAGTGCCGGGGATGCAACCGAAGGCGCGACGGCTGACGGAAACGCTGAAGCATCGTCAAATGCGGCAGTGGTGGCCACGGCAACGAATAAGACCTCAACCCGAAAAACAACACGCAAAACGGCGGCGACAGCCAGGAAAACAACGACCCGCAAGGCTGTGGCTAAGAAAACCGCGACCGAAAAAACCGAATAAACGACTTGCGCCCCGTGCGCTGGCGGCGCGGGCGGAGATCTGCAACGTATCGCGGGTGCTTTTCTCCACTCGCTCACCGCCAACCTTTAAGGAGATTGGGCTATGAGCTTTGTTGCCGGACGAATCGTCACCGCCGCCGCTGACGATGTGCCTGATACCGATGATAACGGCGAGAGAATTAGCGCTGGCGCGTTCTGGCCGGAGATCTCGCTAAGTGATGTCCGCATGGAAATGCGCATTAACGGCGCAGTGACGACAACCCGGCTAAAGCACGTTGTGATCGAGGCTGTCGCGCATGTCACTGACCAGTTAGCGAAGTGGCAAGCCGACCAGTCGAGCGCTGGTTATGCATCGCTCGCTCTCATCCCTGCGGCGCAGATAAACGGTGAAAGCGTGAAGGTATATCGCTACCGCCGCGCGGTGTTCAGCATCGCCCGCGCGCTGCTTATTGAGAACTACCGCGACGTTGATACGACCGGCGATGCGGGCGAGAAACACGCTAGCGCGTTGACCTTGCAAGCGGCGGATCTGTGGCGTGATGCGCGCTGGGCGATTTCCGACATTATTGGCGCTGTGCGCAATCTTGCGGAGACGTTTTAGTGAAAGTGAAAGCGCTACAGGGCGATACCGTCGACCAACTGTGTTACCGGCATTACGGACGCACGGAAGGCGTAACCGAGGCGGTGATTGCCGCCAACCCCGGCCTGAGTGGTCAATTATTTCTGGCTGCGGGTCAGTCAGTCGAAATGCCGGATAGCGTTGAGGCCGAAGAGCCGCAGACCATCCAGCTTTGGAGCTAATTGTGAATGAAGCGGAAAAAAGTGTCGTCACGCTGTTTGTTATCGGCGTGTTGATAGCGGTGGGAAAAGTATTAGCCGGTGGTGAACCGATCACCTTGAGGTTATTTATCGGGCGCATGTTGTTGGGCGGGTTTGTATCAATGGTGGCCGGTGTGGTGCTGGTTCAGTTTCCGAATCTGCCGCTTACAGCCATATGCGGCATTGGCTCCATGCTGGGGATTGCCGGTTACCAAACCATTGAGTTACTGATCCGACGGCGTGCCAATCAATTGGGAAAGAAAAACGATGAGGCAAGCGGGGGCGAGAATGGCTAACCATCCGAATGTTATTGCATTTCTTGACATGCTGGCCTTTTCGGAAGGCACGGCCTATCACTCGCTGACGCGTAATTGTGGCTATGACGTGATCGTGACCGGCATGGATGGCAAGCCGGAGGTTTTTACCGACTACAGCGATCACCCTTTTGCCTCTGGGCGACCAGGCAAGGTATTCAACAAACAAGGGCAGCGATCAACGGCGTCCGGGCGTTACCAACAGCTTTACTGGTACTGGCCGCATTACAAGGCGCGGTTGGCATTACCGGATTTCAGCCCCGAATCACAGGATAGGCTGGCGATACAACTGATCACTGAACGCGGCGCGCTGAATGATGTGATCGCCGGACGGTTTGACCGCGCCGTATCGAAGTGCCGGAACATCTGGGCGTCGTTACCGGGCGCCGGATATGGACAGCGTGAGCATAACCTTGATCGCCTGCTGGTTGCCTATCGGCAGGCAGGCGGGCAAATCGCATGAAGACGGCGCTGATTATTGGCGCAGCAGTCTTGCTGCTGCTATCCGGTCTGGGCGTGCAATCGCTGCGACTCAATCATGCGCAACAACTGAATGACCAGCAGAGCAAGGCGCTCAAACAGCAGCAGGATGCGCTGAACGAAAAAAATAACCAACTGGATGCGTTGGCTGGCCAGTTGAAACGCAGTGATGAAGAACAGGCGCGACTGCGTGAGTTGGCAGCAAAAAATCACGCGGCATTGTCCGACAGGCAGAAACTGATCGAGAGGTTAAAACGTGAGAATCAAGAGCTTAAGCGTTGGGCTGACACTCCTTTGCCTGCTGATATTGTCAGGCTGCGCCAGCGTCCCGGCTTCAACGGCGGTAGTGCTTACCGTAAATGGTTGTCCGAAGCTGACGCCGTGCCGGTTTCCGGCATCCAGTCCGCAGACCAACGGCGAACTGAATAACCAGCTTGATGAAACAGAAGCGGCCCTGGCTGACTGTGCCGATCAGGTTGATATCACTATCGCCTGTCAGGATCGCGCAGATGCGCCGACAGGATTAAATCAGAAGCGGGAATAAGGGTTAAACAATGCTAAAGGCTGAATCATTGCGCGCAGCGCTGACAGAAAAAAACCGTTGGTGCAAAGCCAACCCGGAGGGCGTAACCGTCTGGGTGGAAAAAGGCTCTATTGAAATAGCCGGTGATGATAGCTCTTTCATGTACCGCTATCCGATCAGCGTTTTTGCAATGGACTACCCTGGCAATATTGACGACCTCACATTGCCGATCCTCGACTGGATTCGTGTTAATCAGCCCGACCTACTATTGAATCCCGATAAAAACAAACTGATTGAATTCGATGCGGATATTGCCAACGACGACACCGCAGACGTGCTGTTTAAAATCCCCGTATGGGAGCGAGTGATCGTCACGCGCGACGAGGACGGCGCGGTGACCGCCGAACATTTGGCTGAACCTCGCCCGCGTCTGGCGGGTGGCGAATGGGACGCAGTTTTTGAAGGTGAAATGACGCAAGAGGCCCGGTCATGAGCAACAACGATACCCTGTTTCATCAGCTTGATGAGGTATTTAACGGCATCCTGGCGGGAATGTCCGCACAGGGGCGCCGCGCATCAGCCAGGGCTATCGCGATCTCTCTGCGCCGCAGCCAGCAACAGCGCATTACGCGGCAGCAGAACCCGGACGGATCGCAGTATGAGAAGCGCCGCCGTAAGGTGCTGCGCTCGCAGGCCGGGATCAGCTTTGTCTGGAACGATGAAACACGCCGCCTGAAAAACTGGCGTGCTACCCGTGGAAAACGTGGGCGAATGCTGACCGGTTTCGATGAGGATCGCGGGGCTATACGCTCATTTTATCGCGCCGACATAGCGCGCTATCTCAATATCAATTTTGCTCAAACCAAAAAGGATACGACAAAAGCCGATCCGATGTTCCGCCGTCTCAGAACAGCCAAATGGCTGCGCACTAAAGCAGATGCGGCAGGCGCCACGATCGGATTTTCAGGCGTCGCCGCCCGCATTGCCCGCGCGCATCAGTTAGGACTGAAAGATAAAGTCGGCGGCAATGCCTCCGTGACGTACCCGCGCCGCGTGCTGCTTGGCCTGAGCGAAGCAGACCGGCGGATCATCGCCGAGAAAATGATTGAATCTATGAGGTTGTCATGACTGCTGAACTATTCCGGTTGCTGGGGAATGTGCTGCGGGTCGGCACGGTGACAGAAATAGACGTGGACGATTGGCGAGTCCGTGTCAATTCGGGGGAATTGAACACGGATTGGTTACGTTGGCAAGCGACACGCGCAGGCGCTTTCAGTATCTGGCTCCCGCCGTCCGTAGGCGAACAGGTTTTGCTCGGCTGTATCGGCGGGAACCCTGAAACCGCCGTCATTCTCGGCAGTCTGTACAGCGGTGAAAACCCGGCGCCGGGCAGCAGTATCAATGAAATGGTAATCAAAGCCCCGGACGGTGCGACGATTCGATATGACGCCGCCGCCAGCGCGTTGGAAGCCAGCGGAATGAAAACAGCGCGCATTGTCGCATCAGTTGGCGTAACGCTGGAAACCCCGGTTGTTGAATGCACTGAGCATCTTGTTGCAAAAACCTTTTCATTCACTGAGGGCGGGGAAATGCAAGGCGATGTTAATCATTCAGGCGGCGCGTTTAAGTCAAACGGAGTGCAGGTTGACGATCACGATCACGGCGGCGTAGAGAGTGGGCCAAGCTGGACGGTGGGCATAAGATGAGCGCTCGCTATAAGGGTATGAATCCGTCCGGTACGGGAACGCTGACAGACAGCGATCACCTGTGGCAGTCCGTGCGCGACATATTGACCACGCCAATCGGCTCCAGGGTGATGCGCCGTGATTATGGTTCGATCGTGCCTGATTTGATTGACGCGCCTCAGAACGAAGTTACACGTATGCAGTTAATGAGCGCCGCGGTTATTGCGTTAACACGCTGGGAGCCGCGGATCGCCCTGGACACGGTAGATATTACCTATTCCGCATCCGGTCAGGTTGAGGCGAGATTACACGGACTCATCACCGAAACGATGGAATCAGACAGCGGAACGGTAACGATAAAAGGGGGTAACAGTGGCAACGGTTGATTTATCGCAGTTACCCCAGCCGCAGATCATTGAAGTGCTGGACTTTGAAGTGATTTTGCAGGACGTGAAAGTGGTCATGATCGCTGCCTTTCCTGCTGACCAGCAAACATCTGTTGCTGCCGCGCTTGAACTGGAGTCAGAGCCATTGAACCAGATTGCGCAAGTGGTCGCCTATCGGGAAATGATGCTACGCCAGCGGATTAATGAAGGTGCCGCCGCCTGTATGTTAAGCCATGCCGTATCAAGTGACCTGGATAACCTGGCGGTAAACCTGAATACAGCACGGTTGATCATTACTGACGCCACGGAAACGGCTGATGCAGTGATGGAAGGCGACGACGCATTTCGCCTGCGTGCACAAGCGGCGTTTGAAGGTCTTAGCGTGGCCGGGCCAACGGCGGCATATGAATATTTTGCTAAGAGTGCGAACGGAAAAGTCAAAGACGCTAAAGCGATTAGCCCGTCACCGGCTGCGGTGGTTGTATCGGTGCTTTCTTCCGAGGGGAACGGCGGCGCATCTGCTGAATTGCTGGCTACCGTTGAAGCGGCGCTTTCTGCCGAGGATAAGCGACCGGTCGGTGACCGGTTGACCGTGCAGAGCGCGGAGATCGTCAGTTATCAGATTAACGCCCTGCTTTACCTTTACCCCGGCCCGGAATCAGAGCCGATCCACAACGCGGCACAACAGGCGCTGGGATCGTGGATCAGTGAACAAGGGAAAATTGGGCGTGATGTGGCCCGCTCGGCAATCATGGCGGCGCTGCATGTGCAGGGTGTGCAGCGTGTTGAACTGCTGGAGCCTGCGGCGGATATCGTTATCAGCGATACCCAGGCGGGATACTGCCAAGCCTTCACCCTAGAAGACGGGGGTACGGATGAGTAATAGCCTGCTGCCGCTTTCTGCCAGCGGTTTTATGCGCCATGTGGCGACGGGGGCCAGCCGCCTTAGCCGTCTGCCAGTCGATCTCAATACGTTGTGGAACGCGGATAAATGTCCGGTCGAACTGCTGCCCTATCTGGCCTGGGCGCTATCCGTTGATCGCTGGGACAAACGCTGGTCGGAGCAAACCAAACGCCAGGTAATTAAGGCAGCATGGCTGGTACACCGTCAAAAGGGAACTATCGCCGCCATACGGCGTGCAATAGAGCCGTTTGGCTATCTCGTTCGTGTTATTGAATGGTTCCAGAACGGCGGAGAGCCAGGCACTTTTCAACTTGCTGTTGGTGTTAATGAACAAGGTATTACCGACGAAATTTACCGGGAGTTGGAACAGCTTATTGAACAGGCAAAACCCTGTTCACGCCACCTCACAGCACTGTCTATCAACCTTGACGTTAACGGCGTGATAACCGCCGGGGCCGTAGGGTATTTGGGCGATGAACTAACCGTTTACCCATACATGCCGCAAGTTATCAGCGCCACCGGGTTAACCATGGTCGGCGCCAGCATTCACATCATCGACAATATGAGCGTAACCGCATGAGCACGACATACTTTGCATTATTGACAAACATTGGCACCGCTAAGTTGGCGAATGCCGCTGCGCTGGGGACTCAATTAAGTATTACTGAAATGGCGGTAGGTGATGGTGGCGGTGTATTGCCTACACCAGCCCCGACGCAAACCGCACTGATCAATGAAACACGGCGCGCACCGCTTAATATGTTGAGCATTGACCCAGACAACGCCAGCCAGATTATTGCCGAGCAAGTCATACCTGAATCGGTGGGCGGATGGTGGATACGTGAAATCGGGCTGTATGACGATGACGGTGATTTGGTTGCTATCGCCAACTGCCCGGAAACCTACAAACCACGTTTACAGGAAGGTTCCGGGCGTGTTCAGACCGTGCGCATGATTTTGATTGTCAGTAATACGGAGGCCGTGACGCTAAAAATTGATCCCTCTGTTGTATTGGCAACCAGAAGTTATGTTGATTCGGCTTTGTTGGAGGTCGGCGCGGAATTAAAAGATTTTGTAAAAGTTAGTGATTTTTCGCAATATGGCGGTATTGCATCAATTCGGGATGTGGGCCGCGCTTCCGGGGCGTCGGTCGCTTTATTTCCTCGCCTGATGAATAAGTTGTCTGCATATAGACATGGCAATCAAGCCTATCAGAAAGTATTTAATTTTGTGGGGTTCGGTTCATCTGTCGGAGTGGGGGCTACACTGCCAGATCCAACAAGTCAGGCACCAGTTGCAAGATTCTTTGAGTATTTTAATTCATACTTAAATAGTGCCAGAATTTATCCTTTACAGTTTAAGAATTATTCTGTTAATGGATCTTTTATTTCAGGATTTACTACGCCATTTAACCAGTCAATTCAGGATGGGAGTTCTCCTGATTTAGCTTTATTTATTTATGGCATGAATGATTTTGCGCCAGCAGGATATAATGCGGGCCAAACTTTTGGCGGAGCGAATGGCTTTTCTAAAAGACTGGAGGACGCGATAATAAAAGTTCAGGCTGCCGGTGGGGATGTTGTCCTTGTGACCACGCCGCACCCTCACTCTGGGAGAATGGATCACTCGCTTCCACCTAGTGTAGACATGTTGTGGCCGTCACATGCTTCAGCTCCAGTAGCCGATGAAAATGTTATACCACCAGTATCGGATGCTATAAAAACAATTAACTGGAATGGAGTAGACATACAAGCTGACCATCGATTTCTTCGGGGAAATGACGCAATCAGGAAAACCGCTGTAAAAATGAAGGTGTTACTTATTGATGCGGAAAAATACTGGTTTGATGCAGTGTCAAAATATGGCGAAGATGCTTTATTTGATATTGGACAAATAAATCACCCTAATGAATTGGGGCATGAGAATTCGTTCTGTGCCGCGTTTATTGATTTTTTCAAGAGTACTGTTGATTGTGGATGGACGCCGCCAAATGCCAGCAGTGATGCACTGCTTGATGTTGGCGGCGGCGGAGTATATCCAAATCCAACTGGTGGAGATATATCGTTGATGGCTTCAGGCGTGAGGGAAAATGCACTTGTTGAATATGATAAATATGGCAGGCCCTTAAGAAAGGTTTCTCATGAAGGGGTTGTATCAACGTACTTCTATACATCAAAGGATCCAGCATCTGGATCAGCGGGATATACATCGAGAATGGATGAACAGTTGATTCGTTCTGGTGTACAAAATGAAGGAGAGGTGATTGATTTTGTTATACCTCATCGTGCAGCAGTAGATATAATAATTGATGTTTTTACGCCGAATACTGATTTAGTGGTTCAAACATCAAAGATTCTGGCTAATAACAGAAATGGCAAGGTGATATTCAGTACTTATGCAGAAAATATCACAAGCGCAAGCGGGACTCTGTTTACGTTAAGTGCCGTTGATAATACAGAGGATGTTAACGCTGCAGCTCTAAGAATGGAAGTTAAGATTAATAATTCAGTATATCGGGCTGCTATGAGAACGTTGTTTTAAAGCCAGCGGTTTTAGCCAGAATAATAAATAACTTTAACTATTATCAATGTCGGTAGTAATACAACAGTGTATTGCAGCACAGTTACGACTGTGCTGCAGACACATCATGAAAGTAATCCCCCAACCGAAGCGTTAACCGCATTATACGCCTCCATTGCGCCACTGCGGATATTGGTCAGCATGTCGCGGAATGACGATGATTGCAGCCGTTCGCGATAATCTTCGTCAACCCGTTGCAGGCTAATGGAAAACTCTATTTTTTTCGCATTGCCGTACCGGTCAAACTCCGCGCCGGTACGCTGCAAGCCGGTTAAAACATACATCCCGTAGATCTTTCCGCTCCCTTCAATCAGCGGCCAGGGGCGCCCCATATATCCCATCGTCGTTAACGCGGAGAGCGAGAGATTACCGCCGGTGATTTCCGGGTAGAGAACGCCGTCAAGGGTGATTTGAGACTCGCCCGCGCCGATATACTGCCAGCTTGCCGAGCGGTTAACACGATCGTTCTTGACGTGGCGCCACTGCTGAGACTGCCGCAACTGCTGATAAGGTACGGTTTTGAGGGCAAAAACAAACATACCGAATACCATCATCATAATATTTTCTCCTTAATCTGCATCACGAAATGAGCCGCGCTGATTGCGTTCTCTTTCGTTGAGGATTTGCCTTATTTTCTGTTCAACAAGCTGCGCCAGTTCGCGTGGATCTTGTTTGCCAACATCGTTAAATACCAGGCTGAACGATGGCGCCGCGCTGGGTGATGCAGACACAGGCACGGTTTGGGCCTGCCGAATAGGTTGCGTGGTAATGTCCTGCATCTGCTGAGAAACAACGCGCGGGACTTTCTGCGCAGCGACACGTGTTTCCTGCCAGGCGCCTTGCACGGCAAAAGCGCGGGGCAGGTTTTTAAAAACGATATCCCCCGGCCCTATCCGTTTTTTGGTTTCATCCAGTAATCCGCTGGTATTGTCAGAGATTTTCTGTAGTCGCCGCTGGGTGCCTGTTTCCCCTGTCAATGGCTGCGGCGGGGTTGTAATCACAGGAGGATTGCTGCTGGCACTTTTGGGCGACCAATCCCATCCCTTTTTAACCATCTTCCCTTGTTTTTCGTCCCATTCCCACATGACGGGATCTTTCTTGAGGCTTTCAGCTTTAAGGCGCGCAGCTTCCAGCCCGGAAGGGATAAGATCGAGTTTTTCCAGTACCCAGCCGATACCCTCCATCAGTTTTTGCAGTGGCCAGAGAAGCACATTAAGCGCCGTGCCCAGCACGCGCCCGAAAGTTTCCCCGGCGCTGGTGCATTTTTCCAGTGATTCGCGGGAAGACTCTATCGGGGTAAAGAGTTGCTTAAACCAATCCCAGACGCGGGAAACGGCTGCGCCTATGGCATCAAAAACAGGTGATAGAGAAGCGAAAGTGTCGCGGAGTGGTTGCAGCGCCTGCATCACCCCAGAAAAAAAGCCGCTTAAGAATGCACTGATAGAATCCCAATACTTCCAAATCAGCACACCAGCCGCAACAAAGGCCGCGCCAATCAGACCAATGGGGCTAAGTAGCAATGATAATGCCCCACCCAGAACAGATACCGCGCCACTAATCAGCCCCCACAATGCAGGCAGGCCGGTGAGTCTTAGCAGTAACAGACCAATGCCTTTCGCCAGGGAGACGAGCGACGATAACGGCGAGGTAAATACAGCAAGCAACATGCCGCGCAACGGCATGAGTAATCCCGGCAGACGGCCAAATCCTGCGGCCAGCGACTTCATAACCTGCGACCAGCCGCCGATCCTCGTCATAGAACTGCCCGCCACGCCGCCGAGCGTGCGGAACATGGCGATCGTACCGCCGATGCCTCGCCCGCCAGTCAACAGAGTGAAACCAAGTTGCAGTTTAGCCAATGGCCCCATCAGTATCCCTATAGCAAGGGAGGTCACGCCAATTGCGGCAGTAAGAGCCAGGGCGCCGCCGCCAACAAGTAGCAACGTTTGCGTAAGTTCGGGATTTCCTTTAGTCCATTCCATTATGCTATTGATGACGCTACTGAGGCTTTGTGTGAGTAGGCGCAATGGACCGTCGATAGTCTCTTCAATCTGTATGCGAAACCCTTCCCATGCGCTATCCAGTTCTTTCAGATCACCGCTAAGGTTGTCGGCCATTGTTTCAGCAGCGGCCGCTGCTTCACCGCTGGCGTTTTTCAATTCGCTGGCAAGTTTTCCTAATGCGCCACTGCCCGCCGCCTGGACTAACGTTTGCAGGCCGACGAATGCCTCTTCCCCCGCAATATCTTTAAAGAACGATACCTGATCGACGTCTCCGTATTTTTTTGTGGCTTTATACAAATCACCCAATACATCCTGCATTGGGCGCATTTTGCCCTGAGCGTCTGCGACAGATACGCCAAGCTCTTTCAACGCGTTAGCGGCTGCTTTGGGGGGTGATGCCAAACGGGAAAGGCTGGCGCGCATTGCTGTACCTGCATCGCTGCCCCGAATGCCATTATTAGCCAGCATACCGGCCATTGCCGCCGCATCTTCAAGGCTGATACCTAGCTTGGATGCAACAGGCCCGGCATACTTCATCGTATCGCCCAGGTTGCGTAAATCCGTGTTGGTACGGGTGAATGCGGCAGTCAGTGTGTCACTGACGCGATCCATTTGACTGGCATCCAGCGCAAACTGAGAGAGAATGTTAGAACCAATATCAGCGGATTCGCCCAGATCCATACCGCCAGCCAGCGCCATATTAAGAACGCCGGGTAAGGCGTCTTGAATAGATTGCGGCGTAAAGCCCGCCATTGCTAAAAACGCCTGGCCGCTGGCGGCGTCGCGCGTGCTAAATGCTGTCTCAGCGCCAAGTTTCTTCGCCTTAGCGCGCAATGCGCCCATTTGCTGATCACCTTTATCCAGCCGGGTTAGCGCCTGAACGCGTGACATTTCCTCATCAAAACCCACAGCAGGCGCCAGAAAGCGCCCTCCGGCATACCCTGCGCCAGCCGCGCCCAATGCGGCGCCAGTGCCTGAACTACGTAAATTGCCTGCGGTCTGCTGCATCTTGTCATAACGGGCGCGCGCCTGAGTGACAGCGGCGAGTTGCCGCCGCTCTCGTTCAAGTGATTGGCTGTATTGTTCTGTGCGCCGGATGGCGCTCTGGATCGCGCCGCTGCCGCTGGTCAGCGTGATCCCGTGCTGGCGCAATGCCTGCGCACCTTCCCGGAGTTTGGCGGTCTGTGCGCCGTAGGCAGTGGTCAGCGTGGTGATCTTTGTTCTCAGACCGTCGAGTTTGGCCCGCTGCGCCTCTGATAATGTGCCAGTTTCTTTCAGCCGCTGGCTTAACCCCGCCGCTTCGCGCTGCGCCCGGTTCAGTTTTTGTGCGGTGTCATTAGTGCTGTTGCGCAGCTTCTGAAAAGAGGTGCTTTGGGATTCCAGGCTTTTGATCGCGGCCTGCGTTTTTTTGATAGATTCAGAAAGACCGCCCGCGCTATTCCGGGCGGCATTGACGGGGCGGGTAAATTTATCGATGGCGCTGAATGCGACACGGATATCAAGGCTCTTCATCCTTATTGGCTCCACTTCTGATAGCCGCCCGCTCACGCCAGGCTATCAGGTCGCAAAGCTCCATGACGTACATTTCCGAGAGCGGCCAATGAAAAATCGTGGCGATATCTGCGATCAGATCCTCCACGCTGTCAAATAGCAGAACGGTTACAGGTTCTCCGTCGCCGCCTCGCTCTGTTCGGTAGGCGCCTGCGGAGCCAAAAAAGGTACTAACACCTCATTCAGCCGCACAAAGTCGGCAGTCGAAAGGCTGGCGATTTCGGGCAGGGTCAACGCTGGCGACGTGATACGGGTCAGCAGTGTTGATACGGCGTCAAAGTCCAGGTTAATGACGTCACCCAGCCGCAACCCGCGCAGCGATCCGGCCTGCTTAATTGCCGGGGTGATTTCAATCTGCGTAATTTCGCTACCCTTGCGCTTGATGGGTGCCGAAAGCGTGATTTTGCTTACAGTCATGTTTTTTTATCTCCGGGCGGCGAATGCCACCGTTTAAATATTGAGAGTTGGCCGGAATAGTCAGTCATAACTATGTTTGCCGGTGTCGCCATGCCACGGCCCGACAGCATGGCGACAGTGCTATGGGTTAACCGCCCAGCCCCAGCGCGGAGCGAACTCGATCAGGGTATAGGCTTTGACCGTTTCGCTTGTAAATGAAATTGAGTAAATCAAATTCAAGTAATGGCTGATCATCAATAGACAGCTTGTAATACGTGTTTTTGATGGCGTAAGTGTGATTGGTGTCATCACCCTGTTTGGATTCGCCGGGGTCGATTTCCGTGATCCGTCCGCGCATCTCAACTTCAACGATGGAACTCGTGCCGCCGGTGTAATACTCACCGACAAAGCGCAATTTCAGTTCGTCAATGTCGCCGCCATATTTCAGGATCAGTTGTTCCTCAAAGCCGCCGACCTGCATTGACGCATCGAGCGCGCCGGAGTCCAGACCGAGATCGACAGCAACGGCGCCAATCATTCCGCCGCCCTGAAAATCTTCCGTTTTACGGGTGATTTTAGGTAGCGTTACGCTGGGGATCTTCCCGATATGGTTATCGCCGTCCACGTAGCACGTAAACAGGCGGAGCTTTTTAGGTACGGCCATTTACGCGCCCCCCAATGAAGAAAAAGCGGTTTCAAAATACTGATCGGTGAACGTCTGGTAGAGACTCAGATCTTCCAGCGGCGGGACAGGCGTATAGTTGTAACGCACAATGCACTTGCCCTGGCGTAACCCGGTCGTCGGGTTGTCCTCGATATCGAACCAGCAGGCCGCGCCGATCAGTTTCCCGGCGGTCACCAGCGCCTGTAATTTGGCGTCAATGCCGCTGACCACGTCCTTGACGTTACCTGGCGTCATGGGTTTATCGACAGTGGTAAATTGCGCCTCTGCGATACTGTCAGCCAGTATCTGCGCGGTGCGGGTGTACACCTCAAAGATGTATTCTTTATCGGGATCAGTGGTACGGTTGCCCCAGAATCGGAACCCGTCGCGCTTAATCAGCGTGGTGATCTCGTTGGCATTGAGTTCGTTGGCGTCGCTGTCTTCCGCCTGTAACGCCCAAAACACATCTTTGGCAATCCCCAGCACATTGTTAACAGCAACGTTAGACAAGGATTTGTGCCAACCCTGCGTGTTATCGATCAGCGCCCGCAGACCGCAGGCATAGGCTGTAGCCGGGAATTCTTCGTTTTGCCCGGTCAACGGGTTGTACGTGATGAAGTTGGGCCAGATTGTCATCACTTCGCGATAGTTCAGCGTGGTGCGGTATGCCTTCGCTTCCGCAATGGTTTCGCAGCCGTGACAGTGCGCGTAAACGAATGCCCGCAGCTTCTGCGCGATAACACAAAGTTGTGTAGCCACTTCAATCGCGTCGTAGTCGGGAATGGCCAGAATGCGCGGACGATAGCCGGTTTTCTGTTCTGCCGTTAAAAACGCATACATTCCGGTATAGCTACCATCGGCAGCAGTGCCGCCAATCATAAGCTGTGATTGCGTCGGATTGTCTTCCCCTTCAACAGCCTGGGCCACTCGCACCACAATGACTTTAGGGCTGCACTGGTCAGAAATCGCCTTCAGGCTTTTGTAAAGCGATCCGGTCATGCCGGCCTTACCCAACACATTATTAACGCGGGTGATAAGTACGGGAGTATTTAACGGAAACGTATCCGGGTCTGCATCGTCCGCAACTGCCACGATGCCAATGACCGTCGAGTCAATGTCATTGATGGCTGTTACCAGATCGGTGTTTTCCCGGACGCGAACGCCGTGGAAAAAATTGTCGGTCATGTCTTGCCGCCTCGTCAGTGAGTTCATCGTGATATTCGCCGAAAACAACAGACCAGACACGCGCTTAGGGTTGTTACAGGCAGGCGACAACAAACGGCTGTTTGTCGTTTCGCGCGCGCATGAAACTATCAGCGCCGGGGGTGTGAAATGGTATTGAGCAACTTGACGGATATTCAGCAAATGCTGAGTTCAGGGCTTTCCGATATTGATAATGCGTCAACGGAAGTGGTTAAAGTTCCCGGCTTTAACATCACGATGGGCGGTAAAACACTTGCATTACTGGATGAACGTCTGATTTCGCTTTCAATGACAGATAACCGGGGCTTTGATGCCGATCAGTTAACAATTTCCGTTGATGATGCGGACGGACGTATTGACCTGCCGCCGCGCGGCGCGGAATTATCCGTATCTCTGGGATGGAAAGGGGAAGCACTGGTTCACAAAGGCATTTTTGTTGTTGATGAGGTCGCCCATTCAGGGCCACCGGACGCCATCGAGATCACCGCCCGTAGCGCCGATTTTCGCGACGAATTTAACGTCAAGCGCGAAGTTTCATGGCATGACGTAACGGTTGAGCGTGTGGTATCGGCAATCGCCCATCGATACAGCCTAAAGCCCTTAATCAGTGCGCAACTGATGGGTCTGGAAATTGACCACGCAGATCAAACCCAAGAAAGCGATATGTCGTTTTTAACCCGCATGGCGGAAATGCTGGGCGCTATCGCCACGGTTAAAAATGGTTGTCTGCTGTTTATCCTGCCCGGTGGCGGCGTCAGTGCATCTGGTAAGCCATTGCCAGCGGCTGAAATCACCCGTTCCAGCGGCGACAGGCACAGCTTCCGTATTGCAGATCGTGATGCCTATACCGGCGTGCGCGCGTACTGGCTGGATCTGAACTTCGGGAAAAAGAAAAAGGTCAGCGTAAAAAAAAGAACACCCCAAAAGAAACAGGAAAAAAGCAGCAGCCGCGAAGGTGATTATATGGAAGGTGAAGACGGGAATGTCTACGTGCTGCGCAAAACCTATCAGAATGAGACGGCGGCGAAGCGTGCGGCGGCGGCGAAATGGCAACAACTCCAACGCGGCGCGGCGCAATTCTCGATCACCCTGGCGCGAGGCCGTGCTGACCTTTACCCGGAAGTGCCGGTTTCAGTCAGTGGGTTTAAATCAGATATTGATAAACAGGAATGGATAATATCGCGTATAGAACATGTCTTTGATGGGAGTGGTTTTACTTCCCGTCTGGAACTGGAGGCAAAGATTGCTGACTGGATAGCAGAAAGTGACTAAAATAAAGACAACTCAAACCCCGCCGGGGAGTCAGTCATGTTTGTTTGCCCTCATTGCGGCGCCACCGCCCGCACACGAACCAGTCGCCGCCTCAGTGAAATGACGATACGTCAGTATCATCAGTGCCAAAACCTGGAATGCAGTATTACTTTTACCACGCTGAATAGCGTTGAAAGATTGGTGACCAAAAGAATTAAATGTGAAGATGTACCGCCTGACTTTATACCAAGTGATGCATTTCCCGCGTCACATTATGGCGACGCACAATTAAATCTAGCGGTGTAATAAAAGTTCTTTTCCTTTAGATAAACTTAATAAAAGCGGCTAAATTTTCAGCCGCTTTTTTATTGCCTGAAATCGGCGCTGCCACTCTGCTGCCATTTTGCTGCCACTTGCTCTTTTTCAGGCACAAAAAAACCGCTATTAAGCGGCCATCAATTTTGGAATAACTTATTGTTTTAGCTTGGCTTTAAACGATGGTGCCCGGGGTGGGACTTGAACCCACACAGCGCGTACGCCGAGGGATTTTAAATCCCTTGTGTCTACCGATTCCACCACCCGGGCTTGGATATTGGAGGCGCGTCCCGGAGTCGAACCGAGGTAGGCGGATTTGCAATCCGCTGCATGGCCACTCTGCCAACGCGCCTTACCTTTAAATTTGTCCCAGCTTTAGCAGCTGAAATATTGGAGCGGGAAACGAGACTCGAACTCGCGACCCCGACCTTGGCAAGGTCGTGCTCTACCAACTGAGCTATTCCCGCATCATACGAACATGCTGATTTTTCTGCTAACTTTCAACAAATCAGCGCTACCGTTGATGCGGTGCATTCTACTGACCTGACGCAATGAGTCAACAGAATTATCGACCAAGCGCGTTCGTTTGCTGGTTTTTACAGCGGGCGATTCTACCCGCGCCTTTCGGATCGTTACAAGCGACGTTTTTAAGGCGCGTCGATCATGGTTCAAGCAAATCATGACGTGCGGCGTTCAAATATTGAAACATTGACCAGAAAGTCAACACTGCAGCGATGTATAAAGCAATAACCCCCGCCCCTTCAACAAGACGTTCTGGCCGCCATAATAAAGCAACCAACGCCATCATTTGTGCCGTTGTTTTTACTTTTCCAATCCAGGAAACCGCCACACTACTGCGTTTACCTATCTCCGCCATCCATTCACGTAATGCAGAAATGATAATTTCGCGTGCAATCATCGTTGCGGCAGGCAACGTAATCCACCAGGAGTGATAATGCTCCGCCACTAGAACCAATGCGACCGCAACCATCACTTTATCTGCAACAGGATCGAGGAATGCCCCAAATCGCGTAGTCTGCTTCCAGCGACGGGCTAAAAATCCATCAAACCAGTCTGTAACCGCTGCAAAAACAAAAATCAGCGCACACACCAGCGGTGCCCAGACGAATGGAAGATAAAACGCCAGCACAAAAAACGGGATTAAAGCAACACGAAACAGGGTAAGCAACGTCGGTATATTAAATTGCATAGCGCTTAGGTAACTATTTGGCCGGAGTGGATATTACGAGTATGTTGCTACATTGTCCCTAGTGTTTCAATGCATGGAAGATTTTTTCTGCCAATGCGTGTGAAATACCCGGCACATTTGCAATTTCCTCAACGCTGGCGTTCATCAAAGGCTGTAACCCCCCCATGTATTTCAATAGGATCTGTCGGCGTTTAGGGCCTATACCTTCAATGAGCTCTAATGTACTGGTGTTTTTAACTTTTGCTCTTTTCTTACGGTGCCCGCCAATCGCATGATCGTGAGAATCATCACGAATATGCTGAATAACGTGCAGAGCAGGAGAATCTGATGGTAAAGCAACACCTTCGCCGGTCGCCTCAAAAAACAGCGTCTCCAGACCAGCTTTACGATCACTGCCTTTAGCAACGCCAAGTAACAGAGGCTTATTCTTATCCCAGGTTACTTGCAGCGAGTCAAATACGGCTTTTGCCTGTCCAAGCTGCCCTTTTCCACCATCAATAACGATCACATCAGGGATTTTACTGTCATCTAACGCTTTGCCATAACGACGTTTAAGTACCTGAGCCATCGCTGCATAATCATCTCCGGGAGTTACCCCACTGATATTATAGCGTCGATATTCTGAACGTAACGGACCGTTTGCATCGAATACGACACAGGATGCCACAGTCTGCTCTCCCATAGTATGACTGATATCAAAACACTCCATGCGATTAATTTTCGGCAGTTGTAAAACCTTAGCCAGCTCAGACAAACGCTGGTGAATGGTTGATTGTTGCAACAGCTTAGTCACTAATGCCGTTGCCGCATTCGTGCGGGCAAGTTTCAGGTAACGGGCACGATCACCGCGGGGCTTCGCCTGAATTTGCACCTTTCGTCCAGCGACTTCAGTTAAAGACTCTGTAAGCAAGTCTTTATCCGGCAAGGTAAAATCAAGCAGAATCTCTGCGGGTAAAGTTCGGGCCAAACTCCCCTGTAAGTAAAACTGTCCAACAAAGGTTTGTACGACTTCCCCCAGTTCGGTTCCACCGGGTACTTTCGGGAAATAGCTGCGGCTGCCCAACACTTTCCCTTGTCGAATGAACAGCACATGCACGCAGGCTATTCCGGCATCAAAAGCCACGCCGATGACATCCAAATCTTCGTCGCCGCCGGAAACAAACTGCTTTTCCGTAACCCGTCGGACAGCCTGAATCTGATCGCGGATGCGTGCCGCCTCTTCAAAATTCAACTCATAGCTGGCCGCTTCCATCCTTGAAATAAGCTGATTAAGTACTTGCTGATCTTTACCGGATAAAAACAAACGCACATAGTCGACCTGTTGCCGGTAGTCGTCTTCACTAACCAGTCCGCTAACACAAGGACCAAGACAGCGACCAATTTGATATTGCAGACAAGGGCGCGAGCGATTGCGGTATACGCTATTTTCACATTGCCGAACCGGAAAAAGTTTTTGCAACAATATTAACGTTTCACGTACAGCATTACCGTTCGGAAATGGCCCGAAATACTCGCCTTTTGCGTGTTTGGCACCACGATGGACCGCCAGACGCGGATGTTGATCGGCACTGAGAAAAATCATGGGATAGGATTTATCATCGCGCAATAAAACGTTATAGCGCGGCTGGTAAAGCTTAATATAGTTATGTTCCAGCAGTAAGGCTTCCGTCTCAGTATGCGTGATCGTCACATCGATCTGGCAGATACTTTTTACCAAAGCTTCCGTTTTACGACTGGCAAGATTACTACGGAAATAACTGGAAAGTCGTTTTTTTAAATCTTTTGCTTTACCGACATAGATCACCATATTCACGGCATCATACATGCGATAAACCCCAGGCTGGCTGGTGACTGTTTTTAGAAATGCCGAGGCATCGAAACTTTCACTCACTACTTGACAATGTCTCCGCATTAAATAGGCCGTGGCGAATTGCCAGGTGCGTTAGTTCCACATCACCATTGATGTTCAGCTTGCTAAACATCCGATAGCGGTAGCTGTTCACTGTTTTAGGACTCAGATTAAGCTGATCTGAAATTTCGGTCACTTTCTGCCCTTTGATGATCATCAGCATAATTTGCAATTCACGCTCAGACAAACACTCCAATGGCGTCCCAGCCTGTGGCTCTAACTGACTTAATGCCATTTGCTGCGCGATATCAGGGGCAATGTACCGTTTACCCGCATGTACGGCACGGATGGCACAGATAACTTCCTGCGGAGCAGCAGCTTTACTGACGTATCCAGCAGCCCCCGCCTGCATTACTTTAGCAGGTAAAGGGTTCTCTGTATAAATAGTTAGCATGATGACTTTTATTTCAGGAGAAAATCGTAGAATTTTACGTGTTGCCTCAAGACCGCCAATTCCCGGCATATTCATGTCCATTAAGACAACATCTGCGTCGTTGCTGCGACACCACCTGACGGCGTCCTCGCCACAAGATACCTCACCAACTACTTTGAGACCTTTGATATCGTCAAGAATGCGCCGTATCCCTGCCCGCACCAGTTCATGGTCATCAACAAGAAAAACGTTAATCAAAGAATAATTCTCCAAAAAAGGGAGTAACACTTACATAACGCGTTGCTTGCAGGTGATACTACGTTGGTTTCGAAACATAATGAATACAGATTTATATGAATTATGTATTTCTAATATATGTTACACAGTAATAAACGATCGATATCAAAACAAGATGATAACAATACACTGTTCACTTTGGGCAGCTTATTGATCACATTCTTAACATTTCAGATTATGATTTTCAGCTCGCTGAACCCATATCATCCGCCATCCGCAGCCCGGTAAAAAAAACGAAAATCAATGGCATTCAATTGGCATTGGATTTTACACACCAATAAAACCCACCATATTAACCCTATGTTATGCAAGTACTTTACAGCACATGAACCCACATTATATAGAGGGGGGGAGCATCCAGACTGTAAGCCTTTTGTATTCAATCTAACACAAGTTCACTATATAAATCCGGGCACTCAAATACAATTAAAAATAAGTTAAATGCATAAAAAACAGCCACTACATAGTCATTACTTTTTAATGATAGTCATTAGTAATACACATTATGCTATACTCGCGGCAAGCTGATTATACCTACTGTTGGGGCCTTCGAGCCAACTGTGGGTTGACTAAAACGCATTTTTTGCTGTTTCTTGTTAAGGAGAAAACATGAGCAACGTAGATTTTTCCACCAGCATGTCCGTAGAAACGCTGGCGCATGAAGTAACTTGTTTAAAAGCAATCATCACGTTGCTGTTAAAAGCTATCGGTCAGGCTGATGCGGGTAAAGTTATCATCAATATGGAAAGATATATTGCTCAAATGGAAGATCCTGAGCAGGCTGAAACGTTTAGCAACACGATCAAACAAATCAAGCAGGCTTACCGCCAATAAGTGTTTCCCGTCGGCTTAGAGTCTCTTGTTGCTGGCGGTGCTTTTTCTTTTCACCGTTCATTTATCCAAAAGCACTTTGCCAGCTACGTTTAAAATCTCTATGCCCACCAAGACCAGCAGAAACTTGTTTAAAAGGCAGACAAAAAATCACAAACGCAATCACTTGTTGAAACCCATATACTCTAAATAATTCGAGTTGCAGGACAACACGTTGTCGCTTTTAACAATGCGAAGCGTTGGTCTTTACGAACAAGACTCATTCATGAGCCTCGTAACGCGGCAAGAGAGGGACAAATTCGGCGAGAACGAATTTGACCAGCAACGGCTGACCTTCGGTGAGAGATAGACGTGATGGGCCGAGTAACAAAGCCAACGCACATGTAATTTGAAGTATGACGTAGAGGTAAACGCTTTTGGGTAATGGACTCATGTTCAGAATTATACAATCCAAAAATCTTTAGCTTTCACAGAACCGAGTCCACTTTATAACATGTCCCTCTTTCAACATCAGTAATTAGAGACTGGATAATATTTTATAAATATCAGGAGTTGATAAAGTTATTTACATTTAAATGAAATACAGTAAAGCCGCTTAATTAGCAGAGATATTTTATTAC
>NZ_MJLZ01000021.1 GCF_003666245.1 Brenneria alni
CATTTATATACAGTTTATAACGCTAATCTAAAAAATTTAATCAGCTTTAATCTCTATTTTTTATGGAAAATTAGCTAATACAGGGCGCTTTTTCCTGTGAATCTTCATTTACTGGGCTGACAAAGACGCAGGTAAACCTTTGGGCGGGAAAACGCGGTGATTTATTCTGCGAAGAGCGGCCTGGGGGGAGGTGGGAAAGCCGCATGGCGATCGGGCGCGGGTTTACCGTAAACCACTTATTTTACTCGTTCCCCGCTTTGCGCCAACTCGGCAAGGGTTATGGGTTTAAGGGGAAAGCGCGCTCGCTGGTAGCCTACATCCTGCATCTTACGCTGTTGGGCGTGAGCCAGCAGTTGCGCCGCGTTTTGCCCACACATTCGCCCCTGACAGGCTCCCATTCCGCAACGGGTAAATGCTTTGAGCTGGTTGGCGCCGCTACATCCCATTTTTGCCGCCGAGCGGATATCACCTGCGCTGATCTGTTCACAGCGGCAAATCATCACACGGTCTTCCGGTTGGTCAGCGGCCTGCGGTACAGGATACAGTGCGGCAAGAAACGGCCTGATCGCCAACTGTTTATGCAGTGCCGTCTGTAACTGCTTTCCCTGTCTATTCCGTTCCTGAAGAGTGATAACGCCCGCGTCATGCAGTACCCCCAGCGTGGCGATTTGCCCGCTCAGTACCGAGGCCGCCGCGCCGACAATGCCGCTGGCATCACCGGCGATGTAAACGCCCGGCAGGCTGGACTGCTGCCAGTCGTCCAGTTCAGGTAACCAGTATTGGTATTGCTTATCCCAACTCAGACGGCAACCCAGCGCATTCGCCAACTGATTGGCAGGCGTAACGCCAATGTGACTCAGCACCGAATGGGTGGTCAGCCGGTGTGCTTTCCCCCGATGGGTGAAGTGGACGGCGCTGGCCTGCTCGTCACCCTCAATCGCCAGATTGCCGACGCCTGAAAAATAAGCAATGTTGGCTTTTTTTATTTCACGCAACAACTGCCAGCCTTTATACAGATAGCCTGGCGTATGCCGTAATGCGGCAGGCAGAAACGGCAGCGCGTTAAGGTAATGTCGGGGGGCGGTGGTGTCCAGAATGGCCTGAATATCTCCTCCGGCGCGTACCACCTGCGCGGCGAACAGCAATAGCAGCGGGCCGCTGCCCACCAACACGCTTTGCGACGGCGGGAGTAACCCGGCGGATTTCAGCAGCAACTGGGCCGCGCCCACGGTCATGGCGCCCGGCAGCGTCCAGCCCGGCATCGGGAACGTTCGCTCCTGTGCGCCGACGGCCAGCAAAATAAAGCGCGCCTGAATTTGATGGTTGCGGGTGACCTCGCCTTTTTCCAACAAAAAGACCTGTTTTTCCGGCGTGATTTGCCAGACCAGCGTATTGGGCAGATAGCGAATATGGGGGGAAAAAGCCTGTCCTGCAAGCTGGCGACCCGCGCTGTACTCGTCTCCAAAAATAGCGTTCGCATTGCTGATGGGCGAACGGGTCACATTACGATAAATTTGTCCGCCGGGCAGCGGGTTTTCATCCACCAGCCAGACGGTAAGCCCGGCCTGACTGGCTTCCTGTGCCGCTTTTAAACCCGCTGGCCCCGCGCCGACGATCAGCAAATCAACCGTTTTTCCTGCTGCGGTCTGGTGAGTATCATCACTGTTTTTCATTGCACCACCCTTGCGCCATGAGGAAATGCAATGCGCATACCGGCGCGTACCGGCGTCATACAACCCTGAATGTGTGGCGTGCCGTCCACCGTTACCCGGCATTCAAAACAACTGCCCATCATGCAAAAAGGCCCACGCGGCTGTTCATCAATGGCGGTTGTACGGCAGGCGGTAAAGCCGTTGGCCAGCAGCGCGGCGGCGATAGTCCAGTCCGGGCTGGCCTGCAAGGCGTTGCCATTAACCCAGATGGTGACTGACTGCGGGCTAACTGACGGCAAAGGGTGAAAGTGTAAATCGCTGGACATTGAACGCCTCAAAAAGATGGTGAAGTTTCCCGCCGAGGACCCAATCCGGCAGAAGGTTGCTGTGTAACGCGGCCAGCGTGACGCCGCTGTGACAGGTGACGGCAAACGCGCCGGGGTGACTGCCGGACGTATCGTAAACCGGGAGGCCGTCAGGCGTCATAATGCGTAATGCGCCCCAGGCGCGCACGATCCGTACCTCAGCCAGCGACGGAAAGGCCGCCAGCGCCCGTTGCGCCATATCGCGCTGAATAGCCGGCAACGTACCGTCATTCATCCCCACATGTTCATGCGAGTCGCCGATCATCACCGTACCTTCCTGCGTCTGGCGCAGCATGTTGCTGGGATAGTCGATCAGCAGCGCCAGACGTTCGGTTATCATCACCTGTCCGCGCACCGGCTCTATCGGAATAGATAATCCAACCTGTAACCCAAGCCGGGTATTCTCCAGTCCGGCGGCCAGCACAATCCGCTGCGCACGGAATTCGCCGCGTGAGGTATGCAGGATAAAACCAGTGGCATCACGCTGAATTTCACTGACCGGCGATGAGGGGAAATAATCTCCGCCCGCCTGTATAAAAGCTTGCGACAGCGCCCGCAGCGTCAGCAGCGGGTTGACGTGACCGTCATGAGGCGAATAGATGGCGCCGGCAACCTGCGGCGAAATGGCAGGGACATGCTGACGCAAAGTCTCTGCGCGCCATACCTGATAGCTGAAATGGGGGTTACCCCGGCGCAATTTCCGCATCGCTTGTTCAGCCTGTTCCAGCGCATCATGGCTGAGACAAATATTCAAACCGCCGGGGCGGCGAAAACCGCAGTCGATACCCGTTTTCGTTTGCAGACTTTGGGCAAAATCCTGCCATTGCGAAGCGGCAAGACAGGACAACGCATTATAGGATGGGCAGGTTAACCCTTTACCCTGAACCCAAACCAGTCCGAAATTACCGCGTGAAGCCCGGAAGTCGCGATCGCCGCCATCGCAAACCGCCACGCTGATCTTTTTCTGACTCAGGCCGTAAGCGATGGCATGACCTACAATACCGCCGCCGATAACCACCACATCATAGTGCCGATTGATATCGTGCCGATTCATAACTGACGATTCCTGCGCCGATGCAAGGGATATATGCCGGTTCTGTCGTGCCGGATTCATTAACCGGCTATTCATGGAAAATTTCTTCTGTTCTTTTAACGGGCCTTGGCTAAGTTGCTGTCAAATTAACAAATATATATTTTATATTGTATAAACTTTACGGAATAACGATTCTCATAAACTGCAAATGAGCGCAGGCCGCGTTGTACTGGCGGGTTGAGGGTAATAGTCACCCGCTCCGGCGACGCTTCAACCAGAGGGGCAGCCCGAAAAGAGCGGGAAAAAATAAGTTTAAAGTTAATTGTGAGGCGCAGTGGCAGTCTGTGAAATGACGGTTTGGTTCTGCTGTTCGCTGTGTGAAATGCGATCGTGCGTTGAGGTTTTATCACTACCTGCCCGGTAATAGTCGTAGGGGAGCAGCAGGGTATCGGCCACAGCGGAAAATGGCAGGTCGAGAATCACCAGCGGCATCATTGCCCAACTGGTGTCGTCATCGCGCAACATATCCATACTGGCCCGTGTACCGGGATAGTACCCCTGATCGCTGCCGGTGTGCGTCATTACGCTGGAACAACCGGCGGTTGCCATCACTCCGCTGCCGGTGATGATAAAAGAGAATAAAGCACTTTTCAGCATGGTTATATTACCGTCCATTAGAGATAGCGCGCCATGATTTACTATATACCTCGCAGCGCCAGATGAGCGCAATTCCATTATTTACGCTACGGCGATTCTTTAAATTGTATTGTTAAGTGTATGTGATAACCCGCGCTTCACCGGTGAATTTTGCATGAAAATACTAATTTTTGTTATCGGCCTATTGAAAGTCTGACAGAGGTCGCCATATTGATTACACGTCCGGCGAGAAAGATACGCCGTAAGGGTGTCTATCCGGGCTGCGAACCTGTCCTTAGGGAAGGTTGATTATGAATCCTCGCTGAATTTTTAGGAGGCTGTTTTATGCGTAACCCTGACTTTTCCCCGCTTTATCGTTCCGCTATTGGTTTTGATCGCCTGTTCAATCTGCTGGAAACCGGCCAAACCCAAAGTAATGGCGGTTATCCCCCTTACAACGTCGAATTAGTCGACGAGAATCAATACCGTATCGCCATTGCTGTCGCCGGTTTTGCTGAACATGAGCTGGATATTACGGCGCACGACAATTTATTGATCGTAAAAGGGGCACATGCCGGTGAACCGGTAACCCGTAACTACTTATATCAAGGTATTGCCGAGCGTAATTTTGAACGCAAGTTCCAGTTGGCTGAACATATTCAGATCAAAGGCGCCAATCTGGAAAACGGTTTGCTGTATATCGATCTGGAACGCATTGTGCCGGAAACGATGAAACCACGCCGGATCGAGATTAAATAACCGGTATCCGCGCCTGCGTTCATACATTAGCGAATTAATCGACTAAACATCGTCCGCCGCATGGGGATGAACCCAGTAACCTCGCCGTGACTGGGAGAGACGGTCTCGCTTCATAGAAGGAGTAAATTATTATGCGTAACTATGATTTATCACCACTATTACGTCAGTGGATCGGTTTTGACAAATTAGCCAGTTCGATGGGGAGCCAGGAGTCTATTGAATTTCCTCCCTATAACATTGAGAAAAAAGACGATAACCATTATCGCATCACACTGGCGTTGGCGGGTTTTCAGCAGCGTGAGCTGGATATTGAAGTAGAAGGCCCGCGCCTGACGGTGAAAGGGAATCCGACGCCGACAAAGAAAAAAGTTGAGTATCTGCATCAAGGGCTGGTGTTTAAGCCATTTTCCCTGGGCTTTACGCTGGCGGAACATCTGCATGTCTCTGATGCTCAGTTTGAACACGGGTTGCTGCATATCGATCTGGTTCGTGAAGTACCAGAAGCATTGCAGCCGCAGCGAATTGCTATCGGCACTAGCCGTCCGGCATTGACCCAGGCGTCAGCTGACGATAAGTCATAATTTTCGTTTATAACCATTTTGTTTGTTTTGCCCGCCGCTTTGCCGAGTAGCGAGCATTTTTCGGGGCGGGCTATTCCTGCCCGCCACCCTTACGGGCCGTCGCTGATGCGACGTCAAAAGTAATGGAAATTTTTTGTGCTGCCCGCCACGTTTCCCGCCGTGCCATTCTGCCAGAATCAATAACAGTAAAAGCGTATTCTCAACTGAATAGCTTGTTTTTACTCTTATTCTTTCCATGAAGATACGTCCACACAAGGATACAAGGTATGAGTGATATTGCGCTTACCGTTAGTATGCTGGCGCTGGTGGCGGTTCTGGGGTTATGGATCGGCAACTGGCGGATTTATGGTGTAGGTTTAGGGATTGGCGGGGTTTTGTTTGGTGGGATCATCGTCGGGCATTTTGCCGAGAGCTATCAGTTTACGCTGAATGGCGACATGCTGCATTTTATTCAGGAGTTTGGGTTAATTCTGTTTGTTTATACCATCGGCATTCAGGTTGGGCCGGGGTTTTTCGCTTCGTTACGCGTTTCTGGTCTGCGTCTCAACGGTTTTGCTATTCTGACCGTCCTCCTCGGCTGTGTAGTGACCGTTATCATTCATAAAATTTTCAATGTGCCTCTGCCCATCATACTGGGGATCTTTTCTGGCGCCGTAACTAACACGCCTTCTCTGGGAGCGGGCCAGCAAATTCTGACCGATCTCGGTTCCAGCAGCGCACTGGTCAATCAGATGGGGATGGGGTATGCCATGGCTTACCCGTTGGGTATCTGCGGAATTTTGCTGGTGATGTGGCTGATGCGTGTTTTGTTTCGCGTGGTGATCGATGCGGAAGCCAAGCAGTTTGACAACAACAGCGGTATGCATCATGAACAACTGCATACCATGAATGTGGCCGTCACGAATTCAAACCTGCAAGGATTGGCCATTCAGGATGTACCGATTCTGAATCGTGATGCCATTGTGTGCTCTCGCCTTAAGCGTGGTGATGAACTGGTGGTGCCTTCCCTCACGACCATTATTCAACTGGGGGATTATTTACATCTGGTTGGCGCGAAAAGCGATCTGGAGCAAGCGCGGTTGGTTATCGGTAATGAAGTGGATACCTCATTATCGACCAGTGGCACAAAGTTGCACGTAGAACGGGTGGTGGTGACCAATGAGAAAGTGCTGGGACGTAAGATCCGTGAATTAAATCTGAAACAAAATTACGATGTGGTGATTTCCCGCCTTAACCGTGCCGGTGTCGAACTCATCGCCAGCAATAATGCCAGCCTGCAATTCGGCGATATTCTTAATCTGGTTGGGCGCAAGACCGCGATTGATGCGGTTGCCGATATTGTGGGAAATGCACAGCAGAAATTGCAACAGGTACAAATGTTGCCGGTGTTTATTGGTGTCGGACTCGGTGTATTGCTGGGATCTATCCCGCTGTTTATCCCCGGTTTCCCGGTAGCCTTACGGCTGGGGCTGGCTGGCGGACCACTGGTGGTTGCGTTGATTTTGGGGCGTATCGGCGGTATCGGCAAGCTGTATTGGTTTATGCCCCCCAGCGCCAACCTTGCCTTGCGCGAACTGGGTATTGTGCTGTTTTTGTCGGTTGTCGGGCTGAAATCGGGCGGTGACTTCATGGATACGCTGCTGTATGGCGATGGCATATGGTGGATTGGATACGGGGCGTTAATTACCATTATTCCGTTGCTGATTGTCGGTATTTTGGCGCGGGTGGTCAGCAAAATGAATTATCTGACGCTATGCGGTATGTTGTCAGGGTCAATGACGGATCCGCCGGCGCTGGCATTCGCTAATGGATTACATCCCACCAGCGGTGCGGCGGCGTTGTCTTATGCCACGGTGTACCCATTAGCGATGTTCCTGCGCATTATGTCGCCACAACTGTTGGCGGTTCTGTTTTGGGCGATGTGAAATACGCTCCGGCGGCTGCAAATAAAATCAAGATGAGGGGGAAACCTCTCCTTCGTTTTTTAGCTATCTTTTGCCAGGCATAATTTTATTATCATTACAAATATTGTGGTTTTATGTTTAATTCTTTGAGAATAAACTAAGTTAATTATATGTTCTCTAATTGTTGTAACTTATTGATTTTAAGATGTGATATTTACCAACTTAAATTAATAAATGGCGTGATAATTAACTTAATAAACATCTTTAGTAGTTAAAGTAAAGATGATGCTAAAGTGCTTTATAATATCATATTCCTATTAATCATTTGATTTGATAAAACGAGAAAAACCTGACCTGTTTTCTCGTCTTTTTTTCTGCTGATGTTCCCTGTTGTGCTAGTTAATACAGTATTAACCAGTAGGGTGATGAAGGAAGAATAATGAAATGCCAACTTCTCCACACGGGACATCCGTTGTAAATTAACGAATTCCGTTTAATGAAGAGTGGTGTTCTATGTCTGCGAATAGTGGCAGGTTGTTAAAGCTTCTGATTATAATTTGTATCGCCGGTGGGTTATGGCTACTCCCGGTTCCTGATGGTGTCAAGCCTGACGCCTGGCACCTAATGGCGCTTTTTATTGCCACAGTGGTTGGTCTGATCCTTTCCCCTTACCCGCTGGGCGCGATGGCGATGTTCAGTCTGACGTCGGTCGTCATATTGGGCTTGCTCTCCATTAAAGATGTTCTTGCTGGTTTCAGCGATCCGACCATCTGGATGATCGCCTGCGCATTCTTTATTTCACGCGGTTTTATTAAAACGGGCTTTGGCCGGCGTATCGGCTTGGTGTTTATCAGCAAACTGGGTAATAGCTCGCTGGGGCTGTCTTATGGGCTGGTGTTCACCGACTTGTTGTTCGCCCCGGCCATGCCTTCAACATCAGCGCGCTGTGGCGGGATTATAACACCGCTGTTCCGTTCTATCGCTGAGGCCTATGACTCTACGCCGGAAAAAGGAACCCAACGCCGTATCGGCGCCTTTCTGGTGCAGTCCATTTTCCAGTGTAATGCCGTAACTTCCGCCATGTTTATGACTTCTATGGCCGGTAACCCAATGGTGGCTAAACTGGCCTCACAGTTCGATATTCATATCAGTTGGACTGACTGGGCGCTGGCAACGCTGTTACCCGGCTTCCTCTCTCTGGCTCTGATCCCCTATCTGATTTACCGTTTCTATCCGCCAGAGCTGAAGAAAACCTCAGAAATGCGGGCGATTGCGGTAGAACGTCTGCGTGAAATGGGGTCGATGAGCCGTGATGAATGGATCGTATTGGGCGTGTTCCTGGGGTTGGTTACGTTTTGGGTGCTGGGCTCTACGCTGAATATTGACGCCACTCTGACTGCGCTGGCTGGCCTGTGCGTGTTGTTGTTGAGCCGTGCACTGTCCTGGGACGATGTTATCGGTGAAAAGGAAGCCTGGCATACCGTGGTGTGGTTCGCGGTTCTGATGACGCTGGCCGGTCAGCTCAATAAGATGGGATTGATCGCCTGGCTTGGCGGGCTGGCAGGCGGCGCCGTGAGCGGTATGCATTGGCTGCCGATGCTGGGTCTGCTGTTGCTGATTTACTACTATAGCCACTATTTGATGGCAAGTGCGATTGCCCATATCAGCGCCATGTATGCAATTTTCGTATCGATTGCCCTGGCGGCGGGCGCGCCTCCAATGCTGACGGTTATCGTCTTTGGTATCTTCAGTAACCTGTTTATGTCCACCACTCACTACTCCAGCGGCCCGGCGCCGATTCTGTTCGGCTGTGGTTACATGCCGTTAAGCACCTGGTGGAAGATCGGCTTCTTTGTCAGCCTGGTGATCATCCCTATCTGGCTGGTGGTTGGCGGTATGTGGTGGAAAGTGCTCGGTTACTGGTAAGGCCAGAGAGATCCCTTGCCTTTAAATCGATTTATGTCTCTTCCTGAAATGACGCTCTTTGCCACCTGCTGGTAAAGAGCGTTCAGTGTTTACAGCGCTACGCGAAAAGCGATGAAACAGTATAAGATAACGGTGTGATGATGGTCATTCCGGAGAGCGACATGAGCAAGAAAAAAACACCGTTGAAACTGGGAACATCGGTGTTTCTGATGGTTTCGGCTGTGATCGGGGCTGTGCTGCTGGTGGTGTACGCTTTACTGTTTTTCCGCATTAACCAATTATCAGAGGATCACCTGCGGGAAAAAGCATTTGCCATTGCCCGCACGTTTGCCGCTTCACCCATGATCATTGATGAACTGCAAGGGATTGGAAACGCGAGTTTGGTGCAGAAGGAGGCAGAAATTATCCGTCTGCGTAATCAGTTGCTCTTCGTTACCGTCACCGATATGGACACTATTCGCCATACCCATCCTGAGCGGGAAAGGATTGGTGAACACTTTGCAGGCCGGGATATTTATCCAGCCTTGCTGGGGATGGAGAATACCTCAATTAACCGGGGTACCCTTGACCCGGCGCTGCGGGTTTTTACGCCGGTTTTTGATGGTAATAACAGGCAGATTGGCGTTGTGGCATTGGGTATCGCGCTTACCAGCGTGCAAAAGGTCATCAGTGAGAACCGCTGGATGATCCCCTGGACTATCCTGGCGGGGGCGCTGGTTGGCTGGTTGGGCACCTTGATTTTAGTGAAAATACTCAAACGAATTATGCTGGGATTTGAACCGTTTGAGATCTCTAATCTGTTTGAGCAGCGTAATGCCATGTTAAAGCAGATTACGGAAGGGGTGATTGCCGTTGACGGGTACGCACGTATCACGGTGATTAATGATGAGGCCAAACGGCTGTTTCGACAGAGTAACCTGCTGGTCAAAAAAACATCAGAGAGCGTTAGCGAACAGTGGCTGGAACACTTGCATATGCAACAGGTGCTGGAGAGTGGTATCCCTCGCCGCGATGAGGAAATTAATGTCAACGGGCATCTGTTGCTGACCAATACCGTACCGGTGTTTGTTAAGGGCGATATTGTCGGCGCGATCGCCACATTTCGTGATAAAACGGAAGTCAGCCAGTTGCTACAGCGTTTGAGCGGGATGTCTTACTATGCGGATGCCTTGCGGGCGCAGTCGCATGAATTCATGAACAAACTGCATGTAATACTGGGGATGCTGCACTTAAAATATTATTCTCAGTTGGAAGATTATATTTTAAAAACAGCCAATAACTACCAGGCGGAAATTGGTTCAATTATCCGTAAAGTAAAATCTCCTGTGATCGCTGGTTTTTTGTTGGGTAAAATTAACCGTGCCCGCGATCTCGGCATTACGCTATCGATCAGCGAAGAGAGCCTGCTGCTGGATACGGATGATGTTGATGCAACCAATGAATTGATCACCGTATTGGGCAACCTGATTGAAAATGCGATGGACGCCATCGATGGGCAGGAGAATTGTGAAATCAGCGTGAGTTTCCACCATCAGGATGGGCGTTTGCATTGCACGGTTGGTGATGATGGCCCAGGCATTGCGCTGGAAGATCAGGCGCGCATTTATGAGCAGGGTTTTTCCACTAAAGGCAGTGGACGTGGCATCGGCCTGTATTTGACCAGACAGAGTTTGGAAAAGATCGGCGGAAACATCGATTTTGAGTCGGAACCTGAGGTGTATACCCAGTTTTTCGTTAACATTCCTTATCAAGCAAGGTTGTTTGACCATGATTAATGTACTGATTGTTGATGACGATGCAATGGTTGCAGAACTCAACAAATCTTATCTGAATCAGGTTTCCGGATTTAGCTGCTATGCAACGGTACCCACGTTACAGCAAGCAAGAAACTTATTGATGCAACCTGATTCAGAAATTGACCTGGTTCTGCTGGATATTTATATGCAGCAGGACAACGGACTGGATTTGTTGCCCACCATTCGTGAGTTCAGTGAAAAGACGGATGTGATCATTATTTCCTCCGCCAGTGACGTGTATACCATCAAGAAAGCGCTGCACTATGGTGTGGTGGATTACCTGATTAAGCCTTTCCAATTCTCACGCTTTGAGCAGGCACTGACGGCTTATCGTGAAGAAGCGAATTTATTGAAACACCGCGACTTTGTGGCACAGTCCGATATCGATAACCTGATCCGCCGTACCAGCGGTAGCCCTGCCAGTGAGCGCAAGAAGCTGCCAAAAGGGCTGACCAGCTTAACGCTGCGCACCGTGTGTGAGTGGATTGAAGGGAACCAGGGGGCGGAATTTTCAACGGAAATGTTGGCGAATGCCATTGGTATCTCTCGTGTGTCATGCCGTAAGTATCTGATCTACCTGGCGGACACTGGTATTCTTGCCACCAACATTCTTTATGGTTCAACCGGCAGACCGGTGTATCTCTACCGGTTGCTGCCAGAAAAGCAGGACGCGCTGCGGCAGTACTGCGAATAACGCGTCAGATAAGAGGTGAGGGCCGGGGCACGGCCCTGTCGTTTATTTACAGCATGTAGCCGCTTGCCTGGCGCAGCCATGCGCCAGCCCCCAGCAGACCGGGGTGAGGATGAGTAATCAGGTAAACCGGAATGTCGACCAGATAATCCTTAAACCGGCCTTTATCCTCAAAGGCGGTACGAAAACCGGAACTGAGGAAAAAATCCAGAAAGCGCGGCACAATCCCGCCAGCGATGTATACGCCGCCAAACGTCCCCAGAGTTAACGCCAGATTGCCGCCAAAACGCCCAAGCAGAGTGCAGAACAGCGATAATGCACGGCGGCAGTCCACGCAGCTATTTTCCAGTGCTTTTTCAGAAACGGCCTTTGGCGTCAGGGGCGCGGGGGTTCTGCCGTCGGAGATGACGATAGCCCGATACAGGTTGACGAGGCCCGAACCGGACAGAATACGTTCAGCCGATACATGACCAAATTCATCACGCAGTATTTTGAGGATGACTGACTCTTCCTCACTGTTTGGGGCGAAGTCTACGTGTCCGCCTTCACCGGGCAAGCTAATCCACTTATCGTTCGCCTGCACAAGATGCGCCACCCCCAGTCCGGTGCCCGCGCCATAGATCGCAACGGGTTTACCCGCTATAGCCTGCGTTCCTCCAAACTGAATCACATCATTCGGGCCGAGCGTAGGCACAGCCATACTGACGGCGGTAAAGTCATTGATAATGTCCAGACGATCAAAATTCAGATTCTGGGTTTGCTGCGCAATGGAAAAGGCCCAGCTATGGTTGGTCATGGCCACCCAGTCGCCGACGATAGGGCAGGCAATGGCGATACAGCCTTGTTTGACATTATGCGAAGCATGTTCAGCCAGAAAAAGCCGGATAACCGTTTCCAGACTGTCATGATCCGACACGGCATAATTTCTGTTGCACGATATCTCACCGCTTTCTAATGCGCAAAGCGCCAGACGTGCGTTGGTTCCCCCGACATCCCCTACCAGGGCATACTGATGCATAACGTATTATCTCCGATTAGATTTCAAGAATCTTACCTCTCATGTTTCAAGCGACAGTTCGCTCACCATTGGCATCCGGTTTTCCAGGCTGATGAGGATGGGGTCTGCACGTTGAAATGCATTGGGTATATATAAACAGAAATAAGGGGTGAAGGTTACTGTTGAGGCAGAAAATAAATAGGCCAGTCAGCAAGGCTGACTGGCCTGATCACAGGTAATGCGCGGTTGGTGAATTAGACGACCCAGCCCAGCAGCAGCGCAGCGCCAATGACTGTGGACGCCCCGCCGATACGGGTGGCGATCTGTGCGAAAGGCATCAGCGACATACGGTTGGAAGCGGAAAGAATGGCAACGTCGCCGGTTCCGCCCAGTCCGCTGTGACAAGTCGTGACGATGGACGCCTCTATCGGATACATGTTCAGGTAAGGTGCGATGAAAAAGCTGACCAGCGCCATGGAAAGCACCACAGAACCACAGACGATAACATAGCCGATAGAAAAGACGGATACGACGCTTTCCAGCGGGATATACAGCATTCCTAATCCAATCATCAGCGGCCACACCAACGAACTGGAGACAAACTTGTAAACGCTGTGCGCCCCGGTTTCCATACTGGAAGGGATAACGCGGCTGTATTTACAGAATACGGCAATCAGAATCATCAGTACCGGGCCTGGAATATGCACCAGTTTTTCAAACAAACCGCCGACAATGAAGAATGCGCAGATCATCAGCAGGCCGCCGCCCATCAGGTGGAAATCAACAGGTTTAGGCGCTTCGGTCACGGCAAAAATCGCATTGTCTTCATCGCTACGCACCAGACGGCCTTCACCGGTCAGGTCTTTGCGGCGCATTCCAAGACGAGACAATATGCCCGCACAGAAAATGGCGAAAATATTCCCGACAACAGCGGCAGGCGCCAGTTGCGCGACATACACATCAGGTGATTCGCCTAAAATAGCGGAATAGGCCAGCGATAATGGCAGGATGCCTTCACCGATACCGCCGCCGATGATCGGGACAATAATGAAAAAGAAAGTATGGTAGACGCTGTAGCCGCAGAGTTTACCGACCAGTAAGCCCGTCACTAAGGCCGTCGCCGTACCCACCACCAGCGGAACGAACATACGGATCATGCCTTGAATCAGAATCTTCCGGTTCATACCCAGAATGCTGCCGACCACCAGACAGGCAATGACGAAATACAGAAAATTCGCTTCTTTCATCAGCAGATGCGTGGTCTTCATGGTGTTTTCATTAAACACATCAAAATACACCAGAATAGAAGGCACCATCAGGCAGAGAATGGCCGGGCCGCCGATATCCTTAAACACGGGGATGGTGTGCCCGATATGGGCTAGTAGAAAGCCCATCGTCATGATAATGGCGAAGCCGCCGATCATATTTCTGGGTAAGAAACCGGTATATGCGGCAATAAAAACAATTGCCGCGATGGCAATAAAAAGAGGGACTGGCACGGAACCAATTTTCTTTTTGAAAATAGCCTCCATAAATGAGAGGGATGTAGATGTTTCTATGGCGAGATTGTTCTCACATAGAATATCAGTTTCAGTTTTTTTCATTGTATTCACCCTGCTATGTCAGTACGGTACAGGAAAACCTGTGTTCATTTTCAGAAAGATAAAAAATCCATTTTTTTGTTTCTTATCAATTTTTTAATAAAAAACTAGAAATGGTAGAGGTTGTTTAACGAGTATTTTTATTAGTTGGTAATCTAGCATGGGTGAATGTTAAAAATAATACTTCATTTCATTATTTGTGAACTTATTAGCAACTCCTTTTTAAATAACTTATATTATTTTTTTGTAGTTAAATTAATCTTCGGGGGGTGTCGGACGGTTTATGAAGGGGGTAACAGGGCCAACGTTGAATATGAGATAAAATATCACGTTATTAGAATAAGTAAATAAGTGATCCAGATATTAATTAAAGTATTTTTATAGATAAAAACTTAAATTATTCTATGAAAAGAAATAAATAATAAAAAATGCAACGCCACCTTTGAAATCATTCCTCTTTATCTGCCTGTCTGTGAGGAAGCGTGGCGAACACATCAACGGGCATGGATGAGTGAGGGTGGCCAAAGCACCTGCAACTTGAAAGACGAAGGGTATATAAAGTTTTTTTATGAGGCGTAGATAGTATATCAGATTCTTATGATTTTTATTTAAGTATCAATTTTTCTTATATTTTATTAGCATTTTTACCTATTATTCGCGCTTTATACAAAAAATAGTGCTCATATTTTGGAATATATAGGGCTATTACTATAGTTTTTTTATTGGTGGTAATTTCTTTCTCTGTGCCTTTTTTTGGTTGGTATGACTGATTTTTCATATATTTATGAAATATAGCTCTTTATTTTTTTATAAATTCAGTATTTTAAATAATCTCCGGCAGTGCCATAGGTTTGTAAATCCCCACAACTTGTATTGACGTCACCGTGATCTGTTGACAGATTTAAGACGTTATAAGGAAGAAAGCAGCGGATACCCGAATGATTCCACGTATTCATTGAGTACCGTGGGCTTTTTGCACCCTGTCGCAGGACGCTTCCTTGGCTATTTTCGGGCAAAGGGTACGGACCACAGCAGTTAAAAATACCGGTCTGACCGCATGAACACACAACATCATCCATAATAGCGGAGCAAAATAATGGGAAATTCCCCGGTTAAATCAAAGGCACTGAGGATTGGGCTTGGCTTATTAGCCCTGTCTGCCGCGGCTGGATTACAGGCCAAAACATTGGTCTATTGTTCAGAAGGTTCCCCGGAAGGGTTTAATCCACAGTTGTTTACTGCCGGTACTACGTTTGATGCCAGCTCTATTCCGATTTACAACCGCTTGATCGAGTTTAAAAGCGGCACCACGGAGATTGAGCCCGGTCTGGCTGAGAAGTGGGAGATCAGTGAAGATGGCAAAACCTACACTTTCCACCTGCGCAAAGGGGTGAAATGGCAGGAGAGTAAAGACTTCAAGCCGTCGCGTGATTTCAACGCCGATGACGTACTGTTCTCATTCCTGCGTCAACAGGATACGAATCATCCCTATCATAAAGTGTCTGGCGGCAGCTATGAGTACTACCAGGGCATGGGGATGCCGGATTTAATCAGCAAGATTGAAAAAGTGGACGACTATACCGTCCGTTTCGAGCTAACCCGTTCGGAAGCGCCGTTCCTGGCTGACCTGGCGATGGACTTCGCCTCCATCATGTCTGCGGAGTATGGCGATAACATGCTGAAAGCCGGTACGCCGGAGAAGATCGACCTGAACCCAATTGGCACCGGCCCATTCCAGTTGCAGCAGTATCAGAAAGACTCCCGCATTCTGTATAAAGCGTTTGATGGTTTCTGGGGTAAAAAACCGGGAATCGACCGCCTGGTATTCTCCATCACGCCGGACGCGTCTGTACGTTACGCCAAGCTGCAAAAGAATGAATGCCAGATTATGCCGTACCCTAATCCGGCCGATCTGGCGCGGATGAAGCAGGATAAGAACATCACGCTGCTGGAAAAACCGGGCCTTAACGTTGGTTATCTGGCTTTCAATGTGCAGAAAAAACCACTGGATGAGGTGAAAGTCCGTCAGGCGCTGACGTATGCGGTAAACAAGTCCGCCATTATTGAGGCGGTATATCAGGGCGCGGGGCAAGCGGCGAAAAACCTGATCCCACCGACCATGTGGAGCTATAACAATGATATTCAGGACTACAGCTACGATCCGGAAAAAGCCAAAGCGTTGCTGAAAGAAGCGGGTATGGGGGACGGTTTCACCATCGATTTGTGGGCCATGCCGGTGCAACGGCCTTATAACCCGAATGCGCGCCGTATGGCTGAGATGATCCAGTCGGATTGGGCCAAGATCGGTGTGCAGGCCAAGATTGTCACCTATGAATGGGGCGAGTACCTCAAACGTGCCAAAGATGGCGAGCACCAAACCGTGCTGATGGGATGGACGGGCGACAATGGCGATCCGGATAACTTCTTTGCCACGCTGTTTAGCTGCGATGCGTCAGAAAAAGGATCGAACTACTCCAAATGGTGTTACAAGCCGTTTGAAGATCTGATCCAGCCTGCACGTTCGACATCCGATCATGAAAAACGGATCGAACTGTATAAACAAGCCCAGGTGGTGATGCACGATCAGGCACCGGCATTGATTGTGGCGCACTCCACCGTGTACGAGCCGATCCGTAACAATGTGAAAGGCTATGTTATTGAACCGCGTGGCGTACACAGCTTCAACAACGTGTCACTGGATTAATTCAACCCGTCATTTCATGGGCAATACTGAGCCTTGTCTCTGCCACGTCGCTGATGATGTGGCGCAGGCAAGGCTTTATGCCCGTCAAATTACCGATGTGAGCATAAATAAGCCCGGTAGCCGATGAGCGATCGGGCATTTATAGAGAGTTCGGGCTATGTTGCAGTTCATACTCCGGCGTTTGGGACTGGTTATCCCAACGTTTATTGGTATCACCTTACTGACTTTTGCTTTTGTGCATATGATCCCGGGCGACCCGGTGATGATCATGGCCGGGGAGCGCGGAATTTCCGCTGAACGCCACGCACAATTGATGGCCGAAATGGGGCTGGATAAGCCGCTTTGGCAGCAATACGTTCATTATATTACCGGTGTATTACAGGGTGATCTGGGCATTTCCCTCAAAAGCCGTATTCCCGTCTGGGACGAATTTGTCCCGCGCTTTAAGGCGACGCTGGAGTTAGGCGTCTGCGCGATGATTTTTGCCATTAGCGTGGGGATCCCGGTCGGCGTACTGGCGGCGGTAAAACGCGGCTCCATCTTCGATCACACCTCCGTCGGGCTGGCATTGACCGGCTACTCCATGCCCATTTTCTGGTGGGGCATGATGCTGATTATGCTGGTTTCGGTTCATCTCGACTTGACCCCCGTGTCGGGGCGTATCAGTGATATGGTTTTTCTTGATGAAAGTATGCCGCTTACCGGATTCATGCTGATTGATACCCTTTTCTGGGGGGAACCGGGTGACTTCGTTGATGCGGTGGAGCACATGATCCTGCCCGCCGTGGTGCTGGGCACCATTCCGCTGGCGGTGATCGTGCGTATGACGCGCTCCGCCATGCTGGAGGTGCTGGGCGAGGACTATATCCGTACCGCCCGCGCCAAAGGGTTAAGCCGTTTGCGGGTGATCGTGGTGCACGCGTTGCGCAATGCCATGCTGCCGGTGGTCACGGTTATCGGGCTACAGGTCGGTACGCTGCTGGCCGGCGCCATCCTGACGGAAACCATCTTCTCCTGGCCGGGGCTGGGGCGCTGGTTGATCGATGCATTGCAGCGTCGTGATTATCCGGTGGTACAAGGGGGCGTGCTGCTGGTGGCCACCATGATTATTCTGGTTAACTTGCTGGTGGATGTGCTCTACGGCGTGGTGAATCCACGTATCCGTCATAAGAAATAAGGGGGAGGCTGAGATGACACAACTTACTGAGCCGGTTGTAAATAGCGCGCCCAGGCCGATGACCCCGATTCAGGAATTCTGGCACTATTTCAAACGTAACAAAGGGGCCGTGGTTGGCATGACCTATGTCGTGCTGATGCTGATTATTGCGGTTGGCGCGAATGTACTGGCGCCTCATGCGCCTTCTGAGCAGTTCCGCGATGCATTACTCAACCCACCGGTGTGGCAGGAGGGTGGAAGCTGGAAGTTTATTCTGGGCACGGATGATGTTGGCCGTGACGTGCTGTCCCGCCTGATGTATGGCGCACGATTATCGCTGCTGGTCGGGTGTCTGGTGGTGGTGCTGTCACTGATTGTGGGGGTGATTTTTGGCCTGCTGGCGGGTTACTTCGGCGGCGTGGTTGACGGCCTCATCATGCGTATTGTCGATATCATGCTGGCGTTGCCCAGCCTGTTGCTGGCACTGGTGCTGGTGGCGGTCTTCGGGCCGTCGATTGTTAACGCCTCGCTGGCGCTGACGTTTGTTGCATTGCCGCACTATGTTCGTTTGACCCGTGCGGCGGTGCTGGTTGAAGTGAATCGTGATTATGTCACGGCTTCACGCGTCGCTGGCGCGGGCGCAGTACGCCAGATGTTCGTCAATATTTTGCCAAACTGTCTGGCGCCGCTGATTGTGCAGGCTTCTCTTGGTTTTTCTAATGCCATTCTCGATATGGCTGCTTTGGGTTTCCTCGGTATGGGCGCACAGCCGCCAACGCCCGAATGGGGCACCATGCTTTCCGACGTTTTGCAGTTTGCGCAAAGCGCCTGGTGGGTGGTGACGTTCCCCGGCGTGGCGATTTTACTGACGGTATTGGCATTTAACCTGATGGGGGACGGCCTGCGTGATGCTCTCGACCCCAAACTCAAGCAGTAACAGAGGTAGAGAGATGGCGTTACTCAATATAGATAAACTGTCGGTTCACTTTGGTGATGAGGATGTACCGTTCCGTGCGGTCGACCGTATCAGTTACCGGGTAGAACAAGGGCAGGTGGTGGGTATTGTCGGTGAATCGGGTTCCGGTAAGTCGGTCAGTTCATTGGCGATTATGGGGTTGATTGATTATCCCGGCAAAGTGATGGCCGACAAGCTGGAGTTTAACCAGCGCGATTTGACGCGAATATCTGAGAAGGAGCGGCGTCAGTTGGTCGGGGCGGAAGTGGCAATGATTTTTCAGGATCCGATGACCAGCCTGAACCCCTGTTACACCGTGGGATTCCAGATTATGGAGGCCATCAAGGTACATCAGGGCGGCAACCGCAGAACCCGCCGTCAACGTGCGGTGGATTTGCTGACGCTGGTGGGCATTCCCGATCCCGGCTCGCGGCTCGATGTTTATCCGCATCAGCTTTCGGGCGGGATGAGCCAGCGGGTGATGATCGCCATGGCCATTGCCTGTCGGCCCAAACTGTTGATTGCGGATGAGCCGACCACGGCGCTGGATGTCACCATTCAGGCGCAGATTATCGAACTGCTGCTTGAATTACAGCAGCGCGAAAATATGGCGCTGATCCTAATCACCCACGACCTGGCGCTGGTGGCGGAAGCGGCGCACCAGATCATCGTGATGTACGCCGGACAGGTGGTGGAGTCCGGCAAAGCGGCGGATATTTTTCGTGCGCCGCGGCATCCGTATACGCAGGCACTGCTGCGCGCCTTGCCGGAGTTTGCGGCGGATAAATCACGTCTGGCGTCGCTGCCCGGCGTGGTGCCGGGTAAATATGACCGTCCTGACGGTTGCCTGCTGAACCCGCGCTGCCCTTATGCCAACCACCGTTGCCGGCAGGAGGAGCCTGAACTGCGTGATATACCCGGTCGTCAGGTGAAGTGTCACACGCCGCTGGATGATGCGGGGAGGCCAACCGTATGAACCCAAATAACGTCATATCGCCACCGCATTTGCTACATGCGATTGATTTGAAAAAACATTACCCGGTGAAAAAAGGGTTCTTCGCCCCGGAGAGAATAGTCAAAGCGCTGGATGGCGTCTCTTTTACGCTGGAACGGGGAAAAACGCTGGCGGTAGTCGGTGAGTCCGGCTGTGGCAAGTCGACACTGGGGCGCTTGCTGACCATGATCGAAATACCGTCCGGCGGCGAACTCTACTATCAGGGACAGGATCTGTTAAAACCGGATCAAACGGCGGAAAAGCTGCGCCGTCAAAAGATCCAGATCGTGTTTCAGAATCCTTATGGATCGCTTAATCCACGTAAAAAAGTCGGTCAGATTCTGGAGGAGCCGCTGCTGATCAATACCCCTTTGTCAACAGCCGAACGCCGTGAAAAAGCGCTGACGATGATGGCGAAAGTAGGGTTAAAAACCGAGCATTACCAGCGCTATCCACACATGTTCTCCGGCGGGCAGCGCCAGCGTATCGCCATTGCCCGTGGCCTGATGCTGAACCCGGACGTGGTAATTGCCGACGAACCGGTCTCGGCGCTGGATGTTTCGGTTCGGGCGCAGGTGCTGAACCTGATGATGGATTTACAGCAGGAAATGGGGCTGTCTTACGTGTTCATCTCCCATGATCTGTCGGTGGTCGAGCATATTGCCGACGAGGTGATGGTGATGTATCTGGGGCGCTGTGTGGAGAAGGGCAGTAAAGACGCCATTTTCAATAATCCGCGTCATCCGTATACCCAGGCGCTATTGTCTGCGACGCCGCGCCTTAACCCGGATTTACGGCGCGAACGCATTAAACTGGTCGGCGAGTTGCCCAGCCCGCTGAATCCGCCGCCGGGCTGTGCGTTCAACGCCCGCTGTCAGCGCTGCTTTAGTCCCTGCACCCAGCTTCAGCCACAGTTAAAAACCTACGGTGGACAGCAGGTGGCCTGCTTCGCCGTCGATCAAGATGAGCAGGGCGTTCATTCCGGCTAACTGGTTGTCTCTAACCCACGTCCTTCCTATTGGCGCGTGGGTTATCTACCGGTTTGATTTTTTCATCCCGTGTATCTCTTCTTCTCTATACGACTCAGCATGTTCATGATTAACCGGATCAGCGTCTCTTTTTGTTTGGGATCGGATTCAGCTACCAGCAAGGTTAGTGCCGCCAGTTCTGTGTCAGTGACATGTATTACCGGAATAAGACGCTAGCGGCGGTGGGCCGACCGGGTAAGATGAAATGCCTCGGCCAGCCGGACAATACCTGGCTCAATCTGTTCGGTTTTGATGGCGTGAAACCCCAGGCGGAAATAATTTTCCGGTGGCTGGGTGCCGAGGAAATGATCCTGACCCGGTTCGATCAGTACACCAGAATGGGCTGCCCGCCAGGCCAGTTGCTGTGTGTTGATCGATTCCGGCGTGCGAATCCAGAAAGCGTTGGCGGGGCCGCTGCCGGGAATGCGGGTGCAGTCGGGAAGGTAGGTATTGAGCGCATCGTTGAGAATATTCCAGCGTTTGGCGGAGTCTTCACGGTAACGGTGCAGATAGGTTTCGTAGTATCCCTGTGCCAGAAAGTGCGCCATCTGATGCTGAATACTGCTGGGCGGATGGCGGTAAACCAGCCGCCGCAGCGCACGCAGCTCATCAATCAGTTCCGACGGCGCGACCAGATAGCCCAGACGCAGCCCCGGCGACAGCGATTTCGACAGGCTGCTGACATAAATCACCCGGTTGTGCATGTCGCTGGCCTTAAGTGCGGCTCTGGGGTGGGGATCAAAACTGCTTTCAGAGTCGTAATCATCTTCGATGATGATCTGGTCGTATTTGCAGGCGTGCTCAAGCAACTGTGTTCTGCGGGCGTTACTCATGCTGATACCGGTGGGCGCCTGATGGCTGGGCGTGACATAGAAATAGTCGCAGGAGCGGGACTCCTCCGCTAATCGCAAGCCTTCACTGTCTAGCGGGTGAGGAATAATATGCGCATCCTGTAGGGCGAACGTATTAATGGCTTCGCGGAACACCGGGTTTTCCACCCCGATACGGGTATTTTTATTCAGCAGCAGCCGGGCGAGCAGATAGAGCGCATTCTGTGAACCCAAGGTGATAAGGATTTCGTCGCCGCGGGCGATAATACCCCGCTTGGGAAGAATACGTTTACGCAGTTGTTCAATCAGCGGCGTGACATCCTGGTCGATATTATCGTACAACCAGCCATGATCGTGATGGGTTCCCGTCACCTTGCGCGTTGTCTCACGCCACTGCTCCAGCGGAAAAAGCTGTGTATTCGGCTGGCCGTAAATAAAGGGGTAGGGATAGTTCATCCACTGAGCGGGCTTCATGATCGCCAGATAGTTGCTGGGACAACTATTGAACCGTTTGCTCCATTGCGGTGCTTTCGGCGCGGTTTCCGGCTGGGTGCCATGACGCGGTATATCCGGTAAGACATCGGTTTGGTGATAGTCCGGGTGCAGGTAATATCCACTGCGCGGGCGGCTGGTCAGATAGCCGTCGTTAAGCAGGCCTTCGTAGACCAGCGCCACCGTATTGCGGGAAATATTCAACTGGCACGCTAGCTTACGACAGGAAGGGAGCGGTTCGTTAATCGGAAACACGCCAGCAAGGATGGACGAGACCAGCGTTTCCCGTAGCTGTTCTTGCAGGCTTCTGTTCGATACAAAATCGATATACAGACAGTGATCAATCATCTCCCGCTCCCCCGGTTTAACAATGCCTACCTGAGAGACAAGCAAATTACATACCTGAATGGCGGATTAGATTTTGCGAGGAATAGCGGAAAGGGGGAAACTGCCATGTCACTCATGGCAGTTTAAGATTATGTCTGGGTATCGTCTTAGCGCGAAAGCCGGTTAATCACGATCGATGGCGAATGGAGACCACGCCTGTCGTACCGGCATCACTTCGATCCGGTTGATATTCATATGGTCGGGCAGGGTGGCGATCAGGTAAATCTGTCCGGCGATATCTTCCGCGGTGAGCGGCGTGGTTCCGCGGTACAGTTGGTCTGAAGCCGCCTGATCGCCTTTGGTTCTGACCAGCGTGAATTCAGTTTCGGCAATGCCGGGGGCCAGATCGGTTACCCGCACGCCGGTGCCTTGCAGGTCGCAGCGCAGGTTATAACTGAATTGTTTCACAAACGCTTTTGAGGCGCCGTAAACGTGGCTGCCGGGATACGGCCATTGCCCGGCAATCGAGCCGATATTGATGATGCTGGCCCCTTTGCCGGTGGCGATAAGCGTTGGTAACAATGCATGGGTAACGTTAACCAGCCCGGTGATATTGGTGTCGATCATGGTGTGCCAGTCTTCCAGCGCCACACTTTGAGAGGGGTTGGGCGCCAGCGCCAGACCGGCATTGTTTACCAGCGTTTTTACCGCTTTGAATTCGGCTGGCAACGCCTCGACCAGTTGTTTGACCGCCTGTGCATCCCTCACATCCAGTGCGGAATAGTAGACCGGAACCCGGCCTGACAGCTCGTCTGACAGTGCTTTCAATCGCGTTTCCCGCCGTCCGGTCAGGATCAAGGACCAGCCATTGGCGGCAAAATGGCGTGCCGCCGCGTGACCGAATCCGGAAGTTGCCCCGGTGATAAACACAATATTCTGCATTGAAAACGCCTCGCTAAAGTTTGATAAAACCGTTTTTCTGACATAGTTCGGGGAGCCTGTATCCCTGTTTTTCCACTTTACGCAGTGGAAAATGTCTCCGACAGAGCCAGTTGAACGGAATATGTGGGACAAACTGGCTCAGGGTTATCCGCTATCTGGCTCTATCCCCGTTGCCGCTTTTATCCCTAATCTGGTTTTAACGATTATGATGAACGTATATCGCTGGCCCGTCGGGATCAGAATCGCGCCAGAGCGTGCAGCATAGGCCTGCGTAACGATGAGGATGAGAGGATGACTAATAACAATGAAGCCGCGTTGTCTAATGAGTACGTTCGCCAGTTGGACAGACAGCATGTTTTTCACTCCTGGTCGATGCAGGGGGCGCTGAACCCGATGGTGATTGCGGGTGGAGAAGGCTGTCGCCTCTGGGATTATGACGGGAAATCCTGGCTGGATTTCAGCAGCCAGTTAGTGAACACCAATATTGGTCATCAGCACCCGAAAGTGATTGCGGCGATCAAAGCTCAGGCGGAATCGCTGACGACTATCGCCCCATCGACAGCCAATCTGGCGCGTGGCGAGGCGGCGAAACGTATCGTTGCCCGTGCGCCGGATAAATTCAATAAGGTGTTTTTTACCAATGCCGGTGCGGACGCCAATGAAAATGCGATCCGTATGGCGCGTCTTTTTACCGGCAAAGAGAAAATTCTGTCCGGCTACCGTTCGTATCACGGCAATACCGGCAGTGCGATTGGCGCGACCGGCGACTGGCGGCGTTTGCCCAATGAGTATTCCCGCGGTCATATCCATTTTTTCACGCCCTATCTCTATCGCAGTGAGTTTATGGCTAAAACGGAGGAAGAAGAGGGTGCGGCGGCGCTGCGCCACCTGCGCCGCATCATCGAATGTGAGGGGCCTAACACTATTGCCGCCATTCTGCTGGAAACCATTCCTGGGACGGCGGGAATATTGGTGCCGCCTGCCAGTTATTTAGCGGGAGTACAGGCGCTGGCCAATGAGTTCGGCATTATGCTGATTCTGGATGAAGTGATGGCCGGATTTGGCCGCACCGGCTCCTGGTTTACGTTTGAGCATTACGGTGTCGAGCCTGACCTGATCACCTTTGCCAAAGGAGTGAACTCCGGCTATGTACCGGCGGGGGGCGTGCTGATATCCGATCCGATCGCCCATTTCTTCGATACACGCATGTTTCCCGGCGGCCTGACCTATTCCGGGCATCCTCTGGCGATGGCCGCCATTGTGGCGACGCTGGATGCAATGGAAGAGGAAAAAATTGTGGAAAATGCCGCGCAGATCGGGGATGGCATATTGGCCGCCGGTTTACGCAAACTGGGCGGGAAATACGCCATTGTTGGCGAGGTGCGCGGCATTGGGTTGTTTCATGCGCTGGAGCTGGTATCGGATCCGGTCAATAGAACACCGTTGCCGGCTGCCGCTATGAGCGAGTTTAAATCACTGTTGCTTGATAAAGGGCTGCTGGGATTTGTCGCTGAAAACCGCCTGCATGTGGTGCCGCCCTGCATTGTCACCGCCGAGGAAGTGAATCAGGCGTTAGGCATTATTGATGAAGCGCTTGCCGGGATTAACGCCAAGTTTTCCTGATTTCGGCAGGATGACCTAAATGGGTTCAGTGAGATTTCATGCGCGAGGAATAGCGGTGTTTCCATGCAACGACGTAGCTGCGCCCGACAAGGAGCGCTCAATCGCCGCTGCTCCATGACCTCATGGCTTTTGGCGGAACGGGGCCGCTGCGCGGTTCCTTCGCCCCCTCATCAAAACCAAATATACATTTTATGTATGGAAATTGCGCCAAATGGAAGCAAATGCGCGGCAATTTGCACCAAATATGTTTTTTCTCGCCATGACTGAAAAATGAATCCCCTGTTATTCGTAAGGTTGACGGAAAAATAAACTTTGGCATGGAAATGGCATCAGCATACTCAGAAACCTAACCAAATAGTCAGAAACTGCCATATAGGACAACTGGTATGCGCCAACCAATGTATGCAGATGAGCCATCACTCATAACGACAACATCGGTTCCGGTCGCCAGACCGGCAATCGTCGTGCGTGATGCCAATGTGATTTATCCGGCGGCGGATCAGCCGGTACACGCGTTGAAAGATATTAATCTGACCATTCGTCAGGGCGAGTTTGTCTCCTTTATTGGCCCTTCCGGCTGCGGCAAAACCACATTGCTGCGGGTGATTGCCGATCTGGAACCCATTACCTCCGGCGACGTATGGGTAAATGACATGACGCCATCGGAAGCCCGACAGGCGCGGGCCTATGGTTATGTTTTTCAGGCGCCGGTGTTGTTGCCGTGGCGTACCGTGCTGGCTAACGTCATGCTGCCGCTACAGATTCAGGGCGCCATGCCTGCCCGCTGTGAAGAGATTGCCCGTGAACAGTTATCGCGTGTCGGCCTGGCCGGGTTTGAGAAAAAATATCCGTGGCAGCTTTCCGGCGGGATGCAGCAGCGCGCCTCCATTGCCCGTGCGCTGGGGTTCGAACCTAAAATTCTGATGATGGACGAGCCTTTCGGCGCGCTGGATGAGCTGACACGGGATAACCTGAATCAGCAGTTGCAGCAGTTGTGGTACAACGAACAACGCACGATGGCCTTTGTCACCCACTCCATTGCCGAAGCGGTCTACCTGTCCACCCGTATTGTCATTATGTCGCCCCGTCCCGGTCGCATTGTCAAAGTCATTGACTCTCCTTTACCCCATGAGCGGGATCTGTCTCTGCGTGATTCACCGGAATTCATTGGTCTGGCTCAGGAGGTGCGTGAAGCGCTAATCGAGGGACATCATGAACATTGACGCCTTACGCTACCGGGCCTTGCCCGTCTCAGTGGTGATCGCCGCAGTGGTGCTGTTCTGGTATCTGCTGGCCATTGGGTTGAACGCGCAGGGCGCGATTGATCGTACCCTTTCGGCGGCAGGTGACTGGGGCTGGCGCGATCTGGTGCATACCACGCTGAACATGACGCGCCCGGTGCTGCCGACGCCGCACCAGATTCTGGCCGATATCTGGACCAGCCTGACCAAATGGCCGGTTACCTCGCCGCGCAATCTGCTGCTGCATACCTGGGTTACCGCCAGCGCCGCCCTGACCGGCTTTGTGATGGGCGTAGTGCTTGGGTTGGGGCTGGCTATTTGCATTGTGCATTCCCGCACGCTGGATAAAGCGCTGCTGCCGTGGATCGTGGCATCCCAAACGGTGCCGGTGCTGGCTATCGCCCCGATTGTGCTGATTATTCTGGGCAGCCTGGGGATCACCGGCCTGCTGCCCAAAGCCACCATTGCCATGTATCTCTGCTTCTTTCCGGTGACCATTGCTACCGTGCAGGGGTTACGTTCGCCGCAGAAGCTGGAAATGGAATTGATTCACACCTATGCCGCCAGCCGCATTGATACCTTCTGGATGGTCAGGTTGCCTTCGGCTCTGCCTTATCTGTTCCCGGCATTCCGGGTGGCGATCGCCAGCGGCCTGGTGGGCACCATGGTGGCGGAGCTGCCGACCGGGGCGCAGGCCGGTCTGGGCGCCCGCCTGTTAACCGGTTCTTATTACGGCAATACCGTTCAGATCTGGTCTGCCTTAGTGATGGCTTCTTTACTGGGCCTGTTGTTGACCGCATTGGTCAGCCTGACGGAATACGGCGTAATGAAACGTCGTAAGGGGGGGCAGTGATGGGTAAATATGTTCCCGGCGGTTTTAGCATTGTGGTGGCATTGATCGTGACGCTGATGGGGCTGGGGCAGTTGATTCCCGTTGGCGTGGCGGAAACCGGCATCACGCCGGTGCTGATTATTGAACTGTTGCTGCTGCTGTGTGCGGCGCTGCTGGCGCTGTACCCCACTTCATCACCGTGGATGCTGGCCTTGCTGATGGTGCTGGTGGCGGTGACGGCTGGGCTGCTTATACAGCCGGAGGCGATGGCGCAGGTCGATGCGGTGTACTGGCTGGCGGTGTCGGCGCTGGTGATGCTGGCGTGCCATAGCGTGCAACGTCTGGCCAATATCAATGGCCGAAAACTGCCGGACGGCGCGGTTGCGACGCTGTTTGGCGTCTGGGTCCTCTACTTCTGGCAATTGCTGGTCACGGTGTTTGCGGTGCCTCAGGTACTGCTGCCCGCACCTATCGATATTGTGCAGGCGTTGTATGAAAACGCCGGGGTGCTGGCGGGCGATTTTGTGCAAACGGTACTGAAATCCGTGCTGGTGGGCTATCTGTTGGGCAGTGGCATGGGCATTGCGGTCGGTATTCTGATCGACAGGCTGCCATTTCTGCAACACGGTCTGTTGCCCCTGGCGAACCTGACCAGCACCATCCCGCTGGTGGGCGTGGCGCCGATTGCGGTGATGTGGTTTGGATTTGACTGGCCCTCCAAAGCGGCGGTGATTGTGCTGGTCACGTTCTTTCCCGCGTTGGTCAGCACGCTGGCGGGGCTGCAGGCCAGCGGCAAGCTGGAGCGTGAGCTGATGCACTGCTATGCCGCCACGCGGCGCAAGACGCTGTGGGTGCTGCGTTTACCGGCGGCGCTGCCTTTCATTTTCAATGCGCTGAAAGTGAATGCCACGCTGGCGCTGATTAGCGCGATTGTCGCGGAATTTTTCGGTTCACCTACGGCGGGGCTGGGTTTTCGTATCTCAACCGAGGCGGCCCGTATGCATATGTCCACCGTGTGGGCGGCGATCGTCGTCGCCTCTGTGGTGGGGTCGGTGTTTTACGCACTGTTGGTGCGGCTGGAAAGGAAAGTCAATTTCTGGCACCCCTCAGTGCGGGGCGAGTCGTAGTCCGTTTTTGCTGCACGTTGCGTGTTTCCACTTTAACCCGAGGATACTCAGATGAAAGATCGTTCCGCCTTTCGCCAATGCCTTATCTTGGCTGCCACGACGCTGGCATTTTCATTGACTGCCGGCGCCTGGGCCGCCGAGAAAGTCACGCTTCAGCTTAAATGGTTGCCTCAGTCTCAGTTTGCCGGCTACTACGTGGCGCAGGCAAAGGGTTATTACAAAGAGGCCGGGCTGGATGTCGTCATTAAGCCCGGCGGCACCGATATTTCCCCGGTACAGGTGATTGCCGGCAAGTCGGCGGATGTTATCGTTAACTGGATGCCGGATGCGCTGGCGGCGCGTGAGTCCGGGGTGCCGCTGGTCAATATCGCCCAGATATTCGATCGTTCCGGCATGATGCTGACCTGCCGCAAATCGACCGGGATTAAAACCCCGGCGGATTTGAAAGGAAAAACGCTGGGCGTTTGGTTTGGCGGCAATGAATATCCTTTCTTCAACTGGATGCACAAACTGGGCTATAAACCGGATACCGACATCAAAGTGTTGAAACAAGGCTTTAACGTTGATCCGCTGTTGCAGAATCAGGCGGCCTGTATTTCCACCATGAACTACAACGAATACTGGCAGTTGATTGACGCGGGTATGCAGCCGGATGAGCTGATTTCGTTCCCGTATGAAGATCAGGGTGTCTCCACGCTGGAAGACGGGCTTTACGTGCTGGAATCCAGCCTGAAAGATCCGGCTTTTGTGGCGAAAATGGCGAAGTTCCTGAAAGCGACCTATAAAGGCTGGGATGAAGCGGTGAAGAACCCGGCTGAGGCGGCGGAGATCGTGGTGAACGAGGATATGTCCGGCTCGGCGACGTTAGAGGTACAGCAACGGCAGATGGAAAACGTCGCTAAACTGATCACCAATGCCAATACGCCCAAAATTGGCTATCTGGATCCTGCGGCCTACCGGCGCACGGTGGAGGTGCTGCTGAATGGCGGTAGCACCTCGGTAATCAAAAAAGACCCCGGCGATAGCGCCATGACCCATGTCGTTTGGGACGCGGCGGCGAAATAACCGAGCTTGATGACAAACATTCACATCATGGAATGGTTCTGTGACAGGTAAAAAACGGAGACGGTTTCGTGCCTGATAAATAAGCGGCATTTTCTGCGGCCCTCCGCGCCACGTGCGATTCAGCGTAATTCTTTACGCCAGGAGGGAGTAAAACCGTGAAATATGCGTACTGGCAGAGGATTGCCGGTAGTCTGAATAATCACGTATAGGCAAGGCGAGGTTGCTGACAAAGTAGCCTGTAAGCCTGAGATACACGGACCTACCGTACCGAGGGGCCATTATGGGACACATCCTTGTGTCCCACCCTGCGGGTCAGCATAAATGCTGTTCAAATTTTGCTCCCGGCAAATTTGTCGGCGGCTTACACCGCTACGACCCCTCAAGCACGCTCTCCCTAATAATGAGTTTTGTCAATGGTCTAAGGCCCGTAACTTTGGGGTTACGGGCCTTAGACCGTTATCACACTTCCTCAATCACCATGACACACTGTCCGGCAGTGAGTTTGGCCGTGTACTGGCCTTTAAGGGTGTCGGGCAGGTTCAGACGTTCGCTGGGCTGGACGGCATTAAGCAGCAGCAGGCTGACATTGGCGCTGCCCTCAATATCCGTGATGCGCAACTGCTGTCCCCGGCGGAGGACAAAAGAGGTATGCCCGCCGCCAGGGACGGTTTCTTCAGCTGCCCTGTGGGTAATATCAAGCAATATATGTGCCAGTAAATAAACTCAATAAAAATAAACGTATGTGAAATATCAGGCCGAAAGCCATGAACTAAAATGGTGCGGTAACGCGTATTTATGCCCGAAAACCGTGCTGCTATTGCCATGACTTTTATTACCCCGCCAGGTCTGTTTATGAGACGCTGACTGGTCAGGTTATTTCGTCGCGGCTAACATCGGTATTCTTTGGTGATGTGGGTGAACGGTTATGTTATTACTAATCGGATTTCCGGTTATGGCGCTCGCCAGCATGGGCTATCTTGCGTTGGATTCAACAACCCCGATCTTTAACCGACCGATCTTGATACAGATAGTAGGACAGGAAATTGATATTGAAACAGATGTCGACTGACGAATCGGCAAAAGGCCGTATCCGGCTGGATAACGAAGCGGTGATCCTGCTGGCGGCGGAGCATGTTTTCGCCCGTTTTGGTTTTAAAGGCGCCACTATGGCCTTGATCGCCGAAGAAGCGGAACTGCCTAAACCCAATGTTCACTACTATTTCGGCAACAAGCAGAACCTTTATTTACGCGTACTGGATGGCATTTTGCATGACTGGCTGGCGCCGCTTAAGCATTTCCAACCGCAGGCCGATCCGCAGGCCGTCATTGAGCAATATGTGCGGCAAAAAATGGCGTTAACTTTTGAACGCCCACATGCCTCAAAGCTATTCGCCAACGAACTCCTGCAAGGCGCGCCGATGGTGCATGATCTCTTGCGTACGCAATTGCATGATTTGGTCGCCGGTAAGGCCGCAGTGGTGGACGGCTGGGTAGCGCAAGGATTGCTTCTGCCGTTGGACAGCAAACACTTTTTCTTCTCTATCTGGGCTATCACCCAAACCTATGCTGATTTTGATATCCAGATTGCCGCCGTGCTCGGTGAGGACGCCAATGCGCCGGATGCGCGGCAGCGGGCGATCGATCATGTTCTGACCAGCGTGTTCAGAATGTGCGGGTTGGATACGGGTGGCGTCATGACATAGCGGCAAATTGGGCTAAGGCTGTTTTTACCCTCCATAGCTGTAGAAACCCGCACGTAACCAATCAGCATGATAAGTATTCCAGTAAGTCACCAGATTTGAGTATAGATGGAAGATGAATACTGGAATGAAAAAGTGTAAACCCGCGCTGCGAGTTACCGGCTGATCATGAAAGTCGAGATGCACAGTCCATAAACGGTCGTTTAATGGACTTTATGAAAAGTGATTTTTATTGATTGCATGATATTTAATCAATAGATTATCTTACTTGAAGTATGCGATGCCATTATAGATAAAGGAAACAGCTATGAGAGTTGTACTGAAGGGATTCCTGGCGGGTTTATTACTGTTCGGTCTTCACGCCGTATCTTCTGCCTCGCCGCTGGAAAAGCCGCGGCTGACTATTGCAGTTGGGGGGAAAAGCGTTTTATACAATCTGCCTCTGACGATTGCAGAGCAGAAAGGCTATTTTAAAGAGGCCGGTTTACAGGTTGATATTGCGGATTTTGCAGGCGGTGGAAAAGCATTGCAGGCGCTGATTGGCGGGAGTGCTGATGTAGTCAGCGGAGCTTATGAGCATACAATTACCTTACAGAATAAAAATCAATACATTACCGCATTTATCATGACCGGACAGGCGCCGCAAATTGTTGTTGCCGTGTCACGAAAAACCATGCCGGATTATCATCAGATTAGCGATCTGAAAGGTAAAAGAATCGGGATAAGCGCACCTGGCTCCTCCACCAATATGGTGGCAAATGTGGTGCTTGCCCAGGCGGGGCTAAAACCAGGTGACGTTTCCTTCATTGGTGTCGGCACCACCGCAGGCGCAGTGGACGCCCTGCGTTCCGGACGTATTGATGCCATCGCCAATACGGAACCGGTTATCTCTCTGCTTGAGAAAAGTAATGACATTATTATTGTCGCTGATACCCGAACCATAGCAGGCACAGAAGCTATTTTTGGTGGGCCAATGCCCGCCGGTTCGCTGTACGCCAAAGAGTCATTTCTGAAGAACAATCCAGCAACGGTTAAGGCATTAACATCAGCGATGCTGAAAGCATTACGCTGGCTGAAAACTGCGTCCCCTGAAGAGGTCGCTGCTGTGGTGCCCGAAAATTATCTTCTCGGGGACCCGGCTCTTTATAAAATGGCTTTTACCAATATACGTCCTGCTATCTCCCAGGATGGTCTGTTTACGCTGGTAGCCACAAAAACAGCATTACATGCACTTTCGACGTTCGATCAGTCCATTCAGCCTGAGCGTATCGATCTCTCGCGGACATGGACTAATCGTTACGTGATTGAGGCACAACGCAATGAACAGAAATGACCCTTGTAGTGAGATGGCACTTCAACTGCACGCTGTTTCATATTGTTATGGTCAGTCTCGTTCAACGGCAGAAAGAACGGTACTGGCCGAAACCAACCTGAAGATTTCAGCCGGAGAGTTTGTCTCTGTGGTCGGGCCAACAGGGTGTGGCAAATCCACATTGTTGAAGCTTTGCGCTGGCCTGCTTACTCCTTCTTCTGGGCATATTACGGTATTTGATAAACCGCAGGCCGGTATTAATTCATACGCAGGATATATGTTTCAGGATGAAGTGTTATTGCCCTGGCTGACTGTCCTGGAAAATGTTGTGCTGGGATTGCGTTACCGCGGGATGCCGAAGACTGAATCTGATTCGCTGGGCAGGTCGTGGTTAACCCGCGTGGGGTTAAGTGTTGTTGCAGATTATTATCCTGCGCAGCTGTCCGGAGGTATGCGTAAGCGCGTGGCTCTGGCGCAAACCTTGATTCTTGATCCTGACATTATCCTGATGGATGAACCATTTTCTTCGCTGGATATTCAAACCCGTCAGTTAATGGAAAATGAATTACTCGCACTCTGGGAAAAAAAGCGCAGTGCGGTACTGTTTATCACGCACGATCTGGACGAAGCCATTGCCCTGGCTGATCGGGTTATTGTCCTTTCGGCAGGGCCAGGCACACATCCGATAGGCGAATTTTCAGTTCCCCTATCACGCCCACGTGATGTAACAGAAATTCGTACCCATCCAAAGTTTGTCGGGTTGCATAAAGATATCTGGAATGTACTTCGTGACGAAGTACTGAAAAGTTACCAACATAATTTATCCTATAATGCGTAATAAAAATTCCGAAATAAAACCAGCCTGGCTTGTGCTGGGTAAATTGTCCGTATTCTTAAGTGCGCTTGCAGTTTGGGAAGTGGCATCGTGGGAGCCGCAGCTGGCGTTTTTCTTTGGTGATCCTCAACGTGTGGTGATCACCCTCTGGCAATGGTTTACTGAAGGTGAGGGGGTTCTGGATATTGTCTGGGGAGACCATGTTCTCTATTCGTTACATTTTCCGGCGCAAATTTATCCTCATCTCATTATTACACTCGCTGAAACCTTGTTGGCATTTTTTATTGGTACGGCGATGGGAATGGCGGCGGGACTTTTTCTGGGTTTGAATCCGCTGTTGTCAGCAATTTTCTCACCTTATATCAAAGCATTAAACTCGTTACCGCGTGTGATCCTCGCCCCCATCTTTGCTATGTGGTTTGGCCTTGGTATCTGGTCAAAAGTGGCTTTCGCCATCACCCTGGTATTTTTTGTTGTCTTTTTTAACGTATGGCAGGGGGTTCGTGACGTTAACCCTGTTTTGCTGGACAATGTCCGTATGCTGGGAGCAAATAAACGCCAACAGCTAATGACGATTTACCTTCCATCAGCCACATCATGGGTATTTTCAAGTTTGCACATGGCTATCGGCCTGGCTTTCGTCGGTTCAGTTGTGGGGGAGTATTTAGGCTCTTACCGGGGGATTGGATATTTAATTCTTCAGGCCGAAGGAAGTTTTGATATAAACACCATTCTGGCCGGAACGTTGTTACTTACCCTGTTTGCTTTGTTATTAGACTCCGGGATTAGTATTATTGAGCGCTATACATTTAAATACAGACAAGTTAAATAATTTCATCGGGCGAACAACGTTTGCCAATGAAACTGTTTCTGATCATGAGTTTTTATTTGCAATTATTGTGGGTTGGTGGAAATGAAATGCAGGTTTGATCATTTATAAATGCCGGTCGCTATAATTATTATCTTTTAATCGATTGTGTTCTAAAGCACCACGGTTCTCTATGCCATAAACACGCGTTCCGTCCATTTCAAAACCCTCTGTTAACCGGATAAACGCGCCATATTCCTGCCAGAAATGCGGCTGGTCAATGGCAATATTATGGCCGAAATCATAATAAGGCAGCAGCCCCTGATAGCCGGGGGTTTTCGGCTAACCCAGTTGATCGTCCCGTTCGCCGTTTTTCCTCTCGATAAACACACTCGCCAGGCTGAATGAAATCCAGCCCCGGCATTCATTTCCGCAGTGCGGCGGAGACAGTCACTGAAGCCGCCCCATCAGCACAAAAATAGCGCACCGGATGAAACGAATAGCCTGATTTGCACCTCAATTGGTCAAAGTTTGTTCTTATGGCTCAAGAGTTGTGTTGGTAATTTATTGTTTTTGTTTGAATTAATTATTTTCATGAAAATGGCACATAAATCGCATGGTTAGTTTGGAAAACTTAACCATTTGGTCAAGATTCTTTGGAAGGTGTGGCGCCACCGGACTTTCTCTTCATTCGATGTTAGCGGGAGAACCACTATGAGCCATCGACAGCAAGGCGATACGAACAGGCGGTTGCGCGGTTTACCGATGCTTTGCCTTCGTGACCGGGGTGTTAACCAACCAGAGGAGCGTACCGAATGAAAACGTCACTACCGCCCGGCATTGATACGCCGGGTATTCAGGCCGGGCGATTGAGCGAGGCGGAGTACGCAGGCAACTTTAGCGACAGCGCCGCCCCGCTTGGCAAAATTCAGGCGGTGATTGAGGCGGAACGTTGCTACTACTGCTACGACGCGCCCTGTACCCGCTCATGCCCGGCGGATATTGATGTACCGAGCTTTATTCACCGTATCGCTCAGGAAAATGTGCGCGGTGCGGCAGAGGCGATTCTGAGCGAAAACCTGCTGGGCGGCATGTGCGCCAGAGTGTGTCCGACCGAAACCTTGTGTGAACAGGCTTGCGTGCGTAATCAGCAGGACGGCAAGCCGGTACAAATCGGCCTGCTGCAACGTTATGCCACCGACACTTATCTCTCCAGTCCGGGGCAGCCTTTATTTACCCGTGCGACATCCACCGGCAAAAAAGTAGCGGTGGTGGGGGCAGGCCCGGCGGGGTTAACGGTTGCTCATCGGCTGGCGCGGCACGGGCACCATGTGGTGGTGTTTGATGCCAGAGAAAAGCCGGGCGGGCTGAATGAATATGGTCTGGCGACGTATAAAACCACCGATGATTTTGCCCAGCGTGAAATTGCCTGGCTGCTGTCGATTGGCGGCATTGAGTTACGCCTCAACCATCGTCTGGGACAGGAGATCAGTCTGGATGCGCTGCGCACCAATTATGACGCGGTGTTCCTCGGTATGGGATTAGGCGGCGTCAATGCGTTGGGTATTGACGAAGTTCCGCTGGAAGGTGTGCGTGAAGCGGTTGATTTTATTGCTGAATTACGTCAGGCCGCCCATCCCGGCGAGGTGGCGATTGGCCGCAACGTGGTGGTGATTGGCGGGGGAATGACCGCCGTCGACGCGGCGGTTCAGGCCAGAAAACTGGGCGCCCGTGAAGTCACCATGGTGTATCGCCGGGGTGAAGCGGATATGAAAGCCTCGGCGCATGAGCAGCAATGGGCGAAAGCCAATGGCGTTGCCCTCCGTTATTGGGCCGCTCCGCAGGCTATTCATGGTGAAAATAATCGCGTCACCAGCGTGTCGTTTAGGGTTATGCAGTTGCAGGCTGGGGCGCTTGTCGCTAGCGGGGAAACTTTCCGCTTACCGGCTGATATGGTGCTCAAGGCCATTGGTCAGACCTATGACGCCAGCCTGACCGGGGATTCGGTGGCGCTGAAAGGCGGGCGTATCGCCACCGATGACCACGGACGCACCTCGTTGGCGGGTGTCTGGGCCGGGGGCGACTGCTGCGCCGATGGTCTGGATTTAACAGTGGATGCGGTACGGCAGGGCAAAGCGGCGGCGGCGTCGATAGACGCGGTGCTGCGTCCTTTTGCCAACCAGTCTGTCAACCATAAACCTTCAACCACCGGGGAGTACTCACATGGCTGATATCAGCAGTCGTTTTTTAGGGCTCAAAAGCCCTAATCCTTTCTGGCTGGCATCCGCTCCGCCTACGGACAAAGAATACAACGTGGTGCGGGCATTCGAAGCGGGTTGGGGCGGCGTGGTGTGGAAAACGCTGGGCCTTGATCCGCATGTGGTGAATGTCAGCGGGCCGCGCTATAGCACCTTGCGCACCACCGATCGCCGCATTATCGGCCTGAATAACATTGAGCTGATTACCGACCGATCGCTGGATATCAATCTGGAAGAGATCGCCCGCGTAAAGCGTAACTGGCCTGACCGGGCAATGATCGTCTCGATTATGGTGCCCTGCGAAGAGGACGCCTGGAAAAGCATTTTGCCGCTGGTGGAACAGACCGGGGCGGACGGCATCGAACTGAACTTTGGTTGCCCGCACGGCATGAGCGAACGCGGTATGGGGGCGGCGGTCGGCCAGGTGCCGGAATATATCGAAATGGTCACCCGTTGGTGCAAGCAGTATTGCAGCCTGCCGGTGATCGTCAAACTGACGCCGAATATCGCCGATATTCGTCACCCGGCGCGGGCGGCGTTGCAGGGCGGCGCGGATGCGGTGTCGTTGATAAATACCATCAACTCGGTGATGGGCGTGGATCTGGATCGGATGACCATCCACCCTAATACCGGCGGCAAAGGATCGCACGGCGGCTACTGCGGCCCGGCGGTTAAGCCTATCGCGCTGAATATGGTGGCGGAAATCGCCCGTGATGAACAAACACGCGGTTTGCCGATTTCCGGTATCGGCGGGATTTCCACCTGGCGCGATGCCGCCGAGTTTATCTCGCTGGGCTGCGGCACGGTGCAGGTGTGTACCGCCGTGATGGTGCATGGTTTTCAGATTGTGCGCGACATGGTAAACGGCCTGTCCAACTTTATGGATGAGCACGGTTATCGCACGCTGGAGGATTTTCGCGGGCGCGCCGTCAGCACGGTCAGCGACTGGCGTTACCTGAATCTCAATCATGTGGACAAGGCGGTGATTGATCAGTCGTCGTGCATTAAATGCGGGCGCTGTCACCTGGCCTGTGAAGATACTTCACATCAGGCGATCACCAGCATGAAAGAGGGCGAACGTCATTACGAAGTGAAGGAAGAAGCGTGCGTGGGCTGCAACCTGTGCGTCTCCATTTGTCCGGTTGAAAACTGCATTTCTATGCGCAGCCTGCAACCGGGAGAAGTGGATTTGCGTACCGGCAAGGTGGTGAGCGGGGAATATGCCAACTGGACCACCCACCCGAATAATCCGATGGCGACCACAACCGGCACGGTCTGACCTGTTCAGCAACTACGAGGGGAAAATAATGAGCCATAACCTGTTAATTAGAGGCGGTACGGTGGTCAATGCCGATCGGGAATTCCGTGCCGACGTGCTCTGTTCAGGCGGTATTATCGTGGCGGTTGGCGAGGATGCCGCCCGCGATGCGCCAGCCGGAACCGAGACGATCGACGCAGGCGGTATGTACGTAATGCCGGGCGGTATCGATCCGCATACCCATATGAACTTCCCGTTTATGGGGACGGTCACGGTAGACGATTTCTACAGCGGAACCGCGGCAGGACTGGCGGGCGGCACCACCACCATTATCGATTTCGTTATCCCCAATCCGCAGCAACCGCTGATGGAAGCCTATCGCGAATGGCGCGGCTGGGCGGAAAAAGCGGCATCCGACTACAGCTTCCATGTCGCCATCACCTGGTGGGACGAGAGCGTACACCGCGATATGGGTACGCTGGTGAACGAAGAGGGCGTTAACAGCTTCAAACATTTTATGGCCTACAAGAATGCCATCATGTGCGATGACGAAACGCTGATGAACAGCTTCCGCCGTTCGCTGGAGCTGGGGGCAATGCCCACCGTCCATGCCGAAAACGGCGAAATGGTCTTCCTGCTACAGCAGGAGATGTTGAAGCGCGGCATCACCGGGCCGGAGGGGCATCCGCTGTCGCGCCCGCCGGAAGTGGAAAGCGAGGCCGCCAGCCGTGCGATTTCTATCGCCAGTGTGCTGGGCGTGCCGATTTATGTGGTGCATGTCTCCTGTCAGGAATCGGCGGAGACGATAGCCCGCGCCCGTTCCCGTGGCCAGCGGGTTTATGGTGAAGTGCTGGCCGGTCATCTGGTGGTGGACGACAGCGTGTACCGCGATGCGGATTTCGCCAAAGCGGCTGCGCATGTGATGAGCCCGCCATTTCGCCCCAAAGGCCATCAGGAGGCATTGTGGCGCGGTTTACAGTCCGGTCAGTTGCACACCACCGCCACCGATCACTGTACCTTCTGCGCCAGCCAAAAGGCCGCCGGTGACGGCAACTTCACCAAAATCCCCAACGGCTGCGGCGGTGTGGAAGAACGTCTGGCGGTGATCTGGGATGCCGGGGTGAATACCGGGCGCCTTACTCCCAGCGAATTCGTGGCCATTACCTCTGCCAATACTGCCCGGCTGTTCAATATCTATCCCCGTAAAGGCCGTATTTCAGTAGGGGCTGACGCCGATCTGGTGGTCTGGGATGCCAATGGCAGTAAAACCCTGTCGGCCAAAACGCATTACTCGAAAAATGATTTCAACGTGTTTGAAGGCCGCACGGTACGCGGCATCCCGCGCTATACCGTCAGTCAGGGGACGCTGGTGTGGGCCGATGGCGATCTGCGCGCACGGGAAGGGGCTGGCCGCTATATCAAACGCCCTGCTTTTAACGCGGATTTTAGCGCCTGCGCCCTGCGCCAGCGCCTGCTGGCGCCGAAAGCCGTATCGCGTTGAACCGGACATACCCGAGAGTAAGCAGGCAACTTCACTCCACCCATGAGGAAATCTGTTATGAATAGCCAAGTGTTATCCGCAACAAAAAATAAAACCGATATTACCGATTTGTGTATTGATGGCGATCGCCTGTGGCAGTCGCTGATGGAGCTGGCGGTAATCGGCGCTACGCCGAAAGGCGGCGTCTGTCGGCTGACCTTAACGGATCTGGATCGCCAGGGCCGCGATCTGGTGGTGAGCTGGGGAAAAGCCGCCGGGCTGTCGGTTGAGATCGACAAAATCGGTAACGTGTTTATGCGCCGCCCCGGTCGGAACAATGCTTTGCCGCCGGTGGTGGCGGGCAGCCATATCGATACCCAGCCGACCGGCGGGAAATTTGACGGTAACTTTGGCGTGCTGTCGGCGCTGGAAGTGATCCGCACGTTGAACGATCATCAGATCGAAACCGATGCCCCGGTGGAAATGGTGTTCTGGACCAATGAAGAAGGGTCGCGTTTTGTGCCGGTAATGATGGGTTCCGGCGTGTTCGCCGGTATTTTCCCGCTGGAACACGCCTACGCCGCGCAGGATGTGGACGGCAAAAGCGTGAAGGATGAGCTGGAAAAAATCGGTTATGCCGGCCCGCAAACGCCGGGCGATCATCCGATTGGCGCTTACTTTGAAGCACATATCGAACAGGGGCCGATTCTGGAAGATAGGAACGTCGAAATCGGCGTGGTGCAGGCGGTGCTCGGCATTCGCTGGTATGACTGCGTGGTCACCGGGATGGAGTCTCACGCCGGGCCGACGCCGATGGCGCTGCGCAAAGATGCGTTGCAGGTTTCCACCTGCATTATGCAGGAAGTGATCGCCATTGCCGACCGCTTTGCGCCGCATGGACGCGGCACCGTCGGTATGGTGCAGGTACACCCCAACAGCCGCAACGTGGTGCCGGGCAGTGTGAAGTTCTCTGTCGATTTGCGTAACCTCACCGATGTGCTGGTGGATGAGATGGATGCGGCGCTGAAAGCGTATATCGCCATGCTGAGTGCGGAAACCGGGCTGGATATTCAACTGACGCAGGTCTCTCACTATCCGGCCGCCCCGTTCCATCCCGACTGCAAGGAAGCGGTGCGCCGGGCGGCCAATACGCTGGGTTACTCCAGCATGGATATTGTTTCCGGCGCCGGGCACGACGCGGTTTATGTGTCTGAACTGGCGCCCACGGGGATGATTTTTATTCCGTGTAAAGACGGCATCAGCCATAACGAGATAGAGTATTCATCACCGGAGCAGGTGACCGCCGGGGCGAATGTGTTGCTGCACGCGGTGATGGAAACCGCCGGTGTAGTGGGGCGCGGGGCGTGATTTCAGTCGCTATGGTATGAAAATCTGGGGCTAATGCCGATCCTGAAACGATCGGCATCAGGACGCTCCGGGGAATTAAGCCAGGGTATCCAGACGGCTCAACCCATACGCAATAACGAACATGGCGATGGCGATAATGAAATCAAGCCCTCGTACCATTAGCGGATTGGCGAAAAAGCGTGAAACGCGATAAGCCGCGTACCCTGTGGTGTAAAACCAGATATAAGAGGCGGCGCTGGCGCCGATAATAAAACTTAGTCTGTCATCCTCAGGTTGACGGGAGCCGATATTGCCGAGAATAAAGAATGTATCGAGATAAACGTGCGGGTTTAACAGAGAGAACGCCAGCGCCGGAATCACCACGCTGCGCTGGTTCAGATAGCGTGCTTTCTCTGATTTATTGACATCAGACAAAACGGCTTCCCAGCCTTTGGGGTGCCTGGATAACGCATTAATCAACGAGAGTAAACCATAATAAATCAAAAATAAGACGCCAATCCATTTGGCGATAACGATCAGGTCAGGCACGATGGTCACCAGCGCCGACATGGAGAAGGTGCCCAAAATAATCAGTGCGCAGTCGCAGCTTGCCGCTATCGTCGCGGCAAGAAAAACATTTTTATTTTGCAGACCGGTTTTAATGATGTAGATATTTTGTGCGCCGATGGCGACGATCAAACTCAGGCCGAGCACAAACGCTTTGGTAATCTGCAATAGATCTATCATTTAACTGTCCTTAGCCGATATCGTGTAGACCCGTCATACTTCAAGCTGCAGGTGTGTTGGCTGCCCTTACTCACCCCAGTCACTTACTCAAGTAAGCTCCTGGGGATTCGCTCGATTGCCGCCTTCCTGCAACTCGAATTATTTAGGGTGTAGATGGTGTACTCTCCTCAGCTTATCGGGATAAACGCTTCCCCGCCAGGGGGAAGCGAAACCCGATATCACCTTCAATCAAACCCATGTCACTGTCAGATGTCTGCATATTTTCGAGCATGATTCAACGTTTCTTGTTCAGCGTGTTTGATCTGTTTCTCCGCTTTATCCAAGAGCTGTTGATGCGTAATAAGCTCAGTACGAAGATGGTCGATCATGCGGTGAACACTGTCTGGCCCGGTTGAACCGTCGCTGCACTGCCGCCTGATAACATACGACGGTGAGACGTATTCAATAATTTCTTGTTCATCAACCAGAATGCCTTGCGCTTTGAAGAAATGGCAGACCATTTTCGTATTGCGCAGGTCGGCCTGCGCATTTATCAGTGTCTTGGTTAACATACCGGTGAGCCGATGAGCCTCGCGGAAAGGGAATTTTTTTTGACTGACCAGAAAATTAGCCAGTTCTGTCACGGTCGAAAAGTTTTGCCAGCAAAGTTCCTCCGCTCTGTCTGAGTTGTACTCGCAGCTTTCAAGGTGGTGGTGAAGGATTGCGGTGGTTTCCTTAATCGTATCAATAGCCTCCCACATCATGGGCTTATCTTCTTGAAGATCGCAGTTGTAACCGAGTGTGACCCCTTTCACCATAGTCAGTAATTGCATCAGCGTCCCATATACGCGGCCAACTTTACCTTTCACCAGTTCAGCGACAACCGGGTTTTTTTTCTGCGGCATGATGGAACTGCCGGTGGCGAATGAGTCGTCCACTTTGAGTAAGCGGAATTCGTGGCTGCTCCAAATGACGATTTCTTCCGCCAGACGTGAATAGTTGCCCATCAGTATGGCGAATGCCGAGGCTGACTGAAGAACGAAATCACGGCTGCTGGTGGCATCAAGGCTATGCAGAAGAGGACGGTCAAAACCGAGCATTTTCGTCGTCATATTGCGATCGATTGGGAAAGATGTGCCGGATAGTGCGCAAGCGCCGAGCGGGTTTATGTTCGTGACATTCAGCGCCTGACTTAACCGTTCCAGATCGCGTAAGAACATGCTGGCATAGCAACTGTACCAGAAGCCCAGGCTGATAGGCTGCGCGGGCTGGAGATGGGTGTACCCCAGCGCGGATCTGTTCGCGCTCTTTTCTGCCAGATCAAGTAATGAAGAGACAAACGCACATAATGTTTTTTGTATCTGCAATAGCTCCGTGCGCAAATACATCCGCGTATCAAGGACGACCTGATCGTTTCGTGAGCGGGCGCTGTGCATTTGGCCGCCATAGTCCAGCCCTACTTTTTGTATCACCAGTTGCTCAATGTTTAGGTGAACGTCTTCATATTCGGGATTCAATCTCAGTTCACCACGCTGATATTGTTCATATAAACTCACCAGCGCGCCGAGGATTTTCCCTGCGGTTTCCGGGGTGACAATCCGGCATTCCTTAAGCATTGAAACATGCGCCATGCTGCCGAGAATGTCGAAAGGCAGCAGCCGCTCGTCAATGACGGTGGTATGGGTGTATTGCAGTACTTCGCCAGTAATATCTTTGCTGAAACATCCGCCCCAAAGTTTCTTGCTCATATTTTTTCTCCTGCCTTGACGTGCTCTATCGGCTTCCGGGGCCGTGTAAGGTAGCGTTCGAGTTCCTGGTGGCTAAATAGCCGATCGCTCCAGCATACCGACGAGCGGGGCAGCGGTTCGTCATGATAGATTTTGATACAAACGTCATAGAGTAATGTCAGGCTATGCACTGCGGTTCGGTAGCGCAACATCTCGGGGGTTTCCGTTGGGGAAAGACGAAATTCCGATGTTTGGATGATCTGCCCGTGATCGATATATTCATCCATGTGATGGCAGGTCGCGCCAAAGCTGGCGTCATGATTATCAATAGCGTAATGATACCCGCCCAATCCCCGATACTTAGGTGAGGAGGGGTGGAAGTTGATTGCGCCTTTACCGGCATGATTCAGAATATATTCCGGCAGTATAAGGTCTGATTTGAAAGAGATGATCCAGTCGCCCCGCCAGGTAGAAACGATAGGGTTTTTTTCCATGCCGCGCTCCCAAAATACATGCGTCACCTGGCTGAAAAGCGAGGATATGAATTCGCAGGCAGCCTCTGACCAGAAAGAACAATCACCGATAAAAAGCACGTCGTAACTTTTCTTTTCGTTCATGATGATTCTCTATTCCTTAATCTGCCCGGCCAGCGCGCTTATCCGGGTATTCAGCGTCAGAATATTCAGCAAACCCTCTGAATCCCGATGATCGAAATTGCCCTCGTTTTCCATTGAACCGTCTTTGCTGTAGAGGCTATGTTTTACATTGCGGGTAGAGACATAAGACAGATTGCCTTTATAGAGCGAGAAGGTGACTTCGCCGCTGACCAGAGACGTTACTTCCTGTATTGCCGTGCGCGCCATGCGCGACCCCAGATCGATCCAGTATCCCTGATAGAGTTGTGTGCCGAGATAGTCGGCGGTGTTGCGGTAAAAACTGAGGGCGCGTTTATCCAGAATTTGCTGTAACAACTGCTGATAGGCATAAGCGAGAATAGTCATCGCCGGAGATTCATATACGCCGCGCGATTTCACGCCGACGAAGCGGTTCTCCACCAGATTTTCGGCGATACCGACACCGTGCCTGCCGCCGATAAGGTTAAGCATTTCAAAGAGATCCACCAGGGAGTGGGCCTGGCCATTTAATTCCGCTGGCCTGCCTTTCAGGAAGGTCAGGCAAAGCTCCTCTGGCTGTGAGGCGGCGTTGAGCGGCCAACAGCCCAGGCCTGGGTCCACCAATTCCATACGGCTTTCAAGGCTTTCCAGCGTACCGCCCTCATGGGTCAAACCGAGCAGATTGGCGTCTGTGGAGTAGGGTTTTTCCGCCGTGGCTTTAATAGGGATCTCGTGTCGTTGGCAGTAGTCGATCATTTCCTGCCGTCCTTTAAAGGTACTGAGAAAGGCGGCGTCACGCCAGGCGGCATAGAACTGCATGGTTGGGTCAAGCATAGAGGCAATGACCTGGAATCTGACCTGGTCGTTACCACGGCCTGTGGCGCCGTGACTGAAGATAGTAATGTTGCGCTCTTTGAGCTTTGGTAACAGTCCCTTGATAATCACTTGCCGTCCGGCGCCGGTAAGATTCCAGTAATCGCCCTCGTATTTCGCCCCTGCCTGAATGACTTCCAGCCCTGTTTCTGCCATTTGTTGCCGGAGATCAACGGAGATGAATTCTCTGGCGCCGGACGCGAGCATCCTCTCTCCTATTTGACCGAAATCATCTTCATCCGGTTGCCCCAAATCCGCCGTCAGGCACACGACGTTTACCCCCTGGCTGGCAAGCCAGTGCGTGATGGTACAGCTATCCAATCCACCGGAAGCGGCAAATGCCACTGTTTTACCCCTAAGCTCATCGACATTCATGTTTTGACTTTATCTCCATATAGTATTCAATCATTAATCTGGCTTAATTTTTTGCGCTATTATTAACCTGTTAAATTATTATTATTCAATGCGTTATTTCTTCGCTGACTATGCTTGATAGTCGAGCAGTTGGAGAGGTTAATCAACTTGTGTTCCGCCAGCAAGTCTGTTAAGAAACATTACGGTATGTTTAATTTTTCTTAAGTTGAAGGGCGCGAGTGAAGATAGACGTTCGCAAAACGGAAGCCTTAATAGCAGTGATTGAAACCGGCGGGTTTGAACTCGCGGCGAAGAGGCTCAACCTGACCACCTCGGCGGTATCGCAACGTATTAAAGCGTTGGAAAGCGCTATCGGTACGCCTTTGGTCATTCGGGGCAGGCCCTGCGCCTCTACCGAAGAAGGGGTGAAGCTGATTCGATATTTGCGCAGACAGAAATTTCTTTACGATGAATTTGAATCCGAACTTTTTGGCAAAGAAAATACCAGGGTTAAAATGCGCATCGCCATTAATCAGGATTCGTTGGATACATGGTTTCTGCCTGCGGTTCAGCCGGTTGTTCAACAGAAAAATATTTTATTGGATATCGTTGTGGACGATCAGGACTATACGCTGAAAGCGCTGGCGGAAGGGAATGTGATTGCCGCTATCTCCTCCATTGCAAAGCCGATGCGCGGTTGCAACGTGGTGCCGCTGGGTGCGATCCGTTATCGTTTTCTGTGCAGCCCCGATTTTTATCGGCGCTGGTTCGCGCACGGCGTTACCCGCACCGCATTACAGCAGGCGCCGCTAATAATTTTCGGCAATAAGGACAGGTTGCAGTTGGATTTTCTGAATCGGGTGTTTTCCGTTAATCAGGAGGCGTGTCGTTACCACTGTGTGCCCTCTACCGCGGCATTTTATATCGCTGTGCAACGTGGTCTGGGCTACGGCATGATTTCGGAATTGCAGTATGCCGACAATCTGGCGACAGGATCGCTGATGGATATCTCGCCGGGAGCTTGCAGCGATATAGATCTGTATTGGCATCATTGGAAGGTGCAATCGCCCAACATCAATTGGCTCACGCGCTGCCTGACAGAAGAAGCCTGCCGTTTTCTGGCAACCCCCCCCTTGCCTGCCGACAGCGTATCGTCAACGGTCAGAATTTGAACCCGCCGGTTTTCGGGAAGGAGGGGCTTACCAAAAGGATGGAATGGCGGGATTTATTGCCGAAAAGAGAAAAGTTCATAGTTTGTCAATTGCGGGTAATACATGAGTAAACGGCAACCAAGCGCTTGCGTTTCCGTGGTGCAATGCGGCGGAAAATCAAGCTTGCTTTGTATCGTCCTGCTTTGGACTGATTTTGTGAAATAAAATTCTGATGCGATTATCCCGCGATAGTGGTTTTGTTAACGCTGAATCGATATCAGCGTTAACCGATCTACATGTCATTATTTTGTAATAAGCATTTATACCGATAACGTTATTGTGATCTTCATGGGAAAAATTCACTGGAAAAAGGCTATTTCTCGAACTGGTGATTAGTGTCACATTCTGAGCCGCTGCTGATTTGTAGTCTTGGTTGCGTATTGGCTAAATCAATTCAGCAAAAAGGACGAATGAAATGAAAAAATTACTGGTAATGGGGATTTCATTAGCACTGGCTTCATGGCAATTATCGGCCCAGACGTTTGTGCTGACGGATGCTGAAAGCAGTGTGGAAAAGGGCGACTGGCAGATCAGCAGTGATGCGCTGAAGATCAAGGATCAGCACTTCAGCATTGAGCAAAGCGTGTTGCACGGCGGGCGTCAGGAAGGCAGTAAAATTATCACTATCAACAGTCAGAATGGGTTAAAAATTGTCCTCAGCCCGAGCCGTGGTATGGATTTGCTGCACGTCACCGGTAAAAACATCCGTCTGGGGTGGGATTCTCCGGTCAATGAGGTGGTAAATCCAAATACCATCAACCTGGAAAGCCGTAATGGAGTGGGTTGGCTGGAAGGTTTCAATGAAATGCTGGTGCGTTGTGGTTATGAATGGACCGGTCATCCGGTGGTCAGTGACGGTATGATTTATACCTTGCATGGCCGTGCCGGGAATACGCCTGCCTCGAAAGTGGAGATTGACGTCAGCGAGAAAGCGCCATATCAGATTACCATCCGCGGCTTGCTGAAAGAGAACAGCTTTAAGAAATCGCATCTGGAAACCTGGACGGAACTGCGTTACATCCCCGGCAGCGAATCTTTCACCGTGCATGATGTGCTGACCAATAAAGCCGATTATGTCCGTGATTATCAGATCATTTATCACAGCAACTTTGGCACCCCCATTCTGGAGCAGGGCGCACGCTTTATTGCGCCGGTGAAAGAGATTTCACCGTTTAATGACTATGCCAAAGCCGGTCTGAAAGCGTGGCAAACCTATCAGGGGCCAACCAAAGATTTTGACGAAATGGTCTTTAACCTGACGCCGTACGCGGATCAACAGGGAAAAACGCTGGCGGCATTGGTCAACCGTGCAGGCGATAAAGGGGTATCGATTGAGTTTGATACGCAGCAACTGCCGCTGCTGACGCTATGGAAAAATACCGATACTGAAAAACAAGGGTATGTTACCGGCATTGAACCGGGCACCAATTACGCCTATCCGGTGACGATTGAGCGTGAGCAGGGGCGGGTGAAACAGTTACAGCCTGGGCAAAGCACCGCCTTTGAACTGACCTACAATTTGCTGAGTAGCGCGGAGGCGGTACAGAAAACGGAGCAGAGAGTGAAGGCGATTCAGGGTGAGAATAAAACCACGCTGACCGAAAAACCCATCGCGGTTGAATAAGACGTGGTTATACCGAAAGCGTCGGATATCGCCTTGCTCATCCCAGAGCAAGGCGTTGTTGTATGACGTGTCAGAACAAAGGCATATGCTTAGAAAAGGATACAGAGATTGAGACGGGGAATGATATTTTCAGCATTATTTCAGCACTTGCGGATTCACGCAGTTTTCTTTTACCTGTCCGCTCAGGGCGGCGATCAGGTTGTCGACGGCGCAGGCGGCCATGCCATAGCGGGTTTCATGCGTTGCAGAACCAATGTGGGGTAAAGCCACCACGTTTGGCAGGCTTAACAGCGGGGAGTCAATCGGCAGCGGCTCTTTAACGAAAACGTCCAGACCTGCGGCATGGATAGTTCCGCTAGTGAGTGCATCGATCAGTGCCGTTTCGTCCACGACGGCCCCGCGGCCAATATTGATCAGAATCGCACCCGGTTTCATTTTCGCCAATTGCTCACGACCGATAAGGTGATGCGTTTCGGCAGTCAACGGCAAGGTGATGCACAGGAAATCCGCTTCAGCCAACAGGGTATCCAAATCGCAATAACGAGCGTTAAAGCGTGCTTCCGCTTCCTGATGGTGACGGCGTGCGTTATACAGTACGGGCATACTGAATCCAAAATGCGCACGCTGCGCCACGGCCAGACCAATACGGCCCATACCGAGGATACCCATGGTTTTATGATGGACGTCAGTGCCAAACCAGTCGCTGCCGATACCGTATTGCCACTCACCCGCCTTCACTTTTTCCGCTACTTCCACCACCCGGCGAGCACAGGCCAGCATCAGTGCCAGCACGGTATCCGCCACGGTTTCAGTTAGCACCGTGGGGGTGTGCATAAGAATGACGCCTTTCTCGTTGAGGGCGGCGACATCAACGGTGTCATAACCGGCGGAAATGGTGGAAATCGCACGCAGGCGTGGAGTTTGTCGTAGAAAGGCATTATCCACTTTACCGCCTGAGCCGATAATGCCTTCCGCCTGGGCCAGCGCCGGATGGTTTTCGGGCGGAAAGTCGTCAAATTCAGTGACCATGAAGTGTTGATCCAAACGGGCGCGTAAATCGTCAGGGATATTTTTATACAGAATAACGCTGGGTTTCATCGCAAACTCCGGCAGGTTAAAACAGAAATAGCTGATGGAATCATCGCGTAGCTGGCAGGATACTGCAAGCCACACCGCACAGTAGGCATGATGGAAAAAGGCAGCAATAAAGCATCATCACGTCGGTGGCGCCTGTTCCCGCAGGGTTCGCAACCGCAGAAGTTCACGGCTGTAGTAGTCGATATCAATCCCATTGGCGCTATCCAACTGCTGTTTAAGGTGAGGTGCAATGCTGGTTACGCCATGTATCGCCCCGCAAATTGCTGTAGCCATCGCACCGATGGTATCGGTATCGCCGCCCAGATTGGCGCACAGAATGGCACAGCGGTTGGGGTCGGTTTGCGCCAGTTCAACCATTGCAATGGCCGCCGGAACCGATTCGATCGCTTCCGTACCGGTGCCAATCAGGTCATAAATGCGTTTCATGGCACGCTCTGTCCCATCCACGTGTTTTACCGTGTCTAATGCCAATTCGATACGGCTCGCCATAGATGCGCTATATGTAGTAATCCGCCTATTCTGTGCCGCCTGGGCGACAACCGGCAGTTTATCGCGGATACTCCGCCATGTGGAGGCGCCTTCAATACCTTTGGAGATTGCCCAGGCGATAACCGCAGCGCCGGCGACGGCAACGTCGGATTTATGCGTCGGGCTTGAGGCCAGCGCGACATCGCTGATGAAGTTGTTCAGCGAACGGCCTGGCAGCAGACAACCTAGCGGGGCAACCCGCATCGCCGCGCCGTTGGTTACACCATTATTTTCCAACTCGCGGATATCGGTTCCCTGCCGTAGGGCGGTCAATGCTGTTTTTGATGTCGGGCCGAGGATATTTTTCTCAAATGCACCGATGGACAATGCCCACGCCAGAATGTGCTTTCCTATCACCGTTGGATCGATTCGGCCTTCACACTCTATAAGAGCATCCGCCAGCGCGATAGCCATTGCCGTATCATCGGTATATTCCGCACACTGAAAATAACAGGCGGCAATATTATCCGCAGGGCCGGGCAAAAAATGATCAATCCAGCCGAAATGTGTTTTAATTCGCGTTCGCGGCCATAATTCTGATGGCATTCCCATCGCATCGCCCAACATCTGACCATATAACGCGCCGGCAATACGGTTCTGCTTATTAGATGGCATGGCACATCCTTAATAAAGTTGAATAATCCTCTTTCCATGATGGTTTATTAAGAGACGTCATCCGATTGGCTCTGCTGTTGTAGTTTATTGATCTTAGAGTAAGCTGATTTCATTATTCATTGATTTTTATAATAAATTTAATCACGACTATGTTTATATCGTGATTAAGCAATAAAGCAGGAGACGTTACAGCATAAGGTAACGCTATATACTATCAATATAATATCTTTGCGCCGTTATTTAAGCGTAATGTGAAGATTTATTTATTTTAGTGGTGAGGGATTTGCCCACTGCATAAGCAGCATAGTCGCTTGTGTTTCCTGATTGAAATTCTTTTGCACGACGACAAAGCCTTGTTTACGGTAAAACGCACAGGCTCGTTTATTCTGTTGATACACTTCCAGACTGAGTAACGGGAATTGCTGCTGAACATGGCTGATTAACGCGGCGCCAATCTGTTTACCCCAGTCGTGCTGGTGCACGAACAGCGCGCCAATAAAACGCCCTTCCAACACGCTGATAAAACCAGCGATCCGACCTTGTTTCTCATACAGCCAGGTTTGTGACTGCGGGATGTAGACATCACGAATCAGCGCGGCGCTCTCCTGCCAGTAATTCGCGTGGATAAACGGGTGCGCCAGCGTGGTGCTTTCCAGCCAGAGCGACATCAGCAGGTTCAGATCCTGAGGGCGGTACTCGCGGATCATGCCGTGGTTTTCTTATGGCAAAAACAGTCGGTGGCGTGGTCGTTTACCAGCCCGGCAGCCTGCATAAAGGCGTAACAGATGGTTGAACCAATAAACTTAAAGCCGCGTTTTTTCAGTGCTTTCGACATGGCATCTGAAATATCGGTTTTGGCAGGCACATAGGCCAGCGACGCCGGGCTGTTTAGCACGGGCTGATGGCCGACGAATGACCAGATGAAAGGGGAAAAAGGCTCGCCCTGATTTTCCATCTCCAGCCAGGCGCGGGCATTGGCGATAATGGCTGCTATTTTTCCGCGGTGGCGGATGATACCGCTGTCCTGCATCAGCGCGTCCACATCATCCTCAGTCATTTGCGCAATACGCTGTGGATTAAACTGATGAAAACAACGACGATAATTTTCGCGTTTTTTCAACACGGTAATCCAGGAAAGCCCGGCCTGCTGACCTTCAAGGCAAAGCAGTTCAAACAGTTTTTGACTGTCGGTGCAGGGTTTTCCCCATTCGTTATCGTGGTAGTCCTGATATAAGGTGTCCTGAGTGACCCAGCCACAACGTTTCATCGCTTTTTCCTATCATTAAGACTTGGATACGGATTGTTATTCGCTAAGGTTATTGTTATTGATAGTGATGTTGCTAACGATATTGCACCATCATTGCATCTGGAGTGCTGTATATGCAACCAGCTTGTGTGCCAGGGACCACAGATATCACAATGCTAGCGTACACGTGGCTGACCATTAAGCTGTCTTATAAAAAACGATGACAAATGACTGATTGGGGACGGGGAATGGCGGTTGAGTGGATTTTGGCTTATCTGGCTTTAGGGGCTGTGGTTGGCTTTATGGCGGGGTTATTGGGGATTGGCGGCGGCGGCATTATGGTGCCGATTTTGACGTCAATGTTTGCGGCACAGGGCGTGCAGAATGAACATCTGGTGCATATGGCGCTGGGAACGTCGATGGCGGCTATCGTGATTACGGCGGTTTCCAGCCTGCGCACCCATCATCAGCATCAGGCGGTGTTGTGGCCGGTGGTCTGGCGGATTACCCCCGCTATCCTGATTGGCACGTTTGCCGCCACCTGGCTGGCGACATTAATGCCGACGCGGGCGCTGGCGATCTTCTTCTCCTGTTTTATGGCCTATGTCGCCCTGCAAATGGTGTTGAATATAAAGCCTAAACCACAGCGTCAACTGCCTGGCACCGTGGGGATTTCGCTGGCCGGGCTGTGTATCGGCGGTATTTCCGCGCTGGTAGCCATCGGCGGCGGTTCATTAACCGTTCCTTTCCTGACCTGGTGCAATGTACGCATTCAGCAGGCGATCGGTACGTCGGCTGCGGTGGGGCTGCCTATCGCATTGGCAGGAGCATTGGGGTACATGGTCAACGGGTGGTCAGCGGTCGGGCTACCCGCTCACAGCATCGGCTATGTTTCCCTGCCAGCGGTGGTGTTGATTTCTATCGTGAGTTATTTCACCGCGCCGATCGGCGCCCGGCTGGCGCACCGCCTGCCGGTTGCCACGCTGAAGAAGGTCTTTGCCGGGCTGCTGCTGCTGTTAAGCCTGAAGATGCTGCAAACGGTGTTTATGAGCTAATCGCATTCCTGCGGATTAAAGCGGGCACATCCTGCCCGCATGAAAAATCATCACTGATATGAACTTGTCGCCGCATTCTGGCTGTATATCTCGCCCTCAGCGGGTATACTGGCGCATTCATTGTAAATCCACTTGTATCGCGTGCGAATCCAAATGCAAAAGTTTGATACCAAGACCTTCCAGGGCCTGATCCTGACATTACAGGATTATTGGGCGCGTCAAGGCTGCACCATTGTTCAACCACTGGACATGGAAGTCGGCGCTGGCACGTCACATCCGATGACCTGTCTGCGGGCGCTTGGCCCGGAACCGATGGCTACCGCCTATGTCCAACCGTCCCGCCGTCCTACCGATGGCCGCTACGGTGAAAACCCTAACCGGCTGCAACACTATTACCAGTTTCAGGTCGTCATTAAGCCATCACCCGATAACATTCAGGAACTGTACCTCGGTTCGCTAAAGGAACTGGGCATGGATCCGACGATCCACGATATCCGCTTCGTGGAAGACAACTGGGAAAACCCGACGCTGGGCGCCTGGGGGTTGGGTTGGGAGGTGTGGCTTAATGGGATGGAAGTGACGCAGTTCACCTACTTCCAGCAGGTTGGCGGTCTGGAGTGTAAGCCCGTCACCGGCGAGATAACTTACGGTCTGGAACGTCTGGCGATGTACATTCAGGGCGTGGACAGCGTTTACGATCTGGTATGGAGTGACGGCCCGTTAGGCAAAACCACTTACGGCGATGTGTTCCATCAAAACGAAGTGGAGCAATCTACTTATAACTTTGAACACGCCGACGTCGATTTCCTGTTCAGTTGTTTTACGCAGTACGAAAAAGAGGCGCAACACCTGCTGGCGCTGGAAAAACCGCTGCCGCTGCCAGCCTACGAACGCATTCTGAAAGCGGCGCACAGCTTTAACCTGCTGGATGCGCGTAAAGCGATTTCTGTTACCGAACGTCAGCGTTACATCCTGCGTATTCGTACCCTGACCAAAGCGGTAGCCGAAGCGTATTACGCCTCCCGCGAGGTGCTGGGCTTCCCCTTGTGTAACAAGAACATCAGCAATAAGAAAGAGAGCTAAGAGGCCGCCATGACTGACAAGACTTTTCTGGTGGAAATCGGCACGGAAGAGCTGCCGCCAAAGGCGCTGCGTAATCTGGCGGAATCTTTTGCCGCTAATTTTACCGCCGAGTTGGATGCCGCCGGCCTGACTCACGGCGGCGTGAGCTGGTTTGCCGCTCCGCGCCGTCTGGCGCTGAAAGTGGCTGGCTTAAGCGCTTCACAGCCGGATCGTATCGTTGAAAAACGTGGCCCGGCGATTGCCCAGGCATTTGATGCCGCGGGTAATCCGACCAAAGCGGCCGAAGGATGGGCGCGAGGCTGCGGTATTACTGTCGCTCAGGCTGAACGTCTGACGACGGATAAAGGCGAATGGCTGCTATACCGGGCGCATGTCAAAGGCGAGCAGGCGCAAACGCTGCTGGCAGGCATGGTAAACGCCGCACTGACGAAGCTGCCCATTCCGAAACTGATGCGCTGGAGCGATAAAGAAACCCAGTTTGTGCGTCCGGTGCATACCGTGACCCTGTTGCTGGGTGATGCGTTGATCCCCTGCAGCGTGCTGGGCATCGACTCAGACCGTACTATCCGCGGTCACCGTTTTATGGGGGAAGCGGAATTCACCATCGACAGCGCCGATCAGTATCCTGACGTCCTGCTGGAACGCGGCAAGGTCATGGCGGATTACGAGGCGCGTAAAGCGAAAATCAAGCAGGATGCCGAAGCCGCCGCCCGTAAGATTGGCGGTAACGCCGATCTGAGTGACAGCCTGCTGGAGGAAGTGACCTCTCTGGTTGAATGGCCGGTGGTATTGACCGCAAAATTTGAAGAGAAGTTTCTGGCTGTGCCGTCGGAAGCGCTGGTCTACACCATGAAAGGCGACCAGAAGTATTTCCCGGTTTACGATAACAGCGGTAAGCTGCTGCCGAACTTTATTTTCGTTGCCAATATTGAATCCAGCGATCCGCAGCAGATTATTTCCGGTAATGAAAAAGTGGTGCGCCCGCGTCTGGCAGATGCCGAATTCTTCTTCAATACCGATCGTAAAAAACGCCTTGAAGATCATCTGCCGCGTCTGGAAACGGTATTGTTCCAACAGCAGTTGGGCACGCTGCGCGACAAAACTGACCGTATTCAGGCGTTGGCGGGCTGGGTGGCCGGGCAGATAGGCGCCGATGTGAATCACGCCACCCGGGCGGGCCTGCTGTCCAAGTGTGACCTGATGACTAACATGGTGTTTGAATTTACCGACACGCAGGGCGTGATGGGTATGCATTATGCCCGTCATGACGGTGAAGCGGAAGATGTCGCCGTGGCGCTGAACGAGCAGTACCAGCCGCGTTTTGCCGGTGACTCCCTGCCCTCTTCTGCGGTGGCCTGCGCGCTGGCGATTGCCGACAAAATGGATACGCTGGCCGGGATTTTTGGCATCGGTCAGCACCCGAAAGGGGATAAAGACCCGTTTGCGCTGCGTCGCGCCGCGTTAGGGGTATTGCGTATCATTGTCGAGAAGCGCTTACCGCTGGATCTGCAAACGCTGACGGAAGAGGCTGTGCGTCTGTATGGCGACAAACTGACGAACGCCAGGGCGGTAGATGAAGTAATTGAGTTTATGCTCGGTCGTTTCCGCGCCTGGTATCAGGAAGAAGGTCACAGCGTGGATACGATTCAGGCGGTATTGGCGCGCCGTCCGACCCGTCCGGCGGATTTTGATGCACGGGTGAAAGCAGTCAGCCATTTCCGTACGCTGGAAGCGGCTGCCGTCCTGGCTGCGGCCAACAAGCGCGTATCCAATATCCTGGCTAAATCCAGCGATACGCTGAAGGATAATGTTGACGCCTCTTTGTTGAGGGATGCGGCGGAAATTACGCTGGCAACGCATGTCGTGGTGCTGCGTGACAAGCTGGAGCCGTTGTTTGCCGAAGGGCGTTATCAGGACGCGTTGGTGGAGCTGGCTTCGCTACGTGAACCGGTCGATGCGTTCTTTGAGCAGGTAATGGTGATGGCCGATGATGAGTCGATTCGCATCAATCGCCTGACGTTGCTCAACGCGCTGCGCGAGCTGTTCCTGAAAGTGGCGGATATTTCGCTGTTGCAGTAATGTTTCTGTGCGCTCTCTTCTTACCGAAGGGGAGAGCGCTTTCTATTGTTTCGTGTTTGTTCTAAATAATATATATATTTTTTGATTAATTATTTAACACATGAATATAAGTTAAATATCATTTCATTAATAAATAGCCCATTTTTTCAACATAATTACGGTTATTTTTTACCCGCATTAGTCATGCTGTTAACGTTAATTATACCCTTAAAAAGATTGCTGTTTTTTATTCTATTTAATTTTTTATGAAATAGAATAAAGATCACAATTCCCACCTAATGCCGGGCCTATACTGAAAATAGTTTTGGTCACGTCCGATGTATGACGAGTAAGAATAACTAAAATAAATAACATCATGATTTTATTTATTTTAGTTAATTAATTTTCTTGATTATCAGACAGAGGGAATCGCCTGTGATTGGTCAGGTAAGACGAACAAAGAATGAAGTAATAATCGGGATATTCTGAACCAATAACGTCGTGGCTCTCTGTCTACTATACCCGTCATACTTCAAGCTGCATGTGCGTTGGCTGCGTTACTCGGCCCATCCGTGGGCCTCGCCCCTTCGGGGCCGCTGTGAACAGCGTTCAAATCTGCTCCAGGCAGATTTGTCATTCACCCGAATCACTTACTTGAGTAAGCTCATCGGGATTCACTCACTTGCCGCCTTCCTGCAACTCGAATTATTTAGGGTATATAACACACTATTTATATAGCTTATTATTAATTACAGGAGTTCATTATGAGTGCGATTAACTTTTCTATTCCGCGTGATATCACCTATGGCGAAAATGCGATGGATCGGCTGGCAACCCTGCGAGGGAACAGAGCGGCTATCGTGACCGGCGGCAGTTCAATGAAGCGGCATGGCTTTCTGGCCCGTGCCGAAAAACTGCTCAATCAGGCAGGGATGGACTGCCTGCTGATTGATAATGTTGAGCCTAACCCCTCTGTGGCGACGGTACAGCGCGGCGCAAAAGCAATGCTTGAATTCAGGCCGGATTGGATTGTGGCGATTGGCGGCGGGTCTGCTATTGATGCGGCAAAAGTCATGTGGTGCTTCTATGAGCACCCGCATCTTACGCTGGAGGATATTCTGCCCGTTGGCTCCATGCCGCCGCTTCGCAACAAGGCAAAATTTGTGGCCATTCCTTCCACCAGCGGTTCTGCCTCTGAAATTACCGCATTTTCCGTGATTACCGATACGGAAAGCCATATTAAATATCCTATTGTTGCGTCAGATATGGTGCCGGATATCGCTATTCTCGATCCGGCTATTCCGGCAACCTGTCCACCACACATTACCGCCTATTCGGGCATGGATGTGCTAACTCACGCGCTGGAGGCCTATGTGTCTACCGCCGCAACCTCATTTACCGACCCTTATGCGCTGGAAGCTATCCGGCTGGTGTTTGAGAATTTGGAAACCGCCTACCTCTCGCCAGACAATATGCAGGCGCGTTATCACATGCATAACGCTTCCGCGCTGGCGGGTATTGCCTTTACCAATGCCTCTCTGGGGATTATCCATTCGCTGGCGCACAAACTTGGCGGCGAATTCGGCGTTACGCACGGTTTAGCTAACGCGATACTGCTGCCGTATGTGATTCAATTCAACAGCCACTGGACCAACAAATATCAGTTAATTGAGAAACGCTTTGGCATTATCAATCTGGCAAGCACCATCCGGGATCTGAATCACCGGCTAAATATTCCCGATACGCTTAATGCGTGTGATGAAGTGGATTTTTGTGAGGAGAAATTCATAAAAGTGCTCGACCGCATGAGCAACAACGCGCTGGCCGATCCTTGTACGCTGACTAACCCAGGAAATCCTAAAGCAGAAGATATGAAGGATTTGTACACCATAGCTTATTACGGGCATTAATCCTGATACCCGCTTGGGTATATTCGCGGTCAATTATAACGTCCGGGAGCGGGTTTCCGCTCCCGGACGTTATCTTTTGCGATCGCGCTTTTTGCCCGCTGCATCAAGCTGATTCGTCTATGCTTACTGAGGTATGAAACAAATTGCCATCGTCGGTTTATCGGTGAAATTTACTGACCGAGCGAGAAGCATGTAAAACAGGGGTTTGGAATGAAAGGATTGATGGGATATCGCTCACGCTGGTTGCTGCCAGTGCTGATGTTTTTTATGGCGTTACAGCTCGTTGCCTGTGGTGATTCCGAAACCGACCAGCGCAAAGCGTTTACTGATTTTCTGCAACGTGTCCAACTGCAACAGGATGGGAATTTACCCGCGCTGACTGAAGAACAAAAGAAGAATTTCGGACCTTTTATCAACGATTACGCGATTTTGACCACCTTTTCCCAGCAGATAAATCGAGCGGTGGAGGGGAGCCTGACGCCGATGCTGGAGCAGATCTCCCAGATCCGCGAACCTAAGGATTATCTGTCTCAGCGCGAAAACCTCCGGCAATCCATTGGGGCGATGAATCTGCTGGGGCAGCAAATTCAGGCTGCAAAAGCCCAGGCAGATAATGCCCACCGTAAGCTCAAACAGCCGGAAGAATTACAGGTCGCTTATGAACGGCTGTATGCACGCGTTGTCACCCAGCCGACAAATGTATTACTGCCGGTCATTCCAAATGCTATTTCGTTTGTACAAAGTCTGATTCAGGTGGGTGATTACCTTCAGGCACAGGGCGATCAGGTGGTATTCAATGGCGCAACGGTGCAGTTTTATACGCCGCAACAGGTTACACAATACAATGGAATGATGGCCGAGCTGCCAGCCCAACAGCAGAATTTAATGAATGCGCTGAAAGCGTTGAATGGCTCTGCCAGCCAGTAGCATATATTCATAAAATCTGGCGGCGGGATAAAAATAAATTGTGATGTGTATCGCATAAATAAAACAAATACGTGATGTTGAATTGTGATGCAAATCACATATATGGCGAAAGGAGGCGTTTAAATTTCATCATATTTTTTGTTTTTTAATGCTTTTTGTGAAGTAAATCACCTATTTGTATCGTTGGTGTGGGGTGATTGTGTGATTTTTGTCACAAAAATGCCGCTGAGTTGCGGTATGGAAACAGCGTGCTAGAGTCCGCGTTGCATACAGCAAAACTGATGGGGACATTCATGTGATGAATAGTTCTCACACCGTCTCACGATAACTATCACGCGCTCTTATTGTCAGCGCGTCTCAATAGGGGTGTGTTTTTATGCTTTCACCAGACATTAAGATCAAAGTTCAAAACTTTGGTCGCTTTTTAAGCAATATGGTGATGCCCAATATCGGCGCATTTATCGCCTGGGGTATTATTACCGCACTGTTTATTCCTACGGGTTGGATCCCCAACGAGACGCTGGCGAAACTCGTAGGCCCAATGATCACCTATCTGCTGCCGTTGCTGATCGGTTATACCGGCGGTCGTCTGGTGTTTGGCGAACGCGGTGGCGTGGTCGGGGCGATCACCACTATGGGGGTGATCGCTGGCACGGATATTCCGATGTTCCTTGGCGCCATGATTGTCGGCCCGTTAGGCGGCTGGGCCATTAAGCGTTTCGACGGCATGGTTGACGGCAAAATCAAAAGCGGTTTTGAAATGCTGGTCAACAACTTCTCTGCCGGTATTATCGGCATGTTGCTGGCGATCCTGGCGTTTTTGGCCATTGGCCCGCTGGTCGAAGTCTTTTCTCAGGTTCTGGCCGCCGGTGTTAACGTAATGGTGCGCAATAACCTGTTGCCGCTGACCTCTATTTTTGTTGAACCGGCAAAAATTCTGTTTCTGAACAATGCCATTAACCACGGCATCTTCTCGCCGCTGGGCATTCAGCAGGCAACCGAAACCGGCAAATCCATTTTCTTCCTGATCGAAGCTAACCCAGGCCCCGGTATGGGCGTACTGATGGCGTATATGTTTTTCGGTCGCGGTAATGCGAAGGAGTCTGCGCCGGGGGCGGCTATTATTCACTTCCTCGGTGGGATTCACGAAATCTATTTCCCTTACGTGCTGATGAATCCGCGCCTGATTATTGCGGTGATCCTGGGGGGTATGACCGGCGTATTTACCCTGAACGTACTGGGTGGCGGTCTGGTTTCTCCGGCGTCTCCGGGGTCTATTCTGGCGGTATTGGCCATGACGCCGAAAGGCGCGTATTTCGCCAATATTATTGCGATCGCGGCAGCCTTTGCGGTGTCCTTCATTGTTTCTGTCATCCTGTTGAAAAGCACGAAAAGCAAAGGCGAGGAAGATCTGAGTGATGCCACCCGGCGTATGCAAGAGTTGAAATCGTCCGCTAAAGGTCTGGATCGTACAAATACCGGTGTCAGCGGTGATATGAGTACCGTGCGTAAAATCATCGTAGCCTGTGATGCGGGTATGGGTTCCAGCGCGATGGGGGCAGGTGTGCTGCGCAAGAAAGTGCAGGATGCCGGGCTGACGAATGTTTCTGTGACCAACAGCGCGATCAACAACTTGCCGGACGATGTCGATCTGGTCATTACGCATCGTGACCTCACTGAGCGCGCCATGCGTCATGCGCCGCAGGCCCAGCATATCTCGTTGACCAATTTTCTCGACAGCCATCTGTACAGTGATCTGGCGGCGCGGCTGGTCGCGGCTCAGGGGAGCGCTTCTCATGCGTCTGTGACGGCGACCAAACCGGCGGATACCATTGCAGAGCCACATCTTTTCCAGCTCAGTGCTGAGAATATTTTCCTCAATCAGCACGCAACGGATAAAGAGCAGGCCATTCGTTTTGCCGGTGAACAACTGGTGAAAGGTGGTTACGTTGAACCATCATATGTTGATGCCATGCTGGAACGTGAAAAGCTGACGTCAACCTATCTGGGTGAGTCCATCGCGGTGCCGCACGGGACAATTGAAGCGAAAGACCAGGTACTGAAAACCGGTGTGGTTTTCTGTCAGTATCCCGATGGCGTGCGCTTTGGTGAGAATGATGATGACATCGCACGTTTGGTTATTGGTATCGCTGCTCGTAATAATGAACATATTCAGGTGATTACCAGCCTGACCACGGCGCTGGATGATGAATCGGTGATTGAGCGTCTGACACATACCCAGAACGTGCAGGATGTGCTTGAGCTGTTGTCCGATAAAAAGAGCGCCTGATTATACGGCGGTGCCGCCTGGGGCGGCCTCTTTTTGATTTTTCGCTTTAAAAGGTTAAAGCATGATGAAAGCATTACATTTTGGCGCCGGAAATATTGGCCGTGGATTTATTGGCAAACTGTTGGCCGATGCCAATATCGAACTGACGTTTGCTGACGTCAGTCAGCCGCTGCTGGATGCGTTGAACAGTCGCAAAAGCTATCAGGTGCATATTGTGGGTGAACAAACCCAGGTTGATACCGTCAGTAACGTTAGTGCGGTTCACAGCGGCAGCCAGGAGGCGGTGGCGCTGATTGCCGAAGTCGATCTGGTAACGACGGCCGTAGGGCCGCAAATTCTCGAAAAGATTGCCGGCACTGTCGCTCAGGGGTTGGTGAAACGTCATGATAATGGCAATTTGCAGCCGTTGAACATCATTGCCTGCGAAAATATGGTGCGCGGCACCAGCCAGCTTAAGCAGCATGTGCTGAAACTGCTGCCGGAAGATAAGCTGGAGTGGGTGGTGGAGCATGTGGGATTCGTCGATTCCGCCGTTGACCGTATCGTGCCGCCTTCAGAGGCAGGCAATAGCGATGTGCTGGCGGTTACGGTGGAAACGTTCAGTGAATGGATTGTTGACCAGACGCAGTTCAGCGGCGAGCCTCCTGCCATCCCCGGTATGGAACTGACCGATAATCTGATGGCATTTGTTGAACGCAAACTGTTTACGCTGAACACCGGCCATGCCATTACCGCTTATCTTGGCCAGCAGGCCAGACATCAGACTATCCGCGACGCCATCCTCGATCCGGAGATACGCGCTGTGGTCAGAGGGGCGATGGAAGAGAGCGGCGCGGTGCTGATTAAGCGCTACGGCTTTGATGCCGGTAAGCACGCGGCATACATCAATAAAATTCTCAGCCGCTTTGAAAATCCCTACCTGCACGATGATGTAGAACGTGTGGGACGCCAGCCGCTGCGCAAGCTGAGTGCCGGTGATCGGCTGATTAAGCCGCTGCTGGGTACGCTGGAATATCAATTGCCGCACGATAACCTGATTATTGGTATTGCTGCGGCGCTGCACTACCGCAGCGAGCAGGATCCGCAGGCACAGGAGTTGGCCGCATTACTGCAAAATCTTGGCCCACAAGCTGCGCTGGCGCAGATTTCCGGTCTGGATGCCGACAGTAAGGTTGTCGCGCAGGCGGTGAATGTGTATAACGCCATGCAGTAATCGGCGCCTCTCGGCACAAGGCAGTTTTGATCCTGGGTGCGTTCGGAACAGGCGATATTGGTTATAACCGACATCGCCGTATCCACCGGTAAAGCATGTTTCCGGGGTAAGGCAAATCTGCGCACGGGTTAAAGGTACGAGAAGTGACGATGGAAGAGACACAGGCGTTTGAAAACCGGGTTCTTGAATCACTGAATTCAGCAACGACGGTACGCAGTTTTATGCTCCGGGCTGTTGAACTGCTGGCTGAGGCGGCCAGCATTCTGATGTTGCAGGTATTTCGCAAGGATGACTACGCGGTTAAATATGCGGTTGAACCACTGATGACGGGAACCGGCCCGCTTGGCGATCTTTGCGTGCGCCTCAAGCTGATTTATGGATTGGGCATGATCAGCCGTAAAGAGTATGAAGATGCCGAATTATTGATGGTGTTGGGTGAAGAGCTGGCGCACGACGAGCATGATTATCGTTTTACTGATGATGAAATTCTTGGCCCGATTGGCGAGTTGCATTGTGTCAGCGCATTGCCTCAAGAACCGGCTTTTCCCACAGGCGGCGACCCTACCGATCAATTACTGATTGGTATGCGACAACAGCGCTATCAGCAGATGATTCGCTCCACGCTGGTGCTGTCGCTTACCACACTGATTTCCCGCATCAGCCTGAAAAAAGCCTTCTGATCCCCGCCTCCACTGCGTTCGCAACCTGTTTAGTGTATGCTTATGCCCCGCATGATTCCCGGTTATACAGGTTTATAGGTTATGAAAGAGCAAGAAGAAATAAAACGCCTCAGCGATCAACTGGACAAGTTGAACCGTAAACAAGACGCGCTGCTTGCACAGGGGGATGCAGAGGCTATCACGCTCAATATGGCGGAGTGCGAGAAGCTGACGGCGGAGATTGAGCGCCTGCGCAAAGTAAGAGAGCAAAAACTCAGCCAGGAAGCGCAAAAGCTGACCCGCTTGCCGTTTAGCCGCGCTATTACCAAAAAAGAGCAGGCGAATATGGGGGCATTGAAGAAAAGTGTACGCGGATTGATCGTCGTGCACCCAATGACGGCGCTGGGGCGTGAACTGGGTTTAAAAGAGATGACGGGTTACGCCGCTAAACCATTTTAAGTCTGATGCCGTGGTCATCACGGTTTAGGTGTCACCCGTGATGACCGCCGACGTATTACAGGTATTACCGCCGGTAGCCCAACTGGGGTGATGAGCTGGAAAGCGCGATGCTGGCTGGCGTGGCGTCGTCTTGTGAGTTTGCAAGACGAAATACGGAAACGGCCTGTTTGAGCAACGTCGCCTGTTCTTCGAGAGAGTCCGCAGCCGCAGAGGATTCTTCAACCAGCGCAGCGTTTTGCTGAGTGGTGCTGTCCATTTCCACAATAGCCTGATTGACCTGTGCAATGCCACGGCTCTGTTCATCCGAAGCCGTGGTTATCTCACCCATGATGTCATGTATCTGCGTCACGGAAGTGACGACATCATTTATGGTTTTACCCGCATTGCCGACCAGGGTGGCGCCGCGCCCGATCTGGCTGACCGTCTCGGCAATCAGTCCCTCAATCTCTTTGGCAGCCTGCGAACTACGCTGTGCCAGATTGCGAACTTCACCGGCAACCACGGCGAAACCACGGCCTTGCTCACCGGCACGGGCGGCTTCAACTGCGGCGTTCAGCGCCAGAATATTGGTCTGGAAGGCGATGCCGTTAATCACCGAGGTGATCTCGGCAATACGTTTGGAACTGTGCTCAATGTCGTTCATGGTTTTCACCACATTGTTCACCTGTTCACCGCCTTGCTTCGCCGTCTGGGTTGCGCTGATAACCAGCGTGTTGGCGTGATGCGCATTGTCTGCATTCTGTTTGACCGTTGCGGTGAGTTGCTCCATGCTGGCGGCGGTCTGCTCAACGGCGGCAGCTTGTTGTTCTGTGCGTGAGGATAGATCGGTGTTACCCGCCACGATCTCCCCTGACGCGGTGAAGATCTGGCTGACACCGACGCGGATATCGTCGATCATGTTATGCAGATTGGCGTTCATTTTCGCCATTGCTCTGATGAGTTGACCCAGTTCATCGCGGCGGGCGGTATTGACCGTCATGGTGAGATCGCCGGTAGCGATACGTTCGGCCATATCCAGCGTGTTACTCAGCGGTGTCGTAATCTGGCGTGAGATATACCAGGAAACCATGATCCCCAGGATAAGCGTAATCAGCGCGGTAACGACCATCTGTATCTCGGAAGAACGAATATCCTGCTGAGTAAGCTCTAGCTGATCGTGCAGCAGGGATTGGATAGTCGCATTGAGCGCGTCCGCACTGGCGATCATCTGTTTAGCCTGCGCCTGCTCTTCCTGATAGGCGGGCATATAAGCCATGGCCCGCTCTTCATAAGTCTCCAGGGTGCTCCGGACAGGCGCGAGGATTGCTTGCTGTTCGTTGGACAGATTCTGGTACAACGCGGTTGACGAAGTTTGTGCATCATCAATGGCTTTGGCAAGTTCTTCCTCTGATTCCTTATCGAGAGATAACAACAAACCGCGGACATGATAACGAACCGCCGTTAATTTCTGCTGAAGATCGGAAAGGAGTAACTGAAGCGTAATGTCGTTGCCGTCAGCTTTTAGTTGATCGCCGAGCTGCTTTAATGGTTTGCCTGTTTCGGAAATGTTCCAGCTTTTCCTGACGTCATCTTTTTTGTTGATGGCATCAATATAGCTTTTTTGTCTTTGCCGGTATTCGGCAATAATGGTTTCGATATGAGAAAACTTTTCTCTGGCACTTTCAAGCCAGTTCCAATCTTTGGCCTGAGAGACATACGTATTGATATTTTCAATATGAATCATATTTTGATTCATATCTTCCGGGGAGTAGGTTGCGCTATAACGCACCCGGTAATATTTGGCCTGATTAATTTCATCATTGATATTGTTGCTTAAATTGACTTTATCAATACTTTCTTTTAATTCTTCAATATGCATGACGCTTGCGCCAGCAATAATAACCGTCATGATTAAGATCAAAAAGAAACCTAATCCTAATTTTTTACCGACGTTAATATCTTCAAATTTTATAGCCATTTTTTTTCTTCCACTATCTTATTAGCTGAATACATACTCTGGCGTACATTTTGTTATCCATACCGTGATTATGGACGGTTGCACCATGAGATTGCCGAGTGAAACACAACATATCTGTATATAAAGCCATACGATAGAATCACATATAATTCATCGGCTATTGATGGGAAAACTTTACCATCCGTTTTCATTAATTACAAAAGGGGGGGGAATATTTGGTAACAATAATAAAAACCGGAACAACATTTGTTATTCCGGTTTGTTCAATGATCAACCGTGTCAGGCTCTGCAACGGTAAGAAAACAGCTTATTTTTTCGCTTCCGCAAAACGTTTGGCTGCTTCGTCCCAGTTTACGACGCTCCAGAACGCTTTGATGTAATCCGGGCGACGGTTCTGATATTTCAGGTAATAGGCATGTTCCCAAACGTCCAGACCCACTATGGGGTAGCCGGATGCGCCGGAAATGGCTTCGCCCATCAGCGGGCTATCCTGATTAGCCGTGGATACCACCGCCAGTTTGCCGTTATCTTTCAGCACCAGCCAGGCCCAGCCGGAACCAAATCGGGTTGCCGCGGCCTGTTCAAATTTTTCTTTGAAAGTATCGACGCTGCCGAAATCACGCTCAATGGCTGCTTTCAGATCGCCAGTCAGGGTGGTGCCCAGCTTCAGACCTTTCCAGAACAGGCTGTGATTAGCGTGGCCGCCCGCATTGTTACGTAAAGCGGTTTTTTTCTCTGCCGGTACTTTGTCCAACTGGGCTATCAGTTCTTCAGCAGACAACTTGGCGAACTCAGGCAGGGATTCCAGCGCTGCATTAGCGTTATTGACGTAGGTCTGGTGGTGCTTAGTGTGATGGATTTCCATCGTTTGCTTGTCGAAATGTGGTTCCAGTGCGTCATAAGCATAAGGCAGGGATGGCAGTGAATAACTCATGTTTAGCATCTCCGTGATTGTTGTACTGAATGTAGTACGGAAGTGTTGTCGTACCGAAAAGGGACGTCGTACACCATTTCTTTCTCTGGTACACAATATTTCGGGTACAGACCGATAGTATGCAGCGCTGCTTTTGTTAGCGCCGCGTAAGGATTAGGTTCATTATAGTTAATTAAATGATATTGAAAATGATTATTCTCGCCAGGAGAGGTTATCTTTCATGCGTTTAACCTACGATAACAATCGCTTATGTGGTTATAGTCTGAGGTAAAAACAAATTGGTCTAAGAATCTGCCATCGGGAATAAGACTGGAGAGTGCCGGATGTTCGATTCTTCGCCGCTATTCATACAACCGTTGCGGATGGGTGTAAATGGTTGAGCGCCCCGGACGGCTAAAACCCACCAGCGTCAGATTGCACCGTTCGGCCACCTCGACGGCCAGTGATGTAGCAGCAGAAACCGCAAACAGGATCTCCACGCCGCACATGGCGGACTTTTGCACCATCTCGTAGCTGGCACGGCTGGAAACCAGTACTGCGCCCTGCCGCCAGGGCTGTTTGGCCCGCATACCAAGCAGTTTATCCAGTGCCACGTGGCGACCAACATCCTCACAGCCGCCGCTGAGTAAACCATCCGGCGTAATCCAGGCTGCGGCATGTGTGCAACCCGTTAATTGGCCCACCGATTGTACGTTCTTCAGTTGCGCCAGCGCGGGTTCAAGGTGACTTAACGAGAAGGTTTGCGTAAATGGCAAGGGGGTAACCGGTTTGCCGATTTCCGATAGCTGCTCCACACCACAGACGCCACAGCCGGTGCGGCCATCCATCGCCCGGCGCCGTGCTTTTAAGCCGGTGAAGCGGCGGCTGGAAAGTTCGATTTGAACTTCAATGCCATTGCATACGGGCTGAACATCAATACCGTAGATATCCTGTGGTGACGCAATGATGCCCTCTGACAGCGAAAACCCCAATGCAAACAGCTCCAGGTCTTTCGGCGACGCCATCATAACGACATGTGAAATACCGTTATATACCAGCGCCACCGGCACTTCTTCCGCCAGCCAGTCGGCCTGTGGCTGTGTCAGCGTACCCTGATGGCTTACCGTGAACTGACAGGCCCCCGTGAGCGGATTGACCGTTTGTGCGTTAACGCCTTTCACCTGACCTACCTGTGAGTTAACAACCTTTGATGAATAGAGGCATTATTTCACTGCCTCCTGGCGGATGCGAATTTTTCTCCGCAAACAGCGATCATGCACGCAGCGTGGTTGTATATTTGTTTCTTATTGGTTGCAGAATTGTGATACACCTCGAAGAGTTAACATTCTCCTTTGCCAGAGGCTGTTATAAACCTCAATCCCTGCATACGATTTAATCATGCACACTGTTTAGTGACCGTTTTCGCATTGCATCTATTTTCACTGCGGCTCCGCCGCGAACCCAGACGGCGAAAAGGAGACTGAAATGGCACATGTCACATCTGAAGGCTGGCTTACTTCCGACGAGTATGGCGCGCTTAATCTGAAAAAACGTTATGATAACTTTATCGGGGGAGCCTGGGTTCCGCCTGACGGCGGGCAGTATTTTGTTAATCTGACGCCGATTACCGGTCAACCGTTATGTGAAGTCGCCAGTTCCAGCTCGCGGGATGTCGATCATGCGCTGGATGCCGCCCACAAGGCGAAAACCGAATGGGGAGGCATGTCTGTGCAGCAGCGGGCGCTGATCCTCAATCGTATTGCCGACAGGATGGAGCAAAACCTCGACCTGCTGTCCAATGTGGAAACCTGGGATAACGGTAAACCCATTCGTGAAACCCGTGGCGCGGATGTCCCGCTGGCGATTGACCACTTCCGTTATTTTGCCGCCTGCATTCGCTCTCAGGAAGGGGCGATCAGCGAAATTGATGGTGACACCGTTGCCTATCATTTCCATGAGCCGCTTGGCGTGGTGGGGCAGATTATTCCCTGGAACTTCCCGTTATTAATGGCCTGTTGGAAGATGGCGCCAGCGCTGGCGGCGGGAAACTGTATCGTGCTTAAACCCGCCAAGCTGACGCCGATGTCGGTGCTTACCCTGATGGAACTGATTCAGGACATCCTGCCGCCGGGCGTGATTAATGTGGTGAATGGGTCGGGCAGCGAGATTGGCGAATATCTGGCAACCTCGAAGCGTGTTGCGAAAGTGGCGTTTACCGGCTCAACCGAGGTCGGCCAGCAAATCATGGGTTATGCCGCTCAGAACGTGACGCCGGTTACGCTGGAACTGGGAGGCAAATCACCTAATATCTTCTTTGCGGATGTGATGGATAAAGAAGACAGCTTCTTTGACAAGGTGCTGGAAGGGTTCACACTGTTTGCCTTTAATCAGGGTGAAGTCTGTACCTGTCCGAGTCGGGCGCTGGTTCAGGAATCGATCTACGATCGCTTTATGGAGAGGGCGATTAAACGCGTGGAGTCGATCCGCATCGGTAACCCGCTGGACAGCAACACTATGATGGGGGCGCAGGTATCTGCCGGACAGTTGGATACCATTCTCAATTATATTGATATTGATGTGGCCTAATGATCTTGGACACGACTTAAGGATGATAAACTTCCCCAATACATAAGAGGTGTCCAATGAAAGGTCGAAAAGCTTTTTCTCCTGAGTTTAAGTGCGAAGCTGCAAGCCTTGTGGTTGATCGTGGCTATTCTATTGCGCAGGCCTGCGAGGCTATGGGCGTGGGTAAAACGGCGATGCAGCGCTGGGTTCATCAACTCAATAGTGAACGCGGTGGCGTAACACCGGACGTGGGTAAAGCCCTGACGCCCGACCAGCAGCGTATTCAGGCGCTCGAAGCCCAGATCCGTAAAATTGAACGCGAGAAAAATATCTTAAAGGAGGCTACCGCTCTCTTAATGTCAGAGTCGTTCACTCGCTCGAAGTGATCCGGATATTGAGCGAGCGTTATCCTGTCGTCGAACTGTGCCTGCTTTTTGGCGTTCCGCGCAGCCGTTATTACTACCGGCGCGTGCCTGAACAACCTGCCAGAGCGGAGCAAAGAGAACGCCTGTGCGAGTTGCATCAGGAAAGTCGCGGGGCGGCAGGGTCACGATCGCTATCGGTCGCGTTAAAAACCGAAGGCCATGAGGTTGGCAGAGACAAAGCCCGTCGCATGATGAAAGAGGCCGGTCTTGAAAGTACACAACGTCGTAAGCATCGCTATCGTTTAGCGAAAGATGAAGCCAAATATGCACGTAACCACCTGGAACGAGGCTTCACCGTTGAACGGCCTAATACCGTCTGGTGCGGCGATGTCACGTATATCTGGGCAGGAAAACGTTGGGTCTATCTGGCCGTCGTGTTGGATCTGTATGCCCGCAGGGTCATTGGCTGGTCTTTATCGTCATCACCTGACAGCGTGCTGACGTGTGATGCGCTGCGGATAGCTTATGAATCAAGAGGATGCCCCAAAGGCGTGATGTTCCACTCAGATCAGGGCAGTCATTACAGCAGCCGGGCATATCGGCAAAAGTTATGTCAGTACCGGATTAAACGGAGCATGAGCCGTCGCGGAAACTGCTGGGACAATGCGCCAATGGAGCGGTTCTTCAGGAGCCTGAAATCGGAATGGATACCGGAATGTGGTTACGAAAATGTGGATGATGCCAAGACAGATATCCTGAGTTACATGACGTATTACTACAACCAACGCAGGCCGCATAGCTTCAATAATGGTCAGACGCCGCATGCTAAAGAAAAGCATGCAGCGTAAAAAACCTTAACGAGTGTCCAATATTGCTAGACCACATCATCCAAGGT
>NZ_MJLZ01000022.1 GCF_003666245.1 Brenneria alni
GGGGAGGGTATCAGGATGATACGAATAGACTCAGAAGATATTCAGCTTGTTTTGAGATTGGTTCCGGTGGTTGCGCGAAAAGCGTAACGGTCGGGATGAAACAGATTTGCCTGGCGGCGATAGCGCGGTGGTCCCACCTGACCCCATGCCGAACTCAGCAGTGAAACGCCGTAGCGCCGATGGTAGTGTGGGGTCTCCCCATGTGAGAGTAGGGAACTGCCAGGCATCAAACGAAGTAGAAAGCCTCAGTCGCAAGACTGGGGCTTTTTGCATTGCTGCGCCAGCCAGGCGGTAATAAACACAGCAATCTGACCGGTATCATCAATATCGAGCTGTGGCAGAGCTGTATTCTGATGATCATCGCTTGCTACGGCCAGCGTATGGCTGTCAGTCAACCCATTGAACGGGTATCCTGTGGCAGCCCGATACAATAGGATCTTAGGGATGGCTTCCTGCTTGAAACCTTCAACTAAAATCAGATCCAGTTTGCCGCTATCCATCCTGCTGGCAAGGTAACGAAGATTGGGTTCCTGTTGCCGGGGCGTTTCGGTCATCAACGCCCAGCGTTCCGCGCTTGCTACCAATGTTTGTTGTGCACCGGCCTTACGCAGTTCATAACTGTCCTTACCCGGTGTATCAACGTCCATCAGGTGATGCGTATGTTTGATCAAGCCGACCCGAATGCCCTGCTGGACCAAAACAGGAATCAGTTTCTTGAGCAGCGTGGTTTTTCCTGTTCCGCTATAAGCAACAATACCTAATATTGGTGGCGCGAGTTTATTCACGTTGTTGGCCATTTCTTTATATCTTCTGGTGTATTGAGATTGTGAAATGCCTCCGGCTGATCGGCGAAAGCGACCGGTTGAGCCTTAATGCGCTCGAGAAACAACATGAGCTTACGGTCACCATGATTAAGATATGCCTCCAGCGCGTTGCAGACGCTGGTATGCAGTAATAAAAGCGTAGGGTGGCTACGTGTGGCGTCAGTAGCAAAGGCTGCCAGCGCACCGTTTTTACCTTCCCTCAGGCGGGTAACCAAATCCAGAGGCAGCGCAGGCACATCGCAAGGAACAAAGACCACCCATTCGGTTTTTGCCGCTTTTAGCCCCGCGAGGATGCCAGCAAGCGGACCGGCAAATCCTTTAGTCTGGTCACGAATAATGCGCAATCCGCTATGCTGATAGCGGACAATATTCTGATTGGCACTGATAATGACCTCATCTACCTGAGGCTGAAAGCGCATAAGGACATGTTGATAAAGCGGCTTTCCGGCAAGCGGCAGCAGGCCTTTATCACTCCCCCCCATGCGTGTTGCCTGCCCGCCAGCCAGAATCACACCTGTGATCATTTTTCGCCCCAATTATCTAAGCCATAGGTTATTTTCTGAAAATAATTACCAAAGACCAAGTTCTTTTCACTCTCTAATAAGACTGTTATTTTGTCATTGTATTGGACTTCTGAGGATAAAAAATGAAATGTCATCGCGTTAATGAATTGATTGAACTGTTACATCCGGCCTGGCAATCAGAGCCTGATTTGAATCTTGTGCAATTTTTACAAAAACTTGCACAGGAGGCCGGGTTCGAGGGGCAGTTTAGTGAGCTGACTGATGATATCCTTATTTATCATCTGAAAATGCGTGGTTCGGATAAAGAACAGGTCATTCCTGGGCTTAAAAAAGATTATGAAGAGGATTTCAAAACCGCATTACTTCGTGCCCGTGGGGTAATTAAGGACTAGTGCGGGTGAAAATGGCGTCCAACTTGAATAACCTGATATCACCACGTATTTATCTTACATCGCATGTTACTGGCAGTGGTTGTTATGAACAATTCCGTTTTTAATTTTCAGACGTTGTTCCCTGAATTGATAATGGATGCATTATTGGACGCAGGGATACGTGTGGATTCTGGTTTAACAGCACTAAACAGTTATGAAAACCGGGTATATCAGTTTACTGATGAAAGCCGGAAGCGTTTTGTTGTTAAATTCTACCGTCCAGAACGGTGGAGTACGGCACAGATTATGGAAGAACATGCGTTTGCCTGTGAGCTTGCAGAAGATGAGGTGCCCATTGTCGCGCCATTAGAGCTTAATGGCCGTACGCTGCATATTTATGAAGGATTTCATTTTGCGGTTTTCCCCAGTGTTGGCGGGCGGCAATATGAAATGGATAATGAAGATCAATTAGAGTGGGTTGGGCGCTTTTTAGGCAGGATTCACCAGACGGGCCATAAATCCTTATTCTCGGAACGGCCTGCGATGGGTTTGAAAGAATACCTGTATGATCCCTATTTGCTATTGGAGAATTGCCCGTTAATACCGAAAAAACATCGAAATGCTTTTTTACAGACCATCAGTAAGTTGATTGATACCGTCAAGGTTTATTGGCATAGCGACTGGCATTCGCTTCGTCTGCATGGTGATTGTCATTCAGGTAATATCTTATGGCGTGATGGTCCTCTGTTTGTTGATTTGGATGATGCACGAAATGGTCCGGCAGTACAGGATTTGTGGATGTTGCTGCACGGCGAACGTCGTGAACAGCGTATTCAATTAGATATTCTATTAGAGGCTTACAGCGAGTTTGCTGAATTTCAGGATAAGGAACTGGCATTAATTGAGCCGTTACGTGCGATGCGCCAGGTTCATTATTTAGCCTGGATTATACGACGTTGGGAGGATCCTGCTTTTCCCCGAAATTTTCCCTGGATAACGGATGGGGATTTCTGGCTTAAACAGACATCGATATTTAACGAACAGGTTAAGCTGTTGCAGGAGCCTCCTCTGCAGCTAATGTCAATGTATTGAAATTGAATGGAGAGAGAGCGTTTATGAAAAAATTATGGTTTGCACTGATTGGCGTAATTCTGGCATTTAGTGCGTCAGCAGCTGATTTCTCTAACGGTAAGCAATATGTGGAATTAGATAAACCCGCGACTCAGGAACCTCAGGTTCTTGAGTTCTTCTCGTTTTATTGCCCGCATTGTTACCAGTTTTCACTGGTTTACCATATTCCGGAAGCCGTGGAAAAAGTATTGCCCACAGACACGAAAGTGACCCGTTATCATGTTGATTTTCTTGGCCCATTGGGAAAAGATCTGACTCAAGCCTGGGCTGTGGCCATTGCGCTGGGCGTTGAAGATAAAGTGAGTCCGTTGATGTTTGAAGCGGTTCAGAAAACACAAACCTTACAAAAGCCGGAAGATATTCGTAGCGTTTTTATTCGTGCTGGCGTCAGTGCGGAAGAATATGATGGCGCGTTAAATAGTTTTGTTGTGAAGTCGTTAGTGGTTCAGCAGGAAAAAGCAGCAGCGGATTTACAATTACGTGGTGTTCCTGCCATGTTCATTAACGGAAAATATATGATCAAGAATGATGGCCTTGATACCAGTTCAATGGATGCTTATGTAAAACAGTATGCAGACGTTGCAAAATTCCTGATCGATAAAAAATAAGTCATTTACGTTATAAACCACGCTGGCTATATCAGCGTGGTTTTATCATCCTTCTTAATCACTTGTTTATCGGTGAACATTAATATTTGATAGATTAATTTATATCCACAAAAAGGGGTTGTCTTTTATTGAGCATTAAAAATGATGATTTTTATCATAACTATATGAAAAATATGGGTATAAAAATAATTATTTTATCTACTGGCATGATAAATAATGAATCTTTTATTTCTATTCACAAACTTATCCACAGGTTGATCTTGCGAAGATCCGCGCAAAAACGATGAATATGGTGCGTTAAGGATCGTCTCTTTCCTTCAGCTATGGCATTCTTAGCAACATGGCAGACGACAAAGATCACAACAGGCTATGGCTCAGATTGCAGAAAACCCTTTAATTCTGGTGGACGGTTCTTCCTATTTATATCGTGCATATCACGCATTTCCGCCGTTAACCAATAGTGCGGGAGAACCAACAGGTGCGATGTACGGTGTATTGAATATGCTGCGGAGCTTGCTGTTGCAATATCGTCCCAGCCATATCGCAGTGGTATTTGATGCAAAGGGAAAAACGTTCCGTGATGAGTTATTTGAGAGCTATAAAGCTCACCGCCCCCCTATGCCGGATGATTTACGTGAACAGATTGAACCCTTGCATCGTATGGTAAAAGCGATGGGGTTGCCGTTACTGGCTATTTCCGGCGTCGAAGCCGATGATGTTATCGGTACGCTGGCACTACAAGCAGAGAAAGCGGGTATTCCGGTATTAATCAGTACCGGTGATAAAGACATGGCCCAGCTAGTGACGCCAAACGTCACGCTCATCAACACGATGAACAATACCATTTTGGGTCCACAGGAAGTGTGTGACAAATACGGTATTCCCCCTGAGTTGATTATCGATTTCCTTGCATTGATGGGTGACTCTTCTGACAACATCCCCGGCGTGCCAGGTGTGGGTGAAAAGACGGCGCAGGCCTTGCTGCAAGGCCTGGGGGGGCTGGATGTATTGTATGCAAATTTAGATAAGATTGCCGGACTGTCATTCCGTGGTGCCAAGACCATGGCGCCGAAGCTTGAGCAGCATAAGGACGTGGCGTACCTTTCCTATCAGTTAGCCACCATTAAAACGGATGTTGAACTGGATCTGACCTGTGAACAATTAACAGTGAACGAACCGGAAGTGGATGAGCTACATGGGTTATTCACTCGCTATGAATTCAGGCGCTGGTTGTCAGAGATCGAGTCTGGCACATGGTTACAGGGTAAAAAGAGTCATCAGCCTGTACAGCCGGTCATCAACGTTGCAGCAGAAAGTGCCGGGGATGATGAGAGAGGAATTACGCTTTCTACTGAAGGTTATGTCACCATTGTGGATGAAAAGACATTACTGGAGTGGATTGCGCGTTTAAAGAAGGCTGATGTTTTTGCTTTTGATACGGAAACCGATAGTCTGGACACCCTTACGGCTAATCTCATCGGGATGTCATTTGCCATAACGCCAGGTGAAGCGGCTTATCTGCCGTTGGCGCATGATTATCTGGATGCGCCGGAACAGTTGGATCGTGATCAAGTTTTGGCGTTGTTTAAGCCGTTACTGGAAGACGAAAAACTGCTCAAGGTAGGTCAGAATCTCAAATTCGATAAAGGCGTGATGGAACGTTATGACATCGAACTACGGGGTATTGCTTTTGATACCATGCTGGAGTCTTACGTTCTGAACAGCGTGGCTGGGCGCCATGATATGGATAGCCTGGCGGAGCGCCATCTGAAGCATAAAACCATCACTTTTGAAGAGATTGCGGGCAAAGGGAAAAATCAGCTTACGTTTAATCAGATTGCACTCGAACAGGCTGGCCCTTACGCTGCTGAAGATGCGGATGTCACGCTGTATCTGCATCAGAAACTATGGGCTAAATTGCAGCAGCACGTGGAACTGCGTAACGTGTTTCAGGCAATTGATATGCCGCTGGTGCCGGTGTTATCCAGAATGGAACGTACCGGCGTTTTGATCGATCCAAATATACTGGCTGAACATTCGAAAGAGCTCACAATCCGTCTGGATGAGTTGGAAGCGCAGGCCTACGAACTGGCTGGCGAAGTGTTTAATGTGTCGTCAACCAAGCAGCTACAGGGCATTCTGTATGAAAAGCAAAAGCTGCCTGTGCTGAAAAAGACGCCGAAAGGCGCACCGTCCACCAATGAGGAAGTGTTGGCTGAACTGGCGCTGGATTATCCGCTGCCAAAACTGATTCTTGAATATCGCGGCCTGGCAAAACTGAAGTCGACCTACACCGATAAGCTGCCGCTGATGATTAATCCATCGACCAAACGTGTTCATACTTCTTATCATCAGGCGGTGACGGCGACCGGTCGATTATCTTCCAGCGATCCTAACCTGCAAAATATTCCGGTGCGTAATGAAGAAGGGCGCCGGATACGGCAGGCATTTATTGCGCCGCAAGAGTACAGCATTGTTGCGGCGGACTATTCACAGATTGAGTTACGCATCATGGCGCACCTTTCTGGTGATAAAGGCCTGTTGAGGGCGTTCTCGCAAGGGTTGGACATTCATCGGGCGACAGCCGCAGAGGTTTTTGGCCTCGCACTGGATAAAGTGACGTCTGAACAGCGCCGTAGCGCCAAAGCCATTAACTTCGGCCTGATTTATGGCATGAGTGCGTTTGGGTTATCGCGTCAGTTGAATATTCCTCGTAGCGAATCACAGAAGTATATGAATCTGTATTTCGAGCGTTATCCCGGTGTTCATGACTATATGGAGCGAACGCGCCAGCAGGCTGCGGAACAAGGCTATGTTTCGACGCTTGATGGCCGCCGCCTCTACCTGCCGGATATTCAGTCGCGTAACGCGATGGCTCGCAAAGCGGCTGAACGTGCTGCGATTAACGCACCAATGCAGGGGACTGCTGCCGATATCATCAAGAAGGCGATGATCGCTATTGATGACTGGTTGCAACAGGACAAGCCATTAGTGAAGATGATCATGCAGGTTCATGATGAGTTGGTTTTTGAGGTTCATGACTCGGTTTTGGAAGCGTCTAAAAGTAAAATCAAAGCGTTAATGGAAGGCTGTATGCAGCTTAACGTCCCGCTACGGGTTGATATCGGCACTGGGCTGAATTGGGATGAGGCGCATTAAGTACGACACATTTCTGTAATTAAACAACAGGATTGTGTGACCTGGTTTAACTTTGTGCAATTGGTCGCCACTTTTCGTGAAAGTAAACAACAAAAAAAACTTTTGTCTCATGAAAAAATAGGGTAGAGTTAAAGACGTAGGGTACAGAGGTAAGATGTTCTATCTTTCAGACCTTTTACTTCACGTAATCGGATTTGGCTGAATATTAGCCGCCCCGGTCAGTTTTGACCGGGGCGTTTTTTATTGGCCGTTATTCAGGTTTTGCGGAAAATAGCTTGCAATGTAGGTGGAACGGTTAAGGAAATAAAGGTGTATATGGATAGGGTGTTACCCGTCACTTGCGTTATGATTACTCGCTTTCCTGTGGATTTTCCTCTTCTGCCTGCGACAGCGTATTGAACCAGCTATCAAGTTTTTGGCGTAGTTTATCGACACCTAATTTCTTTAGTGAAGAAAACGCTTCTACCTGAATATCACCCATAAATGGCAATATCGCTTCGCGCACCCTATTGAGCTGCGCTTTACGTGCGCCAGAAGCCAGTTTGTCTGCTTTGGTCAGCAAAACTAAAACAGGAATTTGCACATCAACCGCCCACAAAAGCATTTGCTGATCGAGATCTTTCAGCGGATGGCGAATATCCATCAGTACGACCAGCCCTTTCAGGCTATTACGTTTCTGGAGATATTCCCCTAATGCGCGTTGCCATTTAAGCTTCATTTCTTCCGGCACTTCGGCGTAGCCATAGCCGGGTAAATCGACCAGACGAATGCCTTCAGCGACCTCAAACATGTTGATGAGTTGCGTTCTTCCTGGGGTTTTACTGGTTCGCGCCAGATTTTTCTGATTGGTCAGCGTATTCAATGCGCTGGATTTACCAGCGTTAGAGCGCCCAGCAAAGGCAACTTCAATACCGCTATCTGTTGACAGGTGGCGAATATCCGGGGCGCTGATGACAAAGTGCGTCATATGGTAGTTATATTGCTGGGTCACAATTATTATCTCTATCTGGATCTATGTCTGGTTGGGGATTATACCTGTAACTGACAATAAAGGCGGTTTTATCTGTATTGAAGCGTTTATGTTTAACTGGTAAATGCTCCTGAATAACGAAAAGTACCATCGGTTGATGTGAGCACTTTTTTATTGCCAGGCTTTCTGCTAGATTCCGCCGCAATTACCTTCACCTGTGTACCTGAGAGCAACATGATGAACCAACCAGTTAAGGGATCTGGTGGTAATGCCACCAAACCAAAAATGAAAAGAAAAACCCGTGAGGAATTGGATCGGGAAGCGCGCGATCGCAAGCGCCAGAAAAAACATCGCGGCCATGCATCGGGAAGTCGTGCTCAGGAAACAGGGCAGGCAGGTAAAACTTACGGACAACATAAGGTTGTCGATCCCCGTATTGGTAGTAAGAAGCCTGTTCCGTTGGGTATTAAAGAAAAAGCCGTAACCAAGCCTAGATCCGTTGCACCGGAGACTAAACCCGTCACGCTGTCGCCAGAGGAAGAGCTGACACTGTTGGAAAATGACGCCCGCCTGGATGTGTTACTGGATCGTCTGGACAACGGTGAAACCCTGAGTGCTAAAGATCAGTCCTGGGTGGATGAAACATTAGATCGTATCGATATATTGATGGAGCAACTCGGCATTGAACTGGGTGATGACGACGATGAAGAAGAGCAAAAGGAAGATATGCTGCAACTTCTGAAACGTAATAGCCCGAAAGACGATTTTTAATCAATGAAGCTGTTGCTCCTGCTGCTAGCATTACTGGTTACGTTTTATCTTTTTTATCTGTTAAGCAAATTATGGCGGCTGTCGAAACGAAAGGCGCAACTACAACGTGCTGTTTTTAAAGGACGGCAGATGTCGTCGGGACGAATAAAAAAACGCCGGGAGCGTTTTTCAACGTCACGCAGTGACGGCCTGAAAGGTGAGTCCCAGGGATGGGACGAATAAAAAAACGCCGGGAGCGTTTTTCAACGTCATGCAGTGACGGTTTGAAAGGGAACGGGCGGGAATAGCCCGCTAATAAAAAAGACTGGGAGGAGTGAGCTGTATGTCTGAGCAGGCAATCGACTGGGACTTGGCCCTGATTCAAAAGTATAATTATTCCGGGCCACGTTACACGTCTTATCCTACCGCGTTGGAGTTCAGTGAAAGCTATGATGAGTCGGCTTTTCGGCAGGCCATTGTACGTTATACGCAGCGACCGCTTTCGTTATATATCCACATCCCATTTTGCCACCGGCTCTGCTACTTCTGTGGCTGTAATAAGCTGGTAACACGTCAGCAGCATAAAGCGGATGAGTATCTGGATGTTCTGGAGCTTGAAATTCGTAAGCGTGCGCCGCTATTTGTCGGAAGAACGGTGACTCAGATGCATTGGGGGGGCGGTACGCCAACCTATCTTGATAAAAGGCAAATCAGCCGTTTGATGTCGCTGTTACATGATCAATTTTCTTTTGCGGATCATGCCGAACTGTCACTGGAGATTGATCCGCGGGAAATTGAGCTCAACATTCTCGATCACTTGCGTGCTGAGGGGTTTAATCGCCTTAGTATGGGGGTGCAGGATTTTAATAAAGAAGTACAAAAACTGGTAAACCGCGAACAAGACGAGGCTTTTATCTTCACACTGATTGCGCGTGCTAAGTCGCTGGGATTTACTTCAACCAATATTGATCTGATTTACGGTCTGCCGAAACAGACGCCGGAGAGTTTTGCTTTTACGCTGCAACGCGTTGCTGAATTGAACCCTCATCGTCTCAGCGTATTTAACTATGCGCATTTACCCACTCTGTTTGCTGCGCAGCGGAAAATAAAAGAAGCGGATTTACCGGGAGCAGAGCAAAAACTGGAAATACTGCAACAGACAATCAGTACCCTGACTATGGTGGGCTACCAGTTTATTGGTATGGATCACTTTGCCCGCCCGGATGATGAGCTGGCCCTTGCCCAGCAGGCTGGAAAATTACACCGTAATTTTCAAGGGTATACGACTCAGGGTGATTGTGACCTGTTGGGTATGGGCGTATCGGCGATTAGTATGATCGGTGATAGTTATGCTCAGAATCAAAAAGAGCTGAAGCACTATTATGCTCAGGTAAAGGAAACAGGAAATGCATTGTGGAGAGGATTACAGCTTACGCAGGATGACTGCATTCGGCGTGACGTCATCAAGACGCTGATTTGTAATTTCCGGTTGACCTACGCTGTGATTGAGGCTGACTACCGCATTGATTTCAAATCGTATTTTGCAGAAGATTTGCAACAGCTTGCGCCTTTAGCTGTCGATGGGCTGGTGGAGATACAAGAATCCGGGATTAGGGTGACGCCGAAAGGCCGTTTATTGATCCGCAATATCTGTATGTGCTTCGATATCTACCTGCGTGACAAGATGCGAACGCAGCAATTCTCGCGGGTTATTTAATAAAAAACAGCCGCAGATACGGCTGTTTTTCTGATGATACGCCTTTAGTCATCATTCTGGCCATTAATACGGCCAGAACACTAGCTAAAGAAGTTAATCAGCGCGGCGCACAGTACGGCGGCGATGGCAGTTTGCGGTGAATGGCTCGCCGCAGAACTTATTTCAGCGCCGTGTACCACCACGGAAATTAATGAATCCAGCATAGTGCTCCTCTGCTCCTCCCGAATCAGCGACACGATCATACTGCTGACTCGGGGCAAGTAAAGGACAAATTAGTGACAATTTCGTGCGCCAGATTGTATTTTTTTGCTCGCCTTGTGCTTGGGGGTTCGTTCTTCGGAACAACGCGCAACGTTTGTTACTCCATTCCCAGCTCTTTCAGCTTCCGCGTGAGGGTATTTCGCCCCCAACCCAGCAAACGGGCGGCTTCCTGTTTATGACCCTGAGTATGACGCAATGCTGTGGTGAGCAGCGTCCTTTCCATCTCTGGTTGTGCTTCCGCCAGCAGGTTTTGATGACCGGAGCGCAACGCTCTGTCAGCCCACTGCGCCAACAATGTCGCCCAACTGTCCGGCAGCATATGTACCGTGGCATCAGGTGCGGTTGTTTCAAACAGCTCAGGCGGTAAATCCTGAATCAGCACTTCCTGTCCGGCAGCCATCACGGTTAACCAACGACAGGTATTTTCTAACTGACGCACGTTACCCGGCCACGGCAGTCGCGTGAGTGCCGTTTCCGTTTCCGGATGAAGATTTTTCGGCTCGACACCCAATTCTTTGGCGGTTGCCTGTAAGAAATAGCGCGCCAAACGGGGAATATCTTCACGACGCTCACGCAGCGGGGGCAAATGAACACGAATGACATTCAGGCGATGAAAGAGATCTTCGCGGAACTTACCTTCCTGTACCCGTAGCTCAAGATTCTGATGTGTGGCGGCAATGATCCGCACATCCACTTTAACTGCGGCATAGCCGCCAACCCGATAAAACTGACCATCAGCCAGCACGCGTAATAAGCGAGTCTGAACATCAAGCGGCATATCACCGATTTCGTCCAGAAACAGCGTACCGCCATCTGCCTGCTCAAAACGCCCCTGACGAATTTGATTGGCGCCGGTAAATGCGCCTTTTTCATGACCAAACAACTCTGACTCGATCAAATCTTTTGGGATCGCCGCCATGTTCAAGGCGATAAACGGTGCTTTGGCTCGTGGGCTGTGGCGATGTAAAGCATGAGCAACCAGCTCTTTACCGGTGCCTGATTCACCGTTGATCAATACGCTAATGGATGAACGTGAAAGTCGCCCAATGATTCGAAACACATCCTGCATGGCAGGCGCTTCGCCGATGATATCTGTCGTCGGGCCGTTAATCGGTTGGCTACGAACGGGCTGTTGCTGTTCCAGATAGTGACTAATCGCACGTTCTACCAGCGCAACGGCTTCGTCGATATCAAAAGGTTTAGGCAAGTAATCAAATGCCCCCTGCTGATAGGCGCTGACGGCGGCATCAAGATCGGAATGCGCAGTCATAATGATGACCGGCAGCATAGGATGCCGTTGTTTTATTTGCTGCAATAACGCCAGTCCATCCATTCCAGGCATACGGATATCAGACAGCAGCACGTCTGGCGTTTGTGTCGCCAACGCGTGCAGAGCCTGGTTTCCATTATCAAACGTTGCACAGGTTAAACCTGCACCAGTGAGCGCACGTTCGAGCACCCAACGGATGGAGCTATCGTCATCGACAATCCAGACTATCCCTCGTTGCATTGTGAACCTCACTGGCGAATGGGCAGGTAAACCGAGAATTCGGTATGACCTGGCCAACTGTTAAATTCAATTTTACCGGAGTGTTGGTCGATAAGGCTGCGGGCAATCGACAATCCCAGACCGGTGCCACCCTCGCGTCCACTTACCATGGGGTAAAACAGCGTATCCTGTAGCTGAGAGGGAACGCCGGGGCCGTCATCTTCTACATCAATACGTGCAGCAAGGCGATAACGCACGCCATGCAAGGTGAGCTGAAATGCGGTGCGGGTGCGTAAGGTAATGGTGCCGCCTTTTTCACCTAAAGCCTGTAGCGCATTACGCGTGATATTCAGCAGTACCTGCTCAATCTGATCCGGGTCGTGTGTGAGTTCCGGAAGACTGGGGTCGTAATCTTTCACCAGCGTTACATTGTCTGGCTTTTCCAGTGAAACGAGTTGGCATACCCGTTCTGCAACCTGATGAATGCTTTGAGTAACATGCAGGCCGGGTTGCTGCGGGCCGAGCAACCTGTCGACCAGATTGCGCAGGCGGTCTGCCTGCTCGATGATAACTTTGGTGTATTCGGTCAGCGACGGATCGGGCAATGCCTTAGAGAGCAACTGCGCAGCCCCTCGCAACCCACCAAGCGGATTTTTAATCTCGTGAGCCAACCCTCTGACCAGATCGCGGGCGGCCTGCTGTTGAGCGTGCTGGAGCTGTTCCTGGCTAAGGCGACGTTGGTTGTCCATTGGCGCCATCTCCAGCAGAATGAAGTTATTTTGTATCCGCTGGGCCGTGAGCGACATGATATGCGCTTTGCCGTCTACAACAATTGTCACTTCGTTATCCGTAAAACCTTGCCCTGAATCCAGGCTTTCGCGCATCAAATCTATATTCAGAGAAAAATATCCCAGCAAATCTGGCAGCGGCGTCCCTGATAATTTACGAGAGCTTTGCGCCAACAGTTGTTGCGCTGCCGGGTTGGAGTAATGAATAGCCAGATCGTTATCCAATAACAAGATGCTGTTTATTAAAGAATTTAGGATCTGCCCAGCATCGGGCAGCGTGCCTGTTGCCATAACGCAGACTCCCGCACCATATCGGTGCATAGTAGTGTAGATGATGGATATGATGTTGCAATTTCAGAGCCTGTGGAGAAAAAAGCCCATCCTGAGATGGGCTGAAAAGTTTCCACGGCAACAAAAAATTTTCAGAAAAAACGTCCAGGAGAGATTTTGCAGTTATGCCACGACAACTCCTGGGTGACGGGCATGGATAGCTCGTCGCAAAAACAAAACATCTTAAAAGCGGTAATTCCGACAGTAGCCTGAACATCAGGACGGTCAAACTACTGTCTTACTGTATGATTCAGCGCGAGTTATTAAACGCTATAGTACAGTTCAAACTCAACCGGATGCGGCGTCATGCGAACGCGGTCATTTTCTGCCTTACGCAGTTCGATGTAGGCATCAATGGTGTCATCCGTAAATACGCCGCCACGGGTCAGGAACTCGCGATCTGCATCCAGTGCGTTCAGCGCTTCTTCCAGAGAGCCTGCAACCGTTGGGATTTCACTTGCTTCTTCCGGCGGTAGATCGTACAGGTTCTTATCCATCGCATCGCCAGGATGAATCTTGTTGATGATACCGTCCAGGCCTGCCATCAGCAGCGCGGAGAATGCCAGGTATGGGTTAGCCGCCGGGTCCGGGAAACGGACTTCAATACGGCGAGCTTTCGGGCTGGCCACGACCGGGATACGAATAGAGGCAGAACGGTTACGGGCGGAATAAGCCAGCATTACCGGTGCTTCGTAGCCAGGGACCAGACGCTTGTATGAGTTGGTGGTCGGGTTAGCCAGGGCGTTAATGGCTTTAGCGTGTTTGATGATGCCGCCGATGTAGAACAGCGCGGTTTCAGACAGGCCGCCGTATTTGTCGCCAGAGAACAGGTTTGTCCCATTTTTGGACAGAGACATATGGCAGTGCATACCTGAACCGTTGTCACCGAACATCGGTTTCGGCATGAAAGTTGCCGTTTTGCCGAATGCGTGAGCGACGTTATGCACAACGTATTTATAAATCTGGATTTCGTCGGCTTTTTTGGTCATGGAGTTGAAACGGGTAGCCACTTCGTTCTGGCCTGCGGTCGCAACTTCATGGTGATGCGCTTCAACCACCAGACCCATTTCTTCCATGGTCAGACACATGGTGGAACGGATGTCCTGTGATGAATCAACCGGAGGAACCGGGAAGTAACCGCCTTTGACGGACGGACGATGACCTTTGTTACCGCCTTCATATTCCTTGTTGGAGTTCCAGGCGCCTTCAATGTCGTCAATCGTGACATGAGAACCGGAGATGCTGCTGCCGAAGCGAACGTCATCAAACAGGAAGAATTCGGGTTCAGGCCCAAACAGGACGGTATCCGCGATACCGGAAGAACGCAGGAAATCTTCGGCACGCTTAGAGATAGAACGCGGATCGCGGTCATAACCCTGCATGGTGCCGGGTTCCAGAATGTCACAACGGATGATCAGTGTGGATTCTTCAAAGAATGGGTCGATAACCGCAGTGCTGGCATCTGGCATCAATACCATGTCGGATTCGTTAATACCTTTCCAGCCGCCAATTGAAGAACCATCAAACATTTTGCCTTCTTCAAAGAAGTCGGCATTAACCTGGTGGGCTGGAATGGTGACGTGCTGTTCTTTGCCTTTAGTATCGGTGAAGCGCAAATCGACAAACTTCACTTCATGTTCATTCAGCATCGTCAAAACATGTTCTGCGGACATACTTGGTTCTCCCGGTTGTCATTTATCGTCGTGGAACGAATATCGTTGTGGATTGATGTTGTGACCGTGAGTAGACTAAAGCTAAAAGTGTGCCAACTTTTTAAATTAGTGCAATGTGTTGCCCTTTGGGGCTTTCCTCATTAAGACTCGCTGCACCATTATAGCCGACAGCACCAAACTGGTGCTTTATATGCGAATTATCGCACTCATTTGGTGCAATAATGATCGTTTGTGGCGTTTTTGCACCGTGAAAGGGATCACAAAGTAAGCAGCATCAGGTTGTTTATCATTGATGCTTGTGATCTTGTTTAGTCCCTCGATTAATACGTGTACAATAGCGCGCTATTTCTAAATGCCTGAGGCAAAGCTGTGATCGAAAATTTGCGTAACATCGCCATTATTGCGCACGTTGACCATGGGAAAACCACCCTGGTCGATAAGTTGTTGCAACAATCCGGAACTTTCGGAGAACGCACTGAAGCAACCGAACGTGTAATGGACTCCAACGATTTGGAGAAAGAGCGTGGAATTACCATCCTCGCCAAAAATACCGCCATTAATTGGAAAGACTACCGCATTAACATCGTCGATACCCCAGGACACGCCGACTTCGGCGGTGAGGTTGAGCGTGTAATGTCGATGGTTGACTCGGTACTGTTAGTCGTTGATGCAATGGATGGCCCGATGCCGCAGACTCGTTTCGTGACCAAAAAAGCATTCGCTAATGGTCTGAAGCCGATCGTGGTTATCAACAAGGTCGACCGTCCTGGCGCACGTCCTGACTGGGTTGTCGATCAGGTGTTTGACCTGTTCGTAAATTTGGATGCAACCGATGAACAACTCGATTTCCCCATCGTTTATGCTTCCGCGTTAAACGGTATCGCCGGTCTGGATCATAACGATATGGCAAGCGATATGACGCCGCTGTTTGAAGCGATTGTCGAACACGTTGAATCACCAAAAGTCGACCGTGACGGCCCTTTGCAGATGCAGATCTCCCAGTTGGACTACAACAACTATGTTGGCGTTATCGGGATTGGTCGTATCAAACGTGGTGTGGTCAAACCGAATCAGCAAGTTACGGTCATCGACAGTGAAGGGAAAACCCGTAACGGTAAAGTCGGTAAAGTGCTGGGCCATATGGGTCTGGAGCGCATCGAAACAACTCTGGCGGAAGCGGGCGATATTATTGCCATCACCGGTCTGGGTGAGCTGAATATTTCCGATACCATCTGCGATCCCGCTGCGGTTGAAGCCCTGCCGGCATTGAGCGTCGATGAACCAACGGTAACCATGTTCTTCTGCGTGAATACCTCTCCGTTCTGCGGTAAAGAAGGGAAGTATGTGACGTCTCGTCAGATCCTTGAGCGTCTGAATAAAGAGCTGGTTCACAACGTTGCGTTGCGTGTTGAAGAAACCGAAGATGCGGATGCTTTCCGCGTTTCGGGACGTGGTGAGCTTCATCTGTCCGTGCTGATTGAAAATATGCGTCGTGAAGGGTTTGAACTTGCCGTATCACGTCCGAAAGTGATTAATCGCGTTATTGATGGTCGCAATCAGGAACCGTTTGAAAACGTTACATTGGATATCGAAGAACAGCATCAGGGCGCCGTCATGCAAGCGATGGGTGAGCGCAAAGGTGATGTTAAAGACATGATCCCGGATGGCAAAGGCCGTATCCGTCTGGATTACCTGATCCCTGCTCGTGGTCTGATCGGTTTCCGTACTGAATTCATGACCATGACATCTGGCACTGGTCTGCTGTACTCCACCTTCAGTCACTACGATGATGTGCGTCCTGGTGATATCGGTCAGCGTCAGAACGGCGTGTTGATTTCCAACGGTCAAGGCAAAGCCGTCGCGTTTGCGCTGTTCGGCCTGCAAGACCGCGGTAAACTGTTCCTGGGCCACGGGGCTGAAGTGTATGAAGGCCAGATTATCGGTATTCACTCCCGTTCAAATGATCTGACGGTAAACTGTCTGACCGGGAAAAAACTGACCAACATGCGTGCTTCTGGTACGGATGAAGCGACGACCCTGGTTCCGGCGATTAAAATGTCACTGGAACAAGCGCTGGAATTTATCGATGACGACGAACTGGTTGAAGTAACGCCGCAGTCTGTCCGTCTGCGTAAGCGTCACCTGACTGAGAACGATCGTAAACGCGCAAACCGCGGCGGTAAAGAAAGCTGATTTATCAGTAACTTCTTGCCAATATCAGGGCGCCTTCGGGTGCCCTGAGTTTTATCTGATTCTCTGCGCTTTGATCTCCTCCCTGTTCAGTGTTGCCATTTCCCGCTACAGTGAAAAACCTACGCTTACGTCAAGAGGAAGGTGTCATGCTTTATATCTTTGATTTGGGTAATGTCGTTATTGATATCGATTTCAACCGGGTGTTGGGCGTATGGAGCAAGCTGAGTAGTGCGCCGCTGGCAACGCTGAAAGAGCGTTTTGTGATGGGTGAAACCTTTGAACAACATGAGCGTGGCGAAATCAGTGATGAAGCGTTTGCTGAACAGTTATGCCGTGAAATGGGTATCTCATTAAGTTTTGAGCAGTTTTCCACAGGGTGGCAGGCTATTTTCGTGGCGTTGCGTCCTGAAGTCATCAATATCATGCAGCAACTGCGTAAGGAAGGGCATCGGGTAGTGATCCTTTCTAATACCAATCGTCTGCATTGTAGTCATTGGCCGGTATTGTTCCCGGAAGTGGAAGAGGCTACCGATCGTCTTTATCTCTCTCAGGATATCGGCTTGCGCAAACCTGAAGCGGCCATCTATCACTATGTACTGACGCAGGAAGGGGTAACGCCCGATCAAGCTATCTTCTTTGACGATAATCCCGCTAATGTTGCCGCCGCGCAGACTCTGGGCATCCACAGCATCCTGGTAACAGACCGTCAGGTAGTTGCAGATTTTTTTGCCGCGCAGATGGTTATAGCCAGTGAGTGATTTATCTTGTGGTTTTGTGGCTATGAATCCTTTCAGAATAGTGAAAACAGAGGCGGTAACATTCGATGATTGCGTTAATTCAACGTGTTTCCAGCGCTAGCGTTACGGTGAAAAATGCCGTTGTTGGTGAAATCGGCGCCGGGCTGTTGGTGCTGCTGGGCGTTGAGCAAGGTGATGATGAGCAAAAGGCCACGCGACTTTGTGAACGGGTTTTGGGTTACCGTATATTCAGTGATGATAATGGCAAAATGAACCTTAATGTCCGTCAGGTTGGCGGAAGTGTACTGGTGGTATCGCAGTTTACGCTGGTGGCTGACACCCAGAAAGGAATGCGTCCCGGTTTCTCTCGTGGCGCGCATCCGGCAGAGGCCGATCGTCTCTATCAGTATTTTGTCGGGCAGTGCCGTGAACAGGATATTCGCACGGAAACGGGGCATTTTGCGGCGGATATGAAAGTGGCATTGGTTAATGATGGGCCGGTGACGTTCTGGCTGCAAGTGTAAAGGCGAACACATTTTTTAATGAGGCATGTTTATGTATCACCTGAGAGTGCCTGAAAGCGCAGAAGAACTTGATGCGTACTATCAATTCCGGTGGGAAATGTTGCGTAAACCCCTGCGCCAACCGCTGGGTTCTGAGCGTGATGCCTATGATGCATTGGCACATCATCAGACGGTGGTGGATGAACACGGGCGGCTGGTGGCGATTGGCCGGTTATCCATCAATGCCGACAACGAAGCGGCGATCCGGTTTTTAGCCGTTCACCCTGATGTGCGAGGAAAAGGTCTGGGAACGTTACTGGCCATGACGTTGGAATCGGTGGCGCGTCAGGAGGGGGTAAAGCGCGTGGTGTGTAGCGCCCGCGAGGATGCGATGGATTTTTTCGCCAAACTGGGTTTTGTGAACCAGGGAGAAATTGCTGCACCGCAAACCACGCCGATACGGCATTTTCTGATGATCAAACCGGTTGCGACGCTGGATGATATTTTGCATCGTCCTGACTGGTGCGGGCAGTTACAGCAGGCCTGGTACGAACACATTCCGTTGAGTGAAAAAATGGGCGTGCGAATAAGCCAGTATACCGGTCAGAAATTTATTACTACCATGCCGGAAACCGGTAATCAGAACCCCCACCATACGTTGTTTGCCGGCAGCATGTTTTCTCTCGCGACCCTGACGGGTTGGGGATTAATCTGGTTGTTACTGCGTGAAAGACATTTAGGCGGAACGATTATTCTGGCCGATGCGCACATTCGCTACAGCACACCGGTGACGGGCAGGCCGAGCGCCATTGCCGATCTCGGTTCGTTGAGTGGCGATTTAGACCGCCTGGCTCGGGGACGTAAAGCCAGGGTTCAATTGAATGTGGATCTGTTCGGAGACGATAAAAAAGGCGCATTATTTGAAGGCGTCTATATTGTGTTGCCCGCTACGCCGGAAGAGCCTCTGGAGCAGGGTGGATCTGAAATAAGGTGATGCGGCCCACCACCCCATGCTTTTCATTGTGACGTTTCTGTTACTGCCCCCTGATGCATCTGTTGCCTGATTGGTTGCCCGTTACTGTCAACGCCCTGCAATGAACCGCTTAACGTTGGTTTCAGCGGCGTATTGTCAGCCAGCCGCCCGTTCAGTTGTAACTGCAAGTTAGCGTTGCCTGACGGCGCGGCTGTCTGTGTGGGCCATCCCCAGCGCGTTAACATATCCAATGGCACTGATCGTCCGGTCATCGTAAGCGAAAATGCTCGGTTGGGATGTTGTTCGATAGTTGCTTTGGCTTCCAGCAAGCCGTTTTGTGTAAAGGCGCTAAGATCGCTGAATGAGATTTGCCCCTCATTGGCTGTTAATGCCAGTGAGGGCCGACGAACATCGACTTTATTGAATGTCGCATCGCTGGCGTTCAGATTCAGTGAGCCTGCCCAGATACCCCACTGGTGATGATGGGCCAGTAGCAGGTCACTGCCGTATCCATCCAGTGCGGTAAGCTGAAATGGAAAATCCGGGTTGATATCAATCAGCAGATTACGGTTGGCGGTGAATTTTTTGATATTCACTTCCGCCAGCCAGGTAGGCAGCGTGGTTTGCCAGCGCTGACGCCAGTCGCCGGGTAACGTGTATTCCATACCCGCGACAACGAATTCGTCCAGTTGTAACCGGTGATTGCTGCGCTGCCAGTTACCGTTGGTGCGCAACAAGCCTCCTTCCCAGCGAGTAGTAAACTGTTTGATTTCAACTCCGTTGGAGGAAAGTGCCAGATTAACGATAGGGTCGATCAGATGCATATTTCCGTTAACGATATCGGTGGCATTGAACGACAGCTCGCCATCATCACTCTGCCAGTCATCCTGTTTGAATGTGACGTTTTGCAGAGTGACGTCAAGATCGATAAACGCCCATCCCGGCCCTTCAATGCGAGCGTCAATCAAATCAAAACGGGAGACGGCAACGGAAGGCAACGCGGTAATCGGTTGCCAGAATTCTTGTATTGTTCTTGGCGTTTGCAAACGAACCTTGCTGAGACGCAGATTGTCGATCTGCCAGCTGCCATCTTCCGCACGGCTGGCGCTGCCGGTTAACTGGCCTTGTGCCACATCCGCACCAAAATTATCTAAAGTGAGTTGATTACGATTTATTTCGCCTTGTACCAACACCTGACTGGCGGGAATATCATTAAGCCGCAATGAACGGGCGCTGAGTTGGAAATGCCCCTGCTTGCCTAATAAATATCCCTTTTCTGGCTGCCAGGGCGTGATACCGCCATTGACCTGTTGACCGTTTAATTGCCAGTTATCATCCTGCGCCTGAAGCGCCATAGTCCGCAGTTGCAAAACATCGGCTTCGATGGGCAGGGTTGCAGCGGTTGGCGACAGATTCAGCGTGCCGCCTTCCAGTTGCAGGCTGGAAAAATGGCGTGGGTCGGTTATCTGCCGCACGCTTAGTCCTGCCGAAATCTGTTTTGCCGTAAGCGTTGGCGGCTGATCCTTATAGCCAAATATGACGTCTTTCAGCAGGATATGATCGGGTTTAGACCAGTTATGGTCAATTTTTCCCAATGAAATTTGATAGTCCGTATGCTGATTCACCCAATTGCTGACCTGGCCTGAAGCCCAGGTGCTTTGCAGTAATACATACAATATAACCAGTGCCAGTAATGCCAGCAGCAGGATGGTCAGCAATAATTTCCCGATAAATCTCATCGTGTCAGTCCATGCCAGTCGTCAGGGATAACTGTTTTTATGCCGCAATTACCCGAACGGCTCAATAGATAATGCTGTTACAGACAGTAAAAAGCGACCGGTGTTGCACCATCGGTCGCTTTTATTCATGCTTCTCACAGATTATTGAAGCAAGTACGAATTATTTTTCTTCCTGGGGAAAAACCAGATTCAGCACAATCGCCGTAATACCGCCAGCGGCAATACCGGAAGAGAGCAGAGTTTTCATCCAGTCAGGCGCGAATTGCAGAATGAGTGGTTGCTGCGAAACGCCCAGCCCTACGGCCAGAGAGAGCGCGATAATCATGATGGCGCGACGGTTCAGCGGCTCACGCGACACGATACGCACGCCGGAAGCCGCGATGGTGCCAAACATGACGATAGTTGCGCCGCCGAGCACCGGCTCTGGAATATGTTGTACGAAACCACTGACGGCAGGGAACAACCCCAGAACAATCAGCATCAGTGCAACCACAAAGCCGACGTAGCGGCTGGCGACGCCGGTAAGCTGGATTACGCCATTATTTTGGCCGAAACAGGAATTTGGAAAGGTATTGAAGACGGCAGACAGACAAGAATTCAGGCCGTTTGCCAGTACGCCGCCTTTCAATCTTCTCATATACAGTGGCCCGCTGACCGGCTGCTCTGATACATCGGATGTTGCGGTGATATCACCAATGGTTTCCAGCGATGTCACCATAAACACCAGCATCAGCGGGATCAGCAGATTCCAGTCAAAGCCCAGACCGTAATATAACGGCGTTGGAACCATGATAAATGAACGCGGTTCGGCTGGAGCGCCGCTCGGCAACATATCCATCAACCAGGCACCCAGATAACCGACGGCCATGGCGATCACCAGTGATGCCACGCGTAGGTAAGGGTTACGCTGGCGGTTCAGCAGGATAATGACCAATAGCACGATGCCTGCCAGCAACAGATTCTTCGGCGCCCCAAAGGTATTGTTATTCATCGCGGCATAGCCTCCACCAATAGAGGTCAGACCGACCTGAATCAGCGACAGGCCGATGATCATCACCACAATCCCTGATACCAGCGGCGTGATAATCCGTCGGGCAAGATGTAAAAAACGGGATAAAATGATTTCCGTAAAGGAGGCGACCATCAGCGTACCGAATAATGCCGCCATCATGGTGGGGACATCCGCGCCGCCGTTTTTCAGCGCCAGTCCGCCCATGATCAATGGCGTAACGAAGTTAAAGCTGGTGCCTTGAATGGACAGCAAACCCGAGCCAACCGGTCCCCAGGTTTTAATTTGCAGAATAGAGGCCAGGCCGGAGGCAAACAGCGACATGCTGATGATGTGTTGCGTATCTTGCGCGGGTAAGCCCAGCGCCTGACAGATCAACAGGGCGGGAGTAATGACGGCGACAAACATTGCCAGCAGATGCTGGCAAGCGGCAAACAAGGTTTGCGGCAGCGGTGGCCTGTCTTCCAGACGGTAGATTAATTCACTGCGCTGAGGCGCAACAGGAATGTTTGTCTGAGGGGTATCCGTGGTGGTGTCGGTCATAATAGTTGGCGTTCCTGAAACGACAAAGAGGGCATTGTAATGATCTGTTTTACAAAAGCAAACGTCTGCGGAACGGTGTTTCTGATATGCAATTTGTCAGGTTGTTAATGCCTTATTATTTAAAGGGATATTGGATGGGACATGGCGCTGAATGCCGTGTCGCTAGGCATTGGTATAGCGGGTTCGTTCCGGCAACCAGCGTTCAATCAATGCTTTGGCATGGTTGGGATAACGTTGGTGGAGATGGCGGGCAACGCGCTGTACCTGAGGGATCAGCGCCTGATCGCGCAGTAAATCAGCGACTTTAAATTCGGCATTACCCGTCTGGCGCGTGCCTAATAATTCACCCGGACCGCGGATTTCCAAGTCGCGTTGTGCGATAACAAAACCATCATTGCTGTCACGCAATACCTGAAGCCTTTTTTGTGCGGTTTTGCTTAACGGGGTTTTATAAAGCAGCACGCAGTGAGAGGCAACCGCCCCCCGGCCAACCCGTCCACGTAACTGGTGGAGCTGTGCCAGCCCCAGTCGTTCCGGGTTTTCGATAATCATCAGGCTGGCATTCGGCACGTCAACCCCCACTTCAATCACTGTTGTCGCCACCAATAGCTGAAGCTCACCTTGTTTAAAGGCCAGCATGACGGCTTGTTTTTCCTGTGCTTTCATCCGTCCGTGTACTAATCCGACGGTGATATCAGGCAAGGCTGCTTTCAATTCCTGACAAGTTGCTTCGGCAGCCTGAGCTTCTAACAAATCAGACTCTTCAATCAATGTACAAACCCAATAGGCTTGCCGTCCCTCCTGCTGACAGGCGTTGTCGACTCGTTGGATAATGTCATTGCGGCGCGAATCCGGTATGGCGACGGTGGTGACCGGCGTTCTGCCTGGCGGCAATTCATCGATCACCGAGGTATCCAGATCGGCGTAAGCGGTCATCGCCAGCGTGCGGGGGATCGGTGTGGCAGTCATAATCAACTGGTGCGGGTGGAACCCCTGCTCTTCGCCTTTTTCCCACAGCGCCAGACGCTGATGCACACCGAAACGGTGCTGTTCATCAACAATCACCAACGCCAGCCCGTTGAATTTTACCTGCTGCTGAAAAATGGCGTGCGTCCCCACCACCATTGATATCTGACCACTGGCAATGGCGTCTTGCTGTGCCTGCCGGGCTTTGCCTTTCTGCTTGCCAGCCAGCCAGCCGACTTCGATACCCAGCGGCTCAAACCACTGGCGAAAATTATGGGCATGTTGCTCGGCCAGCAACTCTGTCGGCGCCATAAGCGCGACCTGCTTGCCGTTGGCAATCGCCCGTAGCGCAGCCAGTGCGGCAACCAGCGTTTTTCCTGAACCAACATCCCCCTGTACCAAGCGCATCATGGGGAAAGGCTTTTCCATATCGGTTTCAATCTCACCCACCACCCGCTCCTGCGCCTGGGTAGGCGTAAAAGGCATGGCCGCAAGCAGGCGCTGTTTGAGGGCGTCATTTACCACCAGTGGCAATGCCTGATAACGTTGCGCGCCAGCCCGTACAGCCAGCATACTTAAGTTATGCGCCAGCAGTTCTTCCATAATAAGCCGTTGTTGCGCCGGGTGTTTACCTTGCTCCAGTTCACTAAGCTGCACATCCGGCGGGGGACGGTGCAGGATGTGCAGGGCTTCGGGCAGGCTGATGAGCGATCGGCTCAACTCTTCCGGCAGCAGTTCGTCGATAGGATTGGCGTCCAGCAACGCCAGCGCCTGATCGGTGAGCTTACGCAGTGTTGCCTGGCGAACGCCTTCGGTGGAGGGATAAACCGGCGTCAGGGATTCCTGTAATTTGATTTGGATGTTATCGCCCTGTATACGGTATTCAGGGTGGATAATTTCAGCGCCGATTTTGCCCCGTTTAATTTCGCCATACGCGGTGACCCGCTGACCCGGAGCCAGACTGTTCTTCATCGCCGCATTGAAATTAAAAAAAAGCATGGTCAGTACGCCGCTACCGTCACTGATCTGGCAGGTCAACATACGGCGACGGCCAGAGGTTATGTCGTTGCGCAGGATTTCACCTTCCACCGTGGCGTACATACCGGGGAGGAGATCGCCAATGGGATAAAGGTGAGTACGGTCTTCGTAGCGTAATGGCAGGTGCAGTAATAGGTCCTGCACGGTCTCCAGCCCGAGGCGAGCAAGTTTAGCCGTCTGGCTGGCACCCACGCCAGCAAGGGTGCTCAACGGTTGGGTAGTCAGCAGGCGGCCTTTCATCAGCACTCCGAGGATTGCATTGACGCCCACCAGGCGGTATCAGCAACGATCTGACCACTGTTATCAATATAAGGGCGGGGCAAACCTTTACGTTTGGCGACACGCGCCAGTACCGGGTAGCCGCCTTCAAACAGCAACCGCTGCTGTTCTTCTGCGTCCAACGGACTGTTTTCACGCTGGTACATTCCGGCTAACTGACGTTGGCGCTGGGCTTCATACAAAATTAATGCGGATGCGACGGAAACATTCAGCGACTGTACCATGCCGGTCATCGGAATGATGATGTCTTGATCGGCCAGCTTTAGCGCGTCCATGCTGATTCCGGTTTTTTCTTGCCCTAGTAAAATGCAGGTCGGGCGGGTGTAATCAATCTCGCGGAAATCGACAGCCTGTTCAGAAAGATGGGTTGCCAGAATCTGCATACCTTCCGTTTGCAGATGGCTTACCGCGTCATGAATGGTGCGGTGTGTTTTAACCCGAACCCAGCTATTGCTGCCTGCTGCGGAAGACACCAGCGTTTTCATTCTGCTGGTAGGCCATACGGCATGAATCTGATGGACGCCCACCGCATCGGCGGTACGGATAACGGCGGAAACATTATGCGGCTTATGCACCTGCTCCATGCAAATTGTCAGATCCGGCTGGCGGCAGGTCAGCATCTCTCTTATGCGCGCATAGCGTTGAGGTGTCATAACGGTTAATTTCGGTTACGGTTAACTTTTATTACATCCGGCATTACGCGGATCTTACGCATAACATTCGCCAGATGAACGCGGTCGAGCGTGGTGAGACGAATAAACGCGCTGTATACGCGGCCATCTTTTTCTTCTGTATTAATACTCTGAATATTCGAGTTTGCGGTATTGATGGCGGCGGCTAAATTTGCCAGAGCGCCTTGATGGTTGAACATATCCACTTTGATTTCGGCAATAAATTCCTGCTCCGCAACTTTATCATCCCACTCTACAGCCATAAATTTCTCTGGCTCTTTCTGATAACCGCGAATATTGCGGCAGGATTCGTGATGGATAACCAGACCTTTACCGGGGCTGATATGAGCAATAATCGGATCGCCCGGGATAGGACGGCAGCATTTGGCGAAAGAAACCATCACACCATCCGCACCTTTAATCGGCAACTTGCGCAGCCCGGTGTTATCTAACTGGGATTGCTCATTCAACAGGTTTTTCGCCACCACCACGCTCATGGCATTACCCATTCCAATTTCCGCCATCAGATCGTCCAGCGTGGCGAGCTTCATTCTATCCAGTTCAAGCTGAATATTCTTTTGCGGGATATCTGAAAGTTTACGACCGCTGCCTAACGCGTGATTCAGCAGGCGCCGGCCCAGGCTGACGGAATCATCTCGTTTGAGATTCTTCAGCATCTGGCGGATTTTGGCCCGCGCTCGGGAACTGACGACGAAATTCAGCCAGGCGGCATTGGGTCTGGCGCCTGGCGCGGTAATGATCTCAACGGTCTGCCCGCTGGTTAGCGACTGTGACAGCGGGTAGGGCTGGCGATCGACTCTGGCGCCAACACAGGCATGGCCAATGTCAGTATGTACGGCATAGGCGAAGTCGACCGGCGTGGCGCCCGCCGGTAATTCCACAATCCGGCCTTCCGGCGTGAAGACATACATTTCATCCGGAAAGAGGTCAGACTTAACGCTTTCGATAAACTCAAATGAACTGCCCGCGCTCTGCTGCAACTCCAGCAGGCTTTGCATCCAGCGTTGTGCGCGAACCTGTGCGGTGGTGCTGCTTTCGCCTTCTTTATAGGCCCAGTGCGCAGCCACCCCCATTTCCGCCATCTGATCCATATCATCGGTACGGATCTGCACTTCTACCGGCACGCCGTGAGGGCCAATCAGCGAGGTGTGCAGTGACTGATAGCCGTTAGCCTTAGGAATGGCGATATAATCTTTTACCCGCCCGGGACGCGGCTTATACAGGCTATGCACCTGGCCTAACACCCGATAGCAGGTATCCAGTTCTTTAACTATCACCCGAAAGGCGTAGATATCCATAATGGAATGAAAACGCTGTTCTTTCAGGTGCATTTTGCAGTAAATGGAGTAAAGATGCTTTTCGCGGCCACTGACGCGGCAGGCAATCCCGGCTTCGGTCAAACGACCTTCAATCTCGGCGAGGATTTTCTGGATCATCTCTTTCCGGTTGCCACGGGCAGCCTTAACGACCTCTTTAATCACGCGGTAACGATTAGGATAGAGCGCTTCAAAACCCAGCTCTTCAAGCTCGGTCTTTAGGTGATGAATACCCAGCCGATGCGCCAGCGGACTGTATATTTCCAGCGTTTCGCGGGCAATCCGGCGGCGCTTGTCCGGGCGCAGCGAACCCAGCGTGCGCATGTTGTGGGTGCGGTCAGCCAGTTTGATTAGAATGACGCGGATATCCTGCACCATCGCCATGATCATTTTGCGAAAGTTTTCAGCCTGCGCTTCTTTCTTATCGCGGAACGTCAGCTTGTCCAGTTTGGAAACGCCTTCCACCAGCTCGGCGACGCTTTTGCCAAAAAGCTGTTCCATATCATGATAGGTGGCGGGGGTATCCTCTATCACGTCGTGCAACAATGCGGCCATCAGCGTTTCATAGTCGAGGCGCATCTCAGCCAGAATACAGGCAACGGCGACCGGGTGAGTAATATAAGGTTCGCCACTGGAGCGAGTCTGCCCCTCGTGAGCATCACGTGCAACGAGGTAAGCCTGCTGTAAACGTTTAATCTGCTCTTCTGGCAGATAGCGTTGAATCAGCAGATTAAGGCTTTCAAAAAGGTACAAGGGCGACTCGCAGTCTGATTAACGACGGCCTTCAGCAATCGCGGTGACCGCCTGAATTTCTGCGGCTTCCTGCTCTTGCTGTTCCTGGCGGTCACGAACGTCCATAATCTGGGCGTTGATCAGACCTTCTTCGATCTCGCGCAGCGCGATCACGGTGTATTTGTCGTTTTCTTCCGGCACCAGCGGATCTTTGCCACCAATCTGGATCTGGCGGGCGCGACGAGCAGCGACCAACACCAGGTCAAAACGATTACCAATTTTCTCTACAGCGTCTTGAACAGTTACGCGTGCCATAATGTGCTACTCCACAGGGAAATAAAATGACTGGGCATCATACTGAAAGAGCCGTCAGTCTGCCAATAGTTTGGTGATTAAGGCGTCATGCCGTACTTTTTGTCTGCTCAACAGCAGACGTTCAGCGCGAATAATGGTTTTCAGATCGAGCAACGCCAAATCGAAATCATCATTAACGATTAAATAATCATATTCTGCGTAGTGTGTCATTTCAGCCACCGCCAGCGCCATACGGCGGGCGATGACGTCGTCACTGTCCTGACCGCGGCCACGCAGGCGGCGCGCCAGTTCTTCTTTTGACGGCGGCAAAATGAAAATACTGCGCGTCTGCGGCATATGGGTGCGGATCTGTTGAGCGCCCTGCCAGTCAATATCCAGAAATACATCTACGCCTGTCGCCAATATCTGTTCAATTGCCAACCGGGATGTGCCGTAGTAATTGCCGAAAACTTCAGCGTATTCCAGAAATTCATTTCTTTGGATCATACGCTTAAATTCATCAACCGGGACAAAGAAATAGTGCTCGCCGTGGTTTTCTCCCGGTCGTTTGGCTCGTGTGGTATGTGAAACCGATACCTGAGTGTCGTAAAGCGGCTGCGTTTTTAATAGCGCCTGAATCAAACTGGATTTCCCCGCCCCACTGGGAGCGGAAACGATATATAACGTGCCTTGAGCCATAATTGAAGTTGTATTAATTGCGATTAATTATTGATATGGATGCAGCAGAACGCGCATTTCCCCACATTATACACGCCGATATGCCATCAGTCGCGCTGCGATAAATATCATCGCAGAATGTTTTACCGTTATGCCACCAGAAATATCCTCTGCCAACCCTTTTCGCGTGCTTTGCGTAGCCGATTCCTGTGGTTTTTTATGTTAATGGCAAACGACAAAAATTTTGCGGAACGCTTTGCATTCTCCGGTTTTCTCCCTGGGTTAAAGACCTTATTTTTATTGAATTAATTGGGAGTTAGCGATGTTGACGCAATAATCATAAACAATACTTATGATTTAAACCTGAAACTAATAATAATCTTTCCATATGCGAACAACATCGATTAGGTGAGGTGGTACTGAACTCCCGTATTGCGCCGTTGTCCTATAGCTTCGGATAATAAATAAGTTTGCCGGAGCACTTGCAGCAATGAAGTTTGGTACCTCTTTTTCACAACCCAAGTTATCGTTTGTTCTAGCAATATATATTGGCCTTTTCCTCAATATCTCAGTCTATTATCGGCGGTTCGATAATTTTTCAACCTCTACAGGCGTAGCGCTGTCGAAATTCATCCCTGCGATGATTGAACTGATTGCCTCTGTATTGTTTACCTTTTTCCTGATGCGCATTATTTCACTGGGCGGGCGCTATTTTTATCGTATTGTCGCGTCATTGTTGGTGCTCATCTCCGTTGCCGCCAGTTATTACATGACGTTTTTTAATGTTGTCATTGGTTACGGCATCATTGCGGCTGTCATGACAACGGATATCGATCTTTCCAAAGAAGTTATCGGCTTGCATTTTATCTTATGGATGCTGGTGGTCAGCGCATTACCCTTATTACTGATTTGGAAAAACACGTTGCGCCATACATTGATTGAGCAACTGACATCGCCGGGAAAACGCCTGTCGCCGGTTCTGATCCTGCTGGCTGTTGTTGCCCTGGTCTGGCTACCAATCCGCTATATGGATAGGAATCAGTCGGTCTCCGAAAAGCTCTCCAACGTTGACTTGCCCAGCTATGGCGGTGTGGTTGCTCACTCTTATCTGCCGTCAAACTGGCTATCCGCGTTGGGGCTTTTTGCTTACACCAAATATGATGAAAGTCAGGATGAGACAAATTTGTTCGATCCCGGCAAACACTTTACCTATATTCCGCCAAAAGGCATTGATGACACCTATGTAGTCTTCATCATTGGGGAAACCACCCGTTGGGATCATATGGGGTTACTGGGATATGAGCGCGATACCACTCCCAAGCTGTCTAAAGAAAAAAATCTGGTCGCTTTTCGTGGTCAATCCTGCGATACCTCGACCAAACTTTCCATGCGTTGCATGTTTGTGCGGGAAGGGGGAACTGAAGATAACCCTCAGCGAACGTTGAAAGAGCAAAATATCTTTGCGGTACTAAAGGAACTGGGATTTACATCCGAGCTATTCGCAATGCAGAGTGAGGTTTGGTTCTATAACAGTATTGAAGCTGACAACTACTCTTTCCGTGAAATGATTGCGTCGGAAAAAAGCAACGATGGTAAGTCAGTGGATGACATGCTGTTGGTGGATGAAGTAAAGGAATCGCTGGAACGTTACCCGAAAGGCAAGCATCTGATTGTGTTACACACCAAAGGCTCCCATTATCTCTATTCGATGCGTTATCCCCGCAGCTATGCCCGCTATCAGCCGGAATGTATGGGGGTAGATGCGTCCTGTTCCCGTGAGCAACTTATTAATGCTTTTGATAATAGCGTGTTATATACCGACAGCTTCATAGACAAGGTTATTGATCAGGTACGGGATAAGAAAGCGCTGGTGTTTTATGCCTCCGATCACGGTGAATCCATTGATGATAACTCTCATCTGCATGGTACGCCGCGCCATATGGCGCCACCGGAGCAGTTCCGATCGCCAATGATGGTCTGGGCATCGGATAAGTTCCTGGCTGAACCCAATAATCTCTACGCATTCGATCAGCTCAAGGCCCAACAGCGGATAGGTAAAACGCACCGTCACGAAGAGTTGTTTGATACCATCCTGGGCTGTCTTGGATATAGCTCGCCGGATGGTGGTATCAACCCTAAAAATAACTGGTGCCACAAACCTGGAAGTTGATAAAAATCACTGACTGCGATGTCTGTTTCCGGTGGCTGAACGCAGGCCGGACACTTTACCAACAGCCATAATCCTTTTTCCAAAAAGGGATTGACGCCTCAATAGGGGAGCAGTAATATGCGCCCGCGTTCGGTGAGTGGCGCAGCCTGGTAGCGCACTTCGTTCGGGACGAAGGGGTCGGAGGTTCGAATCCTCTCTCACCGACCAAATCGACTTTCGGTAGGTATCAGTTACCACCGGAAAAGATAAGAAACCCGCCTTCTGTCTGGATTGGCGGGTTTTTTATTGCCTGTTATCTATCGGTGTACCCCGTTTACAGCCGGAAACTTTGGGACCACATTTAGGACTACATCTGCATAGTCCCATAATAGCGTAGTCCCAAAGGTAACGATCATGGCAGTCCGGGCAAAGCCCCTCACTAACACGGAAGTCAAGGCCGCTAAAGCAATAGATAAAGAGCTATCTTTGCACGATGGCGGGGGACTGGTGTTATTCGTAAAACCCACCGGCACAAAGACATGGCGTTTTCGCTATTAACACCCACAGACCAAAAAGCGCACCACCCTGACGTTTGGCAGTTATCCTGCAATCTCTCTGGCTGATGCCAGACAAATGCGCGAAGCAGCCAAAGCGCTCTTAGAAAAAAAGCATTGATCCGCAATTCCACCAGCAACAGCAGCGCGAACAGGCGGATGCTGTTAACCAGAATACTGTCGCCAAAGTTGCCGCCGACTGGTACGAGATAAAAATATCCCAGCAGTTGGCAGCAAACACAATTAAGGATATTTGGCGTTCTCTGGATAAATACATTTTGCCTGATGTCGGTTCTGTGCCGATCTCTCATCTTACCGCCCGCCATTTTATTACCGCATTGGAACCGTTACAGGCCAGCGGAAAGCTGGAAGCCCTCAAGCGCGTTATGCAACGCATTAACGAGGTAATGATTACGCCGTTAATGGCGGCTTAATCCCGGCCAATCCAGCGGCAAAAATCAGAAAGGTTTTTCAGTCTCCTGTTAAAAAGCATATGCCAACCATCCGGCCAGAAGCGTTACCCGGTTTGATGAAGATGTTATTGATAGCCAGTATCGAGCTACAAACTCGCCTGGTTATTGAATGGCAACTACTGACCGTGACCCGTCCCGCTGAAGCGGCGGAAGCGCGTTGGGATGAAATAGACCTAGTAATAAAACGTGGACTATTCCAGCGGGCAGAATGAAGATGCGACGTGAGCATGTCATACCGTTGCCAGATAAGCGCTGGCGGTTCTGGAAGCCATGAAGCCGATCAGCGGCCACAGAGAATACGTGTTCCCATCGTTCCGAGATCCAAAGCGCCCGATGAACAGCGCAAAGTGTTGATGTGCTGGTGGGGGGGATTTGTGGAAAGTGCCGCTACTGGCAAGACGTTGGCATCCGAAGGGGCGCGAGGTTTACGGGTAGCGGTGGAGCAGACGCCGGCTAAGGAGAGTGGAAGGAGTATTTATAAAGACCGATTTTTGGGGCTGAAATTAGTAGCTCATGAAGTTTATGTAATGGCATCTCCCAATACACTATTTTGTGATAACTTGCTTCCCTCCATGCTGATAACTACAATGTATACAAAAAACACACTGTAGTGAGGGAAATAGTATGGGTGTCATGTCCGTTCGATTAAATGATGAAACAACCGCGCAGCTTGATGCGCTGGCTAAAGCCACAGGGCGTACACGCTCTTTTCTGGCTGGACAAGCCATTGAAGACTATCTTGCGCGGGAAGCCTGGCAGATTACAGAGATCGAGCAAGCCATTAAAGAAGCCGATGCGGGTGATTTTGTCTCATCAGATGAGATGAGCAATCTGTTTAAAAAGTTAGGTACTGCAAGACATGGAAATTAAATGGCTGCGTAAAGCCGCGGCCAATTTGGAAGCCGAGTATCTCTATATTGCGCAAGACGATCCACAAGCTGCCAGTGAGTTTGTGGATGAAGTTCAAAGGTTAACGGAATTACTACCACAACAGCCAGCAATGGGAAGACCTGGCCGTGTGCCGGGAACGCGTGAGCTTGTGTTAACACACTATCCCTACATCATCCCTTACCGCGTGAAAGATAATATGTTCCAGATTCTACGCGTCTTTCATACGCACAGGCGTTTACCGTCAAAATGGTGAACACAGAGCCTTTACAAAAGTAAGCCTAAATACACAGGTGAAAATCTTTAACGTTGTATTTTCTGATTTGTGAAGAACGCACATTCACCAGCTAATAACCAAGCAGTCATGAAAAACAACAAAAAACACCACCAACAATCAAGATCGTCCGGCTGGGGCGGTAAGCGTACCGGTGCTGGCGCACCAGTCGGTAACACCAATGCGGTGAAGCATGGAGAAGGTAGCCGCCGGTCGTTCTTTGCTTTGGCTGGTGATAACAGACAACGCACTCCGCTGGAATTACTGCGTGTAAGAAATTTGCTGCTTGCGAAACGTGTGGGCGAATTGATGCACAGCTCTCTTTCTTTTGGTACAGCCGAGTGGCGTGAGTTTATGTTGCTAGATGGGATTTTTATTGTTTGTTATCTATCGGTTTGCGACGGTTTTACCCGGATTTTTAGGCATACCTCACCGGTATACCTAAAAAGTATGTGGAGGGAAAACATGGCACGACATACCTCGTGGTATCTCACGCTCTGGACGGGCGTTTTGGTTCGTCGGTTATTCCTCGCGCTGCGTTTCGTCTTTTATCATAAAACTCTCCAGTGACTTATTGTTGTTGTAATGAAGCCAGACGATTAAAGATTCACTGTTCATAGGTTTGGCGTAAAGAAACCCCTGGATGTAAATAACGCCACGCTGTTTCAGGTAAGCCAGTTGTTTCGCGGTTTCCACGCCTTCCGCCACCATTTTAAGGTTCATCCGCTGGCTAAGGTTGATGATGGCATCGAGTATTGGCGCTTCCTCATCCAATGACGAGATGGTACTGATAAAACCCTGATCTATTTTCAGATAATCCAATGGGAAGTTTTGCAGGTATGAGAGTGAACAATGGCCGGTGCCAAAATCATCAATAGCTATCAGGAACCCATCGTCACGCAGTTTATGTAACCGTTGTATGACGTCGGAACCGTTGCTGATAAGGCTGCGTTCCGTTAGCTCCAGCGTGATATTTAGTTGATGAGACGCCACTTTTGCTGCGAAATTGCGCACGTCTGAAACAAAATTCGGGTGCTGTAAATGTTCCGCGGCGACATTAAGACCAAGATGAAACCCTGGTCTTGCTTGCCAGCCAGCGACGTCTGTTGCGACGAGATCGAACAGGTGGCGAGTAATGGGAATAATCATCCCTTCCGCTTCGGCAGCGGTGATAAAAACGTCTGGCCTGATCCATTTCCCGTTGCTACGCCGCCAGCGCAGCAGGGCTTCGACGCCGAGGCAATGCTTTGACACTGAATCGTAGATTGGCTGGTAATAGACGGAGAATTCACCGTTAACAATCCCTTTTCGAATTTCATCCCGAAATAACAGCTTGCGCTTTTGCCTGTTCCACACAAAGACGATGAAAAACAGGGACAAGATAATCGCAACTGGCAGAAAGGTAAAAAATGTTTGTTTCCAGGTTCTTATAGATTCTTCGATTGGCGCAACCACGCGCACGGCAATCGGAAACTGATCCGATTTACTTTCAAACTCAGCAGTGGAAAATATGCCTGAAACGTGGGGGATTGTCCGGCCAACCTTAATGGGATAGCCATTATTCACCGTTAATGTTAACTGATATTCGCGCTCATCTCCGATAGCGAGCATCAGGTCAATAAGATACTGAGCATCAACCATAGCATAGGCGCCGTAGCCATTGAGCGGCATTTGAACGAATATGATCGCCGGACGGCCTTGCACGCTCGACGAGCCAGCCATTGACAGACTCCATCGCTTGGGCAGGGGAGATGGGAGGGGCTGCATAATCACAACGTCCATGGGGGTTGAGGTGTGACGGAACGTCGACGAACAGTAGACGTTGGTATCCTCGGTGACGCCGATTGCGCGAAAGTAGGAAAATACTGAGCCAAGCCGCTGCAATTCAGCGCCAATCTCGCTACAGGGCTGACCGCTAAAGCGATCGAGTTCAGTCACCATAGCCCATGCTTGCTCGGTGATGTTTTCAGCGTGATGCAGAGCGATTAACGCGGTAGATTCGAGGTTTCGTTTAACCATCACCCGTGATTCGACAAAAGTGAACAGCAAACCAAGTAGCAGCGGTAACAAACCTGCTGCCAGTAATAGCGGCCAGTTACTTTTATGCTTGCCATGCCCGGGAATCATCCATATCTCCTTTATTTGGCGGATCCAATGCCTTGGATGAGAATACGTGAGTCGACAGTAGTAGCAAGCCTGTAGAACCAGAAAATATTGTATTGTCTCTCAATTTCTGACTCGGTGCGAATAAGTCGCTTCTGTAGAAAGCGCTTCTCTCAAGGTTATGGTGAGTGGATTAAACCTGGCAACTATAATTAATTATAGTTTTTATTTCGCACAAGAGAGCGCTTGAGCGCAGGCCCAGGCTGAACTCCAGGCCCATTGGAAATTGTAGCCCCCAAGCCAGCCGGTGACATCGACCACCTCGCCAATGAAATACAATCCCGGTACGTTGCTGCTTTCCATCGTTTTGGAGGATAGCTCACGGGTATCCACACCGCCCAATGTCACTTCCGCTGTCCGGTAGCCTTCTGTGCCATTGGGTTGTACCCGCCATTGCCTTATATTTTCCTCAATCTGCAATTGCTGTGTGCTGTTCAGTTGTTTCAGTGTGACATCTGGCAACTGTCCCAACGTTTGCAGACATTCGACCAGCCGTTTGGGGAGCCACTGCGCCAGCGTATTTTTCAGACTTTGATTAGGGTGGGCGGTGCGTTCATCATTAAGACATGCGCGGAGATCCCGGTCGGGTAACAGGTTTATCGTTACAAACTCGCCCGGTAGCCAGTAGCTTGAGAGCTGGAGAACCGCCGGGCCGGAGAGTCCGCGGTGGGTAAACAAAATATTTTCGCGAAACGTAGCCCCGTTTTCAGCGGTAACAACGGCGGGAACGGAAACGCCGGATAGCGTCTGTAAATTTTCCAGTAACGGTTTGTGCAGCGTAAAGGGCACCAGCGCCGCCCGTGTTGGCAAGACATTTAATCCGAATTGCCGGGCGATTTGATAACCGAATGGCGTCGCTCCCAGACCCGGCATGGACAGGCCGCCGCTGGCAATCACCAGTGCCGGGCTATGAAGTGCTGTACCGTTGGCCAATTGCAACATGAATACGTCACCCGGTTTTTCCACCAAAACCACTTCACTGCGCAAACGTATCGTGACGTTAGCCTGTTCGCATTCTTTAACCAGCATATCGACGATTTGTTGGGCTGAATCATCACAGAATAGCTGACCGAGGGTTTTTTCGTGGTAGGCGATATTGTGGCTATTCACCAGGCTGATGAAATCCCATTGGGTATATCGCGCCAGGGCCGATTTACAGAAATGAGGATTTTGAGACAGATAAGCCGCGGGTTCGGCGTACATATTGGTAAAGTTGCAGCGCCCTCCTCCAGACATCAAAATTTTACGTCCGGGCTTTTTACCATTGTCGAGCAGTAGAACGCGTAACCCCCGTCGCCCAGCATGGGCCGCACAGAACAACCCCGCCGCGCCAGCGCCGATGATGACAACATCAAACTGTTCCACAATGATTTCTCCGGTTATTGGCCCTAATGTGAAAGACGGGAACCTTCAGGGCGGCAAATTGTAGTGTCCGTTTCTGTCAGATACTAGCGTAACAATTTGCGTTTTTTGGTAAAACTATATAATTGTTTGATTTTTATTGATTAAATGAGCTTGTTGCCATAGTGCTTTACACGCTAAGTCAAAAAAATGTCATATTTCCCTTTTCCCTTCCCCTGCTTGTCGCAGATAATGCGCCGCGTTCATGACCACTAAATGGCCTAACGCTTATGCTACATTTATTTGCCGGACTGGATTATTACACCGGTCTGATGTTGATACTGGCTTTGTTGTTTGTACTGTTCTATGAAGCCATCAATGGTTTTCACGATACAGCCAATGCCGTCGCTACCGTTATTTATACCCGTGCTATGCGAGCGCAGTTCGCTGTTGTCATGGCGGGTGTGTTTAACTTTTTTGGCGTGTTGCTGGGGGGATTAAGCGTTGCTTACGCCATTGTCCATCTGCTCCCCACGGATTTATTGCTGAATGTCAGTTCGGCTCATGGTCTGGCGATGGTTTTTTCCATGCTGCTGGCCGCCATTATCTGGAATCTCGGAACCTGGTATTTTGGGCTTCCTGCCTCAAGTTCACACACGTTGATCGGCGCTATTATTGGGATTGGCTTAACCAATGCATTACTGACGGATACGTCGGTGGTGGATGCGCTTAATGTTCCCAAGATGATCGCTATTTTCCTGTCGTTAATTTTATCGCCGATTGTGGGGATGATTATTGCGGGTCTGATGGTCTTTTTATTACGTCGTTTCTGGAACAACAGTAAAAAACGCCAGCGCGTACACCTCACGCCAGGCGATCGTGAAAAACAGGATGGTAAACGCAAACCGCCGTTCTGGACGCGTACCGCGCTGATTTTATCTGCGATTGGGGTCAGTTTTTCACATGGCGCGAATGACGGTCAGAAAGGTATTGGTCTTATTATGCTGGTGCTGATTGGTGTGGCCCCCGCCGGGTTTATCGTCAATATGAACGCGTCCGGCTATGACATCAGTCGTACCCGAGATTCTGTTGTCAATTTACAGGAGTATTATCAGCAGCACGGTGCGGCATTGGCGCATGTTATCGATCTGTCGCCGCCGCTCATTCCGTCACCGGAAAAAACCATTCCGGTAAACGGGAATGGCACGACCGAGTTTCACTGTGACAGCTCCCGCGTCATGATTGCCATTGAGCAGACAATGGATCTGTTGAACAACCTGAAAAGTTACGAGCAGTTGAATGCGGACGATCGCGGTAATGTTCGCCGATTACTGATGTGTATTGCCGATACCATGGATCGGATTATCAAACTGCCGGAAACCCCAACCGATGACAGACGCTACCTGAGCAACCTGCGTAAAGACCTATTGCAGACTATCGAGTATGCGCCGATTTGGATCATCATTGCTGTCGCGCTCGCTCTTTCATTAGGGACGATGGTAGGCTGGAAGCGTGTGGCAACCACAATTGGTGAGAAAATCGGTAAGAAAGGGATGACGTATGCACAGGGTGTTTCGGCGCAGGTAACCGCCGCCTTGTCGATTGGCGTCGCCAGTTATACCGGTATGCCGGTTTCCACCACCCACGTGTTGTCATCGGCGGTGGCCGGGACGATGATCGTTGATGGCGGTGGTGTTCAGGGGAAAACGGTGAAAAATATCCTGCTGGCCTGGGTACTGACTTTACCTGTATCGTTGCTGTTGTCTGGCTCACTGTACTGGCTGGCATTAAAAATCATTTAGCGACGGCCCGCAGGGGGATGGGCAGGGATAGCCCATCATAAAAAATTTCCGGGAGAAATTTTCAACGTCGCTTGCGACGGCCCGAAGGGGGATGGGCAGGGATAGCCCATCATAAAAAATTTCCGGGAGAAATTTTCAACGTCGCTTGCGACGGCCCGAAGGGGGATGGGCAGGGATAGCCCATCATAAAAAATTTCCGGGAGAAATTTTCAACGTCGCTTGCGACGGCCCGAAGGGGGATGGGCAGGGATAGCCCATCATAAAAAAGGCGATTCTTACAAGATTCGCCTTTTTACTTTCTATAACATTCCATTTGTTCAATACCAGATCAACATCGCCACTAAACTGATAACCACCAATCCACACAACGCGGTCGTCAGCAGAAACTGACCTCGCACCCTTTCGCAGCGGCGCACAAACTCAGGATCATGATGTTCAAGATAACGCTGCGCGTAGATATAACGTACCAGTCTGATTTGTTTGCTCGGCTGACCATGCGATGTGAAGAAACCACCCCCATCCACGTACTGATAAAGCAACGGGTCACAGTCACGTAATATCAGAAGTAACACGCGTAATGAGGAATAATATCGCGCCATATTGATGATGCAGACAACACATAAAGCCCAGAAAAGCGCAAATGAACTGATCATACTTCCCTCCCGCTTCCCGATTGTATTATTCGTCAGAGATAATGGCAGTGCAGGTTTTGCCAATGACCAATCTGCGAATATTTATGCCACACGTTCTTCACGTGATTTTATAGTACGACCGGATGACCAAAGCACCACGGTTAACCCTATTGTTATTTCCCACCCCCTGAGGGTGAACGCATGTACTGATCACCCCCCACTTTTATTGTAGAAGAGGAACATATTTTTTTGCTACAGATACAGTAAAATCGGCGCAGTAAGCGACTTTCTCTGTCGTTATGACCGGAATGAAAGAAGAAATCGCGTGATTTAACCCTAAAAAGAAGCGCTTTCTACTACACTTATCAATAATATTGACAGGATTGAAAAGCGGTCTTTGATGGAGGAATCAAGGTGTTAGGTCGTTATAATCTGGTTTTTCCCCCACCATAGGCTAAAACATGGCGTTGTGATCCGCTGAACATAACCATAGCGCAGCGAAATGCTATTCTATAATCCACTGTTAAGTATCAGATTGGCAGGAGAAAATCTGCTGGCCCATCATTAGTCTTTACGGAAGGAGTCTTATTATGGCTTACAAACATATCCTCATTGCTGTTGACCTTTCTCCAGAAAGTAAGGTGTTAGTGGAAAAGGCGGTATCTATGGCGAGGCCGTATAACGCAAAGGTTTCTTTAATTCATGTCGATGTGAATTACTCTGACCTCTACACCGGTCTTATTGACGTCAATCTGGGGGATATGCAGCAACGGATCTCTGAAGAAACCCAGAATGCCTTGACTGAGCTTTCTCAGAATGCCGGTTATCCCATTACTGAAACACTGAGCGGCAGTGGCGATCTAGGGCAGGTATTGGTGGATGCTATCAACAAATACGATATAGATTTGGTGCTCTGCGGCCATCATCAGGATTTCTGGAGCAAACTCATGTCTTCCGCACGTCAGTTGATTAACACGGTACATATCGATATGTTGATTGTCCCGCTGCGGGAAGATGACGAAGAATAAAACGTCGTCAGTTGTTGCGAGGCAGCGTATAAAACCACTATAACGCCTTGCGAAAGCAAGGCGTTAGGTTAAGACCTCGCGCAAAGGAGGATTGAGTGTTATTCCTGAGCTTGCGGCAGATAAAAATCGAAGCGGTGACTTTTGGTTTCGAGCGAGGACTGGGCCGGAATGCCAGCCAGCGGCGGCGCGTAGTCCGGTCGTTTCACCACCACGCGTTTTTTGGCAAGCCACCGTGCGGGCGCCAGTAAAGCGTCTGCATCATTATCCTCTCCCACCAATGATTGAAACACCCGCATCTCTTTTTTCACCAACGCGCTTTTTTGCCGGTGCGGAAACATCGGATCGAGGTAAACCACATCTGGTGGTGGGGTAATGCCGCGTAGCGCATCCAGGCTGGATGCGTGCAACAGCGTTAGTCGTTCGCGCAGCCACAGGCCGATTTCCGCATCCCGATAGCCGCGTTGCAATCCGTCATCCAGTAACGCGGCCACAACTGGATTTCTCTCCACCATCCGTACCCGGCATCCCAATGCCGCCAATACAAACGCATCACGCCCCAGCCCTGCGGTGGCATCAACCACATCGGGCCGGTAATCCTTTTTAATGCCTACTGCTTTGGCGACGGCTTCACCGCGTCCGCCGCCGAAACGACGGCGGTGCGCCAGTGTGCCGGAGACGAAATCGACATAGATCGCCCCCAGTCTGGGCTCGTCCTGTTTGCGTAACTCCAGACGATCTGGCGTAAGCGCCAGCGCCAGGGTGGCGCAAGGATCGCATACCAATCCCCAGCGTTCAGCCAGTGCGGTTAAGGCGCCGTTATCGGCGCCTTGCTCCGCCAACAGGCAGATCCTCATCCTTTAATACCATAGTGGTGCAGCATGGCATCCAGTTGCGGCTCGCGGCCACGGAAACGTTTGAACAGATCCATTGGTTCTTCAGATCCCCCGCGAGACAGGATGTTGTCCAGGAAAGACTGACCGGTGGCGCGATTGAAAATGCCCTCTTCCTGAAAACGGGAGTAGGCATCCGCCGCCAGTACATCGGCCCACAGATAGCTGTAATAACCCGCTGCATAACCACCGGCGAAAACATGGCTGAAAGCGTGCGGGAAGCGCCCCCAGCTCGGGCTTGGCACCACGGCAACCTGCGCTTTGATTTCGGCCAGCCTCGGCAGAATTTGCGCGCCTTTGGCGGGATCAAACTCGGCATGGAGGCGGAAATCGAACAAGCCAAATTCGAGTTGACGCAGGATGAACAACGCTGCCTGATAATTTTTCGCCGCCAGCATTTTATCCAGCAGTTCCTGCGGCAGCGGCTCGCCGGTCTCATAATGGCCGGAGATGAAGGCCAGCGCTTCCGGTTCCCAGCACCAGTTTTCCATAAACTGGCTGGGCAGTTCGACGGCATCCCACGGCACGCCGCTGATACCGGCAACGCCCGCGGCATCAATCAAGGTCAGCATATGATGCAGACCGTGGCCGAATTCATGGAACAGCGTGGTGACTTCATCATGTGTGAACAGTGCCGGTTTGCCGTTGACCGGACGGTTGAAGTTGCAGGTCAGGTAGGCGACCGGTTTTTGCAGTTCGCCATTGCCTTTGCGCAGGCGACCTACGCAGTCATCCATCCAGGCGCCGCCGCGTTTATGTTCGCGGGCATAGAGATCGAGGTAGAAGCTGCCGCGCAGCTCGCCCTTTTCATCAAACAAGTCGAAGAAGCGCACTTCAGGGTGCCATACGTCTACGTCTTTACGCTCTTTGGCGGTGATGCCATAAATACGCTTAACGACTTCAAACAGCCCTTCGACCACTCGCTGCTCCGGGAAATAAGGGCGTAGCTGTTCATCGCTGATAGAATAGAGATGCTGTTTCTGCTGTTCACTGTAGTAGGTGATATCCCACGGTTGCAGATCATCAACGCCGTAGTGCGTCTTGGCAAAAGAGCGCAACTGCGCCAGCTCTTCTTCTGCCTGAGGGCGAGCGCGCCTGGCCAGATCGGACAGGAAGTCGATCACCTGCTGCGGGTTTTCCGCCATTTTGGTGGCCAGTGACTTATGCGCATAACTGTCGAAACCGAGTAATTGCGCCAGTTCATGACGCAGCGCCAGTTTTTCCGCCATGATGTCACTGTTGTCCCATTTACCCGCATGTGGCCCCTGATCGGAAGCGCGGGTGGCATAGGCGCGGTACATTTCTTCACGCAGCGCCTGATTGGCGCAGTAGGTCATTACCGGCAGGTAGCTGGGCATATCCAGTGTCAGCAGCCAGCCATCCTGCTCTTTGGATTCAGCCAGTGCTTTGGCGGCGGCCAGCGCGCTTTCCGGCATTCCCTCCAGCTCGGTAATATCCGTTACCAGCTTGTTCCAGCCCATAGTGGCATCCAGCACATTGTTGCTGAACAGCGAACTCAGTTCGGACAGGCGGGCGGCAATTTCACCATAGCGTTTCTGCTTTTCCGGGGGCAGACCAATACCGGACAGTTCAAAATCACGCAGGGCGTTATCGACGGATTTCTTCTGCGCCACGCTCAGGGCGGCATAATGCTCACCGTTTCTCAGGTTACGGTACGCCTGATACAGCCCGTCATGCTGGCCGACCCAGGTGCTGTGTTCAGACAGCAGCGGCAGACATTGTTCGTAAGCGCCGCGCAGTTCCGGGCTGTTTTTCACTGAGTTCAGATGGCCGATCGGTGAAAAGATGCGGCTGAGGCGATCATCGCTGTCGGCCAGCGGCTGGCAAAGGTTATCCCAGGTAAAGGGGCCGGGTTGCGCCACCACGCGTTCCACAGTCTGACGGCACGTTTCCAGTGCGGATTTTACCGCCGGGACAATGTCTTCCGTTTTTATTTTGGAAAAAGGGGGCAGGGTGAAAGGAGTCAGTAGTGGATTCGTCATAGCGCCGTCCTGATAATTGTGGGTAGCTGGTTGCCGTTATTAACCGACAAGGCGGAATATAAATTGCAGGTTAACCCCTAACATGAGGTTAAATGTAGTGAAAATCAATGGCAGCGAAAGCGAACCGGGGGAATGCTGCTGCGCCTGCTGCGATGCAGTTAACTTTTTATCGGCCAGACAGTCTATACTGGCAACGATTTTTACCGTGCCATTCTGAAACGCCAAAAAGCAAGAGAGTCTAATGCTAAGTTACCGCCATAGTTTCCACGCCGGCAATCATGCTGATGTGGTCAAGCACACTGTTCAGAGCCTGATCATCACCGCGCTGAAAGAGAAAGAAAAACCCTTCCTGTATCTGGATACCCATGCGGGGGCCGGGCGCTATCAGTTGAGCGGCGAACATGCGGAGCGTACCGGAGAGTATCTGGACGGTATCGCCAAAATCTGGCAGCGCGACGATATTCCCGCCGAACTTGGGCCATACATGCAGGCGGTTCGCACCTATAATCATCATGGTCAGTTGCGCTATTACCCCGGCTCGCCGCTGATTGCCCGTCAGTTGCTGCGCGAGCAGGACAAAATTCATCTGACGGAGCTGCATCCCAGCGATTTTCCACTGCTGCGTAATGAGTTTCAGAAAGACGCTCGCGCCAGGGTATTGCGTGATGACGGCTACCAGCAATTGAAATCGCAGTTGCCGCCGCTGTCGCGGCGCGGTTTTGTGCTGATCGATCCGTCGTATGAATTGAAAACGGATTATCAGGCGGTGGTGAAAGGTATTCAGGAAGGCCACAAGCGTTTCTCCACCGGGGTGTTTGCTTTGTGGTATCCGGTGGTGCTGCGCCAGCACATCAAACGGTTGCTGAAAGAGCTGGAAGCCACCGGCATCCGTAACATATTACAGATTGAGTTGGCGGTGTTGCCGGATAGTGATCGGCACGGTATGACGGGTTCCGGGATGGTTGTGATTAATCCGCCGTGGAAGTTGAAAGCGCAGATGGAAAGCGTTCTGCCCTGGCTGCATAAGGTGCTGGTTCCGGCAGGAACCGGGCATGTACATGTTGAGCAGGTTGTACCGGAGTAAGTTGTTGTTATCCGGCGAGGTTGGCAGTGGTTCGGCGTTCGACGCATCGGCGGCTTTTCCCTATTGCAATCATAGACACAATCTTTACGGGCAGCCGGGCTCTGACGTTACACTCTAGGCAAATTTTATTCACCCAAGCATGGATATTCTGATGACTAAACACTATGACTACCTGGCTATTGGTGGCGGCAGCGGTGGGATTGCCTCTATTAACCGTGCGGCCATGTATGGGCAAAAATGTGCGTTGATCGAAGCGAAATATCTGGGCGGTACTTGTGTTAACGTCGGTTGTGTGCCGAAAAAAGTAATGTGGCACGCGGCGCAGATTGCCGAGGCAATCCATCAGTATGGGCCTGATTATGGTTTTGATATCACGGTTAACCGGTTTGACTGGTGTACGCTGATTAAAAACCGCAGCGCCTACATTGACCGTATTCACCAGTCTTACGATAAGGTGCTGGGTAAAAACAATGTGGATGTGATCCACGGTTTCGCCCGTTTTATTGATGAGCATACCGTGGAAGTGAATGGTGAGAAAATCACCGCCGACCATATATTGATTGCGACAGGGGGCCGTCCCACGCGTCCTGATGTTCCCGGCGCCGAATACGGTATTGATTCTGACGGCTTCTTTGCGCTGGACGCCTTGCCGAAACGCACGGCCATCGTGGGAGCTGGCTATATCGCGGTGGAGATCGCCGGGGTGGTGAACGCGCTTGGCTCGGAAACACACCTGTTTGTGCGTAAAAAAACGCCGCTGCGCAGCTTTGATCCGCTGATTATTGACACCCTTGTTGAAATAATGAACAGCGAAGGGCCGACTCTGCATACCGAGTCAACGCCTAAGTCGGTGGTGAAAAATACCGACGGCAGCCTGACGCTGGCGCTGGAGAACGGCAAGACGCAAACCGTTGATTGCCTGGTTTGGGCCATTGGCCGTGAGCCAGCGACGGATAACCTGAACCTGAGCGTGACCGGGGTTGAACTGGATGATAAAGGCTATATCCAGGTCGATAAATTCCAGAATACCAACATACCCGGCATCTATGCCGTAGGGGATAACACCGGTGCGGTGGAGTTAACGCCGGTCGCCGTGGCCGCAGGCCGTCATTTGTCTGAGCGTTTGTTTAACAACAAACCCTATGAGCACCTGGATTACCACAATATTCCGACCGTGGTCTTCAGCCACCCGCCTATTGGCACCGTCGGCCTTACCGAGCCACAGGCGTGCGAACAGTATGGCGACCATCGGGTTAAAGTCTATACCTCGTCTTTTACCGCCATGTATACCGCCGTGACGCAGCATCGCCAGCCGTGCCGCATGAAGCTGGTGTGCGTGGGCAAGGACGAGAAGATTGTGGGTATCCACGGTATTGGTTTCGGTATGGACGAAATGCTACAGGGTTTTGCAGTGGCGGTAAAAATGGGCGCGACCAAACAAGATTTCGACAATACGGTTGCCATTCACCCGACGGCGTCCGAAGAGTTTGTGACGATGCGGTAATGCCCGACGCAGGGCGCAATCGCCAGCGCCCTGATATCCCGTGCTTTCGCGGCGTCATGTCGCTCCCCCGGCAGTCATGTCCACTCAGCATCATTAAACCATGTTAGTTCGTTGCGCGTTTCAACTGCAGCCTGATATTGCTTTAATCCTCATTTTGATCAAGAGTCGGCAAAAAAATCCCGCCCGGCGTGACATCACACCGGGCGGGAGCGGGTTAGTTTTGCGTCGTGGCGTTACGCCAGATCAAAACGATCCAGGTTCATCACTTTGTTCCAGGCGGAGACAAAGTCCTGCACAAACTTCGCTTGTGCGTCTGCGCTGCCATACACTTCCGCCAGGGCGCGCAGTTGCGAGTTTGACCCGAAGACCAGGTCGGCGCGGGTGGCGGTCCACTTCAGTTCGCCGGTTGCGCTGTCGCGCCCTTCAAACACGTCTGTGCTTGCCGGAATCGCTTTCCATGAAGTACTCATGTCCAGCAGGTTGACGAAGAAGTCATTGGTCAGCAATTCAGGGCGTTGGGTAAAGACACCGTGCTGAGACTGCCCGACATTGGCATTCAGTACGCGCAGCCCGCCAACCAGAACCGTCATTTCCGGCGCACTGAGGGTCAGCAATTGCGCCCGGTCAACCAGCAATTCCTCGGCGGATATGCTGTATCGACCTTTCAGGTAGTTGCGGAAGCCGTCAGCGATCGGTTCAAGCGCGTCGAAACTTTCCACATCAGTTTGTTCCTGCGAGGCGTCCATCCGTCCCGGCGTAAAGGGAACGGTAACGCTCTGGCCCGCGCTTTTTGCCGCCAGCTCGACCGCCGCACAGCCACCCAACACGATCAGATCCGCCAGTGAAACCCGCTTGCCGCCGAATTGTGCGTTGTTGAAGTCGCGCTGGATAGCCTCAAGCCGGTTCAGTACGTTCGTTACCCGCGCCGGCTGGTTGGCTTCCCAGTCCTTTTGCGGGGCGAGACGGATGCGTGCGCCGTTCGCGCCGCCGCGTTTGTCGGAGCCACGGAATGTGGAGGCCGACGCCCAGGCGGTGAACACCAGGTCTGACACCGACAGATCCGATGCCAGAATGGTTTGCTTCAGGACGGCAATGTCTTGCTCATCAATCAGTACATGGTCGACTGTTGGAATCGGATCTTGCCAGATCAATTCTTCTGCCGGGACTTCCGAGCCGAGATAGCGAACGCGTGGCCCCATGTCGCGGTGCGTCAGTTTGAACCAGGCCCGGGCGAAAGCGTCTGCGAACTGATCCGGGTTCTCAAAGAAGCGGCGCGAAATCTTTTCGTAGATCGGATCGACACGCAGCGCGATATCGCTGGTCAGCATGGACGGGGCGTGACGACGCGAGGGATCGTGCGCATCCGGTATTGTTCCTGCTCCTGCGTCCTGTTTCGGTTTCCACTGATGGGCGCCCGCAGGGCTTTTCGTCAGTTCCCATTCATAACCGAACAGGTTGGCGAAGAAGCCGTTGCCCCACTGAGTCGGGGTGGAAGTCCAAGTCACTTCCAGTCCACTGGTGATGGTATCTCCGCCTTTACCGCTGCCAAAACTGCTGCGCCAGCCAAGACCCATTTCTTCAATACCGGCGGCTTCCGGGTCTGCGCCGACATGGGCGGCGTCACCCGCGCCGTGGGTTTTGCCGAAGGTGTGACCACCGGCGATCAGTGCGACGGTTTCTTCATCATTCATTGCCATACGGCGGAATGTTTCACGGATATCCCGCGCCGACGCCAGTGGGTCCGGGTTGCCGTTCGGCCCTTCCGGGTTGACGTAGATCAGCCCCATCTGCACGGCGGCGAGCGGGTTTTCGAGATCGCGATCGCCGGAGTAGCGTTTATCATCCAGCCAGGTTTTTTCCGCGCCCCAATAGATGTCTTCTTCCGGTTCCCAGATGTCTGCACGACCACCGGCAAAGCCGAACGTCTTGAACCCCATCGATTCCAGCGCCACGTTGCCGGTGAGGATCATCAGGTCGGCCCATGAAATCTTCCGGCCATATTTCTGCTTGATTGGCCACAGCAGCCTGCGCGCTTTGTCGAGGTTGACGTTGTCAGGCCAACTGTTGAGGGGGGCAAAGCGTTGGCTGCCGCTGCTGGCGCCGCCACGCCCGTCGCCGGTACGATAGGTGCCCGCGCTGTGCCATGCCATACGAATGAATAACGGCCCGTAGTGACCGAAGTCCGCTGGCCACCACGGCTGAGACAGCGTCATCAGCGTATGCAGATCTTGTTTAACCGCAGCCAGATCAAGGGTTTTGAATTCTTCAGCGTAGTTGAAGTCGTTGTCCATCGGGTCAGACACCGAAGTGTGTTGGTGCAGTATTTTCAGATTCAGTTGATTCGGCCACCAGTCACGGTTGGTAGTGCCGCTACCGGCGGTGTGTTTGCTGGCGGCGCCATGGCCAAATGGGCACTTTGCTTCAGTTGACATAATATCCTTACCTTTATTTTTGAGTAATTAGCTACCCGGTCTTATTGGAATGCCGGGTTCCCTGATATTGTGCACGACAATATTTTTGTTGAAGGCGCAGACTGATGTCTCTGCTTTTTAACCGGATGATTCATCTTAGAGATTGTCGGGTTATAGGTAAAATCGAATAATATTAATATTGCGATAGAGTTAAACTATCATCCATCTGTTAATTGATGGTGAGGGCGCTTCCAGAAAAGCGGCTTTGACTTATCAGGCGGAGTAGAAAACGGATGTGAATAAAGCGTAGCTATCTCATCGGGATCCCCGGTAAAATCATTCAATTCAACGCAACCCCTTTAGCCCTCAGAAAAGATAATTATGTTTGCAGCCCTTAAATTAGCGTTCTGTACTGCTTTTGTATTGACGCTTGCCGGTTGTGGCACATTATCAAATATGCCGATTGACGCATCGAATGTTGACAGCCAGTCGTTGGCCTGTGGTAATGATTTGAAAGGGGAAATCGATCGCCTCGCCGTTCCATTACTCAAAAAGAATATGACTCCGGGTTTAGTCGTTGGGGTGCTGACCGCCGATGGGCGAATGCGCAGTTGGGGCTATGGCGTAACTGACCATAATCATCGCTACCCGATAACCGGCGATACCCTTTTTGCCGTGGGTTCGGTGAGCAAAGGTTTTACGGCGGAAACCACGGCTATTCTGGTAAAACGCGGCGTATTGAAATGGGATGATACGCTTGAGCAATTGATGCCTAAGAACATTCGCTTAAGTGAACGGGCAAAGAAAATCACCCTGTTGCAACTGGCGACGCATACATCCGGTTTACCACGGCAAGTGATGGATGTGCAGATGCTGAGGTTGTTCGCCGAGTATCTGTTCACCGGAAACAACTTTTATACAACACTGGATGATGATCGCGTGCTGAACTATCTGGCTAATTTTAATGCGCCGGACAATCCCGCGCCCATCTATTCCAACCTCGGCTACGCCATTTTGAATTACATCCTGCGGTTGAAGACCGGCGAGCCGATCGACCGGTCAGTGAACGACAATATCATCCAGCCGCTCGGGCTAAAAAATACCAGCTTCACGCCGGAAAAATTAAAACAATTCCCTTATCGCGCACTTGGTCATGCGGGCGATCAGCCAAAATTTATTTTACGCGGCACACCGATACCCGACTGGCATTTTTCTTCTTATATGATGGGGGCTGCCAGCCTCTATACCAGCGCTAATGATTTACTGAAATTTGCTCACGCGCACCTCTACCCGACAGGCGACCACGCGCTGGATGAAGCCATCAGCGATTCCCTGAAAACCTATTACAACCGCACCAAAGAGGCGGCGAATATTGCCTGGATTACCGATGAAATCGGCCTGCAACGTATCACCTATCAGGTGGGATATATTGGTGGGTACTCAAGTTATATCGGGTTGGATCGCCAGCACAAGATTGCGGTGGTGGTGCTGCAAAATAGCTTCAACTGGAATAATCACCTCGGCCATTTGCTTATTCAACGTATTGGGAAAGCGATGGATTATCGTGGCAAGTGTCGAATGGATTAACCTCTTTTTGCCTTCGCCAGAGCGCCGCTTTTCATTTGGCGACGGCCTGTAAAAACTTTGTTTCCACTGACCACCGCGCTATTAGTGTTTTTGATGGAGATGACAACTATCCTGACAAAGGGGGGGAACGCGTACCCGTTCACCTTTAACCGAATGTCAATTACATAGAATTATTTACAGGGTCAATTAAAATTCACTCTTGCCGACCTCGATATCTAATCTTTGATTAAGTCTAATAAATACATATTTGTTATTTTTTTCCTATGTACTTCATCGTGACAAACATTGCATAAAGTTATGAGATTTTCTAAAGAGTTTTCTCCGCCGTCTACATGGTATTCGATATGGTGTAGTTCAAGGAATGTTCTCGGATCGTTAGGTTTTTTATTGTCATGTGACCAATGACAATTTCTGCACGAATGATGATCCCTTTCAAGGACTTTAACTCTTAATGAATCAGGGATATTTCGGTCGTGTACTTCCGCTTGTCGGTCTTCTTCAAGTAGATAAGCGCCGACTTCAAGCTCAGGACGTCCAGAATTCTTAGTGGCAATAGGCCAGCCATCTTCTGTACGCAGCTCACGCGTGCGTCGTGCCCACTCTTTACTATCGTTAGCCAGATATTTTAATTCTTCGCCAGTAACAGGGCGACCAACATTTCTTCTCAAATATGTAAGAATTTTGTCTTTAGTAGAAGCTTTGCTTCGACGAAGAACATTTGCTTCATTCCATCGTAATGCAGCTTCTCTATCTTGTTCTATGCCCATAATCGCATAGATATCGGTTTTCAGACTGCTTGATGAACTTGCCTGGATTTGTTGTAGGGTAATTTCATTCTGTTCCACCATTTCTTTGAGGGTAGTACCGCTTAAAACTGACCATCCAAACTGTACACGCAGCTCACGAATCCTGCGGGCATATTCACTAATGCCAGCAACAACCATCAATTCATCACCATGAATAATGATTTTCGGGTATTTCAATAAATATGCCAGTATGCGATCACGGGCTGAGTTGCAGTTATCTTCATTTAACAGAGAACTGCCTAAATCACGTAATAGATGGTTTGCGGGAACAAGTGCCAGTACCTGTTCCCGAAGAGACTCATCCAAAAGCTTATGCTCAAAATCAGAGATAAGCATTAAAAGCTGTTTACGCAGCGTTTCCGGTTCGCTCTTCTTCGATCTTCTCGCCATTTTGAGTTCTATATTCCATTAAATTAATAACATAGGATGCTATTTGTTGAGCAAAAACAGGCGGAACAGCATTACCAATTTGGCGAGCTATTTCCGTTTTGCTGCCGACAAAGACAAAATCATCAGGGAAGCTCATTAACCTTGCAGCTTCACGATGAGTTATCGGGCGGTGTTTTTCTGGGTGGAGGTAACGCCCTTTTTCTGGTTTAAAAAACTCAGTCCGAATTGTTACTGATGGACGTTCCCACCACAGCCGACCAAAAAGATCTGTACCACCAGATTTCTTCTTAATCCAGCAGGCAGGGGTTATATCCGGTCTGTTTTTCTGTAAATCGAATCGATTTCCGCCTATCGGCACTGCACGATAGCGTTCCTGAGAGAGATCTGTAGGGTTTCTGCCAAAATGCAGATCCAGAGGTGGTTCAGTATTACGAATCTCGGTTCCTACTGGTTCAGGTAGATCATAAATAAAATCTTTCACAGTATGCCAAGTGGGAAGCGTACCGGGTTTATCAGGACCTTGATGAGTGGGAGGGGGTGGAAAATCAGGAATGCAATCCTGGAAGAAACGATCTTTTTTTATGCCTACAGCAATTGCACGTTTACGTGTTTGAGGGGCACCATAGTCAGCAGTATTGAGCACTGATGGGTTAAGGAGGATAAATCCCATACTCTCAGCGCGGTTTAAAATATCCTGAAATTCATTGCTTGACAGTAAACCAGGCACATTTTCCATTACAAACACGGAGGCTGATGATTTCTCGATGATGTCCATGTAGGGTTCCCAAAGAGCACGTCGATAGTCGCCTGCGCGGTTTTTGTTCAGCAAACTGAAGCCTTGGCATGGAGGGCCACCAATGACAACGTCAGCCTTAGGAACCGGATTATCAGCTATCCAGTCTTCTATGTTTGCGACAACTCCGTGCTGACCAAAGTTTGCGTTATAGGTTTTGATTGCAGCACTATCATTATCAAGTGCCAGAACGCTTTCGAAATGAGCGCCATTTTTACCTCTCATAAAGCCGCAGGATAAGCCCCCAGCCCCGCAAAAGAGATCTATGACTTTTAATTTATTGATTTTACTCATTTAAATATGTTCCTGATTTTGACGTAAATGATAACTATCTGAGTTTATCATAAGTTTATGCTGTATACATATACAGCATTAACCAGGGCCGATAAAGATCAAGGGGTGAAAGTCCCCGATCGAAAGGGCGGAGTCAGTGGAGCGAAGGAGCGGGGCCAAAGGGAACGCCAATCAGCCACACATGTGCCGGACTCAGGGCCTGGAAAGCATGTCACAGCGGTGGATGGACTACGCTGTGTGATCGTTCGTGATATCTTCACCCTCTTTATCACGTCAATAGTTACTCTAATCTAACCGCAATTTCATCCTTCGGTGCAGTGGTTGCTGAAGGTGTCTGATAACATCTGTAGTGCCCTAAATCACAGGGATTTTTTCATATTCATGCGCTCACTTTAACTGTATTTTGGTTATCAATGGCTCTGCCTGATGGGGTAATAAGAGGTTTTTGATGTCGGTAAAAGACAGGCTGCTCGCACTTTGCGTCGTGATTTTATGGGGCGTGAACTTCGTCATGATTAAGGTTGGTTTGCAGGATATGCCGCCTTTTTTACTGGCGGGGCTGCGTTTTTCGCTGGTGGCGCTCCCGGCTATTTTCTTTGTGCCCGCGCCCTGCGTCCCTTTCCGCTGGCTGCTGGCCTACGGTATGACCATCAGTTTCGGCCAGTTCGCTTTTCTGTTCTGCGCCATCAAGCTAGGGATGCCGGCGGGCATTGCTTCGCTGGTGCTTCAGGCGCAGGCGTTTTTTACACTGCTTATCGGCGCTGTGCTACTGTCGGAAAAACTTAAATGGAACCATATCACCGGTATGCTGGTGGCGGCGCTGGGGGTAGTTGTACTGGCTGAAGGTCGGCTGGCTGCACAGACGGCGTCCGGCATGACGCTGACCACGCTACTCCTCACGCTGGCCGGTGCGCTGTCCTGGGCGTTCGGTAATATCAGCAACAAGACGATCATGACTCAGAACGGTAACGTAAAAATCATGTCGCTGGTGGTATGGAGTGCGCTGATCCCCATCTTGCCTTTCTTTGCCTGTTCGTGGCTGTTTGAGGGTGAAGCGGTCATTCTCTCCAGCCTGGCGAATATTCAACTGCCTACCATACTGTCACTGTTTTATCTGGCTTTTGCCGCCACGATAGTCGGTTACGGCATATGGGGAAATTTGCTGGCGCGCTACGAAACCTGGCGCGTGGCGCCGCTCTCTTTGCTGGTGCCGGTGACCGGTCTAATCAGTGCGGCGGTATTCCTCGACGAATCCCTTTCCGCCTTACAGGTAGTCGGTGCGCTGATGATTATGCTGGGGTTGTTGATCAATGTGTTTGGCGCCCGTCTGCGATCATTGAGGTTGCTCCATAGGCGGGCAGGATAGCCCGCCATAAAAAATCGCCGGGAGCGATTTAAAACGTCGCTTGCGACGGCCCGGAGGGTGGCGGGCAGGATAGCCCGCCATAATCTCAGAATTTGTCATAGGTGACCGGCCCCGGATAGGGCGGCATGGGTTCTTCTCGCAGCTTGACCAGCCCTTTGGCGTATACCTTATTGACGTGGGCCGCTATCTCCTCAAGAGAGGCGAACCAGACGCCGCCGCGCGCCTGCATATATTCAATAAAGCGCACCGTTTCGTGCCAGCGGGCCAGTCGCCCGGTGACAAAGGGGTGCCACACCGCCACCACCAGCCCGCCGTACTCCCACATGGCGTCGAACTCCGCCTTATAGACTCCGATCGCCTCCTGCGGCGAGCGGATCGGCATCACGTAGTCGATGTCGCTCATATGTACGTAAGGGGGCCAGTCGTCCATCGCCCAGTGGGTGGGCAGCTCCACCAGATGGCCTTTTTTCCCGCGCAACAGGTAAGGCATGTCGTCGCCCATTAGCGAGGCATCGTACTGAAATCCTTCATCGATCAGCAGGTCGGTGGTGGCCGGGGAAAAGTTATACAGCGGGGCGCGGAATCCGCGTGGCCGTTTGCCGGTATGCCGTTCGATAATCTCAATCGCCTTACGTAGCCAAAAGCGCTCTTCGGCTTCGCTCAGTTCGTTGACGTGCTCATGGATGTAACCGTGGTGACCCACTTCATGACCGTCCCTGACGATGGCCGCCACCATGTCCGGGTAGCGTTCGATGCACCATGCCGGGACAAAAAAGGTCTGCTTAAGGCCCAGCTCGCGGTACGTTTGCAGGATGCGGGGTACGCCGATCTGCGGATCGTATTGCAGTGTTGAAAGGGTGCTCACCCGCTTATAGCTGTCTGCCGGGCGTTGCAGATGGAGAAAGCTGTCCACATCCACGTCAAAGGTGATCGCCACGGCGCAGCGTGCTCCGTTGGGCCAGGGGATGGGGTTTTTGATCATACTGTGTTTTGTCGTCATACCATTGCCTGATAATAAAGGTGAAAAGGACGCCGTGCGTTATTTTCCGCCGCGCTGATAATGCTCCCCGGCCGCCGCCGGTGGCCTGATTTTCCCGGCAAAGATAATCAGCGCACCGATCGACGCCACATAAGGCAGCATCACAAACAACTGATAAGGTACGTCGGGATGACTGAACTGTAGCCGTAGTTGCAGCGCATCCGCCAGACCGAACAACAGACAGGCCGCCACGGCGCCGATTGGGTGCCAGCGGCCAAGTATCAGCGCGGCCAGCGCGATAAAGCCTTTGCCGGCGCTCATATGTTCGGTGAACATAAACACCTGTGACAGCACCAGATAGCAGCCGCCAAGACCGGCAATCACTCCCGATCCGACCACGCTGATAAAGCGAATGCCAAACACCGACAAACCGGCGCTGTCGACCGCCCGCGGATACTCGCCGGTGGCGCGCAGGTTCAGCCCCCAGAAAGTATGAAACAGTAACCACCAGGCCAGCGGCACCAGCGCGTACATCAGGTACACCAGAAAATCCTGATTGAACAGCAGGTTGCCGACTACCGGAATGGACGACAGACCGGGAATGGCGAAAGTGGAAAAGCCCGTCAGGCTGTCAGACGCGCCTTGTCCGCTGAACACGATGCGCGAGAGAAAGGCGGTTATCCCGATGGCGAACATATTGATGGCAATGCCCGCCACCATCTGATTGATCGACAGCCAGACGGTCATCACCGCGAGCAGCAGGCCGGTCAGTCCGGCGGCGAACAACCCGACCGCCAGCCCCGCCCAGGCGCTGTGGAAATAGAAACTGCCCAGCGCCGCGCCGAAAGCCCCGCACAGCAGGCTGCCTTCCAGCGCAAGATTGAACACACCGGCGCGTTCTGACCAGATGCCGCCCAACGCGGCGAAGATCAGCGGGACTGACAGGCGCAACCCTGTCGAGACAATCGCAAGATAGGTGGCATCCATCATTTTTGCCTCTGGGAAGAGAGAGTGGAAGAGACGAGGGGGTCGACGGCGGCGGGCGGTTTTTGCTGCCGGAGTTTCCAGATCAGACCTGCCGCCACAAAGATGACGATCAGGCCGCGCAGGGCTTCAATCGCCGTAACATCAAGCCCGATGGCCCGCTGCATGAATTGCGCCCCGGTGCTTAACCCGGCGAGGAAAAAGGCGGACAGTGCAGCGAACAGCGGATTGAGGCCGGCCATAAACGCCACCACGATGCCATCGTAACCGTAGCCGGGACTGAACAGATGATATAGCCGGTATTTGACGCCCACCACCTCAATGGCACCGGCCAGCCCCGCCACCGCGCCGCCGGCTGTCATGCTGCCGATGATATGGCGCTTGATGGACATGCCGGCATAGTGCGCCGCTTTTGGGCTTTTGCCCACCGCCGCCATGGAAAAGCCGACGGTGGTGTAGCGCAACACCCAGAACACCAGCAGACTTAGCGCGACGGCAATAAACACGCCGATATGGGTGTCGGTGTGCGGCAGAAAGATCGGCAACCACAGGCTGTCGCTGATTTCATTGGAGTAGGGGTAAGGCGCGCCGTCCTGCATCATCGGGCCGCCAGCGAAATAGCTGACGATATTGATACCGACGTAGTTCATCAGCAGCGTCACGATCACCTCATTGATGCCACGGGTGGCGCGCAGATAACCTGGGATCGCGCCCCACAGCCCGCCGCCCAGCATACCGGCCAGCAGGCACAATAGCAGATGCAGCCAGGCGGGCGCCGCAGGCAGGTAGAGGGCGACCGCCGCCGCCGCCAGCCCGCCGATGTAAATCTGCCCTTCGCCACCCACGTTCAGCAGGCCGCAACGCATCGGAATGATCACCGCCAGCCCGGCCAGCAGCATAGGGCACATTTTGATCAGCGTATCGGCCAGACCGTAGTAGTCGAAAAATGCGCCCTGAAACAGCGCGCCATAGGCCTCGATAGGATTGTGATCGGTCGCCAGAATCAGTAATGAACCGACGGCAAAGGCGGCCAGCACCGCCCACACCATGCGTAAACTATAGAGCGCTTGCCGCAGGTTATTCATGGTGGATATCCTCGACGGCATCGCTGGTCATCAGCTCGCCGATACGTTCTGTGGTTGCTTCTGCCCGCGTCAGCATCCCGGTGAGCTGCCCGGCGCACATCACGCCGATGCGATCGGAAATGGCCATGATCTCATCCAGTTCGGTCGAAATATAGAGGATTGCCTTGCCCAGCTCGCGCTGTTGGCGCACCACGCGCTGTACCGCCTCAATGGCGCCGACATCAAGCCCTTTGCAGGGCTGCATCACCACCAGCAGCGCCGGATCGCATTCCACTTCACGGGCAAAGATCAATTTTTGCTGATTACCGCCGGACAGGAAGCGAACCGGCTGGTTAACCGAGTGCATACGAATATCGTATTTTTCGCACCAGCCGCGGGTGATGTCCTGGGTTTTCCGGGCGTTGATCAGCCCGCGACGGGCAAAGGGGGTACGGTGGGCGTCACGCAGCATGGCGTTTTGCCACAGGGAAAAGTCCAGAACCAGGCCGGTACTGTGGCGATCTTCGGGAACATACCCTACGTTGAAGCGGTGACGGCGTTCGCCCACGTCATAATCCAGCATCGACTCCCCCCGCACGCTGACGTCGCCGGAGGTGGGTTGGCGCAGCCCGGTGATGGTTTCGGCCAGCTCTGACTGGCCGTTGCCATCAACCCCGGCGATACCCAGTACCTCACCGGCGCGGATCTGGAACGAAATATCATGCAGCGCCTGCATACCCCGATCGTTGCGGGCGTTGAGCGTGGTTACCGCCAGCACCACCTCTCCCTGCGGCATTGGCGGCAAATCGGGCGGCCTGGTCAGGTCGCGTCCGACCATCATGCGCGACACCGCCTGTGGCGTAGTGTCGGCAATTTCCGCGTGCCCGGCGACTTTGCCGCGGCGCAGCACCGTCACCCGATCGCACACCTGGAACACTTCATCCAGCTTATGGGTAATGAACAGCATGGTTTTTCCCATGCTGCGCAGTTTGGCCAGAATCTGCAAAAACGATGTTATCTCGTCGGGGCCGAGTACGCTGCTGGGTTCGTCGAGGATCAGCACATCCACATTGCGATAGAGCACCTTGAGGATCTCAACCCGCTGGCGCATCCCGATAGGCAATTGCCATATTGGGTGGTTCGGGTTGATATCCAGACCGACCTGCTCGCTCAGTTCGATGAGCCTGCGGCGGTGTTCCGCCAGCCTGAGCCGCAGCCCGCCGGAGTAGCCGAGAATGACGTTTTCCAGCACCGTTAGGTTATCCACCAGCATAAAGTGCTGGTGGATCATCCCCAGACCGCAGTCCAGCGCCTGTCTGGGGGAGGAAACTTTCAGCGGCTTGCCCGCCAGGCTGATGCGCCCGCTATCGGGCTGGTACAGACCGTACAGGATATTCATCAGCGTGGTTTTACCGGCGCCGTTTTCGCCCAGCACCGCATGGATACTGCCCTGGCTGACGTTAAGCGAAACCGTATCCAGCGCGGTGAAATCGCCGAACCGCTTACTCAGGCCTTCAATGCTGAGATAACTCATTACGGCTGTACTGCCGCGGCGGCGTTGCGTTGCTTGATCTCCTCAATCAATGCGGCGACGTCGTTTTTGGTCTGTTCTGACACCGCTTTGCCATAACTGCCCAGACGAAACGCGGCTGGGGTTTCGAAGCCGTAGACATAGGCTTTGCCTGCCAGCGGCCCGCTTTGGGCTTGCGTCAGGATAGCCAGCAGTGCGCCGCGCATATCCAGTACCGCCGATTGCAGCAGGTTGTCCGGCCAGTCTTTCAGCGCATCATAATAAATGCCGAAGCCCTGCTTATTTTTCTCTCTGACGGCTTGCAGGCTGCCAAGCACCGCATTATCCATAGTGGGGAACAGGGCATCCGCCTGCTGGTCGATCAGATTCAGCGCCGCTTCTTTCCCTTTGGCCAGATCGTCCCAGTCGTTGGTCCAGGCGCTGAGTACCTTGCCGTCCGGTCGTGCGGCTTTGAAGCCCTCAACGAAACCCTCGTTCAGATCGGTATAGGCTTTGATTTTCTGTGCGCCGATAAAGCCGCCGACGCCGGTTTTCGAACTTTTACCGCCGATATAGCCAATGACATAACCCATATCCTTCATGTCAAAAGCCAGCGTGGAGACGTTGCCGCCGCTTTTGGTGCCGTTGACGATCAGAAACTGGGTGTTGGCGTTACGTTTGGCGACCCGATCGACCGCATCCTGAAATTCACCGCCGTGGCCGATCACGATGTCGTAGCCGCGGCGGGCATAATCAGACAGGGCGCGGGCCTGGTCGGGCTGGGGCACTTTCTCGCTGTAAGCCACTTCAATATCCAACGCTTTGCCCGCCTGCATCACCCCCTCATAACCGGACTGATTAAACGAGTGGTCGGTGATATTGCCGGCCATCACAATGGCTACCTTCAATGGCTGGGCGCTGACCACGCTGGCGCAAGCAAGCGTTATTGAAACAGCGGCTACGGCGGCGACCCGGACGAGTGCGGCAAAAGGACGTGGGGGAAAAAATGTGGTCATTTTCGTTCTCCAGTTCAATGATGTTAACTTTCTTTCAAGTAACTTGAGTTTAAGTAAAGCAAATTTCATGCCTGCTTTTTGTCCATCTGAATCCCACGGAAAAATGTTTATCGACAGGCGGAGCAAGGTGGCGGCCACGGCGGGTAAAAAACGCGTCAGACCGCGTCCAGCAAGGGGTTGTCGTCATCCGTAATTGTTGGGGTGGAAGAAATAAAGCGCGCTACCTTTGCTCTCCGCCGCACGGCAAGCTGACGCCGCTGTGCCGAAATGGAGCAAGACGTGCGATTTTTGCACTTAAAAAGTTCAGTATAAGACCATTTTGGCCGCTTAATGCGCAGAGGGAGAGGAAAGAAGCCGGTTTTTCAGCGGACATGCTGGCCGCAGGACTTGCAGCGGCCAGACTAAAAGGGGAAGCATGAGGTGGGTTAACGCGGCGAGTCACCGCGATTCAGAACGTAACCGGCGTATTGACCCACAGCACGTGCGCCACCGTTTCGCCAATGTTGCAATAACCGTGGGGGATATGGCTGGGGAAATAAAAGGAATCCCCGGCGGTTAACCGGTGGGTTTCTTCGCCCAGATATAATTCGATTTCGCCGGATAACACATACCCCATCTCTTCGCCGTGGTGTTCAATCAGACCATCGCTGGCCACACCAGGCTCAATAATGTGGATATTGCCCTGTAACAATCCGCCTTTATGGTTATAGGTCAGGTTTTCCAGTTCGATGCCGCCCTGCTTGTTGCGTTGCAGGAAACGTTTTCGCCGCCGCTGATCCGGTTTAAGCACCGGTGAATCCGTCACCCAGTTTTCCGCCATCAGATCTGAAATATTGGTTTCCAGCGCACGGGCCAGCCGGTGGAGCATCGCCAGAGACGGCGTGGCGACGTCGTTTTCCAGTTTAGAGAGCAGGCTTTCAGAGCATTCCACCTTCTGCGCCAACTGTTTTAAGGTCATTTCCTGCGCCAGACGAGCATGTCGTAGCCGCATACCAAGATTGGATAATACTGTACCGCTGGTGTCGCCGTTTTTTTTCATAACGAGTTATCGGTTGTGAAAGTAGACGCTGCCCGTCGTCAGCCTGATAACGGGCAGCATGGCTGATTAGTCCGTTACACTAAAATGAATTGCCTGAGGATTACAACCATTGATTGGCACGATGTCCTGCGGGCAGGCAGACATAACCACGATGCAGTCCAGTTCGGCGCGGATCTCGACATAGTCGCCGGCTTTGCTGACGGCGGGCAGCCAGGAAATAGTGTAATCGGGGTTAACCGGGGTATTCATCCACAGGTTCAGCGGCTGCGGCACTTCGCGGGCGCGCAGGCCGATGGCGTTGAGCGCCAGACGCATATTATCGGCGCAACTGTCGTGATATTCGGTGATCCCCATATTGCTGTAGCGGAACAGGTCGCAGGCGGCAATCATGGTGTCGTGCACGCCCGGCGAGGTATCGGTCAGCAACGTGCCGATGGGGCGGCGCTGGTTGGTGACCAGCACATCACCCGGTTTGGGGATGATTTTGTCGATAAATGCGCGGGTGTGCTCCATAGAAGAGAACTCGCTCAGGTCTTCGCTATTGAACAGCCAGGTATCACACACCTGACTTCCGGGGGTATTGATAATGCGGATAATCTGCCCTTTTTGCAGGCGCACGGCGCGGCCACAGCGGGCAGGCACCGTATATTGCTCACCGAGAACCGGCGTGCCGTCGGCTGAAATCGGAGAGGTGGCGGTGGCATTGGTGCCCAGTGCGGTGCCGTTATCTTTTTCACAGCAGGCAGGGTAGTGGATTGTGCTCATGGATTGACTCCTGTTGATGGGTTTGCCAGTTCTGTCAGACAGCAGGCGAGGGCTCTGGCGCCAAGCCAGAGCGAATGGGGATCGGTATATTCAGCCGGGTTGTGGCTGATGCCGTTACGGCTTGGGACGAAAAACATACTGGTCGGGCAGTGCCGGGCCAGATACATTGCATCATGGAAGGCGCCGGAAACCAGTTGGCCGGTCGGAATGTCCAGCGCATCGCAGCACGCCTGTTGTTGCGCCAGCAGATGACGGTCAAAGGCGACCGGCGGCTGAAACAGTGATGACGTCACGGCGACGTCGTCTGCGGCAAGGCCAGCCATCACCGCGTCAAAGCGGGCTAAAACGGCGGCGTCGGGATGGCGGAAATCGACGGTGAAGCTGACTTCGCTCGCCACGGTGTTGATGGCGTTCGGCGTCACCTGCCAGCAGCCAAAGGTTAAGCGTAGTTGATCGGCTGGCACCTCGGCCACGCCCTGCTCAATGCGATCCGCCAGGCGGCGCGCCAACGTCATGGCATCTTTGCGGCTGCCCATTGGCGTGGTGCCGGCATGGGCGCTCTGACCGAGGCAGCGAACCTGATACCAGCGAACGCCCTGAATGCCCTGTACGGTCGCCAGCGACAGCCCGGCCTGTTCAAGCACCGGCCCTTGTTCGATATGCAGCTCGATAAATGCCGCCATCGGGTAGGCGGCGCGGCGCGGCAGGGAGGCAAAGCGGCGGTGACAGTCGGCCAGCGCCGCGCCGACCGTCACGCCGTCCTGATCGCGATTTTGCAGATAGCCTGCCAGACGGCCTGGATCGACAAAGGCGCTGGAACCCATAGCGCCGGGGGCGAAGCGGCTGCCTTCCTCATTGGTCCAGACCACCACTTCCACTGGCCGCTGGGTAACGATGCCAGCCTCATTGAGCGCGGCAATGCATTCGATGCCCGCCATAACGCCGTAGCACCCATCCAGATTGCCGCCGCATGGCTGGGTATCCATATGGCTGCCGGTGACCACCGGCGGCAGATCCTGCAATCCCGCACGGCGAATAAACAGGTTGGCGCAACTATCGGTGGACACCTCGCAGCCCAGCGATCGCGCCAGATCGATAAGCCACGTTCTCGCGTCCAGATCTTCTGCGGAAAGCGCCTGACGGTTTACCCCGCCGGAGGCCAGCGCGCCGAAGCGCGACAAGGCGGCCAGATTATCGAGCAGACGTGTCTGGCTGACACCATCAGCGGCTTTTTTGGCCGGTTCACTGACCATTGACGAACTCCGATTCATTAAGTTGCAGCGGGCTTCTGAACCACGGCGCAAGAAAGGCCCGCAGGCGTTCAGTTTGCGGATTACGCAACAGCGTACCCGGCGGCCCGCTTTCCACCACGCCGCCGTCCGCCATAAACACGATGCGCGAAGAGATATGGGCGGCGAATGACATCTCATGCGTGACCATCACCATAGTAATACCTCTGCCCGCGAGCGCTTTTATCACGTCCAGCACTTCCTCGACCCGTTCGGGGTCGAGCGCGGAAGTTGGCTCGTCCAGCAACAGCAGTTCCGGTTCCAGCGCCAGCGCACGGGCAATGCCGACGCGCTGCTGCTGTCCGCCCGACAGGCGCGACGGCCAGGCATCGGCCTTTTCCGTCATACCGACCTGCGCCAGCGCGGCGGCGGCACGTTGCCGGGCCTGATGACGCGGCAGTTTTTTCCCCAGCACCAGCGGCGCGGTGACGTTCTCCAGCACCGTCATATGCGGCCACAGATTGAATTGTTGAAATACCATCGCCAGCGGACGGCGCACGTCGGCAATCAGCGCCGGGCTGTCACGGTGTTGTGGTTCGCGCCCCGGCCCGCTGTAGCCTAACAACTGGCCTTTAATCCAGATCTCCCCTTCATCATAGGCTTCCAGAAAGTTCATGCAGCGCAGCGCGGTGGTTTTGCCCGATCCCGACGGGCCGATCAGCGTGACGATCTCGCCGGCATCGACGGCCAGATTGATATTTTTCAGCACCCGGTTGCCATCAAACGATTTGCCGACATCGCGCAGTTCGATAAGGGTTTCAGCCATAGGGTTATCCTTTAGAGGTCTGCCAGCGGCTGAACAGGTGAATGCTCAGGCTGACGGCCTGCGCCAGCAGCCAGTAGCTCAGGATCAGCAAAGCGTAGGGCAGGACGTAGGTATAGGTATTGGCGACGATCTGTCCGGTCGTCATGGTGAGTTCGGGCACGGTGATCACCGAGGCCACCGCGCTTTCTTTAATGGTCAGAATGAACTGATTGCCGAGCAGCGGCAGGCTGAAACGCATTGCCTGCGGCGTCTGGATATGCCAGAAGCTCTGCCACGGCGAAATATTATGCGCCGCCGCCGCTTCCAACTGACCACGGCCAATGCTCTGCCAACTGGCGCGGAAAATTTCGCCAAAATAGGCGGCGCTGTATAACGTCAACGACAAAATGGTGGCTTCAATGGCGCTCAACATAATGCCGACCGACGGCAGACCGAAATAGATGACCGCCAACTGCGCCAGATAAGGGGTGCCGCGAATCAGCCAGACATAGACGCGCCATGCGGCATAGAGCGCCCGCTGCTGACGGCACGTCGCATGTAGGGCGAAACCGAGCAACGCGCCCAGCACCGCCGAGCAGGCGCTGATCCACAGGGTGACGCCGGTGGCGCGCAGGTAGTCAGGCAGGTAGAGAAGCAGATCGGTCATGTTCTTTCCTTCACCCAGCGGCGTTCAAAATAGCGGCCCAGCAGCGCGAGCAGGCTGGTCAGCAGCAGATAGACCAGCGCCGTGGCGATATACACCTGCAAAGGCTGATAGGTTGACGAGGCCAGTTGCTGGCCCACTCGCATCAGGTCGGTAATGGCGATAACCGACACCACGGCGGAGGCTTTCACCACGTCGATCAGTTCAGAGATCAAGGACGGCAACGTCAGGCGCAGCACTTGCGGCACCTGAATGCGCCACAGAGTCTGGCGAGAATTCAGGCCGCAGATCGCCGCCGCTTCCAACTGGCCGGGCGGGATGGCGGCAAAGCCGCTGCGCAGGATTTGTGACTGGTAGGCGGCGGTATTGAGCGTCAGGGCCAGAACGGCGGCGAGATAGCTGGAAATTTCCAGCCCCAGTTCACCGGGCAGATAAAAGCACAGCAGCATCTGCGCCAGCACCGGTGTGCCACGGAACAGGCTGACCCAGGCGTTGGCGATATTCCGCCACAGCCGCATCGGGCTGCGTTCCATCAGATGGATCCCCACGCCGACAAAAAAGCCGGCGACGATGGCGGTCAGGCACAACGATGCGGTGGTCACCGCCCCGTTGAGTAAGTCGGGAAGCCAGGAGAGGAACAGCCGGTAAAAATCGGCCATACGTGTCCCTTACAGACTCGGCGCAGGCATGTGATCGGCTGGAACGGTCATGGTGAAGCCAAACCATTTGTCTTGCAGCGCTTTCATCGTACCGTCGCGGTTGGCTTCGGCAATGCCGTCACTGAACAGTTTTACCAACCGGGCGCTATCTTCATCTTTACGTCCTACCCAGCCAAAATAGGTGGTCGGGCCGAGCATCGGTTCTAGCGTGCTGAAGATGCCGGGGCGGCTTTTGATCAGCGGGCCAAGATTCGCCAGCGACTGGGCGACGCCGTCAAGCCGTTTGTTCGCCAGATCCGCATAGGCTTCATCAAAGGAGACATACTGTTTGATTTCTTTGATGCCGGGCTTGCCGCTGGCTTTTAACTGTTCATTGAACGACTGCAAAATCTGCAACTGACCGGATCCGGCCTGTGAGCCGACCACTTTGCCGCTGAGATCGTCCAGCGAGGCAATAGAAGTATCGCTTTCGCGCTTGAGCAAGGCGACGGTGGATTCGGCAATCGGCATGGTAAATGCAAAATGTTCAATCCGCTGCTTGTTAACGGTAACTGCCGTGACCACGAAATCGAATTTTTTTGCATCCAGCCCCGGCAGAATCCCCTGAAACGGCAGATCGAGCTGTTTCACTTTCACGCCCGGCAGGCTTTTTTGCAAAATATGGTTCATCAGATCAACGTCGTAACCGACGATTTTCCCGTCCTGAACGAACTCAAACGGCGCATAGCGCGCTTCGGTGGCAATGGTGATGGTCTTGCCGGTGGTAATCCTGTCCAGCAGATCGGCGCCGTGGGCAGGAAAGGCGAGGACGCTGACAGCACACAGTGTAGAGGCGCAGAAAGCGGCGGCGAATTTGCGAAGTATCATGGCATTCCCCCTGGTGAAAGTGACGTGCTTTTAATTCAAGTAACTTGCATGAAATTACAAAAGCATGAAACGTGCCAGTCTGTTATCTGAACAAAGAAAATGCGAAGAAAATATCTATATTATTGTTATTGAATGATAATTAATGAAAACGATGACGGGGTGTCAGGGCAAAAATCATCCGCGTTGTGGGGAAAGTTAATGTTCTTTGTCTGGTTGTAGTGCATCGTTGCACTGACGTTGTGCGGGAGGACGATGCCGATGGCTGCATCTGACCTGATCCTATCCACGAATAGTGGATACGCTGTTAAGCAGGTAAATTCGTTAACAAGGAGAACCATGACGCAAGCAAAATCTGTGAAGAAAACATCCCCTGATCAATATACCCTGAAGTTTCGCCAGCAGGCGTTGGCACTTGCGAACCGCATCGGCGTGGCTAATAAAGCCGCCCGTGAGCTCGGCCTGCATGACTCCGAGCTCTACGTCTTGCGCGGGTACTGCGTGTCTCGCGTAGCGGCTGGTATGCAGCATGAGTGCAAAGGGTTGCTGCTACGACATAGTGCCTGTGGCGGGTTGAGTCCGATACAATTTGAGGAAAGAAGCCTCGCTTAGGGCTGTGTCTATTGTTACTGGGTAAGATCGCAACTGGAAAACGAAAAAGCCTAACAGGGAGTCACAATGAATCAGGATAAACAGGCCGCGCTAATGACCAGCGGGGAAGCGGCGGCAAAAAATTTCTCCACCGACAACAAAATCTCCGGCGGCTGCTCTGCTTGCGGCTGCGAGGTCATCATCCGTTATCACTATGATTCCGGCAGGCCGGTGCCAAATGCGCCGTTCGTGTTGACCGACAGCAACGGCACGGAAATCCACGGCAAGACGGACGCCAACGGCCTGTGCCATATCGTCGACATGGGGTGCGGCGCCTTTGAGCTTCTGCTGGATGAGGGGGATGACGAGTTTCAGCCCAGAGTAACAGTGGAGAATAACCCGGTATTGCAGGCCAACCCGGATTACGCGGTGCTGGCGGGGGAGTATTTCACGCTGTTTTTGCTGTTGCATAAACAAGGGTTGCTGGAATATGACGCGGATGACAGCGACGACAGCACCGTTGATATCGACAATACGGGCTTTTTGGGCGGCATTTTCAGCGATATTCCCCCTGAATATCGCAAGGCATACGACCGGTTCTGGGAACTGGATAAAAAAATCAACGCCGGCAGTGTCGGACTGAAGCGTGCAATCAACAAAATTCATCAGAGCCAGTTGGCGGCGGAGGTGGCGGACAAGAGTGGCGGCACCTCCGCCGCCGTGTTGCTGGTCTGTGAAATCGCGCTGGGGTTTATTCCGGTGGTGGGGCAGGCGCTGGATGTGTATGCGATAGGGGAGTGGGGGTGGCGCTCGTCTAAGGAGCCCGCCAAACTGAACGATACGCTGCACATTGCCGAGGGGGCACTGTGCGCCATCGGGGTGATACCGGGGCTGGGGGATGCGCTCAAAGTCAGCGGCCGGGCCATTATCCGGGCGTTGGAGAAGGGGTCGCCGGAAGCGATACAGTTCGCCATCAGGGTTATTCGCGGGCTGTCCGACGGCAATCTGGTGAAAGGGCTGGCCAGGCTGCGCGGCGAATTGCGCAACTATGGCGCGCAGGCGAAAACCTTGCTGCAAAACCTTATCGCGGCGCTGAAAAAAATGCTGGCGGAGTCACAGGCCAAAGGCGGCTGGATGGTCGCGGTGATGAAAGACAGCCTCGTTGGGATCATTAAAACGCTGGATGATTTGCTGACGAAATTCGATACGGCGCTGACGGAGATTGAGTCAAAGATAACGGAATTTATCGGCAAGGTGGTGACACGAAAAAACGGCTCGGCGCGCAGCAAGGGGGCGAAGCATAAAACCGAGGACGCCAACGCGGGCAGAAGCCAGGATACGCAGCCCGACGCCGCAGAACAACAGAAAAAAGCCGGTGAAAGGGATCAAGCCAACTGCGCCAACTCAGGCAACTGCCGGAGCGAGGGGGAGCCGGTGGATATGGCCACGGGCTATGTGGTTGACTGGCGTACCGATTTCCAGTTGTCCGGTGTTTTACCGCTGCTGCTGAAACGGTATTACCGTTCCGGCGGTGAGCGCCAGCCGGGATTGCTGGGGTCGCTGTGGCGTTGCAACTGGGATATGGATCTGACGCTGGATCACGGCGTGGCGACGCTGACCGACGGCGAATTCAACCGGGCCATATTCGTCCTGCCCGGTGAAGGCGAGTCCAGCCGTTCACCGTCCAACCCGGCGTGGCGGCTGACCCGCCGGCAG